>CAYHCF010000001.1:0-221413 GCA_964355075.1 uncultured Chitinophaga sp.
AATTCATAATTCACAATTCATAATTCACAATTCATAATTCACAATTCATAATTCACAATTCATAATTCATAATTGATAATTCATAATTCATAATTCATAATTCATAATTCATAATTCACAATTCATAATTCATAATTCATAATTCATAATTCAAATTTTCACATTTAAAGGTCAGGTAATGACCTGACCCTACCCTACCATACCCCTACAAAAATTGTTTTTTTATTCATCTCTTAAGGCTTCAATGGGCTGAACCGAGGCGGCTTTTTTGGCTGGAAAGAATCCGGCAAACAAACCTGCAATCACCAACAGAATCATTGCAAACAGGGCATTTTTTATTTCTACTTCGGGATTTTTGAAAAAATCTGAATTCGGAATATTCGTTTTTAATCCCTCCAATAAAAAAACTCCGGCAATCAAACCGATATAACCAAATAACGAGGTAATAAAAACTGCTTCCTGAAGTATCAATGCAATAATACTTGCCGGTGTTGCTCCCAGCGCTTTTCTGATTCCTATCTCTTTTGTTCTTTCCTTCACTACAATCATCATGATATTACTCACACCCACAATGCCTGCAATCAAGGTTCCAATACCAATAATCCAGATAAAAATATTGATGCCATTCATCAGACCCATAACTCTTCTGTACTCAACCAGATTATTCCATACAAAAACAGCTTTCTTGTCTTCCGGATTGAAATGATGACGAGTAGCTAATAAGGCTCTTAGTTCATCCGTTATCGCTTCGCTTTTATCAATATCATTCTCGGCAATACTCATTACGATCTGATCCACATTATTGTTTCCGGTAAATGTTTTTTGTGTTGTTGAAACAGGCAAATATGCCCTTCTGTTATCTCTGTCACCCCCTTCATCAAAAAACGTTCCTACCACTTTAAACAATACCCCATTTACATTAATCTCTTTCCCAATCGGGTCTTCATTTACGAATAACTCTTCAACCATTTTTTTGCTGATGCAAGTAACTTTTCTGGACTCTTTAATATCCAGGTCATTTATAAAACGTCCCTTGGTTAAATTGATTTTTTCGGGGTATAACATTCCCGGATGTACCCCTTTCACATTAAAATTTCCAAACTTGCTTCTATAGCTGATCAGGTTTATATCAAACATGTGTAACCGGGAACTGATGTGGTCCATATTTTTATAGGTACGATCAATAAAGGTATAATCCTCATTGGTAAACTGAATCTGTTTACCCGGCTGATAACCCTGGTACGACAAAGATGTTTTTCCGGTATTTAACCAGATAGAGTTTACCGCATCCTGATTAAACTGATCTTTTACCCCGTTTTCAAGACCTTTTCCGGCACCCAATAACACAATCAGCATGAATATGCCCCAGGCCACACTAAAGCCTGTGAGAAAGGTACGTAACCTGTTCTTTGCAATGTTTGCAAATATTTCATGCCACTTGTCTATATCGAACATCCAAACTAAATTAATTATACAATAAGTCCGTCTTTTAAACGTATAGTTCTATTCGTCATTTCAGCGATATCATGCTCATGGGTAACAATCAAAACTGTTATCCCATTACTGTTTATTTCCTTCAACAATGCCATAATGTCCAAACTCGTTTGGGTATCTAAAGCACCCGTTGGTTCATCTGCCAGAATAACTTTGGGTTGAGAGATCAGCGCGCGTGCAATCGCAATGCGCTGCATTTGCCCTCCACTTAATTCATTTGGCATATGTTCGGCCCAATCCTTCAATCCAACTTTTTCAAGATATTCCATGGCAATTACATTTCTTTTTTTTCTACTAATGTTTTGATAATACAATGGCAAGGCAACATTTTCCATTGCATTTTTAAAAGAGATGAGATTGAACGACTGAAAAATGAATCCGATTAGTTTACTTCTTAATTGAGCCGCGTGGGTTTCGCTTAAACTTTTTATTAGCGTTCCTGCAAGTAGGTATTCCCCTTCCTCATATGCATCCAATATTCCGATAATATTCAACAGGGTTGATTTCCCGCTTCCTGAAGAGCCCATGATAGAAACCATTTCCCCTTTTTCTATCGAGGCATCAATCCCTTTCAATGCGTGCAGACTGCTACTTCCGGTATGGTAAGTTTTATGTATATTTTTTAGCTGAATCATTTAGCTTTAACCTATTTAGTATTTGTCCATTTAGTCATGAGTCTGAGCTAGAATGTTCTCAGGCAAGGCTTGCGAAGTCCCTAAAAAGCGCAGTGTGCTGGTGTACATGAGCATTTTAGGGACGAGCATAACGCCGCCAGAGGACATTATAGACAGACTCTAATGAGCTTCCACTTTTCCTCCCAGGTGTATGGCAAGGAATTTTTCCATAGCACCATAAAAGTCGAATTGGTTCTCTTCATTTCTAAAACCATGCCCTTCATTTTCCTTCACCATATATTCCACTTTTACTCCTCTTTTCTTTAAGGCCTCTACAATCTGATCGCTTTCGGCTTTATTTACTCTTGGATCATTGGCACCCTGAGCAATAAATAGCGGACATTTTATTTTATCTACAAAAAAGATTGGAGAAGCATGATGCAAAAGAATGGAATCCTTTTTGGGATCTCCAACCATCTGGTACATCATTTCCATAAAGGGTTTCCAATAAGGCGGTACGGTAGCCATAAAAGTAAACAGGTTTGATACCCCTACATAATCCACAGCACATGCATATAAATCGGGTGTAAATGTTATTCCGGCAAGGGTTGCATAGCCACCGTAACTCGCGCCATAAATGGCAACTTTCCGGGGGTTGGCAATTCCCTCCTTCACCAGCCAATTCACACCATCTGT
Organism: uncultured Chitinophaga sp.; assembly: GCA_964355075.1. GTDB lineage: Bacteria > Bacteroidota > Bacteroidia > UKL13-3 > UKL13-3 > B1. Next base: position 2,805 of record CAYHCF010000001.1, read on the forward strand.
GATATCCTGTTGCATGGTTTTTCCCCATTGTTTAAAACCGGCCTCCCAAAAATTTCTTCCATAACCTGTTGACCCTCTGAAATTAATTTGCAAAACGGCATAGCCTCTGTTTGCCAGAAATTGCACTTCCCGGTTCCATCCCCATTTATCCCTTGCCCATGGACCACCGTGAGGATTAATAATTACGGGTAAGTTTTTTGGTTCAACGCCAACAGGTAAGGTAAGATAACCATGAATAACAAATCCATCTTTAGAAATATAGCTTATTGGTTTCATAGCAGCCAACTCTTCTTCATGCAACCAAGGAGCTCTGTCAGCTATTTTTATCAGTTCGTTTATTTTAGCATCGTAAAAATAAGATGCTCCCAGAGATCGATCACTTATGGTACGGACCAAAAATTTGTCTTCGCTTTTATTATGACTGGTAAAGTATATCTCTAAATCATTTCCCAATTTCTCTTTCACTTTCAGATAAAGTTTTTCGGTTTCAATATCCAGAAATTTTGTTTCATTTTTTGCTCTTTCAAATCTAATTTCTGTTAACACCTTTCTCTTTCTTGAATAATCTAAGCGCTCAACATCAACTTCCTGGTGTTCAAACAGAATCTTAATTTCTTTGCCATTTGCAATATCAAAGTTCACAATGGCAGCTTTATCGCGGTTCAGATTAGAGCTTGCGTATATCGTTTGGTTATCAAAACTAAAAAACAAAGGATGTACCATTTCTTTGAAACTGGTTCTTAAAACTTGTTTAAAATCCTGTTTTTCATCTCCACGGTAAAGCAGTACATTATTTACGCCATCGCTTTGAACAGCTATCCGGATTTGCCCCTTGTGATCGGTTATCCATTCCGTAACGCCACCCGGATTTTTAGCGGCCAATTTCAATTCTCCTGTATTTACGTTTAAATGGTATACATCAAATAATTCCTGATTTTCTCTGTTCATTTCAATCAGAATTTCGTTGTCATTGTCCTGCAAATCATCCACAATATGTGAAGTTATTTTTGCATAAGGAGTCAGGTCTTTCACTTTTTTGCTAATAATATCGGAGGCATACAAATGAAAATTCTCGTCACCGCCTTGGTCTTTAGCATAAATAATAAATTTATCTGTTTTCCAGAAATATCCTGCAATATCACGATCTTTCACATTTGTTAACTGAATGGTATCGCCTGAACCAATTTTGGTAACAAAAATATTCATACGTTTATGAACCGGTTTAGTAAATGCGATATAATCGCCTGATGGAGATAACATGAAAGAGGCATTTTCCGGATTCCTGAAAAAATCCTTCATGGCAATTACCCTTGGTTGCATCCTATCCCCTTTTTTTACCTGATTGCATCCAATCCCACCCAATATGAGCGTTAAAAAAAGCAAAACATCAAGCCCTTTTTTCATATATTCAAGTAATAATCGCTCAATATAATCTCTTCAAACAGGTTCACCAAACGCTAATTTGATAACAGGCAGATATTGGTGATAAAGAAATTTTACGAAACTCAGGGGAGAATTATCATTGGAAAACTCACATCCATATCTGTGGAGCCTGCATTGATGCCTGTAGTTTTTGGAGAAGAGGCAGTATAGTGTTTTAACATAATTCTGAAATTGCCTGCATTCACCACATTGCTTGTGGTGATGGCCCGAAAAATGAGTCCCAATTCAATCGGTGGAACATGGGCATCAAAATCGGCTATCTGAATGGAAAGTCCCTGACTTGTATTTGAATATACAAAACGATGTTCATTTTGAAGAAATTTTATTTCAGGCGTTAAGTCGTACACGGGTATTTTACTTTCATCATAAATTTCTAAAAACCCCTTATACGTTTTATCTGCTTTCAAATGGATGGTATCTACACTGATTAATGTCCCCGGACCTCCCTTCTGACTCCATTTACATCTTACGGTATCTGTTGAAAGCGAATCGATAAAAGTGAGTTTAACGGCCGTAATCAATTCATTTTCTTCCGCAGGGTCGGTTTGATTTTGTTCCTGCTTTTTGCATGCGCTAAAAAATAAAATATACAAAACTGAAAATCCGATCAGACTATTTTTCATAAAATATTTTTAAAAAGGAACTTGTAATCGTAAAATAAAGTTAACTCCGGTTTCATTGGTAAAGTACCTGAACCTGCTTAAATATTCTTTATAATTTTGGTTGAGTAAATTCTGACAACTAAGATGTACTTGCCAGATTTCAGACTTCAAATAGGGTTTAAAACCAAAACCTCCATTAACATGCAGCAAGGCATAAGCAGCAGGTGGATCCTGATAGTCGATACCGGGCGTGTACCTGTTTTGCCGGTTCACACCTATTCCCTGCAATTCAAAATAGGGCTTAATTATTTTTTTACTCAAACTAAATGTGTAGCCCAATTGAAGCTGAATTCGATTGGCTGGCATGAACAATAAGGGTTCACCTAAAGATAAATTTTGTGCGTAGAGATAACTTAGCATCATGGCTCCATATAGCTTTATTTCGGGCCGATAGGCTATACTCAATTCTGAACCCAATAACAGGGCATTGCATTGCGCAAACTGAAAGGTGGGAAAAGCGCCTCTGATCGTTAAGGTTGGTTCAGCCATAGGCTTGCGGTAGATAAATCCGTTAAAATACTGGCTAAAAAAAGTGATTTCCCCCGACCAGTTTTTGTTTTGTTTATGTAAACTCAATTCCATCAGGTAAGTTCTCTCAGGCATCAATAAACTGTCTCCCATTTCAAAACTTGCAATACCGTAATGCAATCCATAACTGTATAATTCATTCACTGCCGGTGGCCTCCAACCAGAGCTTAAGGTGGCATTAAATACCCATGTTGGTTTTAATAATTTTGAATACGTTACAACAAAAGCCGGGCTATTATAAAACTGATGGTAAGCATATTGTTTATTGAACCGGGTGTAAGTTGGCAGATCAAGTATGCGGATATCATACCGAAGCCCAAAAGCAATACTTCCTTCATACAAATCTTTTCGGAGTATGGCATACAAGCCACTCGTGAATGATTTAAAAGGCGGAATGATAAATTGCAATCCGGCCAGCGTATTATGCTGCCACAAAATGTTTGAACCTATTTTTGCGTTCCAGTGGTTTGCCCATTTGCATTCGTATATCAAATCTGTAGTGAAGCTTTGAATTTCAAAATCCAATGCCGGTTTTCCCTGCAAAGCCTGGTTGTAAATCCGGTCTGCATCGAACTCCTGCCTGCTGTTGACCTGCTGACTATAGGTTAAACTCAATATACTTTTTTTCGGAAAAGAATAAATCATTTTTGCGGAAAAGAGGATATGTTGAACCTGTTGAAAAGGCTTTCCTATCTGATAAGTAAAAGGTAAAATAATGAGCGGTTGAGATGCTTTTAAAGCACGGTTCAGGTCATCCATATTTCCCAAATGCGAGGCCACAAAAATGCCTTGCTTGGTTTGGTATCGGGTAAAATTAGTTTCAATCAGGAACTTTTTATAACCAAATGCCAGTGCTATTGCTTGAGAATTTTCGTCATATCCGGTATTACTTAAGTTATAATCCGGTGCACGGCTATCTCCTGCTTTGCGCATACTTCCCTGGGCGCGCCATGCCATAAATTTTTCTTTTCCTAATCTGCCTTCTAATAACAGGGAGCCAGCCCCTTGTTTATTATTGGTAAAAAAACCTGTTTGAACCAAACCTTTCACACCGGGATCCGCCAGCCAGGGTCTGGGCAAAATTTTGATCACACCGCCAATGGCTTCAGGCCCGAATTCTACAGAGGCAGCTCCTTTAATCACCTCTACCCTGCTGGCCGAAAAAGGGTCGATTTCCGGACCATGGTCCTCGCCCCACTGCTGGCCCTCTATCCGGCTATTGCCCTGTATGGTAACCAGCCGCTGACTATGCAAACCTCTGATGACCGGTTTCGAAATGCCACCGGAAGAAGATAACAGGGTTACACCATTTATATTGCTTAATAATTCTGAAATATTCTGCCCTTGTTTACGCGCTACATCACTCTCATTTAATACTTGTTTGGTTCTGTTGCTTAATTCTTTATTCATGCCCCGTTCAAGCACTATGCTTTCATGCAGATGGTAGGATTCAGGACATAATAATACGGTAATCTGATTATCCTTCGACAACGTAAATAATTTATCCAGATGATGGTAGCCGATATAAGAAACATGCATCAGCAACTGACCTGTTTGGAGGGAATCAAAAACTGCTATCCCGGAAGCATCGGTTATATGCACATGCCGGTGTTTTTGGATACTCACGGTCGCACCGTATAAGGGGTCCCCATCGAGGCTATCGAGCACTGTCACCCGCAAATGCATCTGCTGGGCTTGAAGGCAATCCAAACCTGACAAGATAAACAGCATAAAAAGTGCTTTCAGATATTTCACAAAGTTAAAAAAAAAGAATGGGTTTTCGTTTCGTTCAGGTTGCCAATTTAGTTGATTTTAATAACATGATTGTAAGATTGTAGAATAGAATGCAAATTGCAGACGAGAAGATTACAAATTACAGATTGCAGATTGGTAGATTAGAAGGTTGACAAAAAAATTCATATTACAAGATTGGAAATTACGAAACTTTAGTTTCCGCGTTGAGTTTCTCCAAAATTCGCTACCTTTGCAAACTCGAAAACCGCTAGTTGCAAGCAGGAGGGAAAAATTTCATATTCAAATAATAATCTATAACTTGCATAAAAAATAACATATGATTAATACGGAAAAAATAAATGAAATCGCATTAAAGATTGCAACTAATTTCAATCCGGATAAGATTATTTTATTTGGCTCATACGCATCTGGAAATCAAAGTGATGATAGTGACTTAGATTTGTTAATAATTCAAGATTCAGATTTGCCCAAACATAAAAGAGGATTAGATATTAGAATGTCGTTAAGAGGATTAAAGATTCCTATGGATATATTAATATATACTAATTCGGAATTTGAATCGGAAAAAGATATCAAATATTCATTTTTAAACGCTGCTATAAAAAATTCAAAAATATTATATGAGCGTTATAAATGATAAATTTGCCTGGATTGAAAAGCTGATCATGATTTGGGTTCTGCCAAAATAATATTTATACATATTCCTGAATATTTTGACACAATTTCTTTTCATTGTCAACAGGCAGTAGAAAAATACTTAAAAGCATTATTAATTCATTTAGAAGTTGAATTCTTTCGAACGCATGATTTGATTTACCTATTGGAAATTTTATCAAATAAAATTGAAATATCAGAAAAACAATTTAAAGAAGCTTTTGTTTTAAATAATTATTCCGTTCAAGTGAGATACCCAAATGAAATAATACTTTTAACAAAGGAAGAAATTGAAAATGCAATTAACATAACGGAGAACTTTAGAATCTTCGTTATTGATAAAATAAATTAACTAACAGCCGTTAAACATTATTGCAGTAGGCTCACAAGGTGGTATGTCATTTCTTGCATGGCAAGTTTTCGTATCGGGTGATGATGGCTAGTTGAGATCAAGATAATGAAAATTATAAAAGTGAACACCTAAGAAGCTGTCTAGAAATAACTTTTCTGCCTATCTTGCAACTGCTCTTGATTACAATTAACAGTGATTTAAAAATGAATCAAAAATGAAAAGAATTACAGTCTTTTGCGGTTCAGGCTCAGGAAATGAGGAAAACTATAAAACCCAGGCTATTTTGCTCGGAAAAACATTGGCAAAGCAGAACATTGAATTGGTTTACGGTGGCGCAAACAGAGGGCTCATGGGGTTGGTTGCAGATGCGGCATTAGCTGAAGGCGGTAAGGTAATCGGAGTGCTTCCAAATTTTTTAAAGTCTATGGAAGTAGCGCATGAAGGACTTACTGAATTAATTTTGGTTGACAATCTGCACCAGAGAAAAGCTAAAATGAACGAACTCTCCGACGGAGTAATTGCGCTTCCAGGTGGCTTTGGCACCTTAGACGAACTTTTTGAAATGCTCACCTGGGCTCAACTTGGACTTCATAAAAAACCGGTAGCCCTGTTAAACGTTGATGGCTTTTATGATGCCTTAATTATTTTGGTGCAAACAATGGTAAATAAGGGCTTTCTAAAGGCCGTGAACCAACAAATGCTATTGGTTAGTAACGATATGGATGAACTGCTGAACAAAATGAGAAATTATGTTGTGCATCATTAGACATTATTCAATCTGAAAAATTCCAATTATAAAACTAGTTTTGTTGCTAAATAGCTATTACTTATTCAGATTTTTTTAATATGAACCGAAAAGATTTACATGCTGCCACCGGAAATACCTTAAGTTGTAAGGGTTGGATCCAGGAAGCGGCCCTCAGAATGTTACACAATAACCTGGATCCGGATGTAGCCGAACGTCCCGAAGATTTGATTGTATATGGTGGTATTGGCAAAGCAGCACGAAACTGGGAATGTTTTGATTTGATTGTGAAAGCGTTGCAGGATTTGGAAGATGATGAAACCTTATTGATACAAAGCGGTAAACCTGTTGGCATTTTACCAACACATAAAGATGCTCCTCGGGTGGTCATATCAAATAGTATGCTGGTTCCCAAATGGGCCAATTGGGAAACCTTTCATGAACTCGATAAAAAAGGTTTGATGATGTACGGCCAAATGACTGCGGGTAGTTGGATATATATTGGATCACAGGGAATCGTGCAAGGTACTTATGAAACTTTTGCTGAGGCTGCCCGTCAACATTTTGGTGGTTCCCTAAAAGGAACCTTGACTGTAACAGCAGGATTGGGAGGAATGGGCGGAGCACAACCTTTGTCGGTAACGATGTGTGATGGCGTGTGTCTGGCTGCCGAAATGGTAGAATGGCGTATCAAAAAACGTATCGAAACCCGCTACTTAGATGTTATGTGCAGAAATATTGATGATGCAATTGATATGGCGCTTCACGCAAAAGCCTCGGGGAAACCCTTATCAATTGGCGTTGTATGCAATGTAATTGATTTACTGGAGCGCCTGATTGAACGTAAAATCACTCCCGATCTCTTAACCGACCAAACCTCAGCACACGATCCTTTAAACGGTTATTACCCCGAAGATCTGGCCGAAGAAGTAGCTGACCGCCTTCGCAAAACGGATCCCGAAAAATACATCAGACTGTCACTGGATACCATGGCGCATCATGTAAAATTAATGCTTGAATTAAAAAGTCGGGGAGCTATTGTTTTTGATTATGGCAATAACCTGCGCGGACAGGCAAAAGACCAACGCGGAGTAATGAATGCTTTTGATTTTCCGGGATTTGTGCCTGCATATATACGCCCTTTGTTTTGTGAAGGAAAAGGTCCTTTTCGCTGGGTAGCTTTGAGTGGTGATCCAAATGATATTTATGTAACCGATCAGGTGATGAAAGATTTATTTCCTGAAAATGCTTCTCTGCACCGCTGGTTAAATATGGCTCGAGAGCGAATCGCCTTTCAGGGTTTACCTGCAAGGATTTGCTGGATCGGACAAGGAGACAGGCAAAAAGCCGCTCTTGCCTTTAATGACCTGGTAAAAACTGGCAAAGTAAAAGCTCCGATTGTAATTGGCAGGGATCATTTAGATACCGGATCGGTTGCTTCCCCAAATCGTGAAACCGAAGCCATGAAAGATGGCAGTGATGCCGTTGCCGACTGGCCCATTCTAAATGCTTTGATTAATACTGCCGGAGGTGCCAGTTGGGTGAGTGTGCACCATGGCGGGGGTGTAGGTATGGGGTATAGCATACATGCCGGAATGGTTATTTTGGCTGATGGAACCGATGAGGCCGCAATTCGTCTGGCACGTGTACTGCATAATGATCCTGCTATGGGCGTAATCAGGCATGCCGATGCAGGTTATGATATTGCCATCGATACCGCCCGTAAACACCGGTTGGATTTGAAACTAAGGCTGGAGAACAAATAAAAAAAGGGATAAAGCATCACACCTTATCCCTTCCCATTTCAAGAAAAGTTCCTGTTTATTTATTTGCAATAACCCTAACCTTCACATTGAAATTATCACTGATGGCTTTATCGCCAATGTTTTCGAAGAAAGTTTTTGAACCGTATTTGATATCATAAAGAGTTCTGTTGATATCGAAATCTGCAAGCACAGTTATCTGCCCTTTCTCAACCGTTAGCATGGCAGGAAATTTTATTTCCTTCGTAATTCCTTTGATGCTTAGATCGGCCACCACATAATAATTATTGGTTCCACTTGCAGCGCCGGCAATTGCTGTTGATGATTTAACTTTTAAGGTAGCTGTTTTGTTTTTTTCAACGCTAAAAAAGTCCTCACTTTTTAAATGTCCTACCAATTTATCATGGTATTCGCCTGTCATATCCAGGTCATCAATGGTGGTCATGTCCATAATAATTTCTGACCCCGCTAAATTGCTGCCTGATAATTTAATCGTTCCGCTACTGTATTTAACCAGGCCCTTATGCTCGCCCGTTACTTTAGTTGCATGCCAATTAAATGTTGAGGCGGCAATATCCATTTTATAGGTTTCACCAATGGCCTTTTTAGCCGGATTTTTTGCAATCGCCGATAATCCCAGACCGGCAATCGTTAACATCAAGATGTACTTTTTCATTTTTTTATTTTTTGTTTTATTGTTAATTATTCATTCAGTTTATCCAGGAGCAGGTTTAATTGTTTAGCTTCCTGTTTGCTCAGTTTCTCAAATTTATTTTCTAAGTATCCTGATTCAACATCAATTTCTTCCAATAATTTTAGTCCTTCAGGGCTAATCAGTATATCTACCTGCCTTCGGTCATCCTTACAAACTTTTCGGGTAAGCAATTTTTTAAGTTTCAGCTTTTCAACTAAGCGCGATGCATTACTCATCGGGTCCAACATACGTTCTTGTAACAAACCAACACTTGCCATATTCGGATGCTGCCCTCTTAATATTCTCAGCACATTGTATTGCTGAGGTGAGATGTCATACTTTTTAAAAAATCGCGTTTGCTCTCCATTCAAAGTACTTGCAGAATAAATGATATTTAACATCAACTTGTGATGCTCATTCTTAAACCTGATTTGCTTAATGGATGTTTCAAGATTCATATTCAGGTACAAATATATGTGTATATACATATATTGTCCAAACATGTTTTTTATTTCAATTATATACTATTGATTTTCAGCAAGAAAATTATTTTACTTTAATCCCGTTCTGGTAAGTGGCCAGTGCTTTTGTGTTCCGGATTTGGTATAGATTATCTTTCAGAAGGTTTTCTTTTAAGACCACAAAATCAGCAAATTTTCCAACTTTCAACGATCCTTTTTGTTCTTCCTCAAAGGCAGCTTTGGCGGCCCAAATGGTCATACCCATCAGGGCTTGTTCCCGCGTGAGCGACTCATTTATTTGAAAACCGTTGATGGGAATTCCATTAGCATCCTTTCTGGAAACAGCGGCATCAAAAGTAAAAAAAGGCGAAACGGATTCTACCGGGAAATCAGTTCCCAAAGGCATCCATCCCAATTGTTTCAACAGGGATTTATACGCATAGGCCTCTTTTATTCTATCATTCCCCAATCGCTCAGAAGCCCAATACATATCACTGGTGGCATGGGTAGGTTGAACCGAAGGAATAACAGCATATTGACCAAACAGTTTCAAATCACCTGAATTCACAACCTGTGCATGCTCAATCCGCCACCTCTTATCTTTAATCTTGTCCATCACTTTTCCATACCTGTTCAAAATAACCCTGTTGGAGGAATCACCGATAGCGTGCGTATTTAATTGAAAGGGGGAATTAGCAATTTGACGGATATAATCATCCATCTGATCCATGGAAGTTAACAGAAAACCATAATGACCCGGAAAGTCAGTATAAGGTTCTAACAGGCAGGCGCCTCTTGAACCCAATGAACCGTCGGCATACATCTTAAAACTGTTTACATGCAGTCGCTCTTTATATACGGGACCTTTGCTTAAATACAATTTCAGGTTATCAGAAGTTAGACTTACCATCGCATTGATTCGTATTTGTAGGAGTCCGGTTTGTTGTAAAGAATCAATCAAATCGATTATTTCAGGATCCAAACCGGCATCCTGAACACTTGTAAGACCAAAATTAAAACAGGCACTTTGGGCATCCATTAAAGCCCGAATTTTTTCTTTTAGTGAGGGTTTAGGCATGATCAATTCAACCAAATCAACTGCATTATCTATTAATACGCCGGTGAGTTTTCCATCCTTAACCAACAGTTCTCCTCCACTAACAGTTGATTTCGCATTCAGATTGGCCAACTTCAATGCATAATCATTGGCTATGGCAGCATGTCCATCCACTCTTTTGAGTAATACCGGAATATCCGGAAATGCATGATTTAAAGCGTCATTTGTTGGATAGCCCTTACCCGGCCATTTATTTTGATCCCAGCCTCTTCCGAGTAAATAATTTTTCTGCTGACGCGAATAAAAATGGATGGCCATATCTACCGCATCTTCGAAATTCTTTGCCTCTTTCAGGTCAACCCTTTGCATATACATGCCTAATCCATAGAAGTGACAATGTGCATCAATCAGACCCGGATATATATGATTCCCTTCCAGATCAATGATCGTATCAGCATTAATTTGACTCTTTAAGGCAGTCACGGATCCCAATGCAAGGATTCTTCCATCACGAACAGCCATTGCTTCCACTTCAGTAAAAACAGAATCAACTGTTTGAAAATGTCCGTTTACAAATAAAACATCCGCATGCTTTTTTGAATTGCAGGATAGAAAAGGAATCAGAAAAATCAGATAAATAATAATTCTATTCATCACTGAAATAATTTAAAAAGGAAAAGTACAAATAAAAAAGATGATTCGCGCTATATGGAATTATTTTCTCGATAATTCCCGCTTATGTTTCCAACGTCGATGACTCCATAGCCAGATTTCTGGGTACTTTATTATTTCCGCTTCTAATGCCCGGGTATGCATTTCGGTTATTTCAAATTCTTCATATTGTGTTGGATCAGCTACCAGCATGCTAAAAAATAATTCATAATATGCCCGTCTCACGCGTACAATGCTACCAAAAACAATGGGGTAGTTCATTTTCTTGGCCATTTTCTCTGCTCCTAAATATACGGGAGTATCCTGATTGAGAAAGTTCATCCAGTGACAATTTTCTGCTCCGGGAGTTTGATCTGAGATAAAGGTGATAGCACTAGGAATGGCTTTGCGCTTAACCATTTCACGAAGGGTGGAACTCATTGGAATTGGATAAATTCCGTATTTTGAACGAATGTGGTACATAAACCAATCAAACCATTTGCTGCTTAATGGATGATACAAAACATCCACCTGAATGCCACTCTGATGCAATCCCTGACCGGCCCATTCCCAGTTTCCGGTATGCCCGCATATCAGAATAAACGGTTGATTTGCCTCCTTCAGTTTTTGTAAAAGATCCTGATTATTCACAAGCACATGTTTTTTGAAGAACGCTTTTGAGGCAGTAGCTATTTTTATGGTTTCAAGCGTTACATCAAACAAATTCCGGTAGAATGCAAAAGCCGTTTTTTTTATCCATTCCTCTGATTTGTCAGGAAAAGAATTTCTCAAATTTTCAAACACAATTTTTTTGCGGTAGCCAAATACATAATAAACCAGGAAACGAATCAGATCAGAAAGACCCAAAAGAACCGGCATCGGCAATAAAGCGATGAGATATAGCGGAATGGAGAAGATCGAATAATACCAACGATAGGGGGGCATAAATACAAATTAAGGTATTGCGAATGTAAATTATTTTTTAAGTATTGAAATTAATTTAAGGGTAAATTTAATCGTCAACCCATTCGTATGAAAACGTAGAATGTTCCTTTTATGCCTTGTAAAAAGTATCAAAACCTTGTAAACATTGCATTAATTAACCCACTACGATTATTTTGAATTTCTAAAGTAAAATGGGGATTTGAATTTGAAATTTCGAACCTTAACCCACAAATTATTTGTTCAATTTTGCTATCGGCTTTCCTTTCATTCCTGCTTCAACCAACCATGCAACAAATTCTGCAAATGGCTTTATATCGCGATCTACACTTGCACGTTCTAAAGCACTCATGTATCTATTTCTTTCTTCAACGGGGATTACTGTCCATGGATATCCGCCAGATGTGAGCATTACATTCATAAGAAATCGGCCAATTCGTCCATTTCCATCCATATAGGGGTGTGTATAGACAAATATAAAATGACCCAAAACTGCCCGAACTCCTGCATGTTCTTCCATTTCTAAAAGTTCAAATAATACAGGCATAACGTCGCGCACAGCATCTTTATTAATAGGGGTATGTTTAGATTGGCTGATATAAACTTGATTGTTCCGATATCCTGCCAAATCAGATGGCCTTAATAATCCCACCGTAACACTTGGTCCAAATAATTCACGGTACCAATCTCCATGGTCACCATCTACCACCTTGCCTGCATTTTCTCTATTCAAAATTTTACGGATACTCTCTTTTACTGCCTTAAAAGCTTGCCAGTATCCACGGGCAGCCATGGCGTCTTTTTGCTTTTTATCTGACTCATTCCCTTCAATATCCCAATCCCCTAATCTTACACGTTCAATCAATGCAGGGGTAACAGTATATTTTTCAATCGATAAGGAATGGTAGGCATCTGTGGTATAAAGCTCTTCTATTTGCCGGAGGATTTTTTCCTTATCATCTGGAATACCCGGTTCATTTGGGAAAACTTCAACAATTGTTTTCCTCATTTCATGCCACATTAGTTTTATTCGATTTATATAAGGTGATTTTTCACGGTTGCTAAATTTAATAGGTGTTGGTTCTTCAAAGGGATCAATTTCTCTAACATCATACCCGGCAGCCTTCATTGTTTTAAGGATTGCATCAGCAATTTTATTTTGCTCTAAGTTTCTATAAGCACCGGCTAATCTTCCTGCAATTTTGGAATGTCCCCTTTCTAAAAGAATACCAAGTAATTCAGAAGCATCTTTAATCATCATGAGAGCTGTACGCACATCAGTTGATTGCAATGAGAAAAAGGAAGGAGAACTATGTATAATTGATGATGGTAAATTTATTACTCTAATACCTCTCCAATCCACTACTTCTACCTTATCCGGAAGGGGTGACTTCATTACAAATATGGAAGTACCAAAAAGCAACTCTGTTGGCAAATTGTTACCATTTGAACTTCTTATGATCAATTGTTTAGGCACGGAATAATTTCCTGAATTTAGAATCAATGATTGCTCCGCAGAAATACAATAGTCATCTCCATAACGATCTTTAAGATACCGCGAACAGAAACCCCAAAATGATACATACCATGATGTACTATCACCTTGTGGCGCTTCATGAGGAGCTGAAATATACCAACCCTGTAAGACTTCCCTAATGAATCCATTCTCCAAAAGTCTTTCTCTATGAACCCTGGACAGGTCAGATGTTTTAATACCAACAATTCTATTATCCTGAAGTACTTTCAACATTTCTAAGGATTCTGCTAATTTTTCTCCTGGTGTAGCCATTTATTGTTTTATTTCTATTGTTTGATGAAGTCCTTTTATTATTAATACATGTTGTGCATTTATTATTAATTAATGCTGTGCAAATATTATTAATTATTGCAAGTTATGCAATTTTTAGGCGCAAAACAAAATAATCAGGCGCACTTAGACAACAGTTTTCGATTTTAAAATTCTTAAAAAATGATTATTCACACTTCAAATCAAATTTTAATTCAAAAAATGCAGCAAAATCAAGGATCGTTCCAAATTAGTATGCAAATAGTATGCAAATGAAAAAAGGGCTCAGGGACAAAATCCTAAGAGTGAGTGTGAATGCGGGAGTGGAGAAAAAATCAGTGTGAGTGTGTTCGATCTAGCTCTCCACCCAAAATCCTAAGAGTGAGTGTGAGAGCGGGAGCGGAGTACATTCGCTCTCCGCTCCCGCTCTTCGCTCTGCTTCTGTGGGCCCACCTGGGATCGAACCAGGCACCCCCTGATTATGAGTCAGATGCTCTAACCGAATGAGCTATAGGCCCTGCTTTAAAAAAAGCGACTGCGAAATTAACTTTTTTGAGCTTATGTCCAAGAATTTTTGAAAAAAAATACTTTGGTCATTGATTTGATGTGCTCGCAATTTAGTTTCGGTTTTAGAAATTATTCGTTTCTCCTCTTGCTCTTTCTCTATTTATTCCTAATTTTGAAAATCATAAGCGGGAGTAGCTCAGTTGGTAGAGCATCAGCTTCCCAAGCTGAGGGTCGCGGGTTCAAGTCTCGTCTTCCGCTCGATTTTTTTTTGTGATTACAGGTTTTGTTTTTGTTCTGTGGGTAGATGACCTGCTGATTCGTCTCGAACGTAGGATTGTGAGTTAAAATGAAATATCCTTTGCAAAATGCACTCAAATTTTTCTTTTTATTCTTTCACTCCTGTTATCATTCGTTTTCAAAGCCGGTAGTATATTATATTTGATTAAAGATGTTATCGTGAGAATAAGCCATAAACAACTAAGCTGCCTGGGAATAATGTTGTTATTATTCATTACAGGTAATGGTCAAAATATTAATCCTTTTGATTACCGGATTCAAAAAAAAGCAATCGCTAAATTCGGTATGGTTGTTTCTGCACATCCTCTTGCCAGCCAGGTTGGACTAAGCATTTTACAAAAAGGCGGAAATGCCGTTGATGCAGCCATTGCTACGCAACTGGCCCTGGCGGTAGTCTATCCGGAGGCAGGAAATATTGGTGGCGGTGGATTTATGGTGGCCCATTTAAAAAGCGGGAAAAACATTGCTCTGGATTTTAGAGAAAAAGCACCCTCAAAAGCCTTTGAAAAAATGTATTTGGATACGGAGGGTAAGCCTTTGAAGGACTTATCAAAAGACGGACACCTGGCTGTGGGAGTACCCGGTACCATTTCAGGAATTTTTGCAAGCATGATATATGCTAATCTACCCTTTACGGAATTGGTTCAACCCGCAATAACCCTCGCAGAAAATGGATTTGCGATTACGGATATGCAAGCAAATTCATTCAACACCTATCAACAAGAATTAAATAAATTTAACAGGGTGCCTCCTGCCTTTTTAAAAGAAAAATTATGGAAGCAGGGGGATACTTTGGTTCAGCCTGAACTCGCACAAACGCTGAAAAGAATACGGGATCATGGAGCAAAAGATTTTTATGAAGGTGAAACCGCTGAATGGATCGTAAAGGAAATGCGAAAAGGGAATGGGATTATTAGTTTAGAAGATTTAAAAAACTACCGTACTATAGAAAGAGATATTATTGAATTTAAATACAGGGGTTATGAGATAATAAGTATGCCCTTGCCCAGTAGTGGAGGAATTCTGCTGGAACAAATGTTAAAAATGATTGAACCCTATCCCATCAAAAAAATGAAGCCCAATTCTGTTGAATCGGTTCAATTAATGGTTGAAATTGAACGTAGGGCATTTGCCGACCGGGCGCAGTTTTTGGGTGATCCTGATTTTGTAAAAGTGCCGGTAAAAAAGTTGATAAGTGAAAAATACCTGAAAGACCGGATGAAAGATTATATACCGGGTAAAGCTGGTAACAGTAAAGAAATCCAAGCTGGAAAAATTTATGAATCTGAGGAAACCACCCATCTGAGTATTATTGATAAAGAAGGGAATGCCGTTTCTGTTACCACTACACTCAATGGTTCCTTTGGCAGCAGGATAGTTGTTGAAGGTGCAGGATTTTTACTGAATAATGAAATGGATGATTTCAGTATTAAGCCGGATGTTCCTAATTTATACGGCGCAACGGGTAATAAAAACAATTCGGTTCAGCCCGGTAAAAGAATGTTGAGCAGCATGACCCCAACCATCGTGTTAAAAAACAATAAACCGATCTATGTAGTAGGTACACCGGGAGGAACCAGCATCCCAACAAGCGTATTTCAAACGATCATTAATTTGCTCGACTATCATATGCGTTCGGATGAGGCCGTTAATAATCCCAAATTCCATCATCAATGGTTACCGGATGAAATCTATGTTGAAAAGAATTTTAATGCCGAAGTAATTGATTCCTTAAAGAAAATAGGTTATAAAGTGACTCAAAGGGGTTCCATTGGCAGGACTGAATTGATAGAAATTAACAAAAAAAACATGATCGGAGTTGGCGATTACCGGGGAAACGATGCCGCGGAGGGCTATTAACTGCCGTTCCCCTTATTTTTAAAAAAAAATGCTTGATTTTAGCGTTTGTTGCAATACCTTTGACCTTTAGATATTTAAATTTCCTTTTACAACTCATACCGTTGTAGATTATTAAATATTCTTTTTGCATTTTTATAATCGCAATAGGTATTAACTAATTTAAGTTATGAAAAACGCATTACACAAATTCTTCCTGATTTTTGCCATCCTTTTATTATCGGTTTCAGGTTGTAAAAAGAAAGTTACTCCGCCAGAGCCCGAACCCGAAAAATATGACATATTCACCTGTAGCATAAGTGGGGTGGCATTTTCATCAGATTCCGTTGGCTACACCACCAATGCTACACAGACCTTTATCACCGCTTACAAAGAAGGCCGGGCATTTTTTGAGATTAATTTAAATGGCAAAACAGCCGCCACCTATAATTTGTCTCCCGGCTTCAACGATTTCATCTATTTACCCACAAGTTCAACGTTTTCAAGTGCAAATACAGGTTATATTACGATTACAAAATATGATACCATAGCCAATTTAATTTCGGGAAATTACACGGGATTAAGTGCTGCAGGAACAGGTGGAAACTTTACCATATCTAATGGTGTAATAAACAATATCCGGAAGAAATAATTTGCAAATTGATGTAAATTGACCCATTATTGGATATGCTTTTTGCTTTTAAAAGCAATTTATCTTTTCGTGGCCTATGCGTTTTATCCATAATCATTTCCTAACTTCGGCTCAACTCCCGATGGAGCTTGTGTCTGAAATGATATTGGATAACGGGAAAAACTTAAATCCTGCGTGGTTCCACTTAATATTTAATACCAGAAGAACAGCTATATTTAAGAATATTATATCATTTTTGAAATAAATCGTTGAAATAAAATGAAAAACAGAATATTAACAATAGGTCTCACTCTTCTGTGCTTTCTTGCCGGGGCACAGCCTGAAAAAGTCCTTACCCTTGAAAGTTGTTATGAACTGGCCCGACAAAATTATCCACTCGTAAAACAACATGAACTGATTTCGAAAAGCAAAGAATATTCCATTGAAAATGCATCAAAAGGATATTTACCTCAACTCAATTTGATGGGCCAGGCCTCTTATCAGTCGGCTGTAACTACTGTGCCGATGAAGTTGCCAGGGTTGAACATTCCAAGCTTAAGCAAAGATCAATACAAAATTTTTGGCGAGTTGAACCAAACCCTATATGATGGGGGAAGCATTCGCATGCAAAAGCAAATTCTTGAAACCAATGCCCTTGTGGAAGCACAAAAATTAGAAGTGGAACTCTATAAGTTGAAAGATCGTATTAACCAGGTTTTTTTTGGAATTATTTTGCTTCATGAACAGATCAATCAAACTAACCTGTTTATGAAAGATATTCAGAATTCAATTCAGAAAATGAATGCTGCCATAAAGAATGGTATCGCGTTAAAGAATAGTGAGGATATTCTACAGGCAGAACTTTTAAAGGCAGGACAACGGATCATAGAATTAAAGGCAAACAGAGAATCCTATTATGATATGTTGGGATTATTTATAAATCAAAAATTAGATGAAAGTGTACCCTTACAGATTCCTGCTTCTACCCTTATTACTGCTACCATAAGCAGACCCGAATTGGCATTATTTGAAAACCAAAAAAAAATGCTGACCGTTCAAAATGGCTTGCTGAATACGAGAAACAGGCCAAAACTGGGATTGTTTTTTCAGGGTGGATATGGCAAACCGGGGATGGATATGCTCAATAATAATTTCACTGACTATTATATCGGAGGGCTAAGATTTAACTGGTCATTATCGGGCTTATATACCTATAAAAATGAAAAGAGTTTATTATCGATCAGTTCAAACACTTTGGATTTACAAAAAGAGACTTTTTTGTTTAATACGAATTATGTATTGAAATATCAAAATGCAGAGATCGTGAAGTTAGAAAAACTATTAAAAACCGACGAGGAGATCCTGAGTTTGAGAACCCGAATTAAAAATACCGCTCATGCACAACTTGAGAATGGCGTCATTCAACCGAATGATTATTTAAGAGAGTTAAACGCCGAAGATCTTGCCCGGCAAAACAAATTATTGCACCGCATTCAATTACTCATGGCTCAGTACAATCAAAAAAACACCACCGGAAACTAACCCATAAATTTATCAACCATGAAAGAACTATTTTTTATTTTATTCTTCTCTCTGACTTTGGGAGCATGTAATCAAAAAAACAATAATTACGATGCCTCCGGGACCTTTGAGGCTGTTGAAACAATTGTTTCATCTGAGGCGACCGGTGTGATTCAACAATTTAAGATAGAAGAAGGACAAATGATAAAACCCGGTGAGGTGATTGGGTACATTGATAGCATACAATTGTATTTAAAAAAGAAACAATTACTGGCACAAATTAAAACCACTGTTAGTCAAAGGCCCGATATTACCAGACAATTAGCGGCTGCCAAGGAACAGTTAAAGGCTTTTGAAAAAGAGCAGAAGCGCCTGCAAAATTTATTGAAATCAGATGCAGCCACGCAAAAACAAATGGATGACATGAACGCACAAATAGAAATTTTGAAAAAACAAATTGATGCGCAACAATCCTCCCTGGGTATTCAATCAGAAAGTATGGTACAACAAACCAATCCTTTGTGGGTTCAGATAGAACAGTTAAATGACCAATTGACAAAATGCATCCTTACCAACAAGGTAAATGGAACAGTTTTAACAAAATACGCAGAGACCCATGAAATGGCAGTTGCAGGAAAACCCCTTTATAAAATTGCTGATTTATCTACGCTGATTTTGAGAGCTTATATCAGCGGAGATCAGTTCTCGGAAATAAGGTTAAACCAGCGTATTATCGTGCTGGTAGATAAGGAATCGGGGAACCGAAAAGAATATGAAGGTTTTGTTGAATGGATAAATAATAAAGCGGAGTTTACCCCTAAAACAATCCAGACAAAAGATGAAAGAGCTAATCTGGTTTACGCCATTAAGGTTCGGGTAAAAAATGATGGCTATTTAAAAATTGGAATGTACGCTGACATTAAGTTTTAATGCATGGACGCGGTAATCCTATCCCATATTCACAAAACTTACGGCAAAGAAAATAAAGTTGCTTTAACTGATATTTCCTTCAAGGTAAATAAAGGAGAACTATTCGGACTCATCGGACCTGACGGGGCTGGTAAAACAAGCCTTTTTAGAATATTAACTACGCTTCTTTTAGCAGATTCCGGAGCGGCTACCGTTGCAGGATTTGACGTGGTAAAAAATTACAAAGAGATCAGAAAATGCATCGGTTATATGCCCGGGAGATTTTCTTTATATCAGGATTTAACGGTATGGGAAAATCTAAATTTCTTTGCCACATTATTTGGTACCAGTATCAAAGAGAATTATGATTTAATTAGAGATATTTATATTCAGATTGAACCTTTTAAAGACAGGAGAGCGGGAAAATTATCTGGTGGTATGAAGCAGAAATTGGCCTTGTGCTGTGCACTCATTCACAAGCCTGAAGTATTGTTTTTGGATGAGCCTACCACAGGAGTGGATCCAGTATCCAGAAAAGAATTCTGGGAAATGCTCAAAAGGTTGAAAGCGCAACATATTACTATTTTGGTATCAACCCCTTATATGGATGAGGCAACTTTATGCGACCGGATAGCCTTGATACAGGAGGGCAACATTTTATCCATCAATACTCCGGAAGATATCATAAAATCCTATCCAAACCCGCTGTACGGTGTTAAATCATCAAATATGTATCGCCTGTTAAAAGACCTGAACCAATTTCCTGACACCCTTAGTTGCTTCATCTTTGGAGCGTATCTCCATCTTGAGTTAATTGGGGATGAGAAAGCAGGTATGAATCAATTAATGAATTATCTTCATGACCTGGGACATACAGAAATTGTCATAGAAAAGCATGAGCCTGAAATAGAAGATTGTTATATCAAATTATTAAAAAATTAACATGTTGGATATTGTAATTAGTACGGAAAATTTAACCAAACGCTACGGGGATTTCATTGCCGCTGATTCAATAAGCTTTGAGGTGAAGAAAGGCGAAATTTTTGGGTTTTTAGGTGCAAACGGAGCCGGAAAAACAACTGCCATGCGAATGCTTTGCGGACTATCCTCTCCCTCTTCCGGTAAGGCAAACATAGCCGGTTTTGACATCTATAAACAAACCGAACAAATAAAGAGAAACATCGGTTATATGAGTCAGAAATTTTCTTTATATGAAGACTTAACCGTTATGGAGAACATCCGGTTCTTTGGCGGAATATATGGGTTGAGCAATGAGGCAATCAAAAACAAAAGCAATGAATTATTAGACCAATTGAGCCTGAAAAATGAAGCAAAAAAATTAGTTGCCTCTTTGCCTTTAGGCTGGAAACAAAAGCTGTCATTTTCTATTGCCCTCATTCATGAACCTAAAATAGTTTTTTTGGATGAACCTACCGGAGGCGTTGATCCATTGACGAGGAGACAATTTTGGGACCTGATTTACGAAGCATCCAACAGGGGCATTACCATTTTTGTTACCACACACTATATGGATGAAGCAGAATATTGCAACCGCTTATCCATTATGGTTGATGGGAAAATAAAAGCACTGGATAGCCCGGCACGGTTAAAAGAAACTTATTCGGCTAAAAATATGGATGAGGTATTTTTTGAATTGGCAAGGGGAGCTTCAAGGGTAAATTAAAAAAACATGAAATCATTCGCATGAAACAGTTTATCACATTTGTAAGAAAGGAATTTGCACATGTTTTACGTGACCGGAAAACATTACTTATTTTATTTGGATTGCCTATTGTTCAGATTATAATTTTTGGCTTTGCATTAACCAATGAAGTGAAGAATGCAAAAATTGTGGTTATTGATTATGCAAAAGATGCCAGTTCACAAAAATTAATCACCCGATTTGAATCAAGCCGGTATTTTGAGATTGAAAAAACCATGCTTAACAACAAGGAAATTGAGGGCGCATTCAGAGAAGGAAAGATAAAAATGGCCTTGGTAATTCCGATAGATTTTGAGCATGATCTTTTACACCAAAACCAAACCAGCATACAAATAATTAATGACGCATCCGATCCGAACGTAGCAACCACATTGAACATTTACGCATCGGCCATTATTGCCGATTTTCAAAACGACCTACATCAAAATAAGACACTCCCCTACCGTATCATCCCCGAAAACCGAATGTTGTACAATCCTCAATTGAAAGGAGTGCACAATTTTGTACCGGGAGTAATGGCGCTCATCCTGATGCTGGTTTGCGTGCTGCTCACAGCCATTTCTATCGTAAGAGAAAAGGAATTAGGCACGATGGAAATATTATTGGTTTCTCCTTTTAATCCCATTTTTGTTATTCTTTCAAAAGCCTTTCCTTACCTTATTCTATCCCTGATAAATGTTTGTATTATATTATTATTAAGCGTTTTTGTTCTGGACCTTCCTATTGTTGGAAGCCTTTTTCTTTTGTTAGCGGAAAGTACTTTATTTATCATTACCTGCCTATCGGTTGGTTTGCTAATATCTGTGAGAACCGCGTCACAACAAGTGGCCATGCTTATTTCTTTAATGGGTATGCTCTTACCTACCATCATTTTCAGCGGGTTTATGTTTCCTATTGAAAATATGCCTTTGATTTTGCAAATCATTTCAAATGCAGTTCCGGCTAAATGGTTTTACATCATTGTTAAATCAATTATGATTAAAGGATTGGGTATTTCATCTCTTTGGAAAGAAACATTGATATTAATAGGCATGACCCTATTCCTATTAGCAGTGAGCATCAAAAAATTTAAAATCAGGTTATCATGAGAACCATCCTCTTTTTATTACAGAAAGAATTCAGGCAGATTATCAGAAACAAATCCATACTCGGCATTATTCTTGCGCTTCCAATCGTGCAATTATTGATTCTGCCGCTTGCTGCAAATTTTGAAATTAAGAATATAAATTTAGCGGTAGTTGATCACGACCATTCCGGCTTTTCACAAAAGCTCATAACAAAAATCACTTCTTCAGGTTACTTCAAATTAGTTAGTTTTAATGCATCATTCAAGGAGGCCTTTCAATTGGTTGAAAAGGATAAAGCAGATTTAATTTTAGAAATTCCGGCCAATTTTGAAAAAAATCTTTTTAGAGAAAATGAGCAAAAGCTATTTATCGCGGTGAACGCTATCAACGGCGTTAAAGCAAATCTGGGGGGCGCGTATTTAAATACTATTATTAGAATTTTAAACAATGATATTCGGCTACAGTGGGTTCAAAGTGATAAGTTTCCTCCCATTCCATCCATTGAAATAATATCCCGAAACTGGTATAATCCCTATATGAATTATAATCTGTATATGGTTCCCGGAATTTTAGCCTTTCTGGTGACTATGATAGGCGGTTATCTTTCGGCCTTGAATATTGTAAAAGAAAAAGAGATTGGAACCATTGAACAAATAAATGTAACTCCCATAAAAAAACACCATTTTATCCTAGGAAAACTGATCCCATTTTGGATTTTAGGGTTGGTTGTTTTTACATTAGGTTTATTGGTTGCCAGAATTGTTTATGGAATTATTCCGTTGGGTAGTCTGGTATTGCTATACGGATTTATTGCTGTATATTTATTAGCCGTTTTGGGATTAGGACTATTGATCTCTACTTATACGGATACCCAGCAACAGGCTATGTTTGTATCCTTTTTCTTTGTGATGATTTTTATCCTGATGAGCGGACTATTTACCTCTATAGATAGTATGCCTGAGTGGGCAAAAGTAATTGCACATTTAAATCCATTAAGTTATATGATAGAAGTACTGAGGATGGTTGTTTTGAAAGGAAGTGGGTTTAATGATATTAAGTATCATTTGGGGAAGATACTTTTGTTTGCACTTTTCTTTAATGGATGGGCTGTTTTAAATTATAAAAAGACTTCCTGATTGTTGAATAGCAACGTTACTTGATTTATCCGGAAATTTGTATTTCGACCCCTTTTTCGTCAAATTATAAAAATTAAGAAATAATTGACACATTTATTCCTTAAAAAGTAGTATTATTGATTTCTATTTCTAACTTAACATTAATTGATATCTGACATGAATAATTTTACTTTTCGATTTTTGTTTGCGATCTCGTTTGTTGCAATATTTACCTGCCATTCTTTTGGTCAAACGATGATTCCTTTACCTGGATACGTAAGCACCTATACAGGTAACTCGAGGGGTTTCTGGTTTCAGGCTCCAACTACCTTTTATGTGACGGGTCTCAAGGTTCCCACTGATGTTGGAACGGGTAATTCGGCTATACATATGGTTAAATTTACAGCCGCACCACCTGCCTACGCAACTGTTACCACTGCATTCACAACACTTTATTACGGGACCGGAATTGTGGGTACGGGAATTATTCCGGTAAATATTCAGATAAATTCCGGAGATTTTATTGGCATCATCGGAGTCAGAAATAATGGTTCCGGATCAGGTATGACCTCTTATGGAACAACCGGTGCTTTTTCATCCAGTATTGGAGGAATTCCTACCACCATAACCCGGGTCGGATGGCAGGGAAATATCATTACAAGTCCGGCTGTGGATTTTTGGCAGGAAGTTGGCGGCAATGTTGGAAGAATTGAAGTTTATTACCAATTATCTGCACCAGGGGGTATTGCACTGCCTCCCATTGCAAATTTTTTCCCAAGCCAGTCAACCACCTCAACTATTCCCACCGATACCGTTTGGATTAATAGTCCTTTTGATTTGGTGGCTACCAGTACCAATGCAACCCGGAGTTACTGGGATTTGCCAGGAGAAACAACTTTAAATCCCGGATATTCCCGAACCAATGTGGGCTTTACTTCACAACTCTATATTGATACAGCTAAATACAGCACAAAATTCAGATATACTTTTGGAAGGAGAGGATTTTGGCCGGTTCGACTGCTTTCAATCAATGATTACAAACGAGATTCCCTGCGCGATAGCATCGTAAAATACATTTGGGTAGATACGCCCTCCAGAGCACCGGTGCCCAATTTCTTTTCGGCCCGAACCAAGATCGGTATTGCCGATTATGCCTCCATGGTGGATATAAGCTCCTACGGCCCAAACCAATGGTACTGGACGATCGTGCCGGATGTAACGAATGTACCCAATCCGTATTTTGCCAATTTCTTCTCTAATCCACTCGGTCAGAACCCACTCTTGTTTGGAGGCTTTCCGGGTAAATATGCCATCTGCCTCCAGGTATGGAATGCCCGGGGATGGGATACGATATGCAAGCAAAACTATATAGAGGTTATCAATAGTGTAAATATGTGCAGTGGCAGTGGCTCAACCAGTAGTAGCTGGGATCAGGGCTTTGTGTTTGGTCCGAGTGGACCGGCCTTCTCTTATACAAGGTCGCAGGTATCGGGCTGCCCGGGCTTTCTGCTAAATCCTTGCGCCGATAGTATCTTTTTATTTGTGGATCGCATTAAGATGTTGCCAACCGATACACTCGTTATCCATAACGGAACGAGTCAAAGCGCACCTATCATCGGAAAACTGGGAGCTGCCAGTGTGGGGGTATTGCCACAAGCCATTATCAATAATGGAATCAGGGGTGGCAACCGCTTGTTTTTAAGATTTATGACCGGCAACGGAACCATACCAAATCCATATGATTCAGCAGGCTTCTCGATCAGGTGGGCTATTAAGGGAGCGAGTTATGGCATTCCACAATCTCATATTGTGGTGCCCGATACCATTTATCATAACCAGCCGGTTCAGTATTCAAATACCTCAACAGGAACCCTCATGCAATACTCATGGGATACCGATGGCTTAAACGGTTATGATTCCACAGGACCTACTGCCACCAGAACCTTTGTGGTAAGCTCTCCCGTTTACCGTAAAATATGTTTGGTAACCTATAACTGTTTGGGTGCAGATACCAGTTGTAAAAATGTATTGTTCCTGCCTACCAACCAAAAACCTTTGGTAAGATTTACAGTAGATAAAGTTCAGGGATTTAATACCGATACCTTCCGGTTTACCGATCAGAGTTTGTTTGGACCGAGTGTATGGAACTGGATCATTACCGGTGGAAATTATCAGGCCATCATGGGAACAGTAAAAGTGGGCAATGTGGTAACCAGCCGCAATCCGATCATCCGCTTTACCCAAAGAACCAAATACACCGTAAAACTGGTTGCAACCAATCAATTTGGTACCGATTCGCTGATCAAGGTTGATTATATCAATATTGGTGCTTACGATCAGCCACAGTGTTTAACAGATATTGGTCTGGCCGATGGCAGTATCGGGATTAGCCGGGTTCAGTTACAAAGTGGTTTAGATACCGCAGTAAATTCATTTACGCCTTGCTATCAGATGGTATTGGGCAACCAATCAGCTAATATGTACAGAGGCATGAAACATGTCTTAAAGATTGCGCGTCCGGGTATCAGCAGTCCTATGGACAGAAAAGCCTGGTTAGACAGAAACATGGATGGTTTGTTTACCATTGATGAGCTGGTGATGAATGATATGGCAAGCAATATTTTGGAGAAAACAGATACCATTTCCATTAGCGGAACCCAACAATTAGGAGGCTCTCGCCTGAGGGTAGGTGTAACCTATGCCGGTACCCAACTGAATCCGAGTGTCTTGTTTTTGGGGGTATTCAGAGATTATATAGTGAACTTCCCGATGGATACCGTAAAACCAAGCATTTCATTGAATGGCAGTTCATCCTTTACTACCGAAATTCACAAAGCTTTTGTAGATCCGGGCGTAATATCCATGGACAATATTGAGGGAGATATCAGCAGTAAATATATAACAATTGGGACGGTAGATACCAGCAAAGTGGGACCCAATTACCTGCGCTATATTGTAAAAGATCTGTATGGAAATGTGAGTGATACCCTGAACAGAACCGTGTATGTGATACTCAATCAAACCGGCCCGAGTCTGACCCTGAATGGTTCGGCAAGCATGTATGTTGAAGTTTACAAAAAATATACTGAACCGGGTTATGTTGCCAAAGACAATCAGGGAATGGATATCAGCAGTCAGGTAGTAGTAAGCAGTAATCTGGATACTTCAAAACTGGGTGCATACAGCATCGGTTATGTGATAACAGATGCATTTGGTTTCTTCAAAACAGCAAGCAGGGCAATCGTTGTTGGAGATACTACCAGACCTGTTATTGTTCCACCGCTCAATAACATTTACATTCAGCAGGTTGGTTCGGCCATTGACCTGGCAAAAGTAGTTGGAAAAAACGATAATTTCTGGTCAGCAAATGCCCTGGTATTAACCTGGCAGGGTTCGGTGGATGTGAACAAGGTAGGCACTTATTTGATCTTGTATAATTTAAGGGACGGAAGCGGAAATATTGGCTATGAGCTTGCAGTAGAAGTGCGGGTAAGAGACACAAAAGTGCCTAATATTTACCTGAACGGAAGCACTCCGCTGACCGCAGAGGTATTCAGTGGATTTGCAGATCCGTGGGTAACGGTATCCGATAACTACTGGCCAACCAATACCATTGTGGTAACTAAAAAAGGGGCAGTGAACATGAATGTTCTGGGCAGCTATACCATCTGGTATATTGCTACCGATCCATCCGGAAATCAGGATTCGGTGAGCAGGGAGATAAGGGTAGTAGATACCACCAAACCCATTATTAACCTGTTGGGCATTACCGAAATAAATCTTCCACGATGGAAGGAATACATTGATCCTCCGGTGCAGTTATCAGACAATCACAATACCGATTCACTAATGCGCCCATTCCTGATAATAATAAATACTTTGCCTTTAAATTCTCAAGGTAAACCATTTGGTGATGTACCCGGATTATTTAGTGTTCGTTACAAAGTAAAGGATTTATCAGGCAATGAATCTAGTGAGGCAAAACGAACCATAAATGTATTAAAAGAAGGCCCTTCTGGTATTAGTGATCTAATGAATATTGAGAACTTAATGAGCGTATATCCTAATCCAAGTAATGGTTTGATTTATGTTCGTCTGGTGGATGTTCAGAAGGAAGATGTTCAGGTATTTGTTTTAGATATGTTGGGTAAAGAAGTGATGCATATAATCATCAGCAAAAATAATTTACAAACAGAAGAAATCGATCTTCAAACTTCGTCTAAAGGATTTTACCTGTTAAAGGTTCAAACCGGAGACCATGTTTATATGAAGAAATTGCAAGTGAATTAATTAGGAGTTTTTATTAGCCCTTCAGGCCTAGTTGATTGAGCATAAAAAAAAATTTGATTATTTTAATTATTAATATATATTTGATTGTTAAAGGGCCAAGAAAATATTTCTCAAATAATCATAGGTTATGGGATATTTTATTGCTCTTTTAATATTATTTGCTCAATAGTATAAATTTATTAATCTGTTAATATGAAAACACAAATACAATCAGGATTTTTAGGTAAAATTCTTTTAAATTTTATCTGCACGCTCACGCTTATTTTTGGATTGATTCCAATGACGCAAGCCCAAACGCCTATGTACAATGCCGGCTCCTGGGGGACAACCGGAACAGGAGGAAATTCAATACCATTTAGTTTTTATGTCGATTCAAGAGCACAATTGCTATTTCCTGCAACAGCTTTTGGAGCGGTTCCCGGTGGTTTATACATTACTAAAATTTATTTTGTATCCTATGCGGCAATTACGCCACCCTCTTCAGTAACTTTTACTAACTTTAAGGTTGGTTTAGCTCAACCGAATTTATCGGTATTGTCAGCTACATTTGAAGCAACCACCTCTTGTTTAAATGCGAGTTCTTATGTGGTGTCTCCAATAACCGGAGGCAATTGGTTTATGATAACGCTAAGCACTCCTTTTCTTTTTAACCCTGCGCTGCCTCTTGTGGTAAATATTAGCTTTTCGGCAACCAATCAACCGAGTACCTGGTATGTAATTACACAGGGGGGGACCCCTCCCGCCGGGTATTACCGTAATTATGCTACACCAAATACGAGTACTACCGGAACGCCAGGTGCAATGGCCTATAATTTCGGGTTTGATTTAGGAGCAGGTTCGGGTGGAATAGCCTTACCCCCTATCGCCAACTTTTTTCCAAGTCAGGCCACCACCAGCTCTACACCTACCGATACTGTTTGGATCAATAGTCCTTTTGATTTGGTTGCTACCAGTACCAACGCAACCCGGAGCTTTTGGGATTTACCCGGAGAAACAACTTTAAATCCCGGTTATGCCCGAACCAATGTGGGCTTTACTTCTCAACAATATATTGATACCGCTAAATACTATTCTAAATTCAGATATAATTTTGGCAGAAGAGGATTTTGGCCGGTTCGACTGCTTTCAATCAATGATTACAAACGAGATTCCCTGCGCGATAGCATCGTAAAATACATTTGGGTAGATACGCCCTCCAGAGCACCGGTGCCCAATTTCTTTTCGGCCCGAACCAAGATCGGTATTGCCGATTATGCCTCCTTGGTGGATATCAGCTCTTACGGTCCCAACCAATGGTACTGGACGATCAATCCGGATGTAACGAATGTACCCAATCCGTATTTTGCCAATTTCTTCTCTAATCCACTCGGTCAGAACCCACTCTTGTTTGGAGGCTTTCCGGGTAAATATGCCATCTGCCTCCAGGTATGGAATGCCCGGGGATGGGATACGATATGCAAGCAAAACTATATAGAGGTTATCAATAGTGTAAATATGTGCAGTGGCAGTGGCTCAACCAGTAGTAGCTGGGATCAGGGCTTTGTGTTTGGTCCGAGTGGACCGGCCTTCTCTTATACAAGGTCGCAGGTATCGGGCTGCCCGGGCTTTCTGCTAAATCCTTGCGCCGATAGTATCTTTTTATTTGTGGATCGCATTAAGATGTTGCCAACCGATACACTCGTTATCCATAACGGAACGAGTCAAAGCGCACCTATCATCGGAAAACTGGGAGCTGCCAGTGTGGGGGTATTGCCACAAGCCATTATCAATAATGGAATCAGGGGTGGCAACCGCTTGTTTTTAAGATTTATGACCGGCAACGGAACCATACCAAATCCATATGATTCAGCAGGCTTCTCGATCAGGTGGGCTATTAAGGGAGCGAGTTATGGCATTCCACAATCTCATATTGTGGTGCCCGATACCATTTATCATAACCAGCCGGTTCAGTATTCAAATACCTCAACAGGAACCCTCATGCAATACTCATGGGATACCGATGGCTTAAACGGTTATGATTCCACAGGACCTACTGCCACCAGAACCTTTGTGGTAAGCTCTCCCGTTTACCGTAAAATATGTTTGGTAACCTATAACTGTTTGGGTGCAGATACCAGTTGTAAAAATGTATTGTTCCTGCCTACCAACCAAAAACCTTTGGTAAGATTTACAGTAGATAAAGTTCAGGGATTTAATACCGATACCTTCCGGTTTACCGATCAGAGTTTGTTTGGACCGAGTGTATGGAACTGGATCATTACCGGTGGAAATTATCAGGCCATCATGGGAACAGTAAAAGTGGGCAATGTGGTAACCAGCCGCAATCCGATCATCCGCTTTACCCAAAGAACCAAATACACCGTAAAACTGGTTGCAACCAATCAATTTGGTACCGATTCGCTGATCAAGGTTGATTATATCAATATTGGTGCTTACGATCAGCCACAGTGTTTAACAGATATTGGTCTGGCCGATGGCAGTATCGGGATTAGCCGGGTTCAGTTACAAAGTGGTTTAGATACCGCAGTAAATTCATTTACGCCTTGCTATCAGATGGTATTGGGCAACCAATCAGCTAATATGTACAGAGGCATGAAACATGTCTTAAAGATTGCGCGTCCGGGTATCAGCAGTCCTATGGACAGAAAAGCCTGGTTAGACAGAAACATGGATGGTTTGTTTACCATTGATGAGCTGGTGATGAATGATATGGCAAGCAATATTTTGGAGAAAACAGATACCATTTCCATTAGCGGAACCCAACAATTAGGAGGCTCTCGCCTGAGGGTAGGTGTAACCTATGCCGGTACCCAACTGAATCCGAGTGTCTTGTTTTTGGGGGTATTCAGAGATTATATAGTGAACTTCCCGATGGATACCGTAAAACCAAGCATTTCATTGAATGGCAGTTCATCCTTTACTACCGAAATTCACAAAGCTTTTGTAGATCCGGGCGTAATATCCATGGACAATATTGAGGGAGATATCAGCAGTAAATATATAACAATTGGGACGGTAGATACCAGCAAAGTGGGACCCAATTACCTGCGCTATATTGTAAAAGATCTGTATGGAAATGTGAGTGATACCCTGAACAGAACGGTGTATGTGATACTCAATCAAACCGGACCAAGTATCGCCCTGAGTGGTTCAGCCAGCATGTATGTTGAAGTTTATAAAAAATATACCGAACCGGGTTATGTTGCCAAAGACAATCAGGGGATAGATATCAGCAGTCAGGTAGTAGTAAGCAGTACGCTGGATACTTCAAAACTGGGTGCATACAGCATTGGATATGTGATAACAGATGCGTTTGGATTCTTCAAATCTGCCAGCAGGGCAATCACTGTTGGAGATACCACCAGACCTTATATTGTTCCACCGTTCAATAACATTTACATTCAGCAAGTTGGTTCGGCCATTGACCTGTCAAAAGTAGTTTTAAAAAGAGATAATTTCTGGTCAGAAAATGCCCTCCTGTTAACCTGGCTGGGTTCGGTAGATGTAAACAAAGTAGGCACTTATGTGATCTTGTATAATTTAAGAGATGGAAGCGGAAATATTGGCAATGAGGTATCAGTAGAAGTACGGGTAAGAGACACAAAAGTGCCCAATATTTACCTGAATGGAAACAGTCCGATGACCGCAGAGGTATTCAGTGGATTTGCAGATCCATGGGTGACGGTATCCGATAATTACTGGCCAACCAATACCATCGTGGTAACTAAAAAAGGCGCAGTAAACATGAATGTTCTGGGCAGCTATACCATCTGGTATATTGCCACGGATCCATCCGGAAATCAGGATTCGGTGAGCAGGGAGATAAGAGTTGTGGATACCACCAAACCTGTTGTAAACCTGTTGAACATTACCGAGGTAAATATTCCAAGATGGAAGGAATACATTGATCCTCCGGTGCAGTTAACTGACAATTACAATACGGAAGCACAAATGCTGGCAGCGAATTTATTTACGGCAAATAACAACTTACCCCTAAATGCAAATAACAAACCTTTTGCTGATGGTGTTGGAATATTCAGTGTAAGATATAAGGTAAAAGATTTGTCGGGCAATGAATCTGACGAGGCGGTAAGGAGAATAAATGTATTGCAGGAAGGACCAAGTGGAATCAGCCCGGTAATGAATATTGACAACCTCATGAGCGTATATCCTAACCCGAGCAATGGTTTGATTCATGTTCGTTTGGCTGATGTTCAGAAGGAAGATGTTCAGGTATTTGTTTTAGATATGTTGGGCAAAGAAGTGATGCATAAAACGATCAGTAAAAATAATTTGCAGACTGAAGAAATTGAACTTCAAACTTCACCAAAAGGATTCTACCTGTTAAAGGTTCAAACCGGAGACCGTGTTTATATGAAAAAATTGCAGGTGAATTAAATGGGAGAGAAAGGTTGAAACGATAAAAACAGTAATATAGTTAAAAATAAGAAGGCAGGTAAATCAGCATTTATCTGCCTTTTTACTTTTGGGTTATGGAAGAAGATGTCCAGAAATAATTGGCAATAAGCAGTTATTGAATGATTACAGGTGAACTAGTCTAAACTGTAATTTATCTACCAGCGTTCCATAGGAGCTTCTAAGGGTGGCATCAACTCGGGTTACGTCCAAAAATTCCTGAAAAAGGTCTATTAATAAAATATCAAAAACAGAACTTTCAACAAATTTTATTTCTTTTCCAAAACCGCAAACACACAATGCATTTGTTTTCCGAAGGAATCTTTTTACATGTCGTACATCGGTATTCAAAGTTAAACAACTACCAAAATGAATAATCCTGTTTTGGCATTTATTACCAAGCATTTCAGCCAGTTCATCAAGGTTGATATGTACTTTATTAATTAAAATTTCCTGAGGTTTTCCATGAAATGCAAGGTACAAAATAGAGTACCTGGAATACCTTTTCATTTGCCATTGTTGCAGATAGTGTGCAAGGTTTTCACGGGTACCGCAATGCCGGTGAATAAAATCAATATTTCTGTTTTGTTTTAAAAATAACAAAGCCGCACTGATGCTCGTATGTTTAATGAGATTTTGGTTCCAATCACCTTCAAGACAAAAAACTTCCTTTTGGTATTCCTTTGCAATTTTCACATCAGCAAGGTACAACTATAACTTAATTTACCCAAATAGATAGCCCAATAATTCATCTAATTTACCCACTTCCACTATGGTTAAGCCAGATTTACTTTTTGGTAATTTATTAAACTTTGAGAGATACACTGTATTAAAACCCAATTTTTCAGCTTCGGATATACGTTGTTCAATACGACTTACAGCCCTTATTTCACCACTCAGACCCACCTCTCCAACAAAACAAATCTTATTTTCCACTGGAATATTTTCGTAACTGGAAACAATTGCTGCCACAATTCCCAGATCAATCCCCGGATCTTCAACTCTCAGTCCACCGGCAATATTCACAAAAACATCCTGCATCCCCATTCTAAGTCCACACTTTTTCTCCAGAATAGCCAGCAACATATTGAGGCGTTTGGCATCATAACCGTTCGAATTTCTTTGTGGAGTTCCATAAACAGCTGCACTCACCAAGGCTTGAGTTTCGATCAGCAAAGGCCGCATCCCTTCCAGAGTTGCTGAGATAGCCACGCCACTTAGTGCTTCATCTCGCTGAGAGATAAGGATTTCGGAGGGATTACTCACCTCCCTCAAACCACCACTTTGCATCTCATAAATACCTATCTCATTGGTTGATCCAAATCGGTTTTTAGTACTACGCAATATTCGATATACGTGATGCCGGTCACCTTCAAACTGCAAAACCGTATCAACCATGTGTTCCAAAAGTTTCGGACCGGCCAGTGTTCCATCTTTGGTTATATGTCCTATTAAAAAAACCGGGGTTCCCGTTTCTTTTGCAAAGCGAATCATATCTCCTGCAGTTTCTTTAATTTGAGAGATACTGCCTGGGGTAGAATCAATTATATCACTTTGCAAAGTTTGAATGGAATCAACAATAACAATATCCGGCTGCAACTCGGCAAAGGCTTTTCCAATTTTCTGAGAAGACGTTTCTGTAAATAAATAACAGTTCGGGTTGCTGTAAGGTATACGTTCTGCACGCATTTTAATTTGCGATTCGCTTTCCTCACCGCTGATATAAAGCACCTTTTTATCATGAAACTGAAGTGCAATCTGTAACAGCAAAGTGGACTTGCCAATTCCTGGTTCGCCACCAATTAATACCACGCTTCCCGGAACGATTCCTCCGCCCAGTACTCTTGTAAATTCCTTATCCGAAACAGGTAATCTTTGTTCTGCACCCTGTTCAACCTCATTTAATAATATTGGTTTAGTGCCCCGCCCGTGTGTTTCTTTTTTCCAGGTACTTTTATAATCAGGTTTCTCTTTATGAATTACCTCTTCTATATAAGTATTCCATTCATTGCAGGCAGGGCATTTACCGATCCACTTTGGAGAGGAGGCTCCGCAGTTTTTACAAAAGAATGATGTGGAGGATTTTGCCATGAGGAAGAATAATTAAGAATGAAGAATTAATAATTAAGAATTAGGGATGGCAAAATACAAATATTCTTTAACAAAAAAGGCTCCCAATCGGAAGCCTTTTTTGTTTTTAGATAAATCAAGTATTATTATTTACTTACCGTGAATTTCCCTGATTTAATAAGGTTTCCGCTAAGGTCGTAAATCTGGTAGAAATAAATGCCATGGTTGTATTCGCTCACATTGATCGCTGTGTTTTTGTCGGTGATAGCAATTTTATCGATAATTTTACCGCTTATATCAATGATGCTGATTTTTTTAGCCAGGTTATAATCAATTGAAACATTCAAAACAGAAGAAGTAGGATTTGGATAAACCTCAACCGATGCGGCTGCCTTGGCAATCTCTGAAACGGGTACTGTAGTGAGGTTACATGCAGTATTATTATTCTGATCCGGATCTATGGTTACATTTCCATTTTGAGCGTAAACCCGTGCACAGAAATTAAATGGAGTTGAAGCAGGGGCTCCGGTAATCGTTAGATTCAGTTTGTATTTTCTCCAAATGGTATCATTGGCAGCCATCACTCTGTTAGTATAAACAACAGGCGATTGCCCGCCGATAGCAGTTTGCATCACATTATTAAAGATGTAAAGAACAATCATTGAATCGCTTACGATAGTTGGCACGGTGCCATTGTTAGTAATAATGTATTCAACGTCAAACACAGTACCACTTACAATATTGAAACCCACAGCAGGTTTAACAAGGGTAATTTTGATGTCCTTTGTTTGAGCAAAAAGGGAGATAGAAGTGAATAAGGCAAGGGCAAGTAATAATTTTTTCATGTGATGAGTTTAAATAGTTTTTAAATTAATTTTAAAAGTGACTTTGCAAAAACCCGAATTTGGATTTGATTTCAATAACAAACATACGAAATTCTTTTTATTAAAATCTTCTACTAAATGAAATTTATTGCTCCCACTTTCAGGTATTATGTTGATAATCCTGTTAAAACTCGTGAAAACATACTAAAAAATATCCCTTAAAAATGTTTCTTTGTACCCCAAGTGAGCAAATTAAACGAAATAAAAGCCCCTATTGATGCGGAATTGAACCTTTTTGAAAAAAAATTCAGAGAGGCTATGAAAAGCAATGTGCCACTTTTGGACACTATCATGTCGTATATTGTAAAACGCAAAGGAAAGCAAATCCGACCCTTATTTGTGTTTTATAGTGCCAAAATATTCAATGGTGTTACCGATGAAACCTATAGAGGAGCCAGCTTAGTGGAATTGTTGCATACCGCTACCCTGGTGCATGATGATGTGGTTGATGACAGTGATGAACGCAGAGGTTTTTTCTCCATCAATGCTTTATGGAAAAATAAAATTGCAGTACTGGTAGGTGATTATTTATTGTCGCGCGGTCTCTTACTTTCGGTTCAGAACAAAGACTACCATCTACTCGAAATAGTTAGCAATGCAGTTAAGGAAATGAGTGAAGGAGAGTTATTGCAAATAGAAAAAACCCGAAATCTTAACTTATCTGAGGAAGTCTATTATGATATCATCCGAAAAAAAACGGCCTCTTTAATTGCTTCCTGTTGTGCTATAGGTGCTGCTTCATCCGGTGCTTCTGCTGAAGATATTGAGAAGATGCGCTTATTTGGCGAAAAAATTGGAATTGCCTTTCAAATGAAAGATGATTTATTGGACTATGGCGATGATGATATTGGCAAACCTACCGGTATTGATTTAAAAGAAAAAAAACTGACTCTTCCAATTATATATACATTGAACCATGCTGATCATGGCACCCGGAAAACCATTATCAGCACGATAAAAAATCACCACAACAACCGAAAAAAAGTTGCTGAAGTGGTTCAATATGTAAATGAACATGGTGGAATTGCATATACCAGGGAAGCTATGCAGCAATATAAAAACGATGCACTTGCGATCATCGATTCTACTAACTCCAATAGCTATACCCCATACCTCAAGGATCTGGTAGATTATATTATTGACAGGAAGAAATAAGGTTCCCCTTATTCTTTAATAAAGATTTTGTTAATCTCTTTCGTTCCCGCTACCATTCTTAAAATATACAGGCCTTCCGGTAATTTATTTATTTCCAACTGTTTTTGTTGTACTCCGGAAACCAGTAACCAATTAACCCGCATCATTTCCTGACCCAATAAATTGATCAGGGAAATCTGAATATTTTCTTTTTGTACCCATTCAAAATCTACATTTAAAATGTGATTTGCAGGATTTGGATAAATAGTGAGCTTATTGGATTCCCGGTCTTTTACTAATCCTGATGCAAATAGATTTATGATGATCGTTTTTTGAACTCCCGGACAACCTGTACTGGCGGTTTCCTGAACATAGAGACTGGAACTGGAAGTGTTGTTAAATTTAACCAAAACCTCTTTAGCAGAAAATCCTGTTTGAAAAGCGCCACCGGTTATCATCCAGTTAAAGCTTGAACCCGATAGGCCGGGAATAACCCAAAAGGTAGCGGTATCACCCTTGATTCCCCACCTGTTTCCCATAATTTCTGAAGTAGTCGGTTTTGGGTATTTATCAATATGCAATACATCTGATTGACTATAACAAAAATTATCATTTACCCGAACCATAAAATTACCCGAATCGGCATAATTTAATACAGGTTGGTTTTTACCAGGAGCCAGCACACTATTTATAAACCATTGATTATTTGAAATGGCACTTGAAGTAAGGTTAAAACTTCCTCCTTCACAAAATCCATTACCGGTTAAATCCTTTGAAATGGTAGGTATTGGTGGATTGATACCTGCCAAAATTGATAATACGATAGATTTGGAGGAACAACCATTAGTACCAGATACCTTAACATAGTAATTGCCCTCCTCTTTGGATTGAAAACTATTGGTTGTGATATTTTGTAAAGTATTGTTTTTAAACCAGCTATAATTAACAGTTGCATCGGTTGAAAGGATGGTACTGTCGCCATTACATAAGGCTAATCCTTTCGTACTCGTAATAACGGGTACCGTTGGTGAAGGCAATACGTTTAGATAGGCAACTTTGGCGATGCTGTCTCCGCCTGTTGCATTTTTAACCGCCAATAGGATTGTTTTGGTACCGGGAGTAAGGAATTTTACATTCGGATTTTGCACGGTATATATTAAGGTATCCGTGTCAGTAAAATACCATTTCCAGCTTGAGGGATGATAGCGTGATGAATCAAAGAATTGAACATCTTCATAGGCACACACGGTTTTACTGAGGGTATAAAAATTGGCAAGGGGAGCAATCACATTCCCGCTAATATTTACATTATCAATAAACAAATTATTACCTCCAAAATTGGTTCGCTGTTCAAAACGGATTAAGGCATTCGCATTGCCCAGATAAGGAGTAAGATTAATCGTATTACATACCGCTCCGGTTGCTGCACCGCACCAATCCGTTGAGCTTGCCGGGATAAAAGTATTCATAGATACCTTGGTTCCGGTTGCAAAACTTCCCAGTCCATTTTCACCATATGCTTTTAGTCTTGTCCAGGTATTTCCGCAATTTGTTGAAATACCAATGATCAAAGAATCATCGGCGGTACTGTCAAAACTCATATAGGCGTGTTGGAACTGTAATTGAGCTGAGCTATAGCCTCGCAAATCCAAAACAGGGCTCACAATTCTATCGTATCTGTTACCGGTGGGATAGGTATAATTATTGATTCCAAATGCTGTATTACCTGGCGTATTTCCCTGTACATTCCAATATCGCCACGTGGTATCGGCATTTGGGTTTTCAATGGTCCAGAAACTTCTGGTTGTTGAATTGGGTTCAAAGGTTTCCATAAGAGGTAAACCAATCCCTCCAACCGTAATATAATCGGGTATCCAAACCGAATCAAAACCGCTTGCGCCTGTAATTCTCAACGCTACCGGATATATTCCGGGTAAAGAATAAGAAATCAAAGGATTTGTAGCAGTGGAGCTTGCAGGAGTTCCACCCGGAAAATACCAGATGCGAGAAATACCACTGGAAGATTGATCGTAGAATTGGATGTTTTTATTGTAACAAACAACTCTGCTAATGGAAGAAAAAGAGGCAGTTGGTTTTGGACTGATTCCACTAACAATAAGTGCGTAGGGCTGAGGTCCGCCAACCAGACTTCCTTTGTTCGTTACCGTAATGGTATAAGAACCACTGGTGGGAACAGCGATATAAATCTTCTCAACATTATCAATGCTGTTATCTCCTGTAGTTGCAGCAGCTGTAGGGGTGGCACGATTCAGAACATAAGGATAAAAAAGAGTATTATCGCTATTACGTTTTACACGAATATCCAAATCATTAACCAACATTTTATTGGTTGGGTTGAGTGATGGACTCATAGGAGTTCCCGGTCTGTCGGTCCAGCAAATACTCACTTTGATAGGAGTAATTCCGTCGGATACCATATTATAACTATAGGGAATACCATTTGATAAAGTATTTTGCTGAATGCTGCTATGCAAACTATCCGTGATGGTTTGAACAGCTTTATACGTATTCATCAAACCCCAGCCGAAGGTATAATCCGGACCTGCACTTGGGCCTGCTTCATCAGCTGTATGGATGATCAATGCTTTTAACGTGGATGCTCTCATGTAAGCGCCTTTCAGATTATTGTAATGTTGTTGGATCAACAGGGCTGAACCACTTGCGTTAGGCGTTGCCATTGAAGTTCCATTCATCGTAGAATAGGCTGTATTACTGGTAGAAACACAGGAGTAAACACTTACTCCATTCGCAACGATATCCGGTTTAATACGGCCATCATCGGTAGGCCCCCAACCACTAAAACTGCTCATCACCACATCTGCAGAACTTGCCCAACCGGCTATAATTTTATTTACCGCCCCAACCGTAATTACATTTTTTGCATTTCCAGGTCCTCCGCTGATAGAATTGTATGGACCCACTGCATTCGGCAGATTAGAACTGTTTCCAAGTACCCAATTACCGCTCAGGTCTCTGATATAATATGGGTTTTGACCCGTCTCTCCCCTATCGTTTCCGGCGGCTACAAAAATCTGGTAATAAGGATAAGTCAAAGCGACCTGATCCCAGGTTTGGCTAATGTTATCATAAAAACCATACTTATAATCTTCGATGGTACTCACGGCAGGATCACCCCAAAATTCCCAACGACCGCTGTTCTGCCATCCGCTGATTTGGGTATAAGAATGGCTTGAAACCAATAAACCTACTGAGGCGGCATTACTCATTTCGCTGTTATCACTCGACCAATCGTAACACTTTATCGGCGCCTGAAAACTCATCCCTTTTGCATTTGTGGAAACCCCACCGGCACACATGGTTCCGGTAACATGGGTGGCATGATCAGCCAATGAGGTGGCCCCATCTGCTTGAACGGCTCTGCCCTGAAACTCCTGATGAGTAAGTCTCACAGCACCCCCATCCCAAACACCAAGTCTGTTTGTCATTCCTAAACCACTCAGGTTTAATCCGGCAGTACCTCCCGGCCACACTTTATTGGTCTGAATCGTTTTTGCAGCATCTAAATTATTGGTAGTTTGGATATAAATTGGCATTCCGGTTGACGAAACATCAACCATTTCACGGATGACCCCATTTGCAAGAAAAGCCCTCTTTGGATAATTTAAATGAGTTGCTTTTTCATCAACGATGGCTTGCTGAATAATAAAATTTTCCTTTAAAATCAATTCCAGTTCGGAAGGAGTTTTTGCTTCAGTTGGCATTCGCATTTGCTGAGAATAGGAGAAGAAACCTGAAAACAAAAATGTGATGAGTATTACTGTATTGTTTTTTTTCATAATTTTAAATTGCTGAATTTATTTTCAGAAGAATGATTGCTTGTAATAATTATTAATAAGAATAACCAATGCCTATTTGTTTGTTTTTAAATCTTTTGAGTGGTTAATAGCACCTACAAGGGTAGCTTCCACATTAACTTTTAGGCTTTCCTTATAAATTTCGCCGGTGTACATCAGTTCAAAATAACCCCCCGGAAGGCATTTTATTTTTAGTATGCCCTTATTTATTTTATTGCTGAGATATGTTTTTTCTAAGGGTCCATCTATTAATACCACTTTGAATTGCTTGCCCGTTAACTGCGTTTTACATTTAATGAGTTTGGATTCCACTTGGGTAATTTCAAACAGATATCCATTTGCAGATGCAAAAGAAGCGCTAAACTTTCCATTAACCACATCAAAATTACTCGGTTGATGGTATTCAAATTTGCGTAAAGGTGCAACACCCCTTGTTCTAAAATCTACTCTTTCTCTCTGTGCCTGAGCGTTTTGAAAAACTACAAACAGCATTAGAAACAACAAAAATTCTTTTCTCATTATTAAATATACATTAAACAATATAATAGATCAATGAATTAAAATGTACCCATACCACATCAAAATTAACGGAAATGTATGAAAACTCAATTTTTAAATTCAAGATAAGCGCTTAATTTGCAATCAAAAATAACCCGTGAAAAACTTTATACCAAACAGCATTACAGCAGGAAATCTATTTTTCGGCTGTTTATCCATTGTTGCCACATTCGACGTAAACTTAACTCTTTGGGGTTTTGACAACTTAAGCGTTGCAGCTATTTATATCGGTGTTGCGGCCATTTTAGATTTTCTGGATGGCTTTACAGCCCGCCTGTTAAAGGGAGAAAATGAGATGGGAAAACAATTAGATTCACTTGCCGATATTGTGAGTTTTGGAGTTGCCCCGGGAATGATATTTTATGCCTTATCGGAAGAGCATTTAATTTTTAATGAACATTTTTTACAATTTGTTCCTTTATTGGTAGTGATTTCCTATCTGCCCTTTCTGATTCCGATATTTTCTGCAGTGCGCCTGGCCAAATTTAATATCGATAAGCGTCAATCTGATTCTTTTATCGGAATTCCTACTCCGGCAGTGGCGTTGTTTATTTGTT
Source organism: uncultured Chitinophaga sp. (assembly GCA_964355075.1). GTDB lineage: Bacteria > Bacteroidota > Bacteroidia > UKL13-3 > UKL13-3 > B1. Next base: position 43,649 of record CAYHCF010000001.1, read on the forward strand.
CCATTCCTTTTGTGATCAACCATGGACCCGAATTTGCAAACCAATTATTTACTTCGGTTTGGTTCTTTATTTTTTTCCCGATCTTAACCGCCTATTTATTGATCGCCGAATTGCCTCTTTTTGCGCTTAAGTTCAAACACTTTCATTGGCAGGGGAATGAAATCAGATTTGTGTTTTTAGGCATTTGTTTATTGCTTTTATTCCTATATAATTATTTTGGGATTAGCCTGAGTTTCTTACTTTATGTACTTTTGTCGCTTATTAATAATTTTAGAAATCATAAAAAATGAAGTTTATAGCCGAAATTGATGTAATGCCGCATGCCGCATTGCTTGATCCACAGGGAAAAGCCGTTACTGGTTCCATGAAAAATATTGGGCTGCCGCAAATTGAAAATGTACGTATTGGCAAACATATCAGTTTGGAACTTGAAGCTAAAAATGAAACAGAGGCGAAAGAGTTTGTAGATACTGCCTGCAAAAAATTACTTGCCAACCTCATCATGGAAAGTTATACTTTTTCGATTCACAACCTATAAAAGTTTTACCTGAAACCGATTCCTATGCTGCGGCGATTTGCCTTCATTTTTTTCTTTACAGGATTTTGCGTCACCTTAAATGGGCAGGATATTGATTATGCAAGGGAACTTATTCACACCCTTTGCAGTGAAAAATACGCCGGAAGAGGTTATGTAAACGGTGGCGACAGAATGGCTGCCGATTTAATCCGGACAGAATTTGCAAAACATAAACTCTTCCCACTGGGGCAGGATTATTTCCAGCATTTAGGATTTCCGGTTATCTATTATCCGGGGCAGGCTGATTTAAGTGCAGATGACGTTCCGCTGGCTGCCGGTGAAGATTTTATCGTGAATCCCGGATGCCCGACACTGAAGGGCATTTATCAGGTGTTGATCCTGGATTCGGCTATGATGGATAATAGCTATCAATTTAAAAAACTGCAAAGCAGAAATCTGAAAAACTATTTTTTAGCGGTTGACGGGTTAAAGAACTTAAAATTATTAAATCCCGATCGTATCAAATGGGTGTTGGAAAACGGGTTGAACGCGAGAGGTTTATTGTATACAAAAGCTGAAACCTTAACCTGGGGCGTAAGCATGGACTGGGCACCATTCCCGATAATTTTTATCAAAAAAGACCGTATCAGTCAATCCATTATCAGGCTTGTTTGTAATATTGAAGCCGCACACAAGGTTCATGGCACCCAAAACGTTTTAGGTTATTTTAAAGGCTTGGTATATCCCGATTCTTTCATCGTAATTACAGCTCATTATGACCATTTGGGTATGCTGGGAACAGAAGCTGTTTTTCCGGGTGCAAATGATAATGCAAGTGGTGTTGCCATGATGCTCGACATGGCCAGACATTACAGTTTGAAGCCACCTGCTTATTCTGTATTATTTATTGCATTTGCTGCTGAAGAAATTGGATTGATTGGTTCAAATTACTTTGTAGAAAATCCATTAATCAACCTTAAAAAAATCAGCTTATTGTTAAACTTAGATCTGATGTCGACCGGCGATAAGGGGATGACCGTTGTAAATGCAACTGAATTCCCTGACTTGTATGAGAATTTAAAATTTTGCAACAGTATTGGAAGCTATCTGCCGCTTATAAATCCGCGTGGTAAAGCAAAAAATAGTGATCATTATTATTTTACTCAAGCCGGTGTACCCTCCTTTTTCTTTTACCTATTGGGAGATTATCATCACTATCATGATGTTGACGATACTTATCAAGCAATTACGCTCAGTAAATATAATGAGGCCTTTCAATTGATTGTTGATTTTGTCAATATGAAGATGAGACGGTAAAATATCAAAATAGGAATTTACGATGGCGTATTGATTTGGTTAAATTTTATAGCAGGGGATAAAACCCGTCGTGAATAATCCTTACTTTCGCGCAACATTATTTTTGAATGATTACTTTTAATAGAAAACATTATAGCAATGATTTGTTGATCGATTTATACAAATCCATACTTAAACCCCGGATGATTGAAGAAAAAATGCTCATTTTACTTCGTCAGGGACAGGTGAGTAAATGGTTTAGTGGAATTGGACAGGAAGCCATAAGTGCAGGGGTTGCCAAAGCTTTGCATGCCGACGAATATATTTTACCGCTTCATCGTAACCTTGGCGTTTTTACCGGCAGAGATATTCCTTTCGACAAATTATTTTCTCAATGGCAGGGAAAAAAGGATGGCTTCACAAATGGGCGTGAACGTTCTTTCCATTTTGGAACCAATGAATTCCATATTGTGGGCATGATCTCTCACCTTGGCGCGATGTTGGGTGTGGCCGACGGAATTGCTTTGGCCAACCTGTTGAAACAGGAAAAGAAAGTAACGGTGGTTTTCAGCGGTGACGCCGGGGCAAGCGAAGGAGATTTTCATGAAGCGTTAAACACGGCCGCTGTTTGGCAATTGCCGGTTATCTTTATAATTGAGAATAATGGCTATGGTCTTTCCACTCCCTCAAATGAACAATTCAGATTTAAAAGCTTTACGGACAAAGGGATCGGTTATGGAATGGAGGCATATAAAATTGATGGAAACAATATTATTGAAACGTATGATACGGTAAGAAATTTAAGTGAATCCATCCGCAATAAACCCCGTCCTGTAATTCTTGAATGCATTACCTTTAGAATGCGCGGACATGAAGAAGCGTCAGGAACTAAATATATACCACAGGAATTATTCGATTTGTGGGGTCAAAAAGATCCTTTGAGCAATTATGAAAATTACCTGAAAAAAGAAGGCGTTTTAAGTAATGAAATGATTGATCGTTTTAGAGCGGAATATAAAAAAGAAATAAATGAAGGAGTTGAAAAGGTTTTAGCGCTACCTGAAATTGAACCGGACACAAAACTTGAATTAGCTGAAGTTTATATGCCTGTTAATCTAATTGGCAAACCAGTATATCATGGTGACTTACAACATGTTGTTATTAAACCAAAATCTGAAAACAAAAGCAGAAAAAGATTTGTTGACGCCATCAGTGACGGCTTAAGACAAGCTATGCGAAAACATCATAATCTCGTTCTGATGGGGCAGGACATTGCTGAATATGGTGGCGTATTTAAAATTACCCAGGGATTTGTTGATGAGTTTGGAAAAGAAAGGGTTAGAAATACGCCCTTATGCGAAAGTGCTATCCTTGGAGCAAGTTACGGGCTGGCCATAATGGGAATGAAGGCAATGGTGGAAATGCAATTTGCAGACTTCGCCAGTGTAGGTTTTAACCAAATAGTTAATAATCTGGCAAAAAGTTATTACCGCTGGGGGCAAAATGCGGATGTGGTTATCAGAATGCCAACAGGCGCGGGTGTTGGAGCGGGTCCATTCCATTCTCAAAGCAATGAGGCCTGGTTTTTTCATGTGCCGGGTTTAAAAATTGTTTATCCTTCAACAGCATCCGATGCTAAAGGATTACTTACGGCAGCCATCAATGACCCAAATCCGGTATTATTTTTTGAACACAAAGTCCTTTATCGTTCACCTGAGTGTGAGGAGGATGTTTATGATGATTATTATATGCTGGACATTGGCAAATCCCGGCAGGTTATGACCGGTGAGGAAGTTAGCATAATTACCTACGGAGCAGGTGTTCATTGGGCCGGCAGCTATGTTAAAGAAAAGAACATAAATGCGGATATTATTGATTTGCGAACCCTCTTGCCCTGGGATAAAGCTTCGGTGGAAAAAAGTGTAAAGAAAACGGGGAAGGTCCTTATTTTACACGAAGACACCTTAACAGGAGGCATAGGTGCAGAGATAGCGGCACATATTGCCCAACATTGTTTTCAATATCTTGATGCACCTGTAATCCGGATTGGAAGTCTGGATAGTCCGGTTCCATTCAATACAAACCTTGAACAAAATTTCCTGCCAAAAGAAAGATTTAAAACTGCCCTGCTGGAATTGTTACAATTTTAGCATAAAAGGACAATCAGGATGGTTTTAAGCGAACCCGGCAAATGATTTATCTCAGATTCTGGTCTGGTGTGCCTTATGGAAAAATAAAAATTTCAAAGATACTTGCATAGTTAAAAAAAAGGATTAATTTTGTCCTATCAAATAATATTCTCACTAACATTTTCCTGGTTCCTGATTGATCCCCATTGTTAGTTGAAATCAATGTTCAATATTTTTATTACATGCACAATCTTCCTACGTTGAATGAAATGCTCGTATCTGAGCTTAAAGAAGTTGCCAAAAAATATGGCATCAGTAATTTACAGGATTCTAACAAACATACTCTTGTAAATGCCATTTTAGAATACCAGAATTCTCAGGAAACAAAAGCCGGAGAAGACCTTACTGCTCCTAAAAGGAGAGGCCGTCCAAAGGTTTCAAAAGAGCTGGCTAAAGAACCCGTTTCCCTCCAGCCTGATGATCATATTCATACAATAAATCCGGAAGAACAGCCTGTTATTTCCCAAAAACCCAGAATCAAAAAAATTGTTGAGCATACCAAACTGCATCCTATCGAAGCAAAAAGCAACCTGCCTGAACCCACTCCGGCAGAAAAGATTCAAACCGAAAATGGTTCAGAACTTCCTGTTGAAGAGCCAAACACGATCAATATGAATCCTGCCTCAGCTCCGGGTGTTGAAAATCCCAATCAACAACAAGAAAGAAAAGAAAAATGGAAAAACGACCGGAATAATCAGAATCGCAACCCCCGCAATGATCGCTTTGAAAACGGTAACGACAGAAACGACCGGACAGAACGAAATGAACCCCGTATTAATCCGAATCAAACCACAAACCAATATGTGGAACTCGATAGTTTAGTGAGTTCGGAGGGAGTACTCGAAATGCTGCAGGATGGCTATGGATTTTTACGTTCTTCGGACTATAATTATATGCCATCTCCCGATGATGTTTACGTTTCCCCTTCTCAAATAAAACTATTTGGCTTAAAAACAGGTGATACGGTACTGGGAACTATTCGTCCACCCAAAGAGGGCGAGAAATATTTTGCTTTGGTACGGGTTGAATCCATCAATGGCAGAATACCTTCTGATGTGAGAGACCGGGTTTCATTCGAACATTTAACGCCTTTATTTCCTGATCAAAAATTAAACCTGGCCGACAATTCATCTTCTTATTCAACAAGGATTATTGATTTACTGGTGCCTATCGGAAAAGGTCAACGGGGTTTAATTGTAGCTCAACCCAAAACAGGTAAAACAATCCTTTTAAAAGACATTGCCAACGCCATCGCAAAAAACCATCCCGAGATCTATTTATTAATATTACTCATTGATGAACGTCCGGAGGAAGTAACAGATATGCAAAGAAGTGTAAGGGCAGAAGTGGTTGCATCAACCTTTGATGAGCCAGCCGAAAAACACGTAAAACTTGCAAATATCGTTTTAGAAAAAGCCAAACGTTTGGTTGAATGTGGCCACGATGTGGTCATATTATTGGATTCAATTACAAGAATGGCGCGGGCATTTAATACAGCTCAACCTGCCTCCGGAAAAATTCTCTCAGGCGGTGTTGATGCAAACGCCCTGCACAAACCTAAACGCTTTTTTGGTGCCGCTCGTAAGATAGAAGATGGCGGTTCCTTAACCATTATTGCAACAGCCCTTACCGAAACCGGTTCAAAAATGGATGAGGTAATTTTTGAAGAATTTAAAGGTACCGGTAATATGGAGTTACAGTTGGATCGAAAACTTTCGAATAAACGAGTATTCCCTGCCATTGATATCGTTGCATCCAGTACCCGGAGAGATGATTTGCTATTAGATAAAATGACCTTACAAAGAATTTGGGTATTACGCAATCACCTTGCCGATATGAATCCGGAAGAAGCAATGGATGTAGTTTTGAAAAATATGCGTTCAACCAAAAGCAACGAAGAGTTTTTAGCTTCGATGAACGGTTAGATATACAAGAAAAGGGTAAATTGATACATTCCACTTAAGGTATTCAGTAATCAGTAGAAGAAAAGTAATCGGTATGGTTATTACCGATTACCGAATACCTGATTACCGATTACCTTTACAGGTAAATGGCAGAATTTATCCCGTTTTCAGTATAAAATTCGTTTACCCCTTAACCAATACCAATAAAGGAATGTGGGTATGAAAAGCCATTTTTTTACTGAGACTTTTGTGAAATAAGCGATCGAAAAAATTACGGTTATGCTTGGCCATTACCAATAAATCAGCATGGCTATTGTCCACGTATTTATTCAATGTCCCAACAACGTCAGCCTTTTCTAATTCTACAAAACTAATTTTCGGGTAATTGATTTTTTCTTTGTTCTTTTTAAAGAAATTATTTTCGGCGTTAAAGTATTTGTCGGAGTCCGATTTCACATGAACCACATCCAAAGGGCAATTAAAAAGTTCGGCATAAGACACCAATTTAACCAATGCCGGGAATTCAGGCTCATTGTAGTCGGTGGCATAAACAATTCTTTCTATCTCTTTATATTTTGAAAGCGGCGGTACCACCATAACCGGAACATTGGTTCTTACCACTACGGAGGCTGCATTGCTTCCAACTAAAATTTCTTCAATACCACTTGCTCCGGTTGTGCCCATAATGATCAAATCCGTTTCGTGTTTTTGAGAAAAGTCACAAATTTCGTCAGCTACAAAGCCATAACGACTGTGCATCGTATAGGAAATTCCGGAATTCTCAAGCACTGTTTTTTCCAGGTTGACAAAATTTTCTTTCGTTTGTTCCTCAATCTCTTTTACAAAAATCTGATAGGTTTCTGCCGGCATGGTGGCATCTACCATAGCAACCTGATTGATATGAATAATCTGAAGCTCAGCCCCGGCTTTTTTTGCCAGTGCAATCCCATAATTTAAAGCATTTTTGGCGGCATCAGAAAAATCGGTAGGAATAACAATTTTTGAAATCATAATGACTGATATTAGGTTATTTTAAGGCAAGATAGTATTATAAAATTAAGATAAAATGATCTTTCTTTTTTACTAAACTTTTTAGTACGTCAAATTTTATGCTTTTTTGTTGAATAAAAAAATGAGAAAATCTACTGATAACAAATATAAAATTGCTTTTTGAGTCACGAATGCTTTAATTCAACCCAAAATAAAGTTAATAATGAATAGCTCTAAACAACAAACCCACCTCTACACCCTCATTACGGTTTTTTTCTTTTGGGGATTTATTGCCGCATCCAATGGTGTTTTTATTCCCTTTTGTAAAATAAAATTTAACCTCGACCAGTTTCAAAGTCAACTGATTGATTTTGCTTTTTATGGTGCATACTATATTGGAGCTTTGCTGCTTTTTATTTTTAGCAGCCTCGCCCATAAGGATATTCTGAATGACTGGGGGTTCAAAAAGGGGATTATTAACGGCTTATTAATAAGTACACTGGGAGCACTCATGATGCTGTATGCCGTTACTTCAGGGAATTATTATTTAATTCTGGGGTCCTTATTTGTTTTAGCCTTAGGCTTTTCTTTACAGCAAACAGCCGCCCAACCTTTCGTTATTTCATTGGGTAATGCGAGAACCGCATCTAACCGGTTAAACTTTGCCGGTGGTGTGAATTCATTTGGAACAACCCTGGGTCCGATTTTTGTTTCTTTGGCATTGTTTGGCGTAATTCTTTCGGGAGATGAAAAATTAAGTGCCGCTATTAAAACGGTTTCCTTAGATTCCATGTTAATTTTATACCTGTTTGTGGGTGGGCTTTTTTTACTGGCTGCCGCACTTTTCTTCTTTTCTAAAAATCTGCCATCCGGTAAAAGCGATTCTACATTTGAACCTGCCAGAAAAGCCATGATCACCCTCATAGGTATTACCATCGTTTTAATAGGAATTTTTGCTTATATCTTTTCACGTTATGAAGATCCTGCCTTTATTAGCAGATTTTTAGAGAACAAAGAAATAGACTATTTAGGAATTGGATTATCAGTTGCTTCACTGCTTGTTATTGTAATCAGTTTATTGCTTGCAAACCGGCTGGCAGTAAGTAACCCTGATGGTTGGGGTGCAATGAAATATCCTCAGTTGGTTTTAGGCATGTTGGCAATCTTTACGTATGTGGGTGTTGAAGTTACCATCCAAAGTAATTTAGGTGAGTTACTAAAATCGGATGCATTTGGCAACATTTCAGGATCATCCCTTGCTCCGTATATTTCAATGTATTGGGGCAGCTTAATGATTGGCAGGTGGGCAGGTGCTATCACCGTATTTAATCCATCAAATTTCATGAAAAAAATTCTGCTCATCATTGTTCCCTACATCGCTTTCAGCGTTGTAATTGCCGTAAATGCAATTTCAGGTCAAAATGTTACCCCGCTTATTGCTTACTCTTTTGTGGTTGCTTTTCAAATAGCAGGCTTTTTCCTTGGCAAAGATCGCCCGGCACGCACCTTAATGATATTTGGAATTTTGGGAATGATAGGAATGATTACCGGATTAATGACCACCGGAACAATCGCAATTTATTCCTTTTTGAGTGGAGGTCTGGCTTGCAGTATCATGTGGCCAAGCATTTTTGCCTTGTCCATTTCAGGATTGGGTAAATATGCCAGCCAGGGTTCCGCTTTTCTGATTATGATGATTTTAGGCGGCGGTATCATTCCGCCCATACAAGGAAAATTGGCCGATGCAATAGGCATTCATGTATCCTATTTTATACCTGTAATTTGTTTCGCCTACCTCACTTATTTTGCCATCCGCGCCAAAGCCATCTTAAAAGCACAGGGTATTGATGAGGATGATCTTGCGGTGGTAGAACATTGATGGAAGTAACTTTGAAAATAGTTGGATGTTACCTAACATGTTTTACTAAAAATCGTTCAATTATCTTCCTGTTTTTTCGACCTCGTTTTCTTGGTCTTCACTGTGTCTAATGGGTCTTCAGGGAAATAAAGGAAAACAGTTATAATATGTTTTTATTTGGGAAAATATTTATAAATGTCTTTTCTATGCAAAAACCTGATCAATTCGCATGTATTATTTTTTATCTCAAGTCCCATTCTATAATCTCCAATCCTGATGCGATAAAATTCGTGAGAACCTTTTAATTTCTTAATATTTTTTATTGATTTGATATTGCCAATCTTCCGAAGTTTCTCAATACAATCAACAATATTCAAAAGAATATTTTTGTCTTTGATTTTATCTGTGTCCTTTTCAAAACTTTTATCAATCCTGACAATCATTTCCGAAGCTTTTGAATATATGAAGCTGTGTCAACAAATTTGTTAGTGCGACCTAATCGCATTGAATTTACCAATCCCATTTCTTCCATCTCAGTATCAGATAAAACTCTTGATTTTATTCCAATCTTTTTGGCTAAATCAAGCAGAAGTTTGATGTCTGTTTTGGATTCACTATTTAAAATTACAGTTTGCATAATCAATTTATTAAAAGACGAAGATAAATCAAATCCAAATAAATGGTAGTAAATTATTATTAAAAGAGTTGCTATATCCAAGTTTTAAATAGTTATCCATAGCACGGTCAATACTCATTTCCGGGTCCTGTGTTTCTTCAATTCTTTCATATCCAACCTTAGCTAACCATTGTTTAAAGGGTTCAGCTTTAGGTGACGGAATGGATTGGATTATTCTAAACAGTCCCTCGGTATTGGCACAATCTGTTGCATATTTTTTCCCGTCAGCCGATTCCATTTTTAGTTGTCGACAAATTGTCGATAACTCAAATCCAGATAATTTTTCCCTATTCTTCATCCTGTACCAATAATCCTTGGGATCATTGCTATCAGTTAATACGGCTATTACATCTACAATGGCAAAATACCATAGTTCTTCCTCCTGGTTCCAAACTGACCGAATTTTTTTACTTTCAAATAATTGTATTTTGCTCATGATATAAATTGTTGGGGTTATTCATTGGCTTCATTATATTCTTGGACATCTTGTCCAAGTTCATGTCCAAGTTCATCATATGGGATAATCTTTCAAAAAACTAAAAAGGATAGAAAAGAAATTGTTTTCCAATCTATAAAATTTAATTCCCCTTCTCCAACTTCTCCATTTCGCTGTTAAAAATATCTTCAAATTTTTTCTTATCGTAATCCTGTTCTAATTTTTGTTTGTTGGCTACATAAATCAAAATTAGTTCTTTTCGTACAGCAAAACATATTTATTATCAATCTATTAAAATTAGGTTAAACGCTGTTGTCTCAGGATGTTTGTCAGCGTATCCTTTTTTAATAAATTGGCCTAAAGTTCTTAAATCTATTGTTTAGTAAATATACGACTAAATGGACCAACCCTAATTATCCTTTAAAAACTTGTCTTTGTAGTAATATTCCGATTTAACAGGAAAGTTTAATCTTTCTCCTTCATTAAGTGATTCTATTACCCTTTTATTGATAATAGCGGGTTCATAGCCCGGATCTATACTGAGTGCCTTCTCTAAAGCCGCCAATGCCTTTTTCTTTTCACCAATTTTTGCATAGCAAATACCTAAATTTCCAAATGACTGGGTATGTCGTTTCATCAGATTTAAGGTCTGTTCGAATTTATAAATTGCTTTTGTCCAATCTTCCTTTTCCATATATTCAACACCTTCGTTAAAAATTCTATGCCCCTTTTGAAATTCATTTAAGGTGATACCATCGCTTTCTCGAACTGATTCAGATAATCCATCAAGAATATGCAGGGCATCATAAACAAATGATTCATTTGGATCACCCCATTCAACAACATTTTTAAAGCATTCTATCATTTCATATATTTCAAATTTATCCTTGTGAATCACACCCTTATTAAACCATGATTCCACATGATAAGGAAATATTTCAATCGCTTTATTAAAATGCATTAATGCTTTATCAAATTTTTTCCATAAAGAATAATTTGTCCCTAAAGCAAAATGAACAAAGTCGTAGTCATTATTGACAGCTAACAATTCCAATAAGTGTTTTTCTGCTTCCGAAAACTTGCCCGCCTCTGTAAGGTCAAGGATCGAATTAATTCTTTCATCCAGCTCATCATCTATTCTTTTAACAAAATGTTTGGGTTGATCCCTTTTATGGTTTTTATTTTCGGAACCAAATTTTTGGGCATTTTCATAATGTGGGCATCCTATGCAATCATCGCAGCGTAATTCTACACAACATAAGGTGCAAATAATTGCATTGTTACTTATTTTACAGATTCGCTTACTTTCTCTATTCGAACATAATGGACAAACTCTTTTCATTTCTTTTGCGTGTTGATTTTGACTTTATAAAGTTGGTAATGCCTTTTAATCCTTCAAATATACCTGCATTTTAGTAAAATTATATTCGCGGGCAACTAAAATATATCCGCGCTTAAATGTAATATATTCAAAAAGTATGAATCACCAGCCTAATCCAACAAAACCCCTCACACACCTTTTAACCAAGAAGCATTCCCGGATATTTGTTCATATAAAAACAAAATTTGCTTTTTACAATTTAAACCTAAACCCTCCATAAGTCATCCTGCCGAATAGCGGGCCCCAAATCATGCTTGAATCAAAGTACACACCAAATGGATTTTGTGCATCAATTATCGGACTTTGTTGTTTGAAATCAAATAGGTTTTCAACTCCAATATAGCATTCAAACCACTTTTTAAAAGATTTACTTATTTGAGCATTTACCAAATAATAAGGTGAAGAATACTCCGGCAATCTGAATTTTTCAGGGTTTGATAAAGTACCGGATAAACGCTTTGCTCCTATCCATTGTGCAGTAAGGTCGAATGTCCATTTATCCTTTGTATGATATGCCAGGTTAATAAAAGCTCTTTGCTTGGCAATCAAAGGAACCTGCATCAAACCACCCTGATATTGTGTTTCCACTTCGTACCAGCGATAAGCCAAACGCACATCAAATCGTCTGATAGGCTGGTAATCCAGTTGAAACTGAATGCTGTTTGAAAAGGATTTGCCATTTAAATGATGAAACACAATTTGTTGTACATGGGCATCCTTGTCCACCACCACCTGATTTTCAAACTGCGTATAATAATAATCCACCCCAATGGTTCCGTTTCGATAGTTCAACTTAAAATCATGGGTGAAGTTCAAACCGGTATTCCAGGCCTTTTCCGGACTAAATCCATAAATGGTCCGGGATGAAAACTGATTTTGAAATTGCCAAACGCGTGAACTGGCTAAAGCACCCATATTTTCAGCAATGACATTTGCCGTGCGCCATCCACTTCCAAACGATGCACGAAAAACACTTTGAGCCGTGGGTGCATATCTCAAATGCAACCTGGGAGTAGCCTGCCAGCCAAAAAAATTATGATGATCCATCCGGATACCTGCTACTAAAGTAAAGATGGCTTTATGCGTATACGTATATTCAAAAAAGCCTCCATTTACCATTTCCTGCCGCTTAAACCGGTAGGGTTTCAAATTAAATAATTGCTCATCAACCCAATCCATTTGTTGGCTCAAACCTGTGCGGTACCTGTGATTGCTGTTTCCAATGATGGATTGAAAAATAAGATGTGCAAAAGTGCTTTGCTGATTTCCCTTGTACAGATTATTGCCAAAAAAATTATCAAAAGTTTGGTTAATGGCATTTAGTTGTAGTCCAATACTCTTGTATCGTTGTTGCGGAAAAACATATCCAAATTTCAAAAAGCCATTGAGTCTGCTTGCATCAACCTGAGTGCCGTAAATCGTGTTGTTTGATGTATCCTGCATTTCCAGTTTAAAATTGTTTTGACCGCCAATCTTTATATCCTTCAACACTTGCACGCCAACTTGTGTTACGAAACCTTTTTTATTGTCAAAGGCAAAACGGTACAATCCATTCATTTGTGAACCCAATGGATTATCCAAAAATCCATCGTGGTTATGATCCCTTCGAAGCGTTAAGGCGCTTGCATGCAAAAACAGGGCTTGCGAAAACTTATCATTGACCTGTTGTCTGAAAACTAAATTAGTTTCATATCTCCCTCCTTCTCCCAGATAGCCATTAACCAACAGCTTGTCCTTGGCAACTGGTTTATGTAATTCAACATTAATCTGACCCGAGATGCTTTCAAAACCACTGGTAACAGAACCCACGCCTTTGCTTACCTGAATTGAATTTACCCAGGATCCGGGCGTATAAGCCAAGCCGAAATTGGTTGCCAAACCTCGTACTCCGGGCATTGCTTCCTGACTGATTTGCGTATATTGACCGGCAAGGCCCAACATTTGAATTTGTTTGGTTCCGGTAATCGCATCTGTAAAGGAAACATCCACAGAAGGATTGGTTTCAAAACTTTCAGAGAGGTTGCAACAGGCCGCTTTAAACAATTCTTTTTCATTCATGATGGTTGTTTTCCAGGGATCAATAAAACTAATTTCAGAACTTTTTCTTTCATGAGAAACCGTAAGTTCATTCAAAATGTTTTTATTAATGAGAAGTACTTTAACAAAGGATTTTCCGGATACATGAATGGTATCCGGTTTAAAACCCATGGCGTGTACAATCAATCGCTGGTTGATTTGTTCAAAAGGTATTTGAAAAACACCCACACTATCTGTTACCACTCTTTTTGTTGAACCCAACCAATGTACCAGGGCTCCCGGTATCGGTTCAATGCTTCCTTTCGCATTGGTTTCAACCACAACTCCTTTTAAAAATTTTGTTTCCTGAGATTTTAGAGGTTGAATAGAAATTAGTAGCAATAACCCAAAAAGTATTTTCCGATTCATTAGTCTCTGTGCGTTTTAGGATTCTCCCGATACAAACAACAATCCGGTAGTTCCTGATAAACCGAATCCACTGCTTTTGTTAACTCGGTATCATGACCCACCTTCGCAATCAAACTATGAATTTGCTCCATATTTATTTTTGATGGATTATACACTACCTCAATTTTTTTGCTGTCGATATTCCAATCAGCAGCCTTAATTCCCTTAACATCCAATGCCCCCTCAATGCGCTCTTTACATTGTGTGCAATTGCCATAAACTTTAAATGTTGCTTTTTGAACCTTTGCATTTTGAGAAAACGCGCCGAATGCCAGTAATAACAATATAAATAAGCTTAACCTTTTTTTGTTTTTCATTTGAAAATATTAATTAATTTGATTGTATATAAATAAATTCAATTCATTTTAATTTCTACTTATCCATTGAATCAAACCAATTCGCAGCAACAAAAATTGCCGACATAAGAACAGGATTAAATGAAATTATTTTTGAAATAAACTGAAATGTAAGTCAATTCGACTCTAAGAAAACCAAAAGAAAAACGCTAAAGTCTTAAAATCGCCACCATTAATGATTGGCATTGTTCCGATGAAGGTGAATGAATTTTGTTATTCGTAATTGAATTCTGAAGAATGTTGAAATTTAAATTCGCTAAACAAGTTGACCTTAACGCAGGATGACAAAATCTTGAAAACGCCTTTGGCGAAAAAGAAAAGGGAGCCGGGCAAATGTATTCTGCAAAATTGAAAGAATTAACCTGAACATCTTTACAACAACTCTTATTGCTACTTTCTGTACAATCGCAATTATCGTCCTTTTCACCCAGCGAATAGATGCTGAATTCCTTTAACACACTACCACAAAAATGAGAATAAGCATATACTCCTATTGAGGTTAACAGGTGCGTGAATAAGACAAATAAGAGCAGTATTTTTTTCAAATCCCCTCAAAGGTAAATGATTTAAGTCTCAATAAATCAAGCAAATATTTTTTAAGCGGAAATTTTCCCTTACATTTGCAGTCCTTTTTGGAACAAACATGCAGAAAATCAGAAACATAGCAATAATAGCCCACGTTGACCACGGTAAAACGACCTTAGTGGATAAAATCATTCATCAGACGCAACTTTTTCGTGAAAACCAACACAAAGGCGACTTAATACTGGATAGCAATGATCTGGAGCGTGAAAGAGGGATCACCATTTTAGCAAAAAATATTTCGGTTAACTATAAAGGAACGAAAATCAATATTATTGATACCCCCGGACACTCAGATTTTGGCGGTGAGGTGGAGCGTGTACTAAACATGGCTGATGGCGTACTCTTATTGGTGGATGCATTTGAAGGCCCGATGCCACAAACACGTTTCGTATTGCAAAAAGCCCTTGCCTTAGGTAAAAAACCGATTGTTGTAATTAACAAGGTTGATAAGCCCAATTGCCGTCCCGATGAGGTGCATGATGCCGTTTTCGATTTGTTTTTTAATTTGGAAGCAACCGAGGAACAGTTGAATTTTCATACCATGTATGGAAGCTCAAAAATGGGTTGGATGGGCAGAGACTGGAAAAATCCCACTACAGATTTTATAGAATTGCTGGATGATATTTTAACTGAAATCCCTGCTCCGAAAGTTGAAAAAGGAAGTTTGCAAATGCAAATTACTTCGCTTGATTATTCCTCCTTTACCGGGCGTATTGCAATTGGACGAATTTTGCGTGGTAATATAAAAGTAAACCAACCCATTAGTATTGTGAAGCGCGATGGTTCCATTCAAAAGTCGCGTATCAAGGAGCTCTATACATTTGAAGGTCTTGGAAAAGTCAAGGTTGAAGAAGCTTTTGGCGGCGATATTTGTGCGATCATGGGAATTGATGGCTTTGAGATAGGAGATACCATTGCCGATTTTGAAAACCCGGAAGGATTGATTCCAATCAAAATAGATGAACCCACCATGAATATGTTGTTTTGCATCAACAATTCGCCATTTTTTGGAAAAGAAGGAAAGTTCGTTACTTCACGTCACTTGCGCGACCGTTTGTTTAAAGAATTAGAGAAGAACTTGGCTTTACGTGTAGAAGAAACCGATGCCGCCGATTCTTATCTGGTATTCGGACGAGGTATACTTCATTTATCCATCCTGATTGAAACCATGCGACGCGAAGGATACGAAATGCAGGTTGGACAGCCACATGTGATTGTAAAAGAAATTGATGGGGTGAAATGTGAACCTATAGAGATTTTAACAGTAAATGTTCCCGAAGAATATTCAGGAAAAGTAATTGAATATGTTAGTCAGCGTAAAGGTGATTTATTGGTGATGGAGCCAAAAGGCGATTTGCTTCACCTCGAATTTGAAATTCCATCCCGCGGTATCATTGGCTTGCGTAATAATATGCTTACTGCCACAGCCGGGGAGGCAATTATGGCGCACCGGTTTAAAGCTTTTGAACCCTGGAAAGGCACCATTCCAAGTCGTGGAAATGGGGTAATGATCTCGGGTGAGCAGGGAAAGGCAATTGCTTATTCCATTGATAAATTACAAGACCGTGGAAGCTTTTTCGTTGAATCCGGTGACAATATTTATATGGGTCAGATTATTGGGGAAACCAACCGTCAGGATGATATTGTGGTAAATATTACCAAGGAGAAAAAACTAACCAATATGCGCGCTTCGGGAACAGATGACAAAGCACGTATGGCACCAAAAATTAATTTCTCCCTAGAGGAATGCATGGAATATATCCAGGGTGACGAGCTGGTAGAGATAACGCCTCATTCTCTTCGCATGCGCAAAACATTCTTAGATGAAAACGAGCGCAAACGCAATAAAAACGCAGCCGTTTCGGTTTAGTTTATATTGCTATAGTTAAATATTAATAAAGTCCATGATGCCATTGGTTTCATGGACTTTTTTTTGAGCCTTAAGTAAAAGTAAAAACATAAGACCTGTTTCAATGTATTTGAATGACCATTCACTGAAACAGGATCAAGAGCAGATAAGGTTTTGGCAGCATCGTGTTAATGAAATTTGCTATTTTTTTTCATAGCTATTTGTTATTTATATATATATTTGTGATAATCATTGCAATCCGGATGAAAAATTCAGGCATGCACTACAAATTATTATTTTTGGGAATACTTTCTATTTTCATTTTGAATACGAATGCCCAAACAAAAATTTTCAAAAATGCGACGACGCGGAATCAAGTTTTAGTATGCAGTTACAAAGTTTTTTTGAATGACGATCATACATATGGATACGACATTTTTCAAAGTGGTAAAATCTTCATCCACCAGCCAAATATTCCAGGACGGAGAGGGCTACATGGTTTTAGAAACAGGAAGGATGCTGAGAAAGTCGCTATTCTTGTAATTAAAAAAATTAAAGCTGGCCAAATGCCACCAGTTGTTCTTGAAGAAGATTTGATAAAGCTAAAAATATGAAGACGAAATGTTGCTTTGTGATTGCTGTAATGTTATTAACATTCACTTGCCCTGCCCAGAATCAGTGGATCGCAAAAAGTAATTTCGGTGGAGCAAAAAGAGGCGGGGCTGTTGGTTTTTTTATTAAATCTGTAAATAAAGGATATATCGGAACCGGAGCGCATGGTACCAATGGAGAAGTTGACTTTTGGGAATATGATCCGGATTACAATTTTTGGACTCAAAAAGCAAATTTTGCAGGTAGTGGCCGAGCCTATGCTGTAGGATTTTCGATTGGCAACAAAGGATATATTGGAACGGGGACTACCCCTAGTTCTACCCTTAATGATTTTTGGGAGTATGATCCCGACTCAAATATGTGGAGACAAAAAGCAAATTTTGCAGGAAGCCCAAGAAAGAAAGCTGTAGGGTTTTCTATTGGTAACAAAGGGTATATCGGTGTGGGTGAAGGTATTTCAGGTTTCAGAGATTTTTGGGAATACAACCCGGATTCAAACACCTGGACTCAAAAAGCAATTTTTGGTGGATTATTTCGATCTGGCGCAGTCGGATTTTCGATTGGTAGTAAAGGTTATATTGGAAACGGGCAATCCCCAAAAAATGATTTTTGGGAGTATAACCCGGATTCAGATACCTGGACTCAAAAAACCAGTTGTCCATTAGCTAATTTCGGGTCGGTTGGATTTTCGATTGGAGACAAAGGTTATGTTGGAACCGGCTATGTCTCACAATTTTTTTACGAATACAACCCAATCACAGATATCTGGACAAAAAAGGCAAATTTTACTAAATCCATTTACAATGGTGTTGGCTTTGCGAGTTGTAACAAGGGCTATTTGGGAACAGGAATGGCGCCTTATGGATCGGGTGGTATTCAATTTTACAGTGATTTTGGTGAATATTCTCCTTCAATAATTCAACCTGCAATTTCTGCCAGCTTTACAAATTTTTGCCAGGGAGGCTGCATAGATTTTTCTGATAAAAGTTTGATAAGTCTGAATAACTGGAAATGGACATTCCCAAAAGGAAACCCTGCTACATCTACTCTCCAGAATCCTACTCATATTTGTTTTGATACCCTGGGTGTCTATCCAGTCACCCTTTCGACTAATATTGGATGTGGTGATTTGATTTCACTACCCCTTTACCTGACAGTTAAAACAGAACTTGTTCCTAATGTCGGGCCCGATGTAACTCTTTGTTCAGGAAAAAGCACACAATTAAATGCAAGCGGAGGGTATACCTACCTTTGGAATCCTATCACTGGATTAAGTGACCCAACTATTCCAAACCCCTGGGCAACACCAAATGATTCAACTATTTATACTGTGACCGTTGGCGGTGGATTTTGTGCATCAAAAACCGATGCAGTCAAAGTAAATGTAACCCCAAATCCTGCTCCACCCATCATCACTTTAACCTTTGCCATATTACTTTCATCAAGTTATCCTTTAGGAAATCAATGGTATATGGGTGGTAGTATACTTAGCAAGGAAATATACCAAACACTCACGCTCACTCAACCTGGAATATATTCTGTGAAATATACTGATTACAATAAATGTTCGACCATGTCTGAACCTTTTAGAATTTTTAAGGTTGGAATGGACGAATCATCTGATCTGGATAATTATTTCAAGTTATACCCTAACCCCTCAACCAATGGATTCTTTACCTTAAATTCAATGAAACCGGAGCAGGAAATACAATTGGAAATCTATAACCAATTGGGGAAAAGGTGCTATTCAAAACAAATAAAAGAGTCTTCTACAGAAATCAATTTAACAGGTGAGACCAAAGGCATATATCTCTTATATATTCATTCGGAGGGAAAAACTTTTTGTAAAAAGTTGATTATTCAATAAAAAAAATTTATTGCCTTAATTCCATTTAACAAATCACTTTGCAACTTTGTCAATTCAGTTTCCCTATTGGTAAATGATTGAATGCTCAATGTGAGGCCATATATAAAAGGAAAGTCTTTCATAGGATATAACTTAGTATTATACCAATTAGTATTATACCATTTGGTATAATACACACAGGTTTAAAAATACATGAATTTAAGAAATTTAATTTTAATAACCTGCTTTTTTCAAGCTGAGAAAACCCTATATTCGCGGCAATATGACGAGTGAACAACTAAAAGAATTGAAGTATAGGGCAGATGCCCTGAGGAGGTATCTTTGACATCGACGTAAAGTTGATGCGCATTAAAGATGAAGAAGACAAAAGTTTAGCTCCCGGTTTCTGGGATAATCCTAAAGCTGCCGAAAAAGTACTGAAAGAAATCCGGCTCAAAAAAATCTGGACGCAGGGCTATGAACTCATTTTTAATACCCTTGAGGATTTATCGGTACTTTACGAATTTTTTCAGGCAGGTGAAGCCACAGAAGAAGAGCTTGAAATTTCATACAAACATGCTTTGAAAGTAGTTGAAGAACTCGAGTTTAAAAATATGCTGAGCCATGAAGAGGATCAGCTGAACTGTGTTCTCAATATCAATTCGGGTGCAGGTGGAACCGAGAGCCAGGACTGGGCAGAAATGTTGATGCGCATGTACCTGATGTATGCCGAAAAACATGGCATGAAAACTACCCTGGTTGATGAAACTCCGGGTGATGGCGCTGGGATAAAATCCTGTTCCATTGAGATTGATGGCGACTTTGCCTATGGATTTTTAAAAGGAGAAAATGGCGTGCATCGTCTGGTAAGAATTTCGCCATTTGATAGCAACGCAAGAAGGCATACTTCTTTTGCTTCGGTTTATTGTTATCCGCTTGTGGATGATAGTATTGATATTGAAATAAAGGATGCAGATATTGAATTTCATACCTCCCGTTCGGGCGGTGCAGGAGGCCAAAATGTAAACAAGGTTGAAACCAAAGTTCAGCTAACGCATAAACCTTCAGGCATTGTGATCGTTTGTCAGGTGGATCGTTCCCAAAGTGGCAATAAAGACAGAGCCCTTCAAATGTTACGGTCGCAATTATACGAATTGGAACTGCGCAAACGCAATGAAGCCAAAAGCCTGATTGAAGCCGGAAAAAAAAGAATTGAATGGGGAAGCCAGATTCGGAATTATGTTTTTCAGCCTTATAAATTAATAAAAGATTTGCGAACCGGTGTAGAAACTTCCGATGTACAGAAAATAATGGATGGCGAATTGGATGAGTTTATCAAAGCTTACCTCATGGAAAATTCGCAGCATTAATCGCTTCAATAAGAAATAAGGTCTATCGGTTATTTCCGGTGTATAATTCCGGGAACGGGTTGTGCGGTGGGCATAATAATCAATTCGTTGATATTAACATGTGCAGGACGGGAAATTGCGTAAAAGATGGCATCGGCAATATCTTCGGCCAATAAATTGTCAAACCCCTCATATATCTTTTTTGCCTTTTCTTCATCACCATGAAACCGTACAATGGAAAACTCCGTCTCAACCGCTCCCGGGTATATTCCCGTCACTCTTATCGGGTATTGCGAAAGTTCAACTCTCATCGCTTTATTTAAAGCATCTACGGCGAATTTTGTAGCGCAATACACATTTCCATTTGCGTAAACCTCTTTGCCTGCAATACTGCAAATGTTAACAATATGACCGGTTTTGCGTTCAACCATACCCGGAATAATAGCCCGTGAAATATATAATAACCCTTTTATATTGGTGTCAATCATTACATCCCAATCATCCATATTTCCATTTTCCAACGTTGAGAGGCCACTGGCCAAACCCGCATTATTGACCAAAACCGAAATGTTTCTATACGTTTCGGGAATAGCCCCGATGCCTTTCTCCACCGCGTTTCTATCCCTGATATCGAACACTGCCAGTGTAACAGAAATGTCAAAAGATTGCTCCAATTTTTCTTTTAATGATTGCAAGCGATCAGCCCTGCGGCCGTTTAATATCAGGCTATAGCCGTTTTGCGCCAGTTTATGCGCGGTGGCTTCGCCTATTCCGGCAGAAGCTCCAGTAATAAAAGCAATTTTATTTGTCATTTTTGTATATTTTCGACAACCAAGTTTATGGAACAAAGATGAATTTTTCACTCGAAAAAACCGAACATTTTACTTTATTAAGAACGCCTCTTACCGAATTGAACGCAACTCAGGTAGAAGAATTAACCGGAATTGTAAAGCATGAATTATTAAAAGAAGCTTGTCAATACCTGATCTTAAACTTTGAAACCGTGCAGGAATGTCATGCTGCGGCAGTAAGAGAATTAATAAATTTGGGTAAATTCTTAAATGAAAATCTCGGCATGTTGATCATTAGTTGCCCAAATGATCAGTTTAAACGATTGTTTGAAAAAGCGGAAATTATTTTTGTACCCAGCGATACGGAGGCAATTGATTATGTTTTCATGGATCAGCTTGAGAAACAATTTTTAAACAATAACGAAGAAGACGAAGAAAATGGCATTTGAAGTAAGCATCATGGGTAATAGTTCTGCCTCCCCTACCCCAAGCAGGCATCCAAGCGGTCAGCATATCAGCATTTGTGACCACCACATGCTGATGGATTGTGGCGAAGGCACCCAGATGCAACTTAGAAAGTACAAAATCAGGAAATCAAAAATTTCACATATCTTTATAACACATATTCATGGCGATCATATGCTCGGTTTACCTGGTTTATTACTTTCCCTGAACCTGATGAAGCATGAACATCCGATGCATATTTATGGCCCCAAAGAACTATTCGAAATACTGGATGTTTACTTCAAACTTTCTTTTACAGTATTCAATTTCCCGATTCATTATCATCCACTCGATCCGGATAAATCAGAAACCATTTTTGAAAACCTGTATTTTAAAGTAAAAACCTTCCCGCTTTACCATCGTATTCCAACCATTGGATTTTTATTTGAAGAATGCAGTATTCTTAAAAAACTGAATGCAGAAGCCTGCCATAAATTTAAAATCCCTTTTACCCATTACAATGATATTAAAATGGGCAAGGATTATATTACTCCCGAAGGAAATATAATTGACAATGAAAGGCTCACCTTCCCAGCTACCCGACCACTAAGTTATGCCTATTGTTCAGATACTATTTTTGACGAACGTGTGATAAAATCTATTGAGCATGCCGATTACCTGTACCACGAAGCAACCTTTTTACACGACAAATTAGAGAGGGCTGTTCAAACCATGCATACAACAGCCAAACAAGCCGGAATAGTTGCAAAAACAGCAAAAGTAAACAAACTGATAATCGGTCATTTTTCATCACGCTACGATGATTTATTGCCCTTGCTGGAAGAAGCCAGAACTGAATTTGAAAACACCGAAATTGCCGAAGAAGGGAAAACCTTTATTATTGAATAGTACTTGAAAGGGGGTATTTGTAATCCTTTCAAAACCTGATTACTTTGTTAAAAATATTGTTTTTGGGAAATTAATTTTTTTAAAGGTAAAAAGAGGATGATTATTTAAGGAGTGACTCTTATTTATTCAGTATAATTTTTATCACCTCGTACAGCCTTATAAATCTTCATGGCCGAGAGCAACAGGATAATCAATGAAATTAAACCGACTAATCCATAAAATAAGCTTACATTTTGTTTTACAACCACCAGCATCACAATGGCAACCAGGAAAACGGTTGGTACTTCGTTCCATAAACGCAATTGATTGGAGTTGTATTTAAATATACCCGATTTCTGTTGATTGTAAATTATCTGAAGTGAATACTGATAGATAAAAAGTAATACCACCAGACCCAGTTTGATTAAAAGCCATAAAGGATAATAGGAATATAAAATCAAAATCCAGATACCAAAAATTAATGTTAAAACTGCCGACGGCCAGGTAATGCCATAAAGCAGACGTTTAATCATCACCCCTAATTGATTCTGAAGGATAGTTTTTTCCGGTTCAGGTTTGTCATTGGCTTCCCGATTATAAATAAACAACCTGACCTGGTAAAACATACCACTAAACCAGGTAACAACAAAAATGATATGTACAGCTTTGCAGTATAAAAAAATCATTAATTTGTATTATTAACCAGCACAGAAATTGTTTTTACCCATTCTGAATTTGTGTTTAGACAAGGTACCATTTCAAATGATTCTCCGCCCGATTCCATAAATAATTTTCTTCCTTCCATATTTATTTCTTCTAATGTTTCAAGGCAATCACTCACAAAGGCCGGACATACCACAACCAGCTTTTTAATTCCTTTAAGTGGAAAATCTTTAAAAAACTCAATGGTATATGGTTTTAACCATTTGTTGTTGCCTAAGCGGGATTGAAATGAAAAACTATGTTTGTTAACAGGTAAATGTAAATATTCAGCAACCCGTTTCGTGGTTTCTTTTATCTGGTGCCGGTAGCAAAAATCATGCGCTTTTGAAGGTAATTCACAACAATTTTCACAATTCAGGCAATGCGATCCTGTTGGATCCGACTTCTTTACGTGCCGCTCCGGAATTCCATGATAACTGAACAGGACGTGGTCATATTCACTTTTTAAATAAGGAATTATACTTGCTCCCAATGCGCTTATATAATCGGGATGATTGTAAAAAGGGGAAACTACCGAAAGGCGAAAGGAATAATTATTTCTTTGATACGCCATTCTCACATGGTCCAATGCGGTTTCATAACTGCTCATCGCGAAATGAGGATAAAGCGGCAATACTACCAATTCCTCCAGGTGAGGATGCTCTTCCTTAATTTTGGATAAAACCACACCCGGTGCAGGATTTGCATAACGCATACACATGTATACAGGGATTCCCATATGTTCCCTCACGAGGCTGGTAAGTTCTTTGGTAATTTGTACAAGAGGAGAGCCCTTATCAGTCCAGATGGATTTATATTTAGCCGCACTTTTGGGAGATCTAAAAGGAACAATGATTCCTTTTACCAATAAATACCTGAATAAATAGGGAATATCAATCACTTTTTCATCCATTAAAAACTCATCCAGATATGATTTCACATCCCGTACTTCACATGAATCGGGCGATCCTAAATTAACAAGGAGCAGGGCTTTTTTTACCATAGTTGTTTTCAATCAGATTGCTTTACTAAATACATTTGAGGTCAAACCGTTTCGCCATAGTTTTGCGTCCAGCACTGCACTGATATTACGGATAAAAATAGCCCCCTTTTCCGTCACAATAATTTGCCGTTCTTTTATTTCAACCAAACCGTCTTCTTCCAGAAATTTAAATTTACTGAAAGCCTCATTCACAAATATTTCATCCAATTCATTCACTTTGAGCATGGTTTTTCCAATACACATCAATTCCAGAATATGAGTACGTATCAAGAGGTCTTCTTTGTTTAGCACGTGTCCGTTTACGATAGGGAATTCACCCATATTAACTTTATCCTGGTATGCTTCAATATCTTTTTCATTTTGGGCGAAGGCTCCCCAGGCATCGCTAATACTGGATGCTCCCAATGCAATAATCAACTTGTTCTGCGTGGTGGTATACCCCATAAAATTTCTATGCATTTGTCCGGCTGCCGCTGCCTTTAGCAATTTGTCCTCAGGCAAGGCAAAATGGTCCATCCCGATAGCTGCAAATCCATTTGCGGTTAAGAGTTCTCTACCCCGGTGATACATCGCCCATTTATCCTTTGCCTTCGGTAAATCTGCATCTGTGTATCGTCTTTGCACCTTACTTTTCCATGGCACATGGGCATAAGAGTAAAAAGCAATCCTGTCAGGCATCAATTGATTGATTAATTCTATCGTCAGCTCGACACTCTTAACAGTTTGTTTTGGAAGTCCATAAACCAAATCAATATTGACACTTTCAAAACCCGATTCTCTCGCCCAATCAACTACCTCTTTGGTTTTTTCGAATGTCTGAATGCGGTTAATTACAAATTGAACAGCGGGGTCAAAATCCTGTACACCCAGGCTAATGCGGTTAAATCCAACAGAAGCCAAAGCCACCAGGTGTTCACGCGAAGTAAAGTTTGGATGAACCTCCACGCTGAATTCATGATCCTCAGGAATGAGGCTATCCTTTGTAATTCCTTTGATTAATTTTACCAGGTTATCCGGACTAAAAAAAGTTGGAGTCCCACCACCCAGATGAATTTCCCTGATGACAGGTTTGGTTGGGAAAAGATTTCGGTACAAACTCCATTCCGATAATACAGATTGAATATAGGGAATTTCTACGTTGTGGTTAATAGTAATTCGTTTATTGCATGCACAAAATGTACACAGGTTTTCACAAAAAGGCAAGTGAACATAAATACTGATTTCTCCATTTTCATTCTTATATGTATCCATCAGAACATTTTTCCATGTTTCTGCTGGGAGTGTCCCTGAATCCCAGTAAGGAACCGTGGGATAGCTGGTGTACCGTGGGATTTGGACATCATATTTATGCAGCAAAGCAAGTAATTGTTCATTCATCATTCTATCTGTTAATTAAAACTTTCAATAGCATCCAGCGTTTTGGTTATATCATTTTCTGAAAGTGCATCACTCAAAAACCAACTCTCGAATGCAGAAGGAGGAAGATAAATTCCGTGATTCAGCATATGATGAAAGAAGCGGTTGAATAAGTTAATATCACATGCTGCTGCGGCTGCAAAATCCATCACTTTGTGTTCACCAAAATGCAAACTTATCATGCTACCCATTTGATTGATGGTATGCGCTATTCCTTTTCGCTTCAAAACATCTTGTATTCCTGATTTTAATCGCTTCCCTTTTGATTCCAGACCGGAATAAATAGCAGGATTATTTTTTAATATGGATAAAGTAGTAAAACCACAAGCCACCGCCAGAGGGTTTCCGCTAAGCGTACCTGCCTGATAAACATTTCCAAGAGGGGCTATGTGAGCCATAATTTCTTTTTTGCCTCCAAATGCTCCAACGGGCATACCCCCGCCAATTACTTTTCCATAGGTAACCAAATCAGCCTGCACACCCAACAATTCCTGAGCACCACCGGGTGCTAACCGGAAACCGGTCATAACTTCATCAAATATCAGTAGCGCACCCTGAGCATCACAAAGTTTTCTCAAGCCTTCTAAAAAGCCAGGTTCAGGTAATACACATCCCATATTCCCTGCGACCGGCTCTATGATCACCGCGGCAATTTCCTGGGGATTTGTTTTAAATAACTCTTCTACTTCATCCAAATTATTATAGGCCGCAATAAGGGTATCCTGTGCCGCACCCTTGGTTATTCCGGGTACATGCTGGATATTGAAAGTGGCCAAACCACTACCCGCTTTTACAAGGAATGCATCGGCATGACCATGATAGCAACCATCGAATTTTATAAACTTATTTCTACCTGTAAATCCCCTTGCCAATCGAAGCGCACTCATGCAGGCCTCTGTTCCGCTGTTTACCAAACGAATCAAATCGATATTAGGAGACATGGATCTAATTAATTCTGCCATGAGAATTTCTGCTTCGGTGGGTGCACCAAAAGAGATCGCTTCAGCCGCTTTTTTTACCAGAGAAGCTACTACCTCCGGATGGCAATGGCCTAATATCATCGGACCCCAGGAATTGATATAATCTATATACTGATTTCCATCCGCATCAAAAAGATGTGCGCCACGTGCTGACCGCATAAATACAGGTTCTCCTCCAACGCTTTTAAATGCCCTTACCGGAGAATTCACTCCTCCCGGGATGGATTGCTGTGCTCTTTTAAAAAGTTCTTTGCTCTTTGTATTATAATTAGCTGCTTGCATTCGATAAAATTATTTAGTTGATTTATGAGATGAGCTTTACAATATCTTTTGCAAAATAAGTAGCAATCAAATCTGCTCCTGCCCTTTTTATGGAGAGTGTTGTTTCCATAATTGCCTCTTGTTCGTTTAGCCAACCTCGCTGCGAAGCTGCTTTTATCATGCTGTATTCTCCGCTAACATGATAAGCACTCACCGGTAACAGCACTTCATTTTTTACTTCGCGAATGATATCCAGATAAGATAAGGCCGGTTTTACCATAACTATGTCTGCTCCCTCTTCAATATCAAGCATCACTTCCTTTATAGCCTCTAAGCGGTTTGCAGGATTCATCTGGTAAGTTTTTTTATCACCGAATCCGGGGGCTGAACTAAGCGCATCCCTGAAGGGTCCATAAAAACAAGAGGCATACTTGGCGCTATAACTCATAATGCCTGTTTGATGGTAACCTGCTTTTTCCAATGCAAATCGGATGGCACCGATTCTTCCATCCATCATGTCGCTGGGTGCCACAAAATCTGCTCCGGCTTCAGCATGACTCACGGCCATTTTTGCCAGAACCGATACCGTTGGATCATTCACAATTTCTATTCCTTTTACAATGCCATCATGCCCAAATGATGAGAAAGGATCCAATGCAACGTCGGTCATTATACACATTCCGGGAACTGCTTTTTTTATAGCTCGGATGCTTCGTTGCATTAATCCCTGCGAATTCAGAGCTTCGGTGCCTTCATTGTCTTTTAATTCATCTTTGCATTTAATAAATAAAAGTACACATTGAATTCCCATCTGCCATAAAGATTCAACTTCTCTTACCGTGCGGTCTAAACTTCTGCGGTAATATCCCGGCAAAGAGGAAATTTCTTCCTCGATATTTTCTCCTTCAACAATAAAAAGAGGTGCAATCAGATTAGCTGGTGAAAGCCTGGTCTCTGTCACCATATTTCTTATGGCGGCAGATTGACGTAAAATGCGTGGTCGATAGTCCATATTCAATGATTTATTATTTTATTTTTGGTAATTCTTTACAGCGTCAACAAATGCCTTGGCATGATCAACCGGCACATTTGGTAAAATGCCATGTCCCAGATTGGCTATATAGCGAATATGACCGAATTCATCGATCATTTCCCTGACTGCTTTTTGCAGCTGTGGAATAGGCATCAATAATTTGGCGGGATCAAAATTCCCTTGCAGTGTAATTGAGCTATGGCTTAATTGCCTTGCCAATTTCGGGGTAATACACCAATCTACTCCAAGAGCCGATGCTGCTGAATTAGCCAAATCACCCAATGCATACCAGCTTCCTTTCGGAAACAAGATAACAGGAACATATTCACTCAGATCTTTTGCGATTTTTTCAAGGTAAGGCTGCGCAAATATTTTGAAATCTGCCGGTGAAAGCAGACCACTCCAACTGTCGAAAACCTGCAAAGCATCGGCACCGGCATCTACCTGTTTTTTAAGGTAGGCTATCGTAACCTCGGTTATCTTAGACAATAAACGGTGTGCAAGTTCGGGTTGTGAGAAACAAAATTGTTTGGCTTTATCAAATGTTTTGCTGCCTTTTCCTTCCACCATATAGCATAAAATTGTAAAGGGAGCTCCTGCAAAACCAATCAGGGGAACACGATTATTGAGCTGTTCTTTGGTAAGTCTGATCGCATCGTAAACGTATTTCAACTGATCCGAAGCCTCATCTGTGTTCAGGTTATCAATGTCGGCTTTTGTAGTTATGGTTTGAGGTAAAAAAGGACCTTTGTTTTCAATCATTTGAACCTCAAGTCCCATTGCCTGTGGAATGACAAGGATATCTGAAAATAATATGGCTGCATCGGGACCAATAATATCAATGGGTTGTATCGTAATGGCTGCGGCAAGTTCCGGTGTTTGAACACGTGTAAAGAAATCGTACTTATTTCTGAGTTCAATATATTCAGGCAGGTAGCGGCCGGCCTGTCGCATCATCCATACTGGGGGACGCTCAACTTCCTCCCCTTTAAGCGCTTTTAAAAATATATGTTCTATTTTCATAATTTGATTTTATAATATTTATATACTTGTTCCAACAATGCCTGCTCGTTGGAAATGTTTGAAGTGATAATATTCGAATGATTCAGGGAGGCGAGGTGTTTGGCTGTTGTTGCACCTATGCAGAATGCCGGCAAATGGGGTAAGAGCATATTCCCGGAAAGAAATGCATCCACTTGAGATGGGCTAAAAAACATAACTCCATCAAACTTCAACACTTTTTTATTGACTAATTCTTTATGATAAACTTCAGCTATTTTTACCCGGATACCTTTATTAAGGAGTTCATGAACTAATTCGTTTCGCCTGATATTTGCCGTACAATGTAGTACGCTTTTTGACTTTTTCCGAATGATCTTATTTGCCAGCAGGGATGCATTGACTGCTTCGTCCAAAATAGAAAATCCGTTTTTAACGGCACAAAGAGCGGTTTTTCCGGTAATACAAAAAGCAAGATTTGTTTTTAGTTTGAACTGATATTTATTAATAAGCTGCTGAACCGCTTTAACTGCATGAATACTTGTAAAAACGATAGGATCCACATTCTCCCGGAGCGTTTCAACCAGCAATGGATGATCGGGATAGCTTATGTTTAAAAAGGAATCATCATTAAGTTGAACCTGTTTCTTCAGAGCCTCTGCTTTAACTGCTTCATCCAATAAGCGTGTACAAGCGATGTAAACCAGTTGATCCATCATTAATACGCGCGATTTTGGAAAGTTTTCAATATGGCTTTACCCCCGTTATTCAACAACTGATTGGCTGCCTTTTCTCCTGCCTGCAAAGCATCATCCTTATCCATTTCAATATGAACCTCTGCTTTTGATTTCCCGTCAATGGTTAATACATTTCCGTTAAAAATTATTCTTTCATCTATAACCTGTGCGTATGCAGCAATTGGCATCGTACAACCTCCCATCAATGTTCTCAAAAAAGTTCTTTCGGCCATTACGGTAAGTGAGGTGTCTTCATCATTTAAGCCTTTGCATATTTCCCTTATTTCATTGTCTTCTTTCCTGCAAACCACGCCCAATGCTCCTTGTGCCGGAGCCGGTAACATCCAGTCCAGTATTTGCTTATATGGCACCGTAAGCCCGATGCGTTCAATTCCTGCATAGGCAAACAGAGCGCCATTCCAATTTTTGTTATGAATTAATTTTTCAAGTCTGGTATTGATATTACCCCTCAAGGATTCCGTTTGGTGAGTGGGATATCTGTTGAGCCATTGGGCTTTTCTTCTCAAACTGCTGGTTGCAATGGTATAATTCTCCTGATTAGCAGGTAAGTTGGTTTCTTCCGTGTAAACCAAAACATCCTGATGATTGCCTCTCTTTGGAGTTGCTGCCATAACAATTCCTTCAGGCAATTGGGTGGGCACATCTTTTAATGAATGAACGGCTAAATCAATTTTTTTATTCAGTAAAGCCATATCCAGTGCCTTGGTAAATATCCCTTGAACCCCCATCTCATAAAGCGGCGAGACAAGGTCATGTTCCCCATCGCTTTTAATAAAAACCAGTTCACAAATGAAACCGGATGGTTCGATCAAAGATTTTATGAAGTTAGCCTGCCAGACCGCAAGTTCACTTTCGCGGGTTCCAATTAAAATTTTTTT
Organism: uncultured Chitinophaga sp.; assembly: GCA_964355075.1. Classification (GTDB taxonomy): domain Bacteria; phylum Bacteroidota; class Bacteroidia; order UKL13-3; family UKL13-3; genus B1. The sequence goes on from CAYHCF010000001.1 coordinate 74,130, forward strand.
GAACATGTAGTGCAATGGGTTGAACCCTCAAAAGGATCCTGCTTATTTATACAATTAAATAATTTATGGTAGTCGGTAAGGAAATTGCCAATGACCCGCTCCGGTTCTTCCGGCAAATTATCATTTGATTTAATGAAAGTTGCAAAATCAGACATACACCTTCCGATTACTTTGCTTTTTTCTTCGTTTTCCAGACGAATCATATGAGGGCATTTCTCACTTAACTTTACAATAATATTCTTCCAGGATTTAATAGAATCCGATTTTTGATATACCCCACTCCATTGGACGAATTCGAACAAATGTTTGCTTACTATTTCGTTTGCTAAAGGAAGGTTTGATTTTCTTTTTTCAATGTTATTGTTTATCAATGATGAGGCGTCATCAACCGTGATTAGCTCGTTATCTCCATTATTTAAGGACGGATCCATCGCTCTGGGAACCGACATATCAAAAAATAGTCTCTTTTTCCCTTTAAAAATCATGTCTGAAGTAACCAGATAATCAGTTGAATTACTCACTGCTGTAATAATCACATCAAAATCATTGATCCTCCCAGCAATTGAATTAAAGTCGAGCCAGTTACAGGATAATTTTGAAGCAATATCCTCTGCCTTCTTAGGCGTTCTGTTACTCAGGTAAAGGTTACCTGCTGGGAGATAACTAATCAGATTTTGTACAATACCTTTTCCAAATTCACCGATACCAATAACAAGTACTTTAATGTCTTTAGAAAATTCTTTTTCTTTTAAGAATTTTACAATTGCATAAGATAATGAGATGGTTCCACCCGATATTTCTGTGTTGCTTCTAATTTCCTTTGCAGCCTGCACACAATGATTAGCCAGGCGCTCAAAACATCCATTTAATAAATCATGTTTCTTAGCTGCATGAAATGCATTTTTAAACTGCCCGAGAATTTCCAGGTCACCAATAATCTGCGAATCCAGTCCCGATGCTACTTTGAATAAGTGTTCAACTGCACAGACTCCTGTTTTCTTCATCATTCTTCCTAAAAGAGCAGCATCATTTAAGGTATTCTCACAATACAATTCGATAGCGACGTTAATATCTCCCCAACCATATATTTCAGTACGGTTACAGGTATTAATTATGCATAAACCCGGAAAATTTATTTCTTTTGCTTGTCTGTAAATACGTTCCTGTTGGTCAGGCGAAATGGAATAATAGCTACGTTCCGAAACGTCTGCATGATGGTAATTAAATCCTATTGCAAAATAATTCGACAGCATTTATCTTCTTTGAGACTACAAAGATGCAACTGGAATATTAGGGTAACCATGCTTGAAAATTATTGTGACACGTTTATGATATTATATAACACAATTATGTCTCAAATTATAAGGAATAAGATGGCCTTAGCAATTTTAAATCAGATATTTACGAATGCAAAAACGTAAGAAGTGATTTTTATCAGTGAATCCAAATTTCCTGTCATCCTGTATTAGCAAAATGCCTCAATTGATATTTTGTGAAAGCTGATTTTCGTTATATATCCTCTAACAGAATTGTATTTCCCATTATCGCATTATTGAAGGACATTGCCAGCCTGTAATTAACCCTCAACCAGTTTTTGCATATTGTGTAAATCCCGGTAAAGGCCTTCCTGTTTAATTAATTCGCTGTGAGTTCCGGTTTGTACAATTCTTCCCTTTTCCAGAACAACAATCAAATCTGCATTCTGAATGGTGCTTAAGCGGTGTGCAATTACAATGGTAGTACGGCCTTTCATTGCGTCGGATAAGGCTTCCTGAACCAAACGCTCGCTGGTGGTATCTAAAGCAGAAGTTGCTTCATCCATTATCATCACATCGGGATCTGTTAATACCGCACGGGCAATGCTCAATCGCTGGCGTTGGCCACCACTTAACTTATTTCCCTGATCGCCTATATTGGTTTGGTATCCATATTCAGTCCCCAAAACAAAATCATGGGCATGGGCAATTCGTGCGGCCTCCTCAACCTCTGCACTTGTTAGTGTTTCCTGACCGAATGCTATATTATTAAAAATGGTGTCATTAAATAAGATAGATTCCTGGGTTACAATTCCCATCAGCCTGCGCAATTCAAGAATTTTGTATTTTTTTATGTTGATCCCATCAATCAGAACTTCGCCTTCCTGCGGATCATAAAAACGGGGAACCAAATCAACCAAAGTAGATTTACCGCTGCCGCTCGGACCAACCAGGGCAATGGTTTTTCCTTTTTCTATGCTTAGGTTAATATTATTTAAAACGTTTTCACCATCATAATTAAAGCTCACATTTTTGAACTCAATTTTGTTTTGTAATCCGGAAATTGAAATGGCATCAGGAGCCTGTTCAATAATTTCTTTGCTGTTTATTACTTCCTCAATCCGATCCAGTGAGGCTAATCCTTTTTGCATCCGGCTATAAGAAAGCGAAAATTGTTTGGCCGGAACAATGACCTGAGAAAAGAGGGCTATAAAACCAATAAAGGATTCGGGAGAAAGAGAACCATTATTCTTTAAAGCCATATTTCCACCTGTCCATAACAGCATGGCCAAGATGCTAACACTTAACACTTCAGAAATAGGAGAATTGGCATCGCTTAAACGATTTGAGTGGATGTTTAAACGTGCATACAATTGGTTTTCCTGTTTGAACTTTTTATTGAAAAAAGCCTGCGCACTAAACGCTTTAATGATTCTAACCCCACCTAAAGTTTCTTCAAATAATGCAATTAACTGTCCTAATTTTGCCTGACCCCGGGCAGATTGTTTCTTGAGTAACCTGCTTACCCACGCTATGATTCCGGCTGCAACGGGTAAAGTAAGAAAAACCATTAAAGTTAAGTATGGACTGATCCAAACCAAACCTATTACCGTTATCAGAATGGTTAGTGGTTCCTTAAATAAGGCCTCGAGCGAGCTCATAATAGACACTTCTACATCCTGAATATCACTGCTCATACGGCTGATTAAATCGCCTTTGCGTTCAGAGGAAAAATAGGATAAGGGTAAAACCACAATCCGCTGATACATTTTATCGCGTAAATCTCTGATCACATAATTTCGCAAGGATACCATGACAAATAAACCAAGGTAACGAAAAATGTTTTTAAGTAAAATACTGATCAATACGGCAACAATAATGGATAATAAGGCAGTCTCAGCCCCTTTGGTCTGAATAATTTCTGAAATAAAATAATTGAAATAATCCTTTGCATAATTGGCCGAATAAGAAAAGACAGGCTTGGCAAGATGTTGCTTCTGCTGATCGAAGAGCACATTTAAAAAAGGGATAACCAGAACTACCGAAAAAAGTCCGGTAACAATGGAAACGATATTAAACAGAACGTTTAATATTCCTAAGGACTTATAAGGCAATGCAAATCGTAATATTTTAATAAAATCCTTCATTTATTTTATTTGTAATTATTCCCCAAATTCAAGTTTCAAAAATCCTGTATTTGGGATTTATCTTTGCTTACTTTTCTTCAAATCTGCCAAAATAAAAAATAGAAAGCTTTACTTGCAATCGTGTTTTAATTTAGATTTCAGAACGCACAAATATCTCAAAAAAAAGCACATTGCCATACCTAAAATTGGATCAGCCCAAAAGGAATGACGTTTATTAACCTATTAACAGAAATACAAAATGCTAATCAGAACCTTTGGAAGCGCAGTTTATGGAGTAAGTGCCGTAACCATAACCATTGAAGTAAATGCTGCTCCCGGCAATGGGATTGGCTATTTTTTGGTTGGTTTGCCTGATAACGCCGTTAAGGAAAGTCAGCAAAGAATTGAGAGTGCCATCAAATACAATAACTATAAATTACCCAGGCAAAAAATAGTGGTAAATATGGCTCCTGCCGATATCCGCAAAGAGGGAAGTGCTTATGATTTGCCGCTTGCTATCGGCTATATGGCTTCAACCGAACAAATTAACCCCGAAAAAATTGAACGCTACCTGATCATGGGTGAATTGGCTTTGGACGGAAGCTTAAAACCCATAAAAGGAGCGCTGCCTATTGCCATTCAGGCCCGAAAAGAAGAGTTTGACGGATTTATTTTGCCCAAAGAAAATGCAAGAGAAGCAGCCATCGTAAATAACCTGAAAGTATATGGCGCCGAACATTTGAAGGAAGTCGTAGATTTTTTTAATGGTGATGAAAGTAGCTTGAAACAATTCGAGATTGATACCCGTAAAGAATTTGAAGACAGTCAGGCCACCCTCATTGATGATTTTGCCGATGTACGCGGACAGGAGAATATAAAACGAGCTCTGGAAATTGCCGCTGCCGGGGGCCATAATGTGATATTGATTGGTCCGCCCGGTGCCGGAAAAACCATGTTGGCAAAACGTTTACCCAGCATATTGCCACCCTTAACTTTACAGGAAGCACTCGAAACTACCAAAATACATTCGGTAGCCGGACGTTTGGGTAAAAATGCCTCCTTGCTGTACTTAAGACCTTTTCGATCGCCGCATCATACTATTTCTGATATAGCACTTGTTGGAGGTGGTAATAATCCGCAGCCGGGAGAAATATCACTGGCGCACAACGGAGTTTTGTTTTTAGATGAATTACCGGAGTTTAAACGAACTGTTTTGGAAGTGATGCGACAACCTTTGGAGGAAAGAAAAATTACGATATCAAGAGCAAAATTTTCAATAGAATATCCGGCCAGTTTCATGTTGGTGGCAAGCATGAACCCATGTCCCTGTGGTTACTTCAACCACCCCGAAAAAGAATGCGTGTGCGGGCAACAAGTGGTGCAAAGATATTTGAGCCGCATTTCGGGACCTCTTTTAGATAGAATAGATATTCATATTGAAGTAACACCGGTTGATTTTGAACAATTGATTGATACCCGAAAATCAGAGAAGAGTGAGTTGATCAGGGAACGCGTGGTAAAGGCCAGAGAGATTCAAACTGTGCGTTATCAGAACATGGAAGAGATATACAGCAATGCACAAATGAGCAGCACCATGGCCAGGGAATTTTGCCAGCTCACCCCGGTGGCACAAAACCTTTTAAAAACAGCCATGAACAAATTGAAATTATCAGCAAGGGCTTATGATAGAATTTTAAAAGTAGCCAGAACAATCAGTGATCTTGCAGGGACTGAAGACATAAAAATTGAACATCTGGCTGAGGCTATTCAGTATAGGAGTTTGGATAGAGAGACGTGGAGCGGAGCTTCTTAAAATTCTTAAACACATATTTAATCGTTAACCTATTCCAGACTTAATGAAAAAGGAAATAACTGAATTTATTATTCCGGAAGAAATTCTAATGAACAAGATCTTTTTGCTAAGAAATCAAAAAGTAATGCTGGATAGAGATTTGGCTGAATTGTATGGAGTAACAACCGGCAATTTGAATAAGGCTGTAAAGCGGAATATTGAGAGGTTTCCTAAGGACTTTATGTTTCAGTTATCCGAAAAAGAATTTAACAGTTTGATATTCCAAATTGGAATATCAAACCCTATCCGGAAGTCTGGCAGGGGAGGTACCAGAAAACTGCCTTTTGCTTTTACCGAACAAGGTGTAGCTATGCTGTCAGGAGTTTTAACCAGTGAGCGGGCTGTGAAAGTGAATATTCAGATAATGAGGATATATTCTAAAATGAGAGAACTAATGACTACTCATAAAGATCTTATCATAAAGGTAAATGAACTCGAAAACACAATTGGAAACCACGATAAAAGCATCAAACAACTATTCGATTATTTACGGCAATTTATCAAACATCAGGAAGTACCAAGAAAACGAATTGGGTTTAAGGTTTAGGGCAATGAAATAATTGTAGGGTAATCTAATATTTTTTTTACTTTTGACTAATACTTGATCATTTTGAGGATTGACGATTAATGACGATTCAAAATTTAGATGCGAATATATAAAATTATGAAAAAGATTATCCTTCAGGGCTTTTTCATAGTTCCCATTTTTCTGCTTAGTGTCCATGAGAAGACCCGTTGCCAATATTCTTGGAATATTAGGCTTAATAAATGCTGAAGTTCCAAATGATCCAATGAATATTGACCTGATTCCTTTACTTAAGGTTGCAGCAAAAGAATTAGATGCGGTGATACATAAAATTGTACTTAAAACAAATGAAATAAAAAGTATCCTTTGAATACCTGAGTACTATTTTGATTGGGGTAAGAGAAAAGTCACATATTAACCTTTTAATCTAAACCACTATCTTTCTTCATGCAGGAAATAATAACAAAGCACTTACGGCACCAATAACTTTTAAGGTTTAGAAAAAACAATAAATACCGGGCATAAAAAGGTCGTTTTACCCGTTCCAAATCCCATGAACCACAAGAGGGGCAATGGTTGCCAAGTTTATATTTAAGCAGATGTATTCCCATTGCCAGTGCAATATTAATATATTTAAGCAGCTATCCCATGAAAATAATCATTATTTAGAAAATATTAAGTTTTAACTTATTTTGCAGACATAAAATTTATCCTTATGTTATTTAAACAAATAGTGGGTCAAGCGTATTTAAAAAATAAGCTCGTAAATATGGTTGCCGGGGGTAGAATCAGTCATACCCAGCTATTTGTAGGGCCTGAAGGATGTGGGAACCTGGCATTGGCGGTTGCATTTGCTCAATATATAAATTGCCTGCACCCCTTACCTGATGATAGTTGCGGAGTTTGTTCATCCTGTTTGAAGTTTGAAAAACTCATACATCCGGATTTACATTTCACCTATCCAACCATTTCCCCTTACAAACAAAGCAAAGAGTTAATAGAAGAATGGCGCGAAGCTTTTACGGCAAACCCATATCTCAGCAACTTTGACTGGCTAAATATGCTGGATAATGGTACCAATAAACAAGGGAATATTACCATTGATGAATGTCGTGATATTGTTCACCGACTCGGTTTTACCAGTTATGAAGCAAAATACAAAATACAAATTATCTGGCAAGCGGAGCATTTAAAAAATGAAGGTAATGTATTACTGAAAATATTAGAGGAACCCCCGCAGAACACCATTATTATATTAGTAGCCAATGATACCGAAAAGGTTTTGGCTACCATTTTATCCCGCACTCAAACCATAAAAGTTTCCAAATTAAATGACAGCGAAATTGAAACTGCCCTAATTGATTTGCATGCATGTAGCAGGCAAAAAGCAACGGACATAGCGCGCCTGTCTGATGGTGATTATAATATGGCTGTTTCGTTGGCTGCGGTTGAACACGACGGCTATTTTGAAAGATACAGCAAGTGGATGCGTTGCTGTTATTCCGGTAAAGTAGATGAAATACAAAAATGGGTGGATGAGATTGCCGGAACCGGCCGTGAGTATGTGAAAAATTTTATTGGCTATACCATTCAAATGTTAAGAGCGGCCTTCTTATACAGGTATGGCGATAAACAATTACTCAGAGTAAATGAGGAGGAGCTGAATTTTTTGGTGAAGTTTACCGGATTTATTCATGAGGGAAATTTATCGGAAATAATCAAATCATTAGATGATTCGGTATTTTATACTGAAAGGAATGCAAACCTGAAAATCATGTTTTTAAATCTTTCTTTGTATATTGGCAAACAATTGAGGAGCATTCAGAAAGCTGCCTGAAGAAAAATATTCGAAATTGCCGATGGCAATATTTAAGTTTAACTGTTTTAAGGAAAGAAAGTATATAAAATGGGATTTGGATCTGGCGGTTGCAGCACAGGAGGCTGTGGCAACGATAACGGCTCGGGAAGCTGTAATAAATTAAATACTTTCAACTGGCTGAGCGATATGGAATTACCACCATACATGAGGCCTTTTGACATTGTTGAAGTACGGTTCAAAGGTACCCGTAAAGAGTTTTATAAAAATCCATATAATATTGATTTTTATATAAACGAATACGTAGTGGTTGAAACCGAAAATGGATATGATATCGGGCAGGTGGCCCTAAAAGGTGAGCTGGTAAAACTGCAGTTGAAAAAATACAGCCGCAGCGAAAATGAACCGGATTTTAAGCGAATTGTTCGTAGAGCTGCCGAAGCGGATATTGCGAAATTGAAGGAAAATCAGGAGCTTGAAGTACCAACCATGTATAAGGCAAGAAGTTTTGCCATGGAATTGGGCCTAAGCATGAAGTTAAGTGATGTTGAATATCAGGGAGACAGAAGAAAAGCCACTTTTTTTTATACCGCAGAAGACCGGGTTGATTTTAGGGAATTAATAAAAAAATTAGCCGATTCGTTTAAGGTGCGGATTGAAATGCGGCAAGTTGGTTATCGTCAGGAGGCGGCCAGACTTGGTGGTATTGGAAGTTGTGGAAGAGAATTATGTTGCAGCACCTGGCTGACAGATTTTAAAATGGTCCATACCAATTCAGCCCGTTATCAAAATTTATCCCTGAACCCACTTAAATTGAGTGGACAATGTGCAAAATTAAAATGCTGTTTGAATTTTGAATTAGACAGTTATATGGAGGCTTTGCGTGATTTTCCAAATGAAAATACAGTCACACTTCAATTTGCTGAAGACAAAGTTTATCGTTCGGTAAAAACTGACATTCTTAAGCGTCTGATGTGGTTTGCCCCACAAAGCGAAATGGGAGGTGAATGGTTAAGTTTTCCGGTAAAACAGGTTATGGAGTTTCTTGAATTAAATAAAAAAGGAGAAAAACCAGCTTTGGTTATTGCAGAAAAAAGCCAGCTGAAAACGGATAAGGTTGAGCTTGACTTTAAAAATGAAATGGGGGTAGGCAGCTTAACCCGCCTAGATGAAAAACAAAAGCGCGGAAATGAAAGAAAAAACAAAAACAGGAATCAAAACAGAGGCAACCCAACACCCCGATACGAGGAAAAAAATGAACGAAAAAATACCCAACAAGATCTAAATATTAAGCAAAATCCAAATCAGGGCGCTCATCCGAATACCAACCAGAATCCAAATCAACAGAATTCGAATCAGCAGAATCCAAATCAGCAGAATCCAAATCAGCAGAATCCGAATCAGCAGAACCCGAATCAGCAGAACCCAAACCGCCGGCCTAACAATAATAACCGAAACCGAAATAACCAAAATCGAAACCCAAAACCTTAATGATCAGAAATCCATTTATTACACTATTTATTATAACCTGTATTCTCTTTAGTATGCAGTCATGTGATAAAGCACGTGTATTTGATGAGAACAAAGACATCACCAACGATGCATGGTATTATAAAAACAGGCTCTTGTTTGATATAAATATTGAAGACACTGCTAAGATTTACAATTTTTATGTAAACCTGCGCCTCAGCAAAGAATACTATTACTGTAATTTATTTTTAATCTTGCACCAAACCAATCCGGGGAAAAAGGAGCAAAGTGAAAGAAAGGAATTTACCTTTGCTGATGAAACTGGGAAATGGCTGGGTAGAGGTCTGGGAGATATCCTTGATTACCAGATTCCAGTTTATCAAAACATAAAATTTCATGAAAAAGGCATTTATCATTTCGAACTCGAGCAAAACATGCGAGATGATACCTTGATGCATATTAAATCTGCCGGAATCAGGATTGAGGATGCCGTGATGGTGAGGGAATAATTATTTACGATTGGGGATTTACGATTAACGATTCAATGTCGACGTTAAGAGAATATCACCTTTTTTATTGGAATTAACAAAAAATCGTATCAGGATGTGCTTTCACCGCGATCCTTCGGCAAACTCAGGATGACACCCAGCTCGTTATTTTGGGCAATGATTTTGGCGAGATGAATTTTTTGCTTTGCAAAAAATTCATCTCGCCAAAATCACAACTTCATCTGAGTTACGAAATGTCATCCTGAGCTTGCCGAAGGATCCTCAAACAGCATTTATTTACGATTGCAGATTTAAAATCAAATTACTCCAGATACTTCGAAAATTTTTCATTGATGTGCTCATTGAACCATTTATCAATTATCGTCTTTTTGAAACGCCATTCTTTACCCAGTTTGGCTGCTGGAATTTTGCCTTCCTGTGCCCATACATATATAGTCTGAGGCTTTAGCTTTAAATATTTTGCGATCTCTTCAAGTGTCATTATATCTTCCATCGTTATTTCTTTTTAAAATATAAATGACTGGCTGTATCCACTTCAATTGGCTGTGAGTAGGAGTTGTAAGGGGCTTTCTCAAGTGTATTTATTTCCTGATTATCTTTTTTTGAAACCAATTGTTCCACAGAATAAACAATGGCCGTATAAAAGTTGCCCTCGTATTTCCTGAATAATTTAAAATCTTCATCCCGGTTACATAAAAATGGCCTTAAATTCCATGAAAGCTGAATACCTACAAATGCCAGAATAACGATCCAGATTTTAAATACCGATACCCCGATCTGAGGATAAATGGCCTTTTTCTCATAGGCATATTTCAATGCATCAACCATCAGCCTTAAACCAAAAACGCCTCCGAAAATAAAAATGCCCACATGCAAAAGTTGCAAAAAGTGGTAATTCCCTCCGGTAATCTGAAAGAAAATAACTACCGGTGAAAAAGACAGAATAATCGTGGTGGAAAGCACTAAACCGCTTAAAACAATAACAATCATTTGCCTGATCTTCATAGATGAACCCAATACCTGCTGGATAATAAAAAAAGAAGGGAAACAAATGGTGATGGAAAATAAAAAGAGCGCAATTACCTTAATACCTGCCACAACAGATTGCAGAAAACTATGATAACTGCCCATCACAACCCCGTACATAAAAGCAAAGGCACAGATAATAAGGAGTTGATTAACGATTAATCTGTTCGACTGCTTCGTACTGATTTCCTCAAAATAAGTTTCCCGGTTTTGGAAAACTTTAAATACCTCAATAAACCCTTTTTGATTTTTCATATTTGTTAAATTATAATCAAAAATAGTATATTTATTCTATTATCCTACTGTTTATTGCTGTTTTCTATTGTTTAATGCTATTTAGATGAAATCTAATCTGGTCAAACATGATTGATTTCCGCTCGGCTTTTTTCGTAATTAATCAGCCATATTTCTCAATATAACTGTACAAATTAAAGTCAGTTTTGCCTGAGGCCTGCAGTAAGTCATCTTCGAGCTCTTTTATTCTGATATCGCGTGTTCGCAGTTCTTTTATCATCATCATGGCTTTTTGTGCAAGTAGGTGATTTTTTTTTGATGAGGTATTTGAAATAATGGAATGCTTATGTATGGCCTCCACTAATAATTCAATTCCCTCATTCAAAAGAGCAACCGTATTAATTACCGGAATTTCCCAGTTTGCTTCGGCGTGCGTATGAGCCAAATAGCTTAGGTTTTTGAATAAAATATCGGCTCCTGCCCTGTCAGATTTATTGACAACAAAAATATCAGCAATTTCCATGATGCCGCTTTTGATGGTTTGAATATCATCTCCAGCCTCGGGTACCAAAACCAATAAAGTGGTATCGGCCAGACCTGCAATTTCAACTTCGCTCTGACCCACTCCTACCGTTTCAATAATAATATAATCGAAACGAGCAGCCCTTAATACATCACATACCTCAAATATTTTTGGTGCCAAACCGCCCAGACTTCCACGACTGGCCATACTTCGGATAAAGAGATTCGGGTTCAAAAAATGCTGACTCATTCGAATTCGATCCCCCATTAATGAACCCTTATTAAAAGGTGAACTGGGATCAACCGCAACAACGGCTACCTTCTTATTTTGATGAAGCAGATTTTCTACTAAACAATTTATCAATGTGCTTTTACCGGCTCCCGGTGGACCGGTTATTCCAATAACAGGAGTTGGGGCAAAGCTTAAAGCTGCCAGCATTTCGCGATAGCCTGCTACCTCATTCTCAACCATAGAAATAAAGCGCGCCAATGCACGTCTATCACCAATTTGAATCGCTTTTAAAATATCATTCATGTGGGTTCAGACCGAAAAATTTAACAGGCAATTTTGTTTACTCTGTTTGCATGCCGGCCTCCTTCGAAACGCGTTGAAATAAAAGTTTGCACAATTTCCTGAGCCAATTCAACTGAAATAAACCGGGCTGGAAGACACACAATATTTGCATCATTATGTGTTCTGGCCAGTGTGCTTAACTCGTTTTGCCAACAAATTGCTGCCCGAATACCGGGATGCTTATTGGCCGCCATGGCAACCCCATTGGCGCTTCCACAAATCAAAATGCCGAATTCATATTCCTTTGCTTCCACCGCAGCAGCCACCGGATGTGCGGTATCGGGATAATCCATAGATGCCATGCTGTAAGTACCAAAATCTTTTATATCATGACCGGCAGCTAACAAAGTTTGTTTGATGGCCTCTTTATACTCAAATCCTGCGTGATCGCAACCCATTGCAATTTTCATCTTCCAAAGTTAGGGTTATGGGCACAAAAAAACCACCTTTTTCAAAGGTGGTTTTTAAAGTATTAATTAATTACAAAATCTAAAAAAACAAATTTTTTTCAGTATCTGTTCAAGAATTCGTTTTAAATAGTTTCAACATGTTTCAATTTGTTCTTCTCAACTCCTTTTGCCACCAGAATGCTGATTTCATAAAGCGCGTAAAGAGGTAGGGCCATCATGATCTGACTGGCCATATCGGGTGAAGGGGTTAATACACCAGCAACAATCAAAATAACTACCAATGCATAACGTCTGTATTTGCGCATTAAACCACTTCCAATAATACCAATTTTTGCAAGAAAATAAACCAAAATCGGCATCTCAAAAATGAGTCCGGTCGCAAAGGTCAGTGTTGCCAGAAAAGAAACATAGGATGATAAATTTATCTCATTACTAACCATTTCACTCACTTTGTAGGAACCCAAAAAACTAATGGATAAAGGAGACAAAATAAAATAACCGAATAATATTCCAATAAAAAATAAAGATGAGCTAAAGAATACCAAACCTTTTGCGTAACGGATTTCCTTACTTGCCAGAGCCGGTTTTATAAAGGCCCAAAACTGGTAAAGAACAAATGGAAATGAAATAACAATTCCACCAATAAAGGCAATAAATAGATGCTGGGTAAACTGTCCGGTAATGTCAATATTCGATAACACAAATCCCATATCTTTTATACAATAGGCATCGCTTCCGGTGAGCCAAAGCGACAACTTGCACATTTGCGCATACGTCCAAAAATCAGTGTGTACCGGACCGAAAAGGATGGTATCAAAAAGCAGGGATTTGTTTAAAAAAACTACTACGGAACAAATAATAACAGCGAGAACCGATCTGATAATATATTTTCTCAGCTCATCAATATGGTCGAAAAACCCCATTTCCTGTCCCTCGGATGATTCGTTTTCTTCTTGGTCTAAAGCCATAATTGTTTTAACTTAATTGTTTCTCTAAGGAGGTTTCGTAGCTTGTTTTATAAGCACTTATTGAACCAAAATCGGTATTGTTTATATTTATAGGATCCAGGGTAACGGCTCCCAATTTTTTATACTTTACAGTTGTTGCGTTCAGCATAGATTCAAAATCACGGCATTTTTCGACCTGAATCGAAACTATGATTCTGCCCTGTGCTTCGCCAAATAAAAACGCATCTAAACGGGTATTGCTGGCAGGCATAGTTTCCACCCTAAATCCAAAATTCCGTACCATGGCACTTTCCATTAAGGTTACCAATAATCCTCCCTCACTTACATCATGTGCACTTTGAATCAAATCATGATGAATCAGGTTTAAAACCGCTTTGTGTAATTGATGCTCTTCTTCCAGGTTAAAACTGGGAGCCGGAGATTGAGCCACTTTTATATAATGTGCCAGATAGTGCGAACATCCAATGTCATTTTTTGATTCACCCAACAAATAAATTAGGTCACCTTCCTTTTTAAAATCCAGTGTCATGTGTTTTTTTCCGCCGCCAATTAAGCCCACCATACCAATAGTTGGGGTTGGAAACACCGCATTGTCATCACTGCTTTGATTATAAAAACTAACATTACCACCGGTAACCGGAGTGCCAAACTTTTTGCAGGCTTCGCCTAATCCTTTAATGGCATGCACAAACTGGTAATAAACCTCCGGATTATAAGGGTTTCCAAAATTCAGACAATTGGTGATTGCTGCCGGTTCTGCACCCGAGCAAACTAGGTTTCGGGCTGCCTCAGCAACAGCAATCTGGCCACCTACAAACGGATTTGCATACACATAACGGCTATTACAATCAACCGTCATGGCTATTGATTTATCTGTACCTTTCACCTTTACTACCGCAGCATCACTGGGTGCATTGGTAGTTTGGTTAATGGTTCCTACCATGCTGTCATATTGGTTATACACCCAACGCCGACTGCAAATATTAGCATGAGCCAACAAATATTTTATAATGGTTTTTGCTTCCTCCATCGTACAATCTACAACCTGATTGACATTGAATTTTTCTATTTCTTTAAAATATTTGGGTTCCACATATTCCCGGTGGTAAACCGGAGCACCGCCGCCTAATACGAGGCTTTCGCCGGGTATATCGGCACGAAGCTCGCTATTCATATAATATTGAACCCTTTCGGTGTCGGTTACTTCTCCAATAATGGCATAGGTCAAATCCCATTTTTCAAAAATCTTTTCCACTTCGGCCTCGTGGCCTTTCTTCACAATGACCAGCATACGTTCCTGACTTTCAGAAAGCAGAATTTCCCAGTCTTTCATTCCGGTTTGGCGCATCGGAACTTTATCGAGCCACACCTTCATTCCGGTTTTACTTTTGGCACTCATTTCGCTGGTTGAGCAGGTAATTCCGGCAGCACCCATATCCTGCATTCCCACAACGGCATCTGTAGTTTCAAGCAATTCCATACTTGCTTCCAGAATCAATTTTTCCCAGAAAGGATCGCCCACCTGAACGGAAGGCAAATCTTTGGCAGAATCTTCAGTTATATCTTTAGAAGCAAAGGCGGCACCGTGAATTCCATCTTTTCCGGTGGCTGAACCAAATATATAAACCGGATTTCCCAGTCCTTCCGAAATGGCTGAAACTGTTTTTCCAACCTTTGCGATGCCAACACTCATGGCATTTACGAGGGGATTTATCTGGTAACAATCATCAAAATATACTTCGCCACCAACGGTTGGGATTCCAAAGGCATTTCCATAATTGCCGATTCCTTTTACTACACCACGAACCAACCATTTGGTTCGTTCATTTTCAATATTTCCAAATCGAAGCGAGTTTAACTGAGCAATTGGGCGGGCGCCCATACTGAATATATCGCGGTTAATTCCGCCCACCCCGGTGGCAGCGCCCTGATACGGTTCAATGGCACTCGGGTGGTTATGACTTTCAATTTTAAAACAGCAGGCCAAACCATCACCAATATCAATAAGTCCGGCATTTTCTTCGCCGGCCTTGGCCAGCATTTTAGGGCCTTCTTTGGGAAGCGTTTTGAGCCAGACTATGGAGTTTTTATAGGAACAATGCTCGCTCCACATCACACTGTAAATACTTAGTTCTGTGAAGTTTGGTGTTCGACCTAAAATTTCTTTTATTTTTTCGAACTCTTCCTCTCTTAGTCCGAGTTGTTTGGCTTGATCAAGAGTGGCTAAAATGCCTATGGGTTGTGTTTGACTCATTATTTTTTCCGAAAACGCAAATTTGCGGATATTTCAGCCCAAAGCCAAACAATGTGGAAGTTTTATTTGTTAGAATACCCGAACGGCACGCATGTTAATTTTATCGTACTTGCCATTGAAGCTCTGATAGCCATTATAGAAGTGCTGGCTCCATGCGTTAACGTTATTACTTTCGGTGGAGCTCCAATAGTAATTAGTGCAAAAGCCACCTATTAAGGCTCGGTTTATATAAAGTTTATTTAACTCATCTTTACTCGGTAAATACCAATCACTATAAGCCCCTAAAACCAAATCAGCGGCGGCTCTTGCTGCTGTTCCCAATTCGCCACAACCTGCAATAATATCGTTGGTATTTTTATTCCCGGTACCCAGAGCGGTTCCGTCGGCTCCATTAATCAGCTTGTTATTACAGCCCCATTCAATGGTAACATTATCATTTGGAGCAGCTATTAATCCATGCACTTGCCCTTCAACAAAACCAGGATCACTGGATTGAAAAATATAAGCAATTTTACCGCCCTGATAACTAACACCAACAGCCAAAGTTGTTGGATTTGGCTGTATTTCGGTTTTATCTTTATTACAAGAATTGAGAAAAACGGAAACAATCACTATTAAAATGAGATTAACTTTAAAACGATACATATGTAGATGATAATTTGAAATTTTGCGCAAAGAAATAATTATTAATTCAAACAATAAAGCTTTTGTTTTTAATAGGGTTGGTGAAAATGCCTATTAATTTATACAAACTCAAGCCAAGCTTATGGTATAGAATCATTTATTATAAAACTATGCACCTTTACGGTTCAAATAATTCTGTGACAAATAAAAAAATTATGAAAATTTTAATAATATGGATCCATAATTCTAGTAATTTAACAGTTCCTGCAATTTAGCCATGACCTTATTCGTGCTGGGTAATATCTCGGCTTCCAATCCAATATTTAATGGGATAGCAGGAACATTTTTGGCACCCAGGGTTGCTACAGGACCATCTAAACTAGAAAAACATTGCTGCATAATACGTGCTGCCAGACTTTCGGCAAAGGAATTCAGAATAGGTTCTTCGGTCAAAACTAAACACTTACCATGTTTTCTGGCAGCAGCCATAATATATTCTTCATCTAAAGGTTGTAAACTTCTTAGATCCACTATTTCTATTCTTCCCTTAAAATTCTTTGCCGCACCTAAAGCCCAATGCACGCCCATTCCGTATGTAATAATTACGCAGGTTTCCCCTTTTTCAATTGATTCTTCATCAGCATATAAAACAGTATTGGCTTTGCCAAATGGCAATATATAATCTTCATCGGGTTCAACACATCTTGCTGATTCAGTACCCGGGTTTTTGCCCCAATACAGGCCTTTGTGTTCAAGCATGATACATGGATTGCCGTCGTAATAGGCAGCTTTCATCAATCCCTTCATATCGGCAGCATTGCTTGGGTAGGCAACTTTTATTCCTTTTAATGTTAACAAAGTGGATTCGATACTACCTGAATGATAAGGACCGCCACCACCATACGCACCTACTGGTATTCTGATTACTGTGCTTACCGGATATTTACCCATAGACAGGTAACACGATTTGGTAATTTCACAAACCAATTGGTTTATACCTGTCCAAACATAATCTGCAAACTGGATTTCAACTATCGGTTTTACGCCCACTGCACACATTCCTACCGTTGAACCCACAATATATGCCTCCTCGATGGGCGTGTTAAAAACCCTTTTTTCACCGTATTTTTCGGCTAATGTTGCAGCTTCACGAAATACTCCTCCTAAGCGGCCACCTACATCCTGCCCATAAAAAATACACTCAGGATGCTTTCGCAATAACTCATCCACTGCATGGAGGGCAGCATCAACCATTACCACTTGCTCATTTCCTTCAGGCCTGCGAACTCCTACCTCCTCTGCGGCTCCACTGGGTGCAAAGATGTGATCCATTGCCGATTCAGGAGTAGGATCGGGTGCGGCCATCGCCTGCTTAAATTGTTGCGTTACTTTATCAATTTCAATTTCATCAATTTCTTTTAATTCTGATTCATTCACTCCGGCAAGAATGAGATACTGAAATAATTTTGGAATAGGATCATTCTTCAAATGCCTGATCATGTCTTCTTCGCTTCTATACCATTCTTTTCTAACTCCCGAAGTATGATGACCCAACAATGGAACTTTTGCATGTAATAAAATCGGAGCCCGTTGCTCTCTCACATAAGTAATGCATTGTAAAACAGCTGTCCACGATTTCAGGAAGTCACTTCCATCTACGCGCATTCTTTGCAAGCCCTTAAAACCGGCGGCATAATCAAATGAATCCATTGCATGCATTTCACTTCCACTGGCGCTGATTCCCCAGTCGTTGTCCTGAACCAAATAAAAGATAGGTAATTTTTTTAAAACTGCCATCTGAAAAGCTTCAGAAATCTCTCCTTCCGTAATTGAGCCATCCCCAAAACTACAAAGTACAATGGGATTTTCTTCATATTTCAATAAACCCTGATCTTCCAGGTAAGAAATGCCGTGAGCCATTCCGGTAGCGGGTATTGCCTGCATTCCGGTAGCACTGCTTTGATGGGGCATTTTGCAAAAGCCTTCCCTTTTCAAATTCGGATGTGAGTAATAAGATCTTCCACCCGAAAATGGATCATCTGCTTTTGCGAGTAACTGTAACATTAATTCGTACGGACTCATACCCATTGCCAAAAGCATACTATCGTCGCGGTAATAAGGCGATGCATAATCATTACCGGTTAATTGCATTCCAACCGCTAACTGAATAGCCTCATGGCCCCGGCTGGTTGAGTGAACATATCTGGTAACAGGTCGGTTTGCCTCATAAATATTAGCCATCGCACGTGCTGTACACATGTGAGAATAGGCCTCAAGTAGAATTTCTTTGTCCATATTAACGCCTGCAAGTTTAGGAAAATAATTGGAAATGAAACTTGAGATTTATCCATAATAATATAAAATGGAGGAATTATGAACTTTTAAAAAAAATCTAAAAAGATAAAATCAAATTATTATTTAAAATTATATGCGTATAAAAGCTTCAGCGAATAATTTTCTTTATCATTGCACGATGAAAAGTGAAGCCGTAATATTTGAAAGAATTGCAATTGCAGTGGCCTTTTCTCCGCGATGTGAGGCTATTTTAGCGGAAGCCCGTTTTTTGCAACAAACTTTTAAATCCAGGATGTTCTTTGTGCATGTGGGCCAACAAAGCCTTCAGCAGGAACAATATCTTTTACACCTACTACATAGGTTTGAACTTGATAAGCCGCAAAACAAAGTAATCTGGAAACATGGCGATCCGGTTGAAACTATTTTAGGAGTTTGTAAGGAGGAAAAAATAAATTTATTAGTCGCAGGAGCGCTCGAAAAGGAAAGCCTGCTTAAGTATTTTTTGGGTGGTATTTCCAGGCAACTGAGCCGGAAGGTAAAATGCAGTATGTTAATGCTTACCGAACCCGATATCCATCCGGGTGGTTTCAAGCATATTGTTGTAGAGGGAACCGATCACCCCAAAACGAAAAAAACGATTGCTATGGCTGTGGAAATTGCAAAAATCTATCACGCAAAAAAAGTTGATATTATTCAGGAAAGCGATCCCGGCAAATTGGCCTTAATAAGAAGCGACGAGCTAAAAGAAAATGAAGCCGACCAGAGAAAAGAACAACTTATAAAAGAAGAAGATGAAAAACTGGAAGAAATTTTACGTTCTACCGATTGTGAAGGAGTTCAAATTTATACTGAGAGAATTGAAGGGAAACCGGGTTATGTTATCAGCAAATTTGCACGGGAATGTGAGGCCGACTTATTGGTAATAAGCTCACCAGACAAACCTATGAATTTGCTTGACAGGGTTTTTCCTCATGATATTGAATATGCATTATCTGATTTGCCATGTAATTTACTAATAGTTCATACTAAAATAAAGGATAATTTTTCTTGAAAATTCTTAGCCATAACGAAAACTTAAGTTTGATAATAAGCATGGGCTTAATGCTTATCGTTGCTCGTATTTTTGGGGAATTTTTCAGAAAATTAAAAATGCCTTTGGTGGTTGGTGAGCTGATTGCCGGAGTGGTATTGGGACCCTCTCTATTGGGTTATTTTTATCCTGAATTCAGTGAACTCATTTTTACTCAGAATAAAAACGCTTCACTGGCATTAAATGGAATCATTAATATTTCTGTAATTATGTTGCTCTTTGTAGCAGGTATGGAACTTGATTTGTCGCTTATCAGGCAGCAGAGCAAAGCAGCGTTTTCTACCAGTACCTTAGGTTTGTTGATTCCGCTTGGAATCGGATATTGTTCAGCATATTATTATGCCGACTTATTTGGTAAAAACAGTTCTGACCTGATAGCGTTTTCTTTGTTTATGGGTACTTCCATGGCAATTTCAGCTTTGCCGGTTATTGCCAGAACCTTAATGGATTTAGGCCTCTTCAGGACAAGAGTGGGTTCTGTTATTATTGCATCTGCCATGTTTAACGATTTAATAGGTTGGATTTTATTCTCAATGACAGTAGGTATGCTGAAAGGAAGTGCCAACCATAACATTGTTTTAACGCTATTCTTTACCCTTTCTTATGCCGTGTTAATGCTTACTATTGTCAGAATAATAATAAATAAATCATTGCCTTGGGCTGCAAAAAACTTTAGCTGGCCGGGTGGGTTTTTAAGCCTCTCTTTTGGCTTTGCTTTTTTAGGTGCTGCCTTAACGGAGTTTATTGGCTTGCATGCTATTTTCGGAGCATTTATTGTTGGTATTACATTTGGCGATTCGGTACACGTTACTGAAAAAACTAAAGACATCGTTAATCAATTTGTAACAAATATTTTTGCCCCTTTGTTTTTTGTTTCTATTGGATTTAAGGTAAATTTCATGGAAAATTTTAATCTGGGCATCGTGCTATTGGTATTGGTAATAGCCATTATTGGAAAAGTTTTTGGTTCAAGCTTAGGTGCAAGAATTGGAGGCCTTAACCTTAAAGAAAGTTTAGCCGTTGGTTTTGGAATGAATGCAAGAGGTGCTATGGAAATTATTCTGGCCTTACTCGCTTTACAGGTAAATTTAATTGGAGAGGAACTGTTTGTGGCTATCATAATTATGGCTGTTGTTACCAGTATAATTGCAGGTCCTATGCTTCAATTGCTTTTAAAAGGTAAAGTAATCACTGAACCCGAAAAACAATAATTTTTTTCATTCGGATTTATTTATTTGAAAACAGGGTATGACTTTAACACTTTATGCCAAAAGATAAATTAAGAAGGTTTGCCGAATTCCACACCTTTGAAAATTGTTTTGATTTTCCTTATCATTTAAAAGGAAATTGGAGAACCGATTATTTCAAAAATAATAATCCGATCGTACTTGAATTAGGTTGTGGAAAAGGGGAATATACCCTCTCGCTTTCAGAGGCTTTTCCTGACAAAAACTTTATCGGCATTGACCTTAAATCAAACAGAATGTGGGTAGGAGCCAAAATTGCTCTGGAACAAAAACGCGCAAATCTTGCCTTTGTTAGAATGATTATTGAGAAACTTAATCTTCATTTCGAACCGGGAGAAGTTGATGAAATCTGGATTACTTTTCCAGATCCTTATCCTAAAGAGAAAAGAGAAAACCATCGCCTGACACATACCCGGTTTCTGAAAATATATAAAGATGTAATTAAACCCAATGGCATCATTCATTTTAAAACGGATGATGACGGTTTATTTAACTATACCTGTGAACTATTAAAAAATCTTGGGGTAAATCCAATCCAGGTAATTAACAATGTGCATGAATCCGATGAAGTTGATCCCTTAGTGAAAAATATCACAACGCATTATGAAAATCTTTTCAAAGCCAGAGGCCGAACGATTAAATTTATGAAATTTACTTTACCGGATCATTTATTTGTCGGTAACAGTTCATTATAAACCTCAAGGGCATGCATTGCCTGTTTGATTCCCTTATCATCCTTTAAAATGACTGTATAAAAACCTTGATCTCTCCATATTTGACGGGCAATTAATGCTTTTATTTGTAGTTTAATAAATTGTTTGGAACGAAGACTTTCCATTTCGGATGGTACAGGAATTCCCTGACGAGTGGCAAACGAAATAAAATCAGCATAGGTTTGGTCACTTATCACATAAGCGTCGGCAAATATTTTTAAACTTGGAATGGCTGAAATTGCTTTTCTATTCCTATCTAAATAGTCATATGCAAATTTTCCAATTAATCCATTCGAAACAATATTTGTTAAAAATTTTGAACTGCTTAATGTGTCCAATGGAACAAATAAATCAGGATAAATACCTCCTCCTCCAAAAACTGTACGTCCTAATTGCTTGGTTAAATATGGCGTTGAATCAAAAATAACCCGTTTGGTCCCATCTTCCAACTCGCCATTTTCGTAACGGGTTAGCAAATCATGTTCGTAATTTTCTGCGTTCGAGTAATCCTTTTGGATGCATCTTCCACTTGGGGTATAATACCTTGAAACAGTGAGTCGTATTGCTGAACCATCACTGAGTTCATAAGGCTCCTGAACCAGGCCTTTGCCATAACTTCTCCTGCCCACAATAATTCCTCTGTCCCAATCCTGTATTGCGCCACTTAAAATTTCGCTTGCAGAGGCAGATCCTTCATCAATCAGGATTATCAAATTTCCTTTCTCAAAAACGCCGGTTTGCTCAGCTTCATATTGCGTACGAGCCTTGGCTCTTCCCTTCGTGTATACAATTAGTTTTTTATCATCCAAAAATTCATCAGCCAATTGAATGGCTGTATTTAAATATCCACCTGAATTTCCTCTTAAATCGAGAACCAGGTTTTTTAATCCTTTCCGACTTAATTCTTCAAAAGCTTTCAAAAACTCCTCATTTGTATTCGCCGCAAATTCACTTATTTTTATGTATCCTGTTTCCTGATTCAACATCATCCAGGCCTGCACGCTATAAATCTGAACTTTATTTCTTGTTATTAAATAGGGTATCAGACGTTTTACACTTGGCCGGTAAATAGTAACTTCAACCTTTGTTCCACCTTTTCCTTTTAATAGCTTAAAAACCCTTTCGCTGGTAATTCCATTCCCGGCAACTACTATACTATCTACCTTAACAATTCTATCGCCCGGCAGGATCCCAAGTTGATGAGCAGGCCCACCATCAAGAGCAACAGCCACCATAATGGTATCACTAATAATATTAAATTCTATACCAATTCCCTCAAAATTTCCTTCTAAACGCTCATTCGCACCTTTCAATTCAGAGGCCGGAATATATATTGAATGCGGATCTAAATTAACCAATAGGTCATCAATCGTTCTATGTTCCAGTTTTTCAATATCTACCGAATCAACATAGGATTGATCTATAATTGATATTAATTCTGAAAATTTATTTTTACCAGCAAAAAAATTATTATTGTTGATACCCGGTTTGATATATATTCCGAGAGCTAAGCCAAAAGAAATAAGGAGTGCATAGATAACCGGCTGCCCTTTTTTGAAATTATTTGTCATATTTTTGTTCTTGTGGCAACAAATATAACTTTTAGCTTTCATCCAAAACCAAAACATGACACCAAAAAAAATAAATAGAACCACAGAGGCTGATTCAAACTACCAGAATCTGGAACAAATGAGCACCCGGGCTATACTCCAGAATATAAATGCCGAGGATCAAACGGTACCTCATGCCATTCAAAAAATAATACCAAAAATTGAAAAATTAGTGAATGCTGCCTTTCTCAAAATGAAAAACGGGGGAAGGTTATTTTACATGGGAGCCGGCACCAGTGGAAGATTGGGCATTGTGGATGCAAGTGAATGTCCTCCAACGTTTGGCGTATCGTTTGGTAGGGTTATCGGAATTATTGCAGGTGGAGATAAAGCGATCAGAAAGGCCGTGGAGTTTGCCGAAGATCAGGTTGAACAGGGTTGGAAAGATTTACAAAAACATAAAATTTCAGAAAAAGATTTTGTGATTGGAATTGCAGCGAGTGGAACCACGCCTTATGTAATCGGAGCTCTTAAATTAGCCCATCAAAATGGTATTGAAACCGGATGCATTACCTGTAATAAAAATTCGCCTTTGGCTCAAACCGTAAAATACCCGGTTGAAGTAGTGGTTGGTCCGGAATTTGTAACCGGCAGTACCCGCATGAAGGCCGGTACTGCTCAAAAATTGGTTTTAAATATGATTAGTACCTCAATAATGATTAAATTAGGAAAAGTTAAAGGCAATAAAATGGTTGAAATGCGGTTGACTAATCATAAACTGGTAAACCGTGGAACAGAAATGGTAATGAATGAACTCAAAATCTCTAAAAAAAAGGCTGAAGATCTTCTAAAAATTCACAAGAATGTTCGGAAAGCGATTCAAAACCAAGCTAAATAACCCGGTTATGACCCGTTTTAAAAAATGATAATTAATTAATGGAGCACCTATTAAAAATACTTTCTGTAATTCTCTTAAGTAGTTTTAAGTTCTTGCTGGGAATTGGTTTGTCTATGGGCTCAGGATTTAACCAATTTGAAATAATCATTTTTTGTGTGGGTGGAGGAATGCTCGGTGTTTTTTATACCCTGTACGCCAGGGATGCCATTTTAAAAATTTATCATAAATATTACCCCCGTAAACCCAAACCGGTAAAATTCAGCAAATTCAAACGCAGGTTAGTTGTTTTTATCAGGAAATATGAAGTTTGGGGAATAGCAATTATTACTCCTATCATTACTATTCCGATTGGTGCGGTTTTGGCCGCAGCCATTGAACACAATAAATGGAGAATTAAATTTATCATGTTCTGCTCACTCTCTTTTTGGACTTTAATGATCTTGGGAATAAAACTGCTATTAAAGGTAGATTTTTTGAAAATTATTGAATCAACTTTCCCGTTTTTTAACCCATTATTGTTTTAGTTTCAATCACTTTGGGCTTGCATTTCTTTTCAACTGATTCTAATTTTCTTCTATCGGCATATAATTAATATAATGCCTCCATTTTTCTAATACCTGCGTAAAATCTTCAGGCAAGTCGCTGTCAAAAAATATCTTTTCTTTTGTTTTTGGGTGAATAAAACTTAATGATTTTGCATGTAATCCCTGTCGAGGCATCAGTTTAAAACAATTTTCAACAAACTGTTTGTATTTAGTAAATGTGGTACCTTTTACCGCATAATCACCCCCATAAGTACTATCTGAAAATATGGGATGCCCGATACTTTTTAGATGTACCCGGATCTGATGTGTTCTGCCTGTTTCCAATCTGCACTCAATCAAAGTAACATAATCGAGCCGCTCTAATACTTTATAATGAGTGATACTCCATTTCCCTTTTTCGGCATCTTCATATAATTGAAATTTCTTTCTGTCTTTGGCGCTTCTTCCAATGAAACCGGTAATGGTACCTTCATCTGCATCAAAATTTCCCCAAACTAAAGCCTGATATCTGCGTTCTATACTATGGTCGTAAAACTGTTTGGCAAGATGAGTCATTGCAATATCGTTTTTGGCTATCACTAAAATTCCACTGGTATTTTTATCGATGCGGTGAACCAAACCCGGGCGAATATTATTTTCGGTGGCAAAGGCTATTTCCCTCAAATGCCAGGCAAGCGCATTCACCAAGGTTCCGGTAACATTGTTATAGCCGGGATGAACAACCATTCCGGCAACTTTATTCACCAATAAAACATCATCATCTTCATACAGAATGGTGATCGGGATCTCTTCAGGAACAATTTCCGTGTTTTTTGGAGGCGTTGGCAGAACAATGGAAATTACATCCAATGGCTTAACCTTATAACTCGATTTGACCGGCTTTTCATTAACAAGAATGGCACCCGCTTCGGCGGCAGCTTGAATTTTGGTTCGGGTAGCATTCTCAATGCGGGCAACCAAAAACTTGTCGATACGCAACATACCCTGACCTTTATCAACCACCATGCGGAAATGTTCGTACAGTTCCTGCTCTTCGCCACCTTCTACATCATCATCCAATTCTTGTTCCTGCATATAGTTTCAAAGGTAAGGATTATTGAGGTTTTATGGAAGAATTTTGCTTACTGACTTGCTCTTGTTTGAACCAAAACATATCCATCCAACCCAATTTAAACATAAACCCTTCAATAAAATTTTATCCCAATTCCATGATTTACTTCAGCTTCAAAATTTTTATTTTATTTTCATTCCCCCTAATTTGGCTGTATGGATCAACAAACCGAAAATGGGCTGAAACGTTTTGGAATAAAACAGCTTTCCGAAGATGACCGGCCCCGTGAAAAATTATTGCTAAAAGGTCGCCAGTTTTTAAGCAATGCCGAATTATTAGCCATCCTTATTGGCACCGGAACACGTGAGTCATCCGCGATTGATTTAGGTCAGCAGATTTTACAAAAAGTAAATAATAATTTAAATAGTTTAAGTAAATTAAGCGTTAAAGATCTGATCCAAACTAAAGGAATCGGTGAGGCCAAAGCTGTCAGTTTGGTTGCTGCTATCGAACTTGGCAGAAGAAGAAAAGAGGAGGAAGCTACGGCTATAGCTAAAATGACTTGCAGCAAAGATGCCTTCGCACAATTTGAACCCATTTTAGATGATTTGCCACATGAGGAATTCTGGATTCTATTACTTAGTAGAAATAATTCTATTATCGGCAAGCAAAAAATAAGCTCAGGTGGTATCAGCGGAACGATTGCTGATCCAAAGATTATCTATAAAATTGCTATTCAATCCATGGCTTGCGGAATTGTGCTTTGCCACAATCATCCATCAGGAAGTATAAAACCCAGCACGCACGACCTTAACCTGACAAAAAAAATTGCAGAAGCCGGCAAAATGTTCGATATCATTGTCTTTGACCACATCATTATAGGAAATAAGCAGTATTTCAGTTTTGCAGATGAAGGATTGATGCATTGTTAATTTTTACTTAATTCTCAGGCAATACAAGTAAAATAATTATTTTCGCCTCAGTATGGTTATTCATCAGATACAACAATTGAGAATGTGGTTACGCAAATATCCCACTTCGCGCAAACTTCTAAAATTTGGAATCGTTGGTGCAACAAGTGCCACAGTGAGTATTGGCGTATTCTGGATCATCTCCCTTCAATATCCCGCACTCAATTTATTATCCAAAGCAATTGGTTATATCATGGGGTTTTTTGTTGGATTTACGCTTAATAAATTATGGACTTATGTTGACCAAACCGATGAAGATGAAAAATACCTGGTAAAATACATTATGGTTTACGCCCTGACTTTCATGGTTTACCTGGGCTTGAATTTTTTCTTTGATCACTTTTTACACCCACATACCTGGTTTGTGTCAATTGCCCAAAATTTCAGCCTGTTTGATTTTGCTGCTTGGTTAAGCAAAAACGGCCCGCTTATTTCAAATCTTCTGGCTATCTTTATCAATATTTTTCTTAATTTCTTCGGAACCAATAAGCTGGTTTTTAAAGTCCCTGAACCGGAACATTTATTTGACAAATAAATTAATAAATTTTTACTTACTCAGGTACATACTCTTTTCCCTCATCAGCGTTCTGAAAACCGGATCCTGAAGGTCTTTGATAAACCTGATTGCCTCCCCGGTTGATTTCATTTCTGGTCCCAGTTCCTTATTTACATTCGGAAATTTTTCGAAAGAAAAAACAGGCTCTTTTATGGCATAACCATTCAGCTTTCTTTCAAAGGTAAAATCCTTAATTTTATTTTCTTCCAACATAACTTTTGTGGCAATATTAATATAAGGAATCTGGTATGCTTTGGCAATAAATGGGACGGTTCTACTTGCACGTGGGTTTGCTTCAATTACATATACTTTTTCATCTTTTATGGCAAATTGAATATTTAATAAGCCCAGAATATTCATATGAACCGCCAAGCTTTTCGCATACATTTCCATCGTATCCTGAACTTTCTGACTCAGGCTGAAAGGAGGTAATACTGCGCTGCTGTCTCCACTATGAATTCCTGCCGGTTCTATATGCTCCATCACACCAATTACATGCGACTCTTCACTATCACAAATCAAATCAATTTCCGCTTCTTCGGCTCTGTCTAAAAAATGATCAATTAATACCCTGTTACCGGGTAAATCACCTAATAAATCAATAACCGCTTGTTCCAAATCTTCATCATTGATCACAATCTTCATACCCTGACCGCCTAAAACATAACTGGGTCGAACCAAAACGGGGTAACCCACCTTATGCGCAACGGCAATGGCTTCATCAGCATCTTCGGCCACACCAAAATCAGGGTAAGGAATATTTAATTCCTTTAATAAATTGGAGAATGAACCACGATCCTCAGACAGATCCATATTCTGGAAACTCGTTCCTATTATTTTGATACCTAACTCATTCAGTTTCTTTGCCAACTTCAAAGCGGTTTGCCCACCCAATTGAACGATCACACCTACCGGCTTTTCCAATTCAACAATTTCCCGTAATGTTTCCCAAAAAACAGGTTCAAAATAAAGTTTGTCGGCCATGTCAAAATCGGTACTAACCGTTTCCGGATTGCAGTTTATCATGATCGCTTCGTAACCACATTCTTTGGCGGCAAGTAAACCATGAACACAACTATAATCAAACTCAATTCCCTGACCTATTCGATTGGGACCTGAACCCAAAACAATTATTTTTTTATTATCCGTAACAATGCTTTCATTTTCACCATCAAAACTCGAATAAAAATAATTAGTGGCAGAAGAAAACTCTGCCGAACAGGTATCAACCATTTTATAAATACGGTGAATTCCCATTTTTTTGCGCAAATCCCAAACCTGATCTTCTGTTGTATCGCCTCCCAATAAATAAGCAATCTGAATATCACTATAACCTTTCTGTTTTAACTCAACCATTATTTCTGCCGGAAGGGTGTTCAGGTTAAATCTTTTCGCATCGCTTTCTAACCTGACCATATCATTTATCTGAATCAGAAACCACCTGTCAATTCTGGTTATTTTCTCAATTGAAGTAATGGGCATCCCCAAACTGAGTGCATCTTTAATGGCAAATATTCTATCCCAACTTGGATTCTTTAATTTATCAACAATATGTTCCAAATTCCTTTGCTGATAACCATCTGCACCTAAACCGTTTCGTTTGATCTCTAAACTTTGAGTAGCCTTTTGCAGCGCTTCAACAAAAGTTCTGCCAATTCCCATCACCTCTCCCACCGATTTCATTTGCAGGCCAAGGGTTTTGTTTGCCCCTTTAAACTTATCAAAATTCCAACGGGGAATTTTAACAATAACGTAATCAATAGCCGGTTCAAAAAAGGCAGAAGTAGTTTTCGTTACCGGGTTCTTTAACTCATCCAGATGATATCCAATAGCTAATTTTGCAGCAATTTTTGCAATAGGATAGCCGGTGGCTTTACTTGCCAATGCTGATGAACGCGAAACACGCGGATTGATTTCAACCGAAATAATGGATTCATCTTCCGGGTTTACCGCAAACTGCACATTGCAACCTCCTGCGAAATTTCCAATACTTCGCATCATATGGATAGCCATGGTACGCATTTTTTGAAAGACCGTATCACTCAGCGTCATGGCGGGAGCTACTGTTATTGAATCTCCGGTATGAATTCCCATTGGGTCAAAATTCTCAATGGTACATATAATTGCTACACTGTCATTTTGATCACGAAGTAATTCCAGTTCGTACTCCTTCCAGCCAAAAACAGCCTTTTCAACTAGCACCTCATGTGTGGGAGAAGCCGATAATCCGCGTTGCAAGGCTGAATCCAATTCTTCCTTTACCCATACAAAACTACCTCCTGTTCCACCAAGTGTATAGGAAGGTCTGATAACAAGCGGGAAGCCAATATTTTGGGCAATTTCTTTTCCTTCTAAAAATGAGTTTGCCACTTTAGAATCAGCCACCGGAACCCCAATATCAATCATTTTTTGACGAAATTTTTCCCTGTTTTCGGTGGTATCAATGGCAGCAATGTCGACACCGATCAATTGAACGCCGAACCTTTCCCAAAGACCAATTTCATTACATTCCATTGCCAGGTTCAAAGCAGTTTGGCCACCCATAGTCGGTAAAACTGCATCAATTTGCTGTTCATTTAAAATTTGCTCAATCGATTGCGTATTTAAGGGTAATAAATAAACATGATCGGCCGTAACCGGGTCTGTCATGATGGTAGCAGGGTTGCTGTTAATCAGTACAACTTTGATTCCTTCTTCCTTCAGGGAACGTGCTGCCTGGCTTCCACTGTAGTCAAATTCGCAGGCCTGACCAATAATAATAGGACCGCTACCGATAATTAATACAGATTTAATACGATTGTCTTTTGGCATAATTTTACTTTTTCTTTATCAACACAGCTGTTCCGATACTTCTAAATCCTTGTTAACTGCACAAATTATGCAAATTTAAAAGGATTTTGTTTCTATACTAATTTTAGTATTCAACATTTTACGAATCATTATTATACATCCATTTTTATACAGCTTAAATAAAAGTAAAATACATTTGTATAATATTAATTGCTAAGCTGTTAATTATTATTATCTTGCCTGATACCATGAAAAGTTTTTTTAATATACTTTACAAGTTTGTATTGCTTTTTGCAATTTTTTTTGGTACCTGGTATTTAATTGAAAAATATAATACCCCTGAAGCAAATCTAAAATCAATTTATATCAGTAATATCAAGCCATGCATGA
Organism: uncultured Chitinophaga sp.; assembly: GCA_964355075.1. Lineage (GTDB taxonomy): Bacteria > Bacteroidota > Bacteroidia > UKL13-3 > UKL13-3 > B1. The sequence continues at coordinate 104,393 of CAYHCF010000001.1, forward strand.
ATTATTGGACCACAGATACAAATTTTAATGATACTACCTGTATGGAAGCCATTGCCATGCGCCAATATGATAAAGGGGAATATATTCTGGCTTTGGAGGCACTACAAAGGTTTGAGCCAAAAAAGAAGGATGAAGCCCTATATAATTTGTATATTGGAATTTGCTATTTAAAAGCCGATTTCGAAAATCTTGCCATTTATCACCTCGAACAATCAGTTGATCAATTTAATAATTATGACCGTTTACAACTCACGAAATGGTTTTTAGCCCTGGCCTATCTAAAAGCCGGGAAAGAAAGACCTGCCATAAAAAGGCTTGAAGAAATTGTAGAAGTGAACGCTACTCAAAAGGAACCCGCTAAAGCGATCCTTCAGGATATAGAGATCAATAACAATCCAATCAGCCGCCTGATCCTGGTATTCTCCGAATAATTTTCTGATTTCTAAAACTTCCAATCCAAGGTAATAAAGAAATTTCGGCCCGCAGCAGGTAAATATAAAGAATAATTTCCCCTGTTTCCGTATTTATCCATTGGGTTTGTGGTTGGGCCGCCAAGGCTGCCGGTTGGAGCATATTTTACATCGCCAACGTTATTTAACTGAATTCGAATAATGGGTTCTCCCAATTTTATCCAAGGCTTTAAATAGATTGACATACGCAAATCCAACGTTTTAAAACCCTGTGACCTTATTGTATTGTTTTGGGTATTGTCAAGAAATTGAGAGGAAACACTTCTGCCGATCAAATCCATATTAAACCAGCTCACCGGAATAAACTTTATTTCAAAATTATGGATAGCAGAAGGAGTGAATCCCAATGTAGTATTTTTAAAAACCACCACGGTATCATTACCTGTCTCATCACTGGTAAAATGCTGGTTAAGCTCCTTAATTTTATTGGTGCTGATTGACGAACTCATAAATAACCTGAACCAACGGCTGGCATTTACTGTCACATCCCCCTCAATTCCACGGCGATAGCTTGAACCTACATTGCCTGTAACCGGATATCCAAAACCATTGAGTTGCCCTAAACCCACAATCTGGTTTTTAAACTCCATTGCAAAGAGGTTTACTTTTCCCTTGATTATTTTGTTATTAAGCTCATACCCTAATTCCAAATCCAATACTTCTTCAGGCTTTATTTCATCTTGTTTGGTATTTTTCGTTGCAAAATCATCCTGAAAATAGTCAAAGCGGGTTGGTTCACGCTTGCCGAACCCAACCATGCCATATAGAGATTGTCTGTGAGAAGCCATAAATCTGGCACCTATTCTCGGGTTAAGGAAACTCCACTTCATGTTCTCAACTATAAAGGGGTCTTTTCTGATCTCCAGGTTCCTTCCTTTATAGCTGAAACTTGCCGAACGATATTGGATATCGCCAAAAATACCTATGTCTTCTGTTAAAGAATAATTTGCTTTACAAAAAATACTTGCCTCCTTTTTATACCCTGTATTAAAGTATACCTGATGATTTTGTTCTATGCCTGCTGGAATTAAGCTTCCCCAGTTTATTTCCATAAAGTGATCACTCACGAAAGAATTTAGATGAAAACCAGCTGTAAGATCAAGTCTGGAAGTATGCATATTATAATTGGCAAATCCTCCCCAAAAACGCTGATCTAACCTATAAGAAGTCATCATATCACCTGCAACTTTAAGGGTGTCGGTTCCAATAATGGCATCTGGCATATTAAAATAATCGTATGTATAACCCCAGCTTCCGGGAAACAGAAACTGAAATTTAGGCGCATTACCTGTTACATAATAAGCTGAGGCAGATAAGGTATGATTTTGGGAAATTTGAAAAGTGTATTGGATCTGAAAAAAATGCTGTTTAAATGCATCTGTTTCCCCATTCGTAAAAGGATTCGATTTGTATAGCGAGTCATAAGTTACTTTGTCAATTCCCAAATAGGACAATTGATTTTGTGCAGATCCACCAAACAGATTCAGTTTTATCAAAGAACGCTTATTCAGGTAAGCACCACTAAAAGTATAGGATTGAATGGCAGCACCGGAATGTTGCCTGAAACCATCTGTTTTGATCTCACTATACCGACCATAAAACAAAAAATGATCAGCCAGTAAACCGCTTTGAAATTCAGCAGCAACCCGGCTTGCATGATACGAACCCAATCCGGAACTCAATCTCACTTCCGGTTTTTCACTCAAATTTTTAGTGAGTAAATTAATGCTCCCACCAAAAGCTGATGTGCCATTGGTAGAAGTACCAACCCCACGCTGTATCTGAATACTTTCGGCACTGGTGGCCAAATCAGCAAAATTGTTAAAAAACACACCCTGATTCTCAGGATCATTCACTGGAATTCCATTAACAGTAGTATTGATACGCGTCTGGTCAATTCCTCTTAGCCTGAAATAACTGTACCCAATTCCACTTCCATTGTCACTATAAGCGTTAATGGAAGGAGTTGAATTGATTAAACCAGGTAAATCGACTCCATAATAACGCTCCTCAATTTGCTTTTTGTTCAGTGAACTAAACGTAATGGGCTGCTTTTCGGTCGCTTTGATACCATGTATCACAAATTCCTGCAAATCTTTATGCATGGAAGAGCTATCGGATTGAGCCAAAACTGCCTGATTAATAGCGATTAACACTAAGGCAATTCTGTAAATTCTATACATTTTCTCTTGAATTGAATGTAAACAAAAACGACAAGCAGAGGTTGCTTGTCGATCAAATTTGTTAACTCCCTGGAAAGATTCAACCATTGGCGAATCCAAAATCAAAAATATTCGAAACCCACGCTGGTAACAAAACAATTTGACTTACTTTTCCCTTCGCAGGCATTATCCCGTTCAGGTTCCAAGGGTTTGATCTCAGCTTAATTCAGTATGTTTTTACCCAATCAGGTTTGAACCTACTCTTATCATGCACCCCTAAAGACCTGACAAAGCTAATTTTTTTTTCCAATTATCAAAATCCACATTCATGGTCATAACAATAAAACACCTCAAAACTCTTCCAATGGGTATATGCTGTTCTTTCCCGTATCAACCAAACCACCTATCACAATAAAAGGTTTTTTTTGTTGTTTTAAACCAAGAATAGTGTTTCTCATCTAAACAATGTGCAAATTTACCAAATCTTAAATGACTAACTTTTGACCACAAACTATACTAAATTTTTTGGAACTACTTGTTTCGTATGTCTTTTCATCTTTTCTGCCTATTCCCAAAGTATAAAAATTTCAGGTAAGGTTTTTGAGAAATCTTCCTTGCAGGTAATACAGGGAGTAAGCGTTATTATTAAGTTGAATGGGAATATTGTTGCAGCCAATTCAACAAACGATAAAGGTTTTTTTGAACTATTAGCACCAAAACCTGAGACTTATGAAATATCTTTTACTTTTATCGGGTTAAAAACGAAAAAACTAACGATAGCGGCAAACACAGATAAATATATCGGCGCTGTATTTTTAGAAAAAGATGAAAAAGCTTTAAAAGAAGTAAAAATTGAAGCTGCCCAAATAAGAGTTGAACAAAAAGGCGATACAATGAGTATAAACGCCTCAGCTTTTAAAGTTAACCCCGATGCAACCACTGAAGATCTTGTAAAAAAAATGCCTGGAATAACCAATGAAGGGGGAACCTTAAAAGCTCAGGGTGAAGACGTGAAAAAGATTTTATTGGATGGAAAAGAGTTCTTTGGAGATGATGTTCAAATGGCTCTCAAAAATTTACCTGCCGAAATCGTTGATAAAGTTCAAATCTTTAACCGTCTTAGTGATCAGGCGCAATTCACCGGTTTTAATGATGGCAATACAGATAAAACAATGAACATTACTACTAAAAATGGAAGAAATAACGGAACTTTTGGAAAATTTTATGCCGGTTATGGAACAAATGACCGTTATCAGTCTGGTGGTAATTTCAATCTTTTTAGTGGCAACAGAAGAATAACTATTTTGGCTCTTTCCAATAATATTAATCAACAAAATTTCGCGATGCAGGATTTATTCGGCGGAGGAGCAACAGCCCCACGTATGCCCATGGGTGGCGGTGGTCGTGGTGGAAGAGGTGAGGGTGGCGGAGATATGAGCAACTTTATGGTTGGACAACAAACAGGTATCAGTCAAACCAATTCTGTCGGGCTCAACTACGCAGATAAATGGGGAACAAAAACGCAGATTTCGGGAAGTTATTTTTTTAATAACAGCAAAACAAATACCGATAAAAATGTTGCAAGGCAATATTTAATCAACCCTGAAAGCAATCGGCAATATGACGAAAAGAGTTTGTCAACCACTAACAATTTTAATAATAGGTTTAACCTCAGAATTGAACACACATTCGACTCTTTTAATGCTTTAATATTTACGCCAAAAATCAGTTTCCAGAATAATGAAGTCGTGAGTTCAACTTTTGGTTACAATTTCATGAAAACCAATAAAATTAACGGAACAGAAACTTATAAGGAGAATAAAAACAGCGGACTCTCATTTGGAAGTAACCTATTATACCGGCATAAGTTTTTAAAACAAGGAAGAACCATTAGCCTGAATCTCGGATTCGATTTCAACCAAAAAATAAATGAAACTTTTCAGAACTCAGTAAACAGCGTTTTCGATACCCTTGGCAATGCCTCTGTTACCGAGTTTAAACAAAGGGGTAATACGCATACTTACGGTTCAACTTACTCAACTAATTTAACGTATACTGAACCGCTTAGCAAAACGTCGCAGTTACAGTTTAGCTATAGTCCTGCAACGAGCCTAAATCTTTCAACCAAAGAAACACACAGGTTTGATAGTTTGGTGAGTGATTACACAAAAATTGATTCAACACTTTCCAATACTTTCGACAATACAATTATTACTCAGAAGGGTAATATAGGATACAATTTCAATAATGATAAACACTCCTTTTCGGCCGGTTTAACACCTCAATTAGTATCCATAAATAGTTTACAATCCTTCCCGCAAAATATGCCCTTTAACAAAAGCTTTTTTAATGTTTTGCCTAATCTTGTTTATTCATATAAGTTCACTAACAGCAAAACATTAAGGCTTGTTTACCGAACAAATACCAATACACCCCCTGTTACTCAAATGCAAAATGTTGTTGATAACAGTAACCCATTTTTATTAAGCTCAGGTAATCCTGATTTAAAACAAGAACTTTCACATATAGCTGTAATACGTTATGGAGTAAACCACGCACATAATTCACAATCATTTTTTATTTTTGGAATGATAAACTTTACCGATAATTCCATTTCCAATGCAACTTATATAGCAAACAAAGATTCTATCCTCCAAAACGGAGTCCTTTTACCAATAGGATCACAATTATCAAAACCCATTAATTTAAATGGAAATATTTCAGCGAGAAGTTTTGTCACTTACGGTATTCCGGTTAAGAAATTAAAGAGCAACCTGAATTTGAATGCAGGCGTTAATTATACATCTGTACCCGGCCTGATAAATTATAAGACCAATTATGCCAAAACTTTTAATATTATTGGAGGTTTTGTTTTAGGAAGTAATATCAGTCAGAATATTGATTTCACAATCAGTCATAATGCTAACCTCAATTACGTTCAAAACACTTTGCAAAATCAAACAAGCAGCAATTATTTTATTAATACAAGCGGAATAAAAGGCAATGTTATTATGTTCAAAAGTTTGGTGTTGAGCTCAGATTTGAATTATACCCATTACCGCGGATTGGGTTCAAGCTTTAATCAGAATTTTTTTCTCTGTAATGCTGCAATCGCCTACAAGTTTTTGAAAATGAAATCCGGAGAGATCCGTTTTTCTGTTTTTGATATATTAAACCAAAATAACAACATTTCAAGAACTGTTACCGAAACCTATATTGAAGATAATAAAAGTAATGTATTGAACCAGTATTTTATGCTCACCTTTACCTACAATCTAAGAAAATTTAATGCCATGCAAACAGCGCCTTCAGGTATGCGTTGATTATTTTAACAGAATTGTACAACTTATCATTTTATGATCACTGAAATTGATGGTATGGGTGCGGTAATTGAAGTTTGAAAAAGATGCATCATGCAAAATATAGTCAATCCTGAATGAAGGCATTTTACCAATATAAGTCCGACTCATTCCAAAACCTGATTCTCTGAATGCATCTTTCATTTCACCTTTTACTGTATGATAGACGTAACTTGTTGGTGAATCATTAAAATCTCCACAAAGAATTATTTTATACGGACTCATACTTATTTTTCCTGAAACGATTTCAGCCTGCCTTGCACGAACCTTAAATGCATATTTAATTTTGGAACCAATACGCTTTACCTCATCAACTTCGGCAACTTCACCGGCTTTTTTAAACTCCTGCATAACCTGATAGTCGGCTTTTTCAAAAACAATTGATTTTAAATGCGTATTAATAACACGTAAGGTATCTGATCCAACTACAATATCAGCAAATACGGTAAGGTTAGAATTTTTGTTCATCAATTCAACAAAACCTTTGTTAATGATAGGATATTTTGTAAAGATACAAACCCCATAGCCGGTCGGATAATTTACACTTAAAGCATCTGCATTTACATTTGAATAGTTTTTATACCGTTTGAAGAACTCTCTGAACAATGGCTTCTCATAATTGCCCCCAAGATTTGCAAATTCCTGTAAACAAATAATATCGGGCTGAACCCCATTTAAGTTATCAAAAAAAATAGTGGTGTCATTGTTAATCATATCATAGGCTCCCATATAATGGGTATTGAAACTTACTATGTTTATCCTTTTTATTGAAGTATCGGTTGAAACTTTTTGCCCAAATTGAATAAATGATGGGACCTGATTTATTCCAAATATTCCAACCAGAACGGATAATAAAACCCATTTACTTTTGCTGAAAATCCAGTAAACAACGAAAACCATATTTGCCAAAAAAATTAAAGGAAAGGCCAGCCCTAAAAAAGAGATTGGCCAAAACTCCAAGGGGCTTATATATGGCGCCCCATAAGATCCAATCAGGCATAGAACAACAACTATGTTAATCCCTAAAACTATTTTATTTATAAAACTTAATTGCAATTGGGGTCTATTAATCTTTACTTGCCTTAAACAAAATTTCTTTCTCTTTTTTATTCAAACTCTCATAGCCATTTCTTGAAATTTTATCCAATATCAAATCAATTTCAATCTGAGTTGGTTTTTGACTATTCTCAACGCGCATATAGGTTGTTTTATGATAAATTTTCATTTTAGGTTTTCGTTTGAACGCGTTACCGATAGAATCAAATACACGGTCTAAAACTCCGGGAACAGCACTTTGACTGTACAGGAATTTGATATAGATATAACCAAATGCTGCACCGCCAACATGGGCAATATGTCCACCGGCATTTCCGTTGGGAATATTAATTAAATCCAACAAAACCGAGAACAGCGCAATATACTTTAATCTTACAGAACCTAATAAAAACAACATAATCTGGTAATCCGGCAATAAGGTTGCCGTAGCAACAACAATGGCTAAAACACCTGCTGATGCCCCCAAAGCGTATGATTGATTAACACTTTCCGAGAAGGCCGGAAATATATTATAGGACAATATGTATAAAATTCCTCCAAAAATACCGCCTAATATGTATACCTGAAAAGTCTTTGAATTTCCTAAATATTGCTGAAACAACTGGCCCAGCCAATACAACCACAGCATATTAAATAAAATATGAAGAATCCCCTCATGTAAAAACATATAGGTTATAATAGACCAGGGCTGATAAATTAAATTCCCCAATGAAGCAGGCAACATCAGTAGTTTGGTAAACCAGGAACTACTGGAAGCAGAATTAAATAAATATAAGAATACATTGATTAATGAAAATAACACAAATACCATCACATTGATCATGATGATTTTTGTAATTGCGTTATCTTGTCTGAACTTATATTTTATTTCTTCAATAATTGACATAAACGAACATTTCAAATCTAACTAATCCTAAAACAATCCTAATAAAAAATCATTTTTAAGTGGGTCATTAATAAAAACTCTTCCGATTGGTTTTATTCCATATTTTAATCAAAATAAAACCAAATAACATTCCGCCTAAATGCGCAAAATGGGCAACATTATCATTAGGATTATTTGAAAAACCCTGCCATAGTTCTAAAGCACCATAAAAGATGACAAAATATTTTGCTTTAATCGGGAAAGGGAAAAATAACATAATTAAAGTGGTATTCGGAAATAACATACCGTACCCCAATAACAATCCGAATACGGCTCCACTCGCACCCACAACAGGCACATTCATTTTACGCTCAAGCATAAACCCTGAAAATTGTTTGGCGTAATTAATGTATTCAGGATTGCTTTTATTTTTAAACCATTCTGTTAAAAAATCAGCAACCTGACTATCATTTGCTAAAAATGCGTCTTTCTGAATCAGCTTAAAAAAAGAATCATAATCTGGATTCATAACAAATTGTTGAATGGCCTGTTTTACCCCATAAACTTCGTAAGCATTCACCCCAAGGTACAAGGTTGCAGCGCCAAGTGCCGTAACAAAATAATAAATAAAGAAGCGCTTCGCACCCCAATAATTTTCCAATACGCTACCAAACATCCATAAACTAAACATGTTAAAAAACAAATGCATAAAACTTCCATGCATAAATACATGCGTAATCAGCTGATAGGGTTGAAAAAATTTTGACTCGGGGTAAAACAAACCAAAAGTTTGATTCATATTAAATCCCCCTCTTTGCTCCAAAACTACATTCGCCAGGAAACACAATCCGTTGATAATTAACAGATTCTTTACCACCGGAGGCATACTCGAAAATCCTGAAGATCCTTGTTGTTGATACATCTATACTAATTAAAAAAAACAAATATACTGATATCCCACTATTGTTTATAAAACAGTAAACCAATAATGCACAGAGTCTGTTTAGCGAGTTCGCTGGCAAGGCATATGATTCCCAAAAAAGCGCTCCCGATAGCTATCGGGATAACTTGTGTAAATGCGCATTTTTTGGAAATCGTCTCGTTTAAGGACGCCACCAGCGGACATGATAAACAGGCTCAGAAACAAGAATAGGAGCCTGAGCTCCTATACTTGCGTAATCAATCAAATCTCCGTTGCTTTACCACAAACAACGAAACTTAAAATATGGCAACAACCAATAAATTTCTCTATCAGCTGCCTTTAACATTTAAGTCCAAACTCAATAATGAACCATCCACTTTGGCCGGCTCCGGGGTACTGATAACAAAACCAGTAGTTCCATTCTCTTTGGGTTCATTTTTTTTGAAAGTCGCGGCTTTAGGTTTCAATAATTCGCCCATACCGCTAACATCAAATTTGTTTTCCTTAATAAACATCCCTAAAGCTATTGCTTGCTTTATTCCATCCAGACTAATCTCCACTTCAAAATCATCGCTCGAAAGACCTCTCGGTTTCACGTTAATAGTGAACCGCTGATCCAAACAATAGTCTAACAAAATTTGAATATTCTTACGCTTACCTATTACAATTGGTTTTTCGTCCATTTTTACCATCCTGTCTATTTTTCCGACTGTAAAATTACAAAATCCAACAGAAATTGAATGATAAGATTTCCCTAAAACAAGGTAAATTTTGCCATGCTTTTCAACCACAGGCAAATAAAAGTTGAAAACAAGTGAACAACCAATCCCTAAAAACCTGTTTGGGAAATTGGTTCAAAATGGAGTTTTATGCTAATTATCTGAAATGCAGACTTTTACCTTAAAAGGGTGAAATTGCCGGAGTTGAATTTTTCAGTTCCCTCCCAACCTGTATAGCTCAATCGGTAGAAATAAATATCGGTTGCAGCGATCTCCCCATCAATCCTGCCATCCCAGGGTGCATTTTTATCGGCTGTTTTATAGATTAACTCACCCCAACGGTCATAAATCTCAATATAAAAGTCTTTCACAAATACCGGTACCCATCGGTACTGATCATTTAATCCATCGCCATTGGCCGTAAAGGCATTGGGAATATAAACAATTGGTGATTGCAACAATTCGATTGTATTTGACTGACTTTCAGCACCAAAATAGGGATTCGCATCAGACCATTGTTCCTTGGCAATTATAAAATAGTGAAAAAGGCCTTCATTTAAGTTTAACTTATCATCCGTATAGATAAGTTGTGACTTGTTTTTTCCAATTTGAGTAAATGGTGTTGCCGGGTCATTTCTTAATATGAGGTATTGTTCAACGCCAGCTGTCCAACCTGAATATTCATTCCAATTGAGTCTGCTCATAAAATCAGACGATTTTCCTTTTAAAACCATGGTACACGAAATTTTCCCTGCCGGCCCAATATTATCGCAGGTATCTTTCATGATCAGTTGGTAACAATAGGATGTATCCGCCACATTTACCCCATTATCGGTGTAGCTTGTATCATATTGGCCTTCAAAAGTATGTATCAATTCAAACCGGTCAGTTCCATTTATTGATTTATAAAGAAAATATTTGGCAAAATCCCGCTCCCAGGTGGGAGGCCATTTCATCTCAATTTTTTTGTTTTCAGCAACAGTAACATATTTTAAAAATTGTTGCTCAGGGATAAATTTTAATTGCTCAAAAGTTCCCATGGTATCGGAAGTGGGCCCTAATCGTTGACACCTATTTACCCCAATCATAAAATAGGTATAATTGATCTGGTCATAATTTGGCGTTTTCAGATCGTGGAACTGTTTCAGGTTTTTCGTATAAACAGAATCAATTAACTTAAAATTCTGGTAGTTAATTCCGCGGTAAATATTGTACTTTTCAAAATACGGATTCGCCGGATCCGTTGAATCACCATAGTAAAAATAGGTTTCCTTATCGTTAACAAGGGTCATGCACAATAAATCAGTTGGGTTCATCAATGGCATTGGATGAACCCTTACCCAAAATGTTGCGTCTGCATTTTTTGAAATCGGACAACCATTGTCAACCAAAGAAATATAAACGGGAAATGGCTCCTTCAAACGCTCATGTTCACATGTACTTTGTAAACAAAACTTAGTTTCAACTACTTTAAAACCTCCAGTTAAAGTATCAAACACGGGAAACGTCTTAAAGCCTGAATCCATTATTGGCGAACTTATTTTCAGAAATATTGAGTCAGTCTGGTCTATCCCTCTTATTTTTAAACACAATAAATCCGGAACCTGTACGTCAACCGTATCCGTTAATATTAATTGATTGTTTAGGGTAATTACGCTAGCCAAAGGACTCGTGTTGGGACAGGTTGTTACGGTAAATTGCAATTCAAGCCGTACCTCTCCTATTTTTTTATTAAACCGGTATTCTTCTACCCGGATGCTTGCTACATAAACTCCGGGCGTTGATGGATTGCAGGTTAACTCACCGGTAGCCGAATCAACGGTTAAAGGGAAAGTCCCGTTTATCACATTTTGGTTGCTGAAAGGATTTCGCCAAACTATATTTGGATAGGGACCTGGACCAGTAATGACTGTCGGACCGGGAGGTGGACCTGAATTGCCATTTATCGGTTCTATTAAAGAATAATGCAACTGATCTCCATCATCATCTACAAAATTCATATTATACTTAAATAAATTATTCGCACACAAGAGGGTATTCGGACTATTAGAATAATACGGGGTAGAATTCTTTATGATTTTTGGATTTGGAATTTCTGCATATAAAGTCATTCCGGCATTTTGGGGTTGAATAATATTGGTAATGATATTATTTCTACAACATCTTTGCCAGCTTAAATAATATCCATTATTGCTTAAATAGATTGCCGAAGAAAGCGTGATATTTTTGGTATAGGTGGCCACATGCGTACAGCCGGTAATAATATTGGCACAATTCGGACCGGTGAATTTCAAAGTCTCATTGTTGATGCTGATAAAGTTTAAATCAATGTCTGTTTTTTTAGCATTTGTTACCCTTTCGTAGATACCTACATTAATAGGGTCATCAAAAAATGCACCTGGATTCCCATTCTCACAATCTCTGAGAATTTTCACCACTAAGGTATAATTATCCCCACTAATCCACTTCAATTGGAAACAGCCCCCAATTAAATGGGAAGCCTGAGCCCAGAAAGGGATTATAAGGGTGAGTAAAAGAAAATACCTTTTCATTAATTTCAGTTCAAATCTAATGAACTTAATAGTCTTTACAAACGCCTATTATTATATTTTACCCCGCTCTTACACATTTCTTTATATCCAACAAAACTCATTACCGCCTGAAAATATTTTATAGTATCATTGCCAACTATGATTGCACTTAATAAAACCAGCTTCGAAACCATCCTAAAAGTTCGTCCGGATGATATAGACATGAACCAGCATGTGCACAGCAGCCGTTATATGGATTATGTCCTGGCGGCGCGATTTGACCAAATGGAGCGATGCTATAAAATGCCTATGAGTGAATTCTTAAAACATGGTTATGGATGGGTTATCAAAAATACTTTTATGGAGTTTAAACGTCCGCTTGTATTGGGAGATGACATGAGAATTAAAACTTATATTGATGAAATATTCAAAGACGGGGTAAAAGTTTCGTTTGAAATAATCAGAGTTCAAAGCAATAAAATGGCTTGTTGCGGGTACTTTAATTATACCATGATTAACTTTGAAACCGGAAAAGCTGCTGTGATACCAGATTGGATTATTGAACGTTATGCTATTTAATTCAGCATAAAAATCATTTCATTTTCTTATTATTGCAGTATTGAACTTACTAAAAAAACATAGCGCCTGGCTCCTGATTCTTCTCTGGTTCTTCACCTTTCAGAATTGCAGGAAAAACGATACGATTACAAAGGACGCCGTCACCCTGAAATTCTCTACCGATACGGTGTTTTTTGACACGATATTTTCTCAATTAGGTCATGATACTTTTTCTCCAAGGAGTGTTACCCTTCAGGTGAGAGTAACCAATCCCAGCAAATATGCAGTAAAAACAAACATCAGGTTGGCTGGAAATTTCTACGGTTTATTCAAATTGAATGTAGATGGAAGAGGGGGTACCGTTTTTAACGATATTGAAATAAGAGGAAACGACAGCATTTATATTTTTGTGCAGGCGTATATCAACGAGGTAGGTAGTAATACTCCCTTTATTGTAGCTGATCAGATTTTGTTTGAAACCAATGGCAATAAGCAACATGTAGATTTGGTTGCCTATGCACAAGATGCCAATTATTTCAAAAATGAAATACTAGACTGTACAGGAGGAAATCTGCTTTGGACGAGCAATAAGCCCTATGTCATTTATGAATCGGTTCTGGTTCCTGTTGGATGTACCTTAACGATTGAAGCCGGAACGCATATTTATAGTTATATCAATTCGGAGATAATTGTGATGGGAACCTTAATTGTAAATGGAACCATTGATAACCCTGTTATTTTCCAGGGAAGTCGCTTAGACGATGATTATAAAGAAATGCCCGGTCAGTGGATTGGAATTCATTTTAAACAAGGAAGCAGTGGTAACAAAATTTCAGGAGCCATCATTAAAAACGGATATATCGGAATCAGAATAGATTCTTTACCAAATTCCGGCACATACGGACTTGAGCTCAAACAAACCCTTATCAAGAATATCAGCGCGGCAGGGATCTTATGCTATACGGGTAAACTATACGCCGAAAATAATCTCGTTGCCAATTGTGGCTTATACAGTTTTGTGGGCGAACTGGGTGGAACCTACGATTTGGTTCATAACACCTTTGCAACCCAGTCGTTCAGTGCCGGAAGAAAAGACCCCGGATTTTACCTGAGTAATGCACCCTGGAGAGATAAAAATGGAAATGTTCTTTATAGCTTTTCGCTGAATTTTAATGTCAAAAATAATATTATCTATGGTAGTTTAGATGACGAGTTTTACGTGAATAACGACCCGAAAGGAGGAGCAATCATCACTAAAATTTTAAATAATAACTTATTAAAAACTACCGACAAATCACTGGGTATTAATGGAAATCTGCTTAACGTTGATCCTCGTTTTAAGAGTATTCAAGACGCAGATTACGACCTGAATAAAAGCTCTCCCTGTGCCAATATGGGTATTCCAGTGGGGATATTAAGAGATCTCAAAAACAGAAATAGAAATATTACCCTGCCAAGTATAGGTGCATACGAGGTTCAATAATTTTCTTCTTGCGGTACTCACGGGATCTACGGTATATTGTTTTTATTTCACTTGCACAATCCAAATCAAAAACTATTTTTGTGTCGCTTTTGGTTTACGTATGCATGTACGTAATGAAAAGGGAACTTGAGTGAAAATCTCAGACAGTACCCGCTGCTGTAAGCGCCGGATAGGTTATAAATCAAGATTATTAATTAATTGGAAAATTAGTTACATTCTTAATTTGGTAATCAGTAATCAGTTTAAAGGGTAATCGGTAATAACACTCCGATTACCACTTACCGATTACCGATTGCTCTTTTAATAAAATAACTGATTTTACATTTAATAACCTGTCAGTTATTATCTTCCTCTTTGTCACTGTCTCGCGTTAAGTCGGGATGGGAAGGCCGGATAATAATGGTGTAAGTCAGAAGACCTGCCTAAAGTAATTTGAATATCAACGTGGCTTTCGGGAAAAAGAGCTGAGTGATGCGATTTTGTTTAATTGCCTGCCTGGCTTTTATTCCCGTTTCATTCAACAATTTTTCTTTAAGCATGAATCCATATATGCTAAATAAAATTGCTTTATGTGCTATTATAATTTTATTGTCCTTCCGGCATAGTTTCGCTGCTATCCGTCTGTTTAAGCAATCTTTCAGAGGGATAATATCAGAAATTCAACAACCTAAAGACTCTATAAAATACCTGGCAACAGCGAATATTACAGGCTTGCGCTATGCTTCCTTTTTTGTTGGCAATAAATTCAATCTGATTGACAGTTTATTTTTAGCCCAAAACAACCAAAATAACCTGGCTCAGATATTATCCGATAAAAGCCAGATTTTTATGAAATCCTACGGGCCTGCAATTTTAGCCTCAGCAGGTTTCAGAGGTGGAAATTCAAATCATACTCCGGTATTGTGGAATGGATTTAATCTCCAAAGCACCATGAATGGTCAAACCGATTTCTCATTAATACCCGGCTTTTTAATGGAAGGAATTGCCATTCAATATGGAAGCCCTTCTTCTTTGTTTGGATCAGGCGCGATTGGAGGAGCTGTTCATCTGCAATCATTAGCTCCTGTGGCGGAAGGAGTGAAAGGCGAATTTATGTTAGGGTTAGCAAGCTATCATACATTTACAAGCGGAATAAAATTGTTCTTTAAGAAAAATAAGTGGCAGCTTTCGCAAAAAATATTCACGCAGAAATCTGAAAATGATTTCGAATATAAAAACATAGACCTGCTTCAAAATTCATATAGCATCCATGTGCCAAAGTATGCCTCTGCACCTTCAGAATTTGCAAAGAACTCATCCTATTCAACGCTTGCCTGGGTGCAGGAATTTAGCTTTACCCCCAATCAAAAAAATGCCTATATTCTCCGAAGCTGGATTCAGCAAAATGAAAGAGGCATCACTCCTGCCTTGAATCTGATCAATAATTTTGCGAATCAAATAGATGTGAGTAAAAGGCTGAATGCTGAATACAAATTCAAAAATTTGCAATACGAATTAAACATCCGATATGCATTACTCGACGATTTCCTGAGTTATTTTGATTCCACAAACGGTCAATCAAGCAGCAAATCGCAAAGTCACATTTTTTATGTTGACCAATTTTATCATACGGCCAAAAGTTTTTTTCAACTGAGTGTAATGAATCAGAATAATGTTGCCTATTCCTCATCCTATAAAGGTTGGGTCCAACAAAATAAACAGGCACTCTTTGGTTCATACAAATGGCTATGGTTGAACCAAAAGTTGCAGCAACAAATTAGCATACGACAAGAATGGGTTGACGGATCGCCGGTTCCAATCATGCCATCCTATGGTTTTCAATTTGATCCAAACAAATATTTTTCGCTCATGGCAAATGCTTCCAGAAGTTACCGTTTGCCTACATTTAATGATTTATACTGGACCCCGGGAGGTAATGCGAATCTTCATCCTGAATCGGGATGGAATGAAGAAATTAGTCTGAAAGCTAAGTCAATATTTGTAAATAAAATTGCTGTTTCAGCTACCTTAACAATCTTCAATAAAAATATAGAAAACTGGATTATCTGGTTACCTGTTTCTTCAGGGAGTGTAAGCCCATTCAACCTCAATCGGGTTTGGGCCAGAGGAATCGAGGCCGACTGGAATCTGAATTATTCTCTGCAAAAGATAAAATTCAGGATGGGTGGATTACATGATTTAACTCTTTCAACTAAGCAAAATCCATCAGCTTCTTCTGTCATCGACCCGGATTTCGACAAACAATTGATCTATATACCCAGAGTAAAACATCTATTTCAATTCGGATTTATTTATAAAGGTTATTCTGCAACCTACCAGCATCATTATATCGGAACAACTTTTGTTTCAAGTGATAACCAATTCTGGCTGAACCCATATCAGACAGGGAAAATAAGCCTAAGTAAATTATTTCCCTTTAAAAATAACACCCTTACCATTCAGGCACAAATAAATAATCTGTTCAATATAACTTATCAGGTGATGCTGAACCGACCCATGCCATTAAGAAATTATCAATTATCCATTAACATCAAATTTTAAACATGAAATTCAATTTACAAAAAATCACATTCTGCCTGCTGTTCATACTTATTTTTGGTTCAGCCAAAGCGCAAACAATTGCCACCTTCGAAAATTTAAACCTAAGTTCAAATACCTACTGGAACGGTAAAGATTTTAGTGGTGGCTTTACGAGTGGCACCGCTTATTTTGAAAATTATTTCGATTCAACTTACGGTGATTATTGGGAGGGTTTTGCCGTTTCAACAACCACCAATGATACAAGCGGAACATACTTAAATCAATACAGTGCCATCACGGCAAAAGGGTATAACAATTCAAAATCCTATGCATTAATGTACAAAAATGGAATTCTCAGACTTACCGGATCAGCAATGGGAAAACAAGTAGGTGGATTTTATATTACCAACAGCACTTACGCATATTCTGATATGCAGAATGGAAGTTCCTTTTCGAAAAAATTCGGAGGATTAACAGGCGATGATCCCGACTTTTTCAAAGTCATCATTGGTGCCTGGAAGAATGGGGTGGTTAAACAGGATTCCATTGCGTTTTTTCTTGCAGATTATCGCTTTCCGGATCATTCAAAAGATTATATCCTGAAAACATGGAGTTGGTTAGATTTAACCAAATTAGGTGATGTGGACAGTCTGAGGTTTTACTTTCTCTCTTCTGATACAGGTACCTATGGAATCAATACCCCGCAGTATTTTTGTATGGATAATTTTACTACCCTTGATATAAAAACGGGTATCCATGAAATACATGAAAACGGCATATTATCGGTTTACCCTAATCCCGCAATAACTCAAATCCATCTTTCATTGAACCGGGAAATGAAAGAAGTTTGCATTTTAAATTTACAAGGTGAAATTCTGATAAATGGAACCGGTGAAGATGTAGATATCTCATCGCTGACTGAAGGTATTTACCTCTTGCAGGTTTTAACAGATAAGGGTATGTTGACTCAAAGATTCATTAAACAATAATTTCAATGACTGTTAATCTAAAAAATAGCATCCAAACTGTCTTTATTACCGGATTTGTTGCTTGCATTTTGCTCCTGACTTCATGCGATAAAACACCAAAACAAACTGATATCGGCATCGATCCGGCAGATAGTCTTCAGAATGGGGTATTTATTTGCAATGAAGGAAACTTTCAATGGGGTAATGCCAGCTTGAGTTTTTACAATACAAGCTCTCACAAATTGTACGAAGATGTATTTAAGGCCATCAATAATAAACCCCTGGGCGATGTATTACAATCCATCACGGTGTTCAACAATATTGCCTATCTGATTGTAAATAACAGTGGCAAAATTGAAATGATTGACCCTAAAACTTTCAGATCGGTTGGTACAATTACCGGATTAAAGTCGCCACGATTTTTATTGGGCATTCAAACCAATAAAGCCTATGTAAGTGATTTGTATGATAACCGGATTTCAGTAATTGACATTGAGCAAAAAAAAGTGATTAATACCATACCCTGCCCCGGTTGGACCGAAGAAATGTTGCTTTATGGGAACAAAGTATTTATCAGCAACAAAAATTCTTCTTACCTGTATATTGTAAATTCGCAAAGCGACCTGATTACTGACAGCATTCCGATAGGATATGGATCACAGTGTCTTCAAATAGATGCATTAAACCGCTTGTGGGTATTAACAACAGGAGATCAGGCAAACAGCATTCCGCCTCAACTTCATCTGATCAATCCGTCAAACCTGAGCATCCTTCATTCATTCAGTTTTGCCATAACGGCCAAACCCATAAAAATGATCATGAATCCGGCAAAAACCAAAATATACTGGATCAGCGATCAAGCCTATTCCATGGATATTACTTCAAATTCCTTACCTGCCAATCCGATGTTTCAGTTGAGTAATAAAACGCTTTATGCCATAGGATATAATAAATACGAGAATGAAATTTTATTGGCCAATGCAAAAGACTATGTACAACGTAGCGAAATTTTGAGGTACGATACAAGCGGAAAATATTTAGGTAGTTTTTTGGCCGGAATTAATACGTCTTATTTTTATTCAAAATAAGAAGACAAACAATTACCGGAATAGTACCCATTGCTAAAAAGCAGGAAATATGCCATTTACAAATAAATGCACGAGGGCAAAAAAAATTGGCTCAAAAACCTGCACAGGGCGCTACCGCTTCCTCTTTAATGGTCTGGAGAATGCGACGGGCCTTTGGGGGAGGTTTTTTTAGAACAGGAAGCTGGATGCGCTTTGATCCGATAATAGTAAAATAGCCTGATTAAAATTTTTATCCGGTATTCCGTTTCAAGTCCTATTTTCGTATAAAATTACCCCTATGAATGAGTTAGAAAAATACTTCCTGCCCTATAGAAACAATATTATCGGTGCTGACCAAAGCTTTGAAGGTCCTTTTGGTAAAAAGAAAATTCTTTATTTCGACTGGACTGCCAGTGCTAAATTATACCGGCCTATTGAAGATAAGCTTGTGAATGATTTTGGTCCTTTTGTAGCAAATACACACAACGAGACTTCTATCACCGGCACCCTGATGACTATGGCTTATCACGAAGCTAAGCATATCATTAAAAAGCATGTAAATGCCAATGAAGATGATGTATTGATAGCAGCCGGAAATGGAATGACCGGTGTTATCAATAAGTTTCAGCGCATGATGGGTTATAGGGTTCCTGAGAAAGTAAGAGAATCCTACCGTTTAAATGAAGAGGAACGTCCCGTTGTTTTTATTACCCATATGGAACATCATTCAAACCAAACCACCTGGCTCGAAACCATTTGTGATGTGGTAATCATTGATCCGGATGAAAAAGGTTTGGTAGATTTAGCTGCATTTGAAAAATTAGTTCAATCCTATAAAAACCGGCTTTACAAAATAGCCTCTGTTTCGGGTGGTTCCAATGTTACCGGAATCATACCTCCCTATAACCGGATTGCTGCTATTATGCATAGAAATAATGGTTTGTGTTTTATTGATTTTGCCTGCTCTGCGCCTTATATTAAAATAGATATGCATCCGCAAAATGAAGCCGAACGATTGGATGCTATTTTCTTTTCACCTCACAAATTTTTAGGGGGTCCCGGAACTTCAGGGATCTTAATTTTTAACAGTAAATTATACCATAACCTAGTTCCCGATCATCCGGGTGGTGGAACCGTGAAATGGACAAATCCATGGAACGAATATGAGTATATTGACAGCATTGAAGAACGTGAAGATGGCGGAACCCCTCCGTTTCTTCAAACCATAAAGGCCGCCTTATGTGTTAAGCTCAAAGAAGAAATGGGTATTGACAGGATTTTGAAAAGAGAAGCGGAAATTATGGAATATCTGTTCAGTCGCATATCAAAAATCCCAAACCTGCATATCCTCGCCGGAAATGAAAAACATCGCCTGGGAGTGTTCTCTTTTTATATCGATGACCTGCATTTTAATTTTGGCGTTAAATTATTAAATGATAAATTCGGTATTCAGGTAAGAGGTGGATGTTCCTGTGCGGGAACTTACGGGCATTATTTATTGAACGTGGATCAGGCGCTATCTAAATCCATCACCAACGAAATTCATCAGGGCATTTTATCTAACAAACCGGGTTGGATCCGGATTTCGATACACCCCACTACCAGTAATGCCGACCTGAAGTTTGTTTGTGATGCAGTTGAAGAAATGTGTCAGAAATTTGAGGAGTGGAAAAACGATTATCAATATCAATTGCAATCCAATGAATTTACACATAAAACCTTTGTGGATTCAAATAAAGAAATGGTTTTGAAATGGTTTGAGTTATAACATTTTCGAAAACAAAACCTTCTCCTAAAACGCTTCAGCCATTGTAAAATATAGCCCCCGGATATTTCCTTCACCAAATCCCATATCCATCCGAAAATTGATATGTTCTTTTCGCACTGCTATAAACCTCAGGCCAAAACCATAATTTGCTTTTGGTGAAGAAAATAAATCTTTTGAATTTTTGCCAACATTTCCTGCTCCGCCAAAAACAGTAAAACCCAGAGGTCCCCATATTGTTTTGCGCAATTCTACCTGAACAGCCGACATCATATTATCCCTATACCTGCCCCTATAATATCCCCGCATAATCATTTCATTACCCATCGTACCCATTAATCGATAAGGGATATCACCAAAATTGAAATTACCATAAACCTGCATGGCTAAAACATTTTGATTCCAAAGTTGAACAAATTTACGGGCATCAATAACTACATTTTCAAATTCATTTGTACTGCCCAATATTTTACTGTAGTAAAAGTTAGAGAGTTCAATATAGGTTCCATTTAATGGATAATAAATATTATCGCGGTTATCATAGGCAAGGGCTAAACCCAATCCGAAAACACTGTAACCCCTGATTCCAACAACGCCGCTATTTGTGGTAATACTTGCTGAACCGTATTCTAATTGAAACAAACGATCATATTGAAACTGAACACCGGCATACGCATTCTTAATAAACTGACGCATGAGTTTTGCGTTCAGGCGATGCATTTTAAAATCGTAATTTTCTTTGGCCGAATCCAGAACTTTATTCCCGATACCCCAGTATTTTTCATTAAAATCATTATAGATAAACTCCGCTTTCAGGTTGTACTTATTCTTTGCAAAAAAAATATCCGCTGAGGGCAGCACACATAATTGATGGTATTGGGTAAATAGTGTGTTTAACCTTAAAAAAGAAGGTCGGGTAATGCTATCCTGCTTCACTTTAAAAATATAACCTGCCGTTAATCCCAGTTGCCAGCCAGTTTCCGGAGAAATACCCCAGATAGGCAAAACAAAAAGATATTTATTTTTAGGGTGAACCGAATCGCCTTCAAAAATACGGTATCCCCTGTCCAGAAGTTTTTCAAGTTGATTCTTTTGCTGTGCGTTAACAGTAGAAAAAGTCAAATAGAAAAAGACAAACAGAAAAATACTCTTTTTCATGCGCATCTCAGCTATTTACATGAAATGATCCGTAAAAATATATTCGATTTCCCCTGTTCCATTAAGGTAATAATCGTCCATACATTCTCGGAAATGGAATACTTTCGCGCACATGTGGCAATTTACAAATCCAGGTTACCAAACGCTCCAATCCTAAGCCAAATCCGGCGTGAGGAACCGTACCAAAGCGACGTAAATCAAGGTACCATTCAAAAGCCTCCATGGGTAACTCATGTTCTTTTATTTTTTCAATCAACAGTTTTTCATCCGTTTCACGCTCTCCTCCGCCTACAATTTCGCCGTAACCTTCAGGTGCCAGTACATCAACCCCTCTGGCAAATCTGTGATTATCCGGATCACGTTTCAAATAAAATGCTTTCACTTCGTGCGGCCAGTTATACACCATAATGGGTACATCAAATAAACGCGTAATAACGGTTTCATCACTTCCTCCCAAATCGCTTCCATAAGTAAAATTTTTGGCACTACTAAGCCATTGGGGGATATTTCTTTCCTGTTCTTCACTGTCACCCAACTCTTGCTTTAATTTATCAATCTGAGCCTGGTTAAATCCGATTTCGCCCTTTTTCATTCCGGGCGTTTTTATTTTCTCTTCTCTATCGTTTATTTCGGTTTTAATTGCTGCAATTCTTTCCTGAACCGATTTCAACTCTTCTTCTAATGAGGTAATCGCGTTTTGTCCATTCACATCCTGTTCCCCTTTAATGATGCGCACAGCCTCATCATACGTTAAACGGGGAAAAGCTTTACTAATATTTTTAAGGACGCTTGTATCTCTGCCAATTATTTCCAATTCTTGTTTACAATGTTCTAATACGCTATTGGTAACGAATCGCAGAAAATTCTCGATCAGATCCATGTTATCAAAAATATCATAGAAAACCATTTCCGGTTCTATCATCCAGAACTCACTCAGGTGCCTCCGGGTTTTCGATTTCTCCGCTCTGAAGGTGGGTCCGAATGTGTATATTTTCCCTAAGGAAAATGCCATTGCCTCACCGTATAACTGACCACTCTGACTTAAATAAGCTGGATCGCCGTAAAAATCAGTTTCAAACAAATTACTGGTTCCTTCACAAGCGTTACCTGTAAACAGGGGCGCATCCATTTGAACGAATCCTTCACCCTGAAAAAACGCGTGAATCGCAAAAATAATCCGGTTTCGAATTTTCATGATAGCCCATTGCCTTTGGCTGCGTAACCACAGATGGCGTTTGTCCATTAAAAAATCTACCCCATGTTCTTTCTTTGCGATCGGGTATTCAATTGATTCCCCAATTAAGGTAATTCCGTTGGCCTGCAATTCAAAACCACCTATCTGGCGTTCATCTTTTACTATTTTTCCGCTTAGGGTCAAGGATGATTCCAGGCTCACTTTACGGGCTTCTTCAAACAAGGTTTCACCAACGCTGTCTAAACTCACTACGCATTGGCACCATCCGGTTCCATCACGCAAAACAATAAATACCAGGCCTTTGCTTTCACGCTTATTACTGGCCCATCCCATCAATGTAACTTCCTGACCTTCATATTTGGCCAGATCTTTTATTAAAAATTTTTGCACCTTAAAACCTCTTTCTTTTTATTTAAATGAAGCGACGAAAATAAGGAATTTAGGTACAGGAACAAAAAGGCCGGAAAAGGAACCGGAGCAAAATGAAACTTCTGATGAATTTCAAAAGGAAAATTCTAGTTTAATAACAATTTTTTAGCATATACTTTTTCGCCTGCCTGAAGCCTGATGAAATAAATTCCTTTAGGTATATGCTGCAAATCGAGTGTTTCGGTCTGAAGTGTTTGAGCTTTTATTGTCTTTCCAGATAACCTATTTCCTAATATATCAAACAGCACTATTTCTATATCTTCTTTTTGAACTTTTAATAACTTCAAAAACAATACTCCTTCACTCGGGTTTGGATAAATGCTGATTACATTCTCCATATTCATCATTTCATTGATACCGGTTGGAACTATATTTATCATACGAACTGTTTCATCAGATTCATTTCCCGATAAATCCTTTACTTTATAGCGTAAGCTGATTAACCCCACAGGATAAGGAAGAGGAAATGGAATGGTAGGAGGAACATAGTTAGGCCTCATTTCGGAATCAGTGTTACAATTGTCTTCCAGTATTACCGAATCCGCAACAAATAATTTATTAGCAGGCCAGTTTGAACCACTCATATTTAGTAATTTTACACGTGGTTTAGTTAAATCTAAAATCCTCACTTCCCGCATCAGTGAATCCTTATTGCCGGAAGGATCTGAGGCCACATACCACAAATAATAGATACCCGGTTTATTTATATTAACAGTACCCTTTTTTACAACGTTTATGCTTGAAACCGGCCAGTAATTATCAGATACGGTTACTCCAGAATCTATATAAGGAGTGCCGGAACAGCCTTCCATACCTATTACTTTATAGCCTTTCAAAGTGATTGTGGGTGGTATAAAATCCCCGACAATCACCTGGATACAGGTAGTAGGAGCCACGTTATTGGATCCATCTACTGCATCATAACAAACCGAATAACTACCGAGGGTATTTACATCAACCATACCTTGTTTATATATGGTAATAGCACTTTCCGGCCAGTAATTATCTTTAGCCCTAATTATTTTGAATAAATCAATCGGCGTATTTAAATTGTGTTTATAGATATTATCTTTTGGCAACAATAATTCTGGTTTGGTGGTATCTCCCACAGTAATATTTCTATAAGCGATTGCCGTTCCAAATGCATCCGAAACCTGATAGGTAGCCAGGTAGTTTCCGAATTTGGCGGTATCTATTGTACAGGTAACAACTACTAGAGAATCAATATTTACATTCTGATTGGTTCTGGCCATAAAACCCAGATCGGTATATTTATGATAAACTTCAAAATAATAATTCAAAGAACCAAGGAGTGTAATAGTCGGGCCGGTTTGGTTGATCACAACAAATACCGTGCGTGTTAGCGTATCACTGGTATTGCCATATAAATCGGTGACGTAATATCGCAAAGTATTATATCCAACCATGCTGGTATCAACCGTGCCGATCACTTTATATTTAGCACTTATATTTCCTTCAATATTATCCATGGCTGAAACCCCGGGATCAACGAATGGTGCGTGAACATAAGTGTATAAGGGTGATAAACCATTAAGGGAGATTGTTGGTTTTATCTGATCCATCGGGAAGTTAACATTATAATCTTTAAACACGCCCAGAAATACAATATTTGGATTTAATTGGGTTCCTGCATAAGTGACTCCCACACGCATCCGGCCAGTACCGATTGCCTGTGTATTGCTGATTAAAATACTATCTGTACGTTGTAAGTTCGTAGCATTCAATTCATTCATCACCAATTCATCTGTAGTAAAATCACCATCTCTGTTGAAATCAATCCAGGCTTTCCTATCCATTGGACTTGTAGTTAGTACTCTGGAAATTTTTAAGGCAACTTTTTTGCCTCTGTATAAATTTGCAAATTGATTTCCACGTACCCATTCGTAACAAGGAGTATTTGAACCCGTTGAGGTATCTATACCGGATTGCAGAATAACACGACTGATCCCGATACTTCCATCCGACTGAGAAATATTATTCAAGCACCCCGGGTTATTATAACTGTAAACACTGATATAGTCAAACTTGGTAATGGAATCGCTACCCAGACTATTACTCACCACAAGTTTTACCGTAAATTTTGAAATTGCAGTAAATCGCACTTTTGGATTCCGGCTATTGGAGGTAGTTCCTGCTAAATATTGCACATTAGCACCTGGAGTGATGTTCCATTTCCAACTCGCAGGGCCAAATAAACTCATATCCGAAAAATAAAATGTATCTGTATTGAATCCCTGAACTTTATCTACCGAAAAACGAGCTATGGGTTTATAATTGACAGGTAAAAACCGAACGTTTTTGCAAGTAGTATCACTTCCAATGCAGTTATAAGTGACTAAACATATTTTTTTTGTATTAGACGCGGTAACTGCATAAGATTTATTTATCATACTACCTGATGTATCATAGATTCCATCACCATCTGTATCCCATGAAAACTGCAGAAGTGATCCGGTTGAGGTATTCGAAAACTGAACTGGCTGATTGTGAAAAATGGTATCAGGAACAACCATATGCGATTGAGGAATGCTTGAACTCAATACCTTGATAGACCATCTGATGGTGAAGCCAGCTGAGTCATATGGAGTTGGTATGCCTCCAGTGCCAACCATAAATCTTAAAAACAACCTGCTACCGCCTCTGATTCCGTTGTTTTTGATCGCTAGTGGTAAAACGCCAATATTTGCTGCCCCCAGTTTTGCCAATATTGGTGCGGCTGAACTCGTGCCATTATGGATAACCAAAGTATCACTGGGTAACATCTTAATACGATCAACAAATAAGAAAATACTATCTGCACAGGGCTGTAATAAAAAACCCGGGCAGCCCGTTACCATCGATCGGGTATAAGACAAAGTTGGTCCGTTGGGTCCAAACAACAAGCCCTGATCCCAACTGCTGTTTGAGGAACCGGTACCACTGCACATATTGATACTGTTTATTATCTCTATAATGTCTGGCTTACAAATTGAATCCCATCCCCTGGCATTCCATACTTTCAGGCATATCGCATATTTACCCGGATAACCGCCAAACAACAAGGTGTTTTGATCAAAGGCATTTGAAAAGAAATTTGCGAAGTATGGGTTTGGAACATTCGTTACCTCAGGAACAATAGACCATTGCCAATAATTTTGACCATAAGAACTTAAATCAAGCAGAGATACATAATCTGCCAAACCCACCAATTTCTTATTCACCGAAAAATTTGCTCTGGGTTTCACATTTGGAGTATCCACAAAAATATATCTGGTTATCGTATCTCTTAAAAACAACCTATTCGACTCGTTGATACTTAATATTTTTACTGTTTTGAGTCCACGTGAGTTGAATGAATAGGTTAAGTACTTATTATATTTTGCGGTATCAATATAAGTTTCTGTTTCGTATTGAACAGATTGGGTTGTATAGCCGGCATTTAAAGGACTGGTTCCGGGCAATCTCCAATAACTTCTTGTTGCGTATGCGCTATTGGCAAATATTTTATAAGGACTGTTCATCCAAACCGTGTCGTCAGTTATGGCATAAGGCAATGACTGACCCGGGAAAAAATTTGCAACCGGATTTAAAACAGGACCCGCAGTAAGGTGGTATTTTATACTGCCCGTAAACTGTCTGATGGTATTGGTGGGATTGGGAGCTGCACCGCTATATCCAACATTTACTCCCGTCTGGATTGTGGCATTCGCATCGGAAAAGTTGCTATTGCCTCCAATATAAATTTTATACCCAATCTCTCCATCGGTACATCCAATGAAAAACCCAAAAGTTGCCCCCATCGGAATTGGAATATTTAAAGGAATTGGAATACCGGTAAAGCTTGAAGGACCTGAATTAATATTCATGGACGGTATTGAACCTGCAAGTATCCACCCATTAGCGGAATTAATAGTGGGGGGTCCGTTAATTGCGGAAGTCTTATACCAAATCTCAACATACGTTAAGCCACCCACATTGCTGGCTGTTCCTATTTCAGAAATTGTGATTGGATTGATCGCATTCACATTAAAAGTGATTCCATTTTGCCCTCCACCCACTAATGAAGCGGAAATTGTGCTCAGGGTAGTTTGGGCTTTTAAATTTATTTCGGTAATAATAAATACCCAAAAAAGTATCATGTAGATTTTTGTTTTCATATTGGTATTTATTAGTACATACAAATATAATAACAAATTTTTCGGAAATATTTAAACCGAAAACATTATTATTCTTAATTTCTTGTTAATTATTCTTGAAAAGCGATCTGACCGAAGGAGCTATTTCAATAAGGAGGATTTTTTTGTTAATTTAAGTACACCATCCATAATCGGTTCCTAATTATCATATCCCAGATTTGGAGCTAACCAGCGTTCTATGGAATCTACCTTCATACCCTTTCGTCCGGCATAATCTTCCACCTGATCTTTTCCAATTTTACCCACTGCAAAATACTTGCTTGCTGGATTGGCAAAATAAAATCCACTCACGGCGGCGGTTGGATACATGGCAAAATTTTCGGTTAAGGTAATACCGGTTGCCTTTTCAACTTCCAATAAATCGAACAACTTGCGTTTTTCGGTATGATCGGGACAGGCAGGATAGCCGGGTGCAGGACGGATGCTCTCGTATTTTTCCCTGATAATTTCTTCATCCGACAGGTTTTCACCTTTGGCAAACCCCCAGTATTCGGTTCGCACCAACTCATGTAATTTTTCCGCAAAAGCTTCCGCCAAACGATCCGCTAATGCTTTTATCATTATGCTGTTGTAATCATCATGATTTTTTTCGAAGACTTCAATTAACGGTTCAATTCCAATACCGGTAGTAACGGCAAACAAACCCAAATAATCCTGCTGCCCACTTTCTTTGGGTGCAATAAAATCAGCCAAACATAAATAGGGCTGATCAGCAGCTTTTTCATTCTGCTGTCTAAGAAAATTGAATGTGATTTCATTATTCTCATTATCAAACTTCTCCTTTCCCTCCCGATAGCTATCGGGATCCCATTTCTCATTTCTAGCTAATACCACATCATCTCCAACAGAATTTGCCTCAAAAAATCCAATTACCCCTTTTGCCTTCAACAACTTTTCATGGATCACTTTATCTAACAGTTTATTTGCATCATGGAATAATTTGGTGGCTTCTACTCCCACTATTTTATCACTTAAAATTGCTGGATATTTACCCGCCAGTTCCCAGGTAGAGAAGAAAGGAGTCCAGTCGATTCTTTTGCGTAAATCTTCTAGCGGATAATTATCCAATACTTTGGTACCTAAAAAGCCCGGTTCAACAATTTGGCCAAAGTCGACCTTGATTTTTTGTTCACGGGCTTTTGTTAGTTCAATAAAATTCTTGTCTTTTCTTCTGTTTTTATAATCTATTCTGAACTGTTCATATTCTGCTTTAAATTTTGCTTTAGTTCCTTCCTTTTGATCTTTACTTACCAAACTCTGAACAACAGGAACGCCTTTGCTTGCATCCAATACATGCACCACAGCCCCACTATAAACCGGGTCAATTTTTACAGCTGTATGTGCACGTGAAGTGGTTGCCCCACCAATCAACAGCGGGATTTTCATTCCCATTCTTTCCATCTCTTTGGCAACATGAACCATTTCATCCAGACTTGGAGTTATCAGGCCACTTAAACCAATTACATCAACCTTTTCTCTGATAGCGGTTTCCAATATTTTTTCGGCCGGAACCATCACCCCAATATCGATGATATCATAATTATTGCAAGCCAAAACAACCCCTACAATATTTTTTCCAATATCATGCACGTCCCCTTTTACAGTTGCCATTAATATCTTGCCCTGCGAAGTGGAAGTATCTCCTGATTTTCTTTTTTCTTCTTCCATATAAGGCATTAAATAAGCTACCGATTTTTTCATTACCCTTGCACTTTTTACTACCTGAGGTAAGAACATTTTCCCGGCACCAAATAAATCCCCTACCACATTCATTCCGGCCATCAACGGACCTTCAATTACTTCAAGTGGCCTTGCATATTTCTGACGTGCCTCTTCGGTATCTTCTTCAACATATTCGATAATGCCTTTAATCAAAGCATGACTCAATCGCTCTTCTACCGGTGCTTTACGCCATTCATCATCCAACACTTTTTCTTTGCCTTTTCCTTTAACTTTTTCGGCATATTCCAACAAGCGCTCCGTTGCATCCGCTCTTCTATCCAACAAAACATCTTCAACCCTTTCCAGCAATTCCTTTTCAATCTCATCATAAACTTCCAACTGACTTGGGTTCACAATTCCCATATCCATACCATTTTTAATCGCATGGAATAAAAAAGCAGAATGCATCGCCTCACGGACTTTGTCATTGCCTCTGAACGAAAAAGATACATTTGAAACGCCACCACTAATTTTTGCTCCCGGTAAATTTTCTTTAATCCATCGGGCTCCATTAAAGAAATCAAGGGCATTTTTACGGTGTTCTTCCATCCCCGTTGCAACTGGGAAAATATTGGGATCAAAGATGATATCACCTGCAGGGAAATGAACGATTTCGGTTAATATTCTATATGCTCTTCCGGCAATCTCAATGCGTCGTTCATAATTATCTGCCTGACCCACTTCATCAAACAACATTACGATTACCGCAGCACCAAAACGTTTTACAATTTTTGCTTGTCTGATAAACTCTGCTTCCCCACTTTTTAATGATATAGAATTCACAATACACTTTCCCTGCACACATTTTAAACCCGCTTCAATTATTTCCCATCGGGAGGAATCAATCATGATGGGAACTCTGGAAATATCCGGTTCAGAGCCAATCAGGTTCAGGAAACGTACCATTGATTCTACTCCATCAATCATTCCCTCGTCCATGTTGATATCAATTACCTGGGCCCCCCCTTCAACCTGCTCCCGTGCCACACTCAATGCCGCATCAAAGTTGCCTTCACGGATCAGGCGCAAAAACATTTTTGAACCGGTAACATTGGTACGCTCACCAACATTTACGAAGTTGGTTTCTTTGGTAATTACCAGGGGTTCGAGACCTGAGAGTCTTAATGTATAGTCTTTGTTCATTTTATTGCTTTGTTATTTTGCCACTAAGACGCAAAGGCGCAACGTATTTCTTAGAGCCTTTCCGCCTTAGTGGCAATTTTTAAATTATATTGTTACTTATAGCATTCGCGGTTTGTAATTAGAGGCCATATCAGCGATTGCCTTAATATGATCGGGTGTGGTACCACAACAACCGCCAAGAATATTTACCAGTCCTTCCTTACAAAACACTTCCACCTGTTTAGCCATGGCGGTGGGGCTTTCATCATATTCACCGAACTCATTAGGTAAACCTGCGTTTGGATATGCACTCACATAAAACGGGGAGTTTGCTGCAATTACCTGCAAATAAGGTCGAAGTGCACTGGCACCCAATGCACAATTTAAACCCATACTCAATAAAGGCATATGCTGCATACTGATTAAAAACGCCTCGGTAGTCTGACCCGATAAAGTTCTTCCCGAGGCATCGGTGATCGTTCCTGATATCATCACAGGATATCTTTTACCCAATTCTTCAAACAGTTCATCAATCGCATACAAGGCCGCTTTTGCATTTAAGGTGTCAAAAATAGTTTCAATTAATAATACATCCACCCCACCTTCCATCAATTTACGGGCTTGTTGCTTGTATGCCTTTACCAATTCATCAAAAGTTATTGCCCGATAACCGGGATCATTTACATCCGGACTCAAAGACAAAGTTCTATTCGTTGGTCCTATTGCACCCGCTACAAAACGGGGCTTGTGAGGTTCTTTGGCTGTTATTTCATCGGCAACTTCTCTCGCTATTTTTGCCGATTGAAAATTGATTTCATCCACCATATGTTGCAAGTGATAATCTGCCTGAGCAATGGTTGTTCCACTAAAGGTATTGGTTTCAATCATATCAGCACCAGCTTCAAAATACAAACGATGAATGTCTTTGATAATCTCCGGTTTGGTTATGGAAAGCAAATCATTATTCCCCTTCAAAGGATAGGCATGATCTTTCAAAGATTCATTTCTAAAGTCGGCTTCCGTTAGTTTATGACGCTGTATCATGGTGCCCATGGCTCCGTCTAAAATCAAGATGCGTTTGTTTAAAATGTCTGTTATGTTCATATCAAATTAAAATGTCCATAGTCCATGGTCAATAGTCGATTGACTATCACCATAGGGTAAAACTTTTTCAAAAGCCATGGACTATGGTCTATGGTCTATTGACTTCCCAAAAAATTCGTCTGATTTTGTGTTTGAGTGCAACCTAATAAGTAGCATTCATTCACTTATCAGCTCCTCTCGTTCGTTTAACGAGTGGATAGGTATTAGCACTATCGTATAAGCTACAACTTGCCAAGACATCTTAGGGCCTAATCCCTCCGTCTTTCTGGATAAGTGCTGCAAATATATTGAAAATGGGTTATGATAAACAAATTATTATTGAATAAGTCTATAGACTTCCCCTCCAAAACCAACAATAATTCAGCAATTAAGCATTATTGTTTCCGTATCCAGGCTTCAGGATTTTGGTAATAAAAAAGTTTTACGTAATTTTGGTTAAAATCTTATTATGCAATTTAAAATCCTTTTACAAAAAGAACCTGAAGGTGCTTATACCGCTTTCGTTCCGAGATTACCCGGTTGCATTACTTATGGTGAGACCATTAACGAAGCTATTGATATGGCCAGAGAAGCCATTGCTTTATATATTGAAGAAATGAGAAGCCATGGGGAAGGAATTCCCGATGATTCAGAAACATTGGAATATAATTTAACACTTGAAGAGGTGTGAGTTATTCGCCTTGTTAAAATGCTGTTATAAATATAATTTTTTTATGGTTTCAATAAATAGTTTAATTTTCTCCCTAATTTTGATACTAATCCAAAAGGTTTATGCATGAAACCGTTAGAAAAGCTTTGATTGAAGTTGCAAGGCAACGAACAAAGCAAACAATAACGTATCAGGAATTATCCGATAAATGTAAATTGGGTCTTAACATGCGTGATAATCCCTCTGATAGAACTAAAATTGGAATTATACTCGGTGAAATTTCAAAATTTGAACATAATAACAAGAGACCCTTTTTAAGTTCCATTGTCATTCGATTAATTGATGGAGAGGAAGGTGAAGGATTTTATAAATTAGCAGAAAAATTGGGTTATGGTCCAATAAAAAAATTAAAGGAAGATTGCTTTGAAGAAATTCAAATTGGAAAATGTATTGAATTTTGGTCTAATGAAGAAAACTACAAAAAATTTTCCTAATAGTATCAATCCGAATCGTGAACCAAATTGAATTAGAAAAATGCTTATCAATTAAATCAAGAAGATTTTGTCGTGAAATCTCACATGGATTTTCGGAAGTTTACTTCAGACTATGAAAATCCGTAAACAATTTTCGAATAAAGGAATGAATGCCTTTTGAAAAAATAAAAATAAATGAATTTGCTCTTAGGGATGACTAACTTAAACGAAAAGAATCATGAAGGAGATTGATAAAATTGAGAGTGAATAATTCTATTTTTCTATCCTTCTATGTGGAGAATAGAAAAATATATATAACAAAATGGAAAAACATAAAAAATATTTATATTTAGTTGGATTCCTTTTATTCTCCTTTCTCATGTTTAGGGTTTATCGAAATGAATCCATTCGAATATCAAGAGAAAATAGCCGGAAGGAGGCTTCAATTAATAGTAATTTACAAAAATTAATACTTGATTCAATAGAAAATTTTAAAGGCGGATTTATTACTGACGACAGATGTAGATTAGAAAGAATATTGATTAATCAACAATTGAATTTTGTGGTTGCAAAAATGAATGAAGTAAAAAAGAAATATGCTTCACTAAAATATGATGAATATAGATGGGGGCCATATATTCGAAATTGGAATATTCAGGCACAAAATAAACGCGATGAACTAGAAGATTTGCAGTTTAATTGTGTGGATGGTTTTGATTTTAAAATTACAATAAACCAATTGATACAATTAGGATTAGCCTATTCTAGTGGTAAAAGTAAAGATATTAATTTCTTTATCGATAGAATAAAAACTGATGTTAATTCTATTAGAGAGGAAATAAAATTAACTTCGGATGATTTAAGGTATTTAAAGGAACAAAATTCAAAAATCCCGAAATATAAAATTTTAGAAATTGCACCTAATTCTGAAATTAAATCAGTGATTCGGGTAAGATTATTTGAAAAATTATCAGATGATCAAATCTATCTTTTAGCACAGAAATTAAAAGGTAATTCATCTCTAAAATCTGCAAGAGTTCACATTTTCCTATTTCTTCCTAAAATGAGTCTGGATTACGGTGCATGGGCCGTTGTAGATTTCAATCCTGATTATGAATTAACACATTTAAAAGAAAACTTTTCGAACGATGAGCCTAGTAAACCAAACTGGACTAAACTTAAGCAATATTTCGGAATTTGGGCAGATTCTCAAATGAATGGGGATGTTGCATATGCTATGAGAAAAGACCCAAAATTAGGGTTAGTAATGGACTATATTTCATTATCAAATCCAGAAGTATGCGAACTTCCAGATATTCTTAAGAAAACTACATTTAAAGGAAAGGTAAAGCTTATAAAAATGGACAATGATTTTGGAGAATATTTTTTAATTGAAAAAAACGGAGATATTTCAATTTATGATAGAAATGGTTTTATAGTTACTTGCAAAAAAATAAAGTTAGATTCATTTTAGGAATACTCCTATTTGGTCGATATTGCTAAAAGCCAACAGCCATCCCCTCCAAAACCAACAATAATTCAGCACTTTAGCAATAAACCGAAATAATAAGCGTACCTTTGCGCCTCAATTTTAATATAGTACTTTGAAAAATTTTAGTGATCTAGGCGTTGAGCAGTCCCTCCTGAATGCGATTCAGGAACTGGGTTTTGAAACCCCGACGCCTATACAGGAACAAACAATCCCTGTATTTTTAGAAAATGGACGCGACATTTTAGGTTTAGCCCAGACGGGAACAGGAAAAACGGCAGCATTCGGCCTGCCCATTTTACAGTTGCTTGAGCTGGGTGCGAAGCACATTCAAGCCTTGATTATTTGTCCAACACGCGAGCTTTGCATGCAAATCAGCCGCGATTTAGTCACCTATTGCAAATTTAAACCCGGCATTCACATTGTCTCGGTTTACGGGGGTGCCAGTATTGAACGCCAAATAAGCGAAATAAAACGGGGTGCGCACATTATTGTGGCTACACCCGGTCGTTTGATGGACTTAATGAGCCGGAAGGCAATCAATATCAATAGTGTAAATTTTGTTGTGCTCGATGAAGCAGATGAAATGTTAAACATGGGCTTTGAAGAAGATGTGGAATATATTCTTTCACATACTCCTGAACAAAAACGCGTTTGCCTGTTTAGTGCCACCATGCCAAAATCAATTCGTTCTATAGCCAACCGCTATATGAAAGATGCGGCCGAAATTTCTATTGGTAAATCTAACTCTGGTAATGTAAATATTACACACCAGTATTCTGTGGTGCATGCCAAAGATAAGTATGCTGCCTTAAAACGTTTTGTTGATTTCAACTCGGATAGCCTTTATTGCATTATCTTTTGTACCACCCGTCTTGAAACACAGGATATCAGTGATAAACTGATTAAAGATGGTTACAATGCCGATTGTTTACATGGAGATTTAAGCCAGGGTCAACGCGAAAAGGTAATGAGCCGGTTCCGACACCATGCCATTAAAATATTATTGGCAACAGATGTGGCAGCCAGGGGAATAGACGTGATCGGCTTAACCCATGTGATACATTTCCATTTGCCTGATGATATTGAAAATTATACACATAGAAGTGGCAGAACCGGACGTGCCGGTAAGCAGGGTGTATCCTTTACCTTACTGAATATGCGTGAAGGTGGCAGGTTAAAAGACATCGAGCGAATGAGCAATATTAAGTTCGAAAAAGTTTTGATACCCAGTGCTCAGGATGTACGCGACAAAAAACTCGTGGCATTTATTGATACCATTATCAATACGGAAGTGGAAACCTCCATTTTTGATTCACATGTGATTGAAGGAATGAAACCATTAATGGATCTTGAAAAAGATGAATTATTGCAGAAATTCTTATCTCTTGAATTACGCAGGTTCTCAGTTGATTTTGCCAAAGAACCTGATTTGAATATTATTGCTCATGGCGATCGTGGTGGAAGAGACGGAGACAGAGGAGAGAGAGGTTCGAGAGAAAGCGGACGCAACGCAAGAGGCACCCGGATTTTTGTGAGTCTAGGTAAAAAAGATGGTTTTGACATTCGTTCATTTAAAGATTGGGTTGCCGATTCAGCTAATCTTTCATGGAAAGATTTACATGTAGATGTGAGTGGTGTATATAGCTTTGTGGATGCTCAAAACGAACATGTGCCTGCTATTCTGAAAGCATTAAATGGTTCTACTTATAACGATCGTCCGGTGCGTGCCGAAGTCTCGGGCGACAGAAGCGGGGGCGGAGATGGGGGTCCAAAACGCAGCTATGGCGGCGGTGGTGGATATAGTGGTGGAAGAAGAAGCGGTGGTGAAGGGGGAGGTGATCGCAGAAGAAATGAAAGTGGCAGAGGCTTTGGCGGAGAAAGAAGAAGAAGCGGTGGAGATACCGGAAATGATGACGGTGGTTTTGCCCCTGAAAGAAGCAGGAGAAGCAATACTTCAGAAAGTGGTTTCGGTGGTGACAGAAGAAGTGCCGAAGGCGGTGAACGCAAAAGAAACTCCGGCGGAACCGGCGAAAGACGCAGCGGTAGCTTTGGAGGAGAAAGACGTAGAAGAAAAGAATAGTTTAAACAGGCTTTCGAACCATTGGTTTGAGGAGGTTCTTTCAAAAAATAAAATAAATCGGTTCAATTGGAGCACTTCTGGTTGAACCGATCTTATTAAAATGATTACGGAACTCAAATAATTCTTTTTGATGAATATTTTCAAAAAATAAAAAGTCATAGTGTTAAAATTTTTAAATAAATTTGATTTTTAATAATCAATCCAAATGACATTTCAATTTATCCACGATATCAAAGGGAACACCACTGGGGTATATATTCCCATTGAGGAATGGCAATCTTTAAAATCTAAATATTCTGATTTATTAAAGGAGGAGGCTAACAACACATCAGAGCTTGCTACCTGGCAAAAACAGATTATTGATGAAAGGCTAAGTGATTATTACAATAGCCAAACTGATGTGGAAGATTTCGATAAAATGATTGATGATATTGAAAGTAGTTTATGAAATATGGTTTTGTAAACAGACCATCAGTAAAATCTGATATCATTGAAGCTACTGATTATTACAAAAAAATTAACACCGAACTTGCAAAGACGTTTTTATTCCGCCTTCGTGAAGCTAAATCCTATATTTCCAAAACACCACAAGGCTTCCAAATAAAATACAAAGAAGTCAGGACACTAATGTTAAGGCAATTTCCCTATCATATTCATTACCTGATTGACGAAAACCGAAAACAAATAATAATTCTTGCTATTATTCATGCGTATAAAAATCCCAAAGATTACACAGGCAGATAATTGTCAAAATATTCACAAAGACTTTTGATTTAATATTTTATAAAAATGATCAGTGAAAAAGAAATCTGGGAGGCATTAGAAACCGTAATGGATCCTGAAATACCAACCATTTCGATGGTGGATATGGGAATCATTACGGGAATAAAAATTGCCAGTGATCATAGCAAAGTCTTTATTGAAATGACTCCCACTTTTTCGGGCTGCCCTGCCATTAAACAGATGGAACAGATGGTGCACGACCGGCTGATAGAAATTGGCATCAAAGAAGTAGAAGTGAGAACCACTTTTAACAAACCCTGGAATAGCAATTTAATTACAGAAAGAGGCCGGCAGCATTTGTTAAAACATGGCCTTGCTCCACCACCAAAACATGAGGGTGAAATCACTTCTGAATTGCTGGAAAATATTGATTGTCCGTTTTGCGGAAGCAAAAATGTAGAAATGAAATCGCCCTTCGGGGCTACCCTGTGCCGCAGTATACATTATTGCAATAACTGCCTGCAAGGCTTCGAACAATTTAAACCGGTGGTGTAAAAGCGCATAGGGAATAGAATAAACTTTCCCTTTCTTTCCGAGCACCCGTATAATAAATTTCTATTGTCAGTTCGAGCGAAGTCGAGAACTATCTCCTCACAATGCGCTGGCTGATGATATCGCCTTTATCACTTTCAATTACCAGTAAGTACATACCAGGTGACAGATCATTAATATGCGTGGTTTGTTTGATTATACCTGTTTCGCAAGCTTTGTTGGTTAAGATATGTTTCACAAGTTGACCATTAACTGTATAAATACTTGCATTGATTACACGGTTGCTTCTTAATGTAAATTCAAGGTTCAATTCATCATCTGTTGGATTTGGAAATATAGAATAGGATTGGATCACACCCGGGTTGTTTTTACAGGCTTCGAAATACTTGCAGCTTGCGCCGTTCTTTTCCTTATTTACAAATACACTTTGGTACTCGGCACGCAAATCGTTTGCAATACGAGCAGGTAATGCATTAAATAACTTTTCATTAGGTTCATACCAGATGATGATATCCGCTCGCCAGCGTTTATTTGCTTTGTCTTCAGCCAAGTTTATATCACCTGATCTAACTATGATAGGAACATAGCCATCAATTTTTGAGATAAGTTTTTGTTTTCCTTCCATTAATCTGTTTAAATAAGTATCCCAGGTTTTATAATCTATATGATTCTCCTTCACAAATTTCCATTCTTCATCCGTTAGCTGATCATCTATTTGATAGGAGCGCCATAACTGTCCCAAATCATCTGTTACCAAATGATGAACAGGGAATTTAACGATCGTATCAGGAGCATTTTCAAATCCGCTATTATCATAGATACTATAGTCATCTGTTCCCATTTTAATTTTAAACCAGGCGTTATTATTTATAGAGGTATCAGCAGGTTCAGTATTAAACGTAATCGTGGTGCCATATTTATTGTAACCAAAGTAAAACGGTTTTGACCCAACCTTTGGCTTTTGTCCAGGTTTGCATCCTGAATAAATATAAACAGATTTATTTTTAATTGTGATCCCAAATTTATGAAGCTCTTCTGGTGTTAACTCAATCACCTTAATATTCCGTAAATCTATACTTCTCTTATTGTCAACAGGAGCCTTTGGTTCAGCTTTTGCATATGGCTCGGCTTTTGGGGGTGGATATTGATCTTTAGGCAATGCTGCCAAAAACTCCGGGGTGGGTTCAAACCAGAATACTTCGGTGATTGAACCAGTTTTAGCCTTTGGCAAACTAATTTCAACCGGAATTAATTTATCTTTCATGCGGTTAAATAAAATATGCGCCTGTTCTACCTTATTGTAAATGTTTAAATCTTCGGGAATTTCATAATCGTTAGGTATCAGGTTGACCCCACTTAATTTCGGACTGGTTGAGAACAAGGGATAAAACGACAAACGGCTATAGTTTTTTCTTTGAAAAAAAGAAATCCTGTCTCTACGATAAATTGTTTGTGCCTGTCCATTTTGGATATATATTCCTAAATATTTTTTCTGCCCGTATTTGTTTTCATAACGCATGGTTTTTCCATCGGTATGGAAGCCCAATTTGCTTAATTCCTGATTACTCAAAACCAATTTATTAACCAGAGCACTTTTCGCCAGGGTTGTGTCCACTATTAGGTTCTTCCTGGCCATTTCATTTTCCGACTGAAATCTTTTTATGACAGCCGCATGTTTGGTTTGGTCAAACTGTGCAACTACCCTTTCAACCCAATTTGGGGTAGAACTGGGCAAAGCACTTAAAAATTCTTTATTGGGTTCAAACCAAAAAACCATATCATGATCTGTTGATCCGAATAAGGATTTTCGCCCGCTAAGACACACCTTTACAGGAATAAAATTAGCTTTCACATAATCTATGTAATGCTGCCGGATACAATTGCCCCCAACAGGATCTAAAATATAATCTTCTCTGTCTCCAACCTTAGCATATTTTTTTCTATTATTCGACATCCCGGTAACTATTCTTTCAATATACACAGGTCTTAATTCCATCAATTGATCGTTTGGTTTAATCTGGTCAGTAATAGCCGAATAGGTTACTCCTCCCCCATCATAAGTAATCTTCATATAAAAGTGATTCTGAACTTCACTCAATTTATGCTTTTCAAACAAGCTCGAATCTTTGGTATTGATATATAGTAAAGTATTGCCATCGGTATAGATATGCAGGGCTAATAATGCCTCATTTGATAAAATCAGGTAAGGGATTGAATCGCCCTGACTGAAAAGTGGTTCAGCCTGAACGTATGGATATTGAGTTGGAAAGAGGGCATGCTCTTGTGATTCCTTTACCTGAGCCTTAATTGGCCATGCTGTTTGTTTTACTTCTGGGGTTAAAGGAGTTTTTATTGTCTTTTTCTCTGCAAATTCTTTTTCAGTTATTTTGGTTATTTCCTTTTTGCTTAGCGTAGGTTCAATTCTGGGAACCTCGGGCTTGTTGTTTGTTTGTGGTAGCCAGAACAGGAGGCTACTAAACAAAATAATTAATATGCTCATCAATAATACAGTTTTAGTGTTAATCAATTTATTACGTTTGGGTGTATGACTCCCTTTAGCCAGCAATAGTGTTTTTATTTCGGTAACAGACAAGATTGGCTCAGCCTGCCTTGCCGATTCAAATAATTTATCAAGGTGTTCATCCGGGCTCATAACAGTCCTCCTATATTTATTGTACTACCCGGTTCCATTTGTTCAACATTTAATAGGCGCATTTTTTCTTTCTCAACAAAAGCCTTCAAACTTTTTCGGGCATTAAAAATTCTTGACTTTACATTACTCAAATTCGTTTGTTGTATTTCAGCAATTTCATCATAACTAAATCCTGCAACCTCAAATAAAGTTATAGCCTCTTGCTGGTTTCGCTCTAATTTGCTCAATAAAACAGCCAACTCGCTTTTTTGAAGCGTTTCATCGGCGAAACCGGAACCTTGAATCTCCTCCATTTCATTTTCATTCCAACGTATTTGAAATTTGCTTTTTCGCAATTTTTTAAGGTAAAGGTTGCGTGTAATGCCAAACAAAAAATAAATAAACTGATCCTTGTTCTTCAGGGTTTCAAAATTCTCATAGGCCTTCAGGGTAACTTCACTGATCAGGTCTTTGGCATCATCGCTTTGCCAGACTAATGTTTGCACATACCTGCAAAGCCGCGCATGCACAGGCTCATACAAATTCATGAATTGCTCATTCTTGTTTAGCGGATCCAAAACAGCCTCAGGTTATCGGGGTCATACAACAGTAAGTTCCACGAAGCTTAGAAAAAGTTATTTAATACATGGGAAATAATTTCAGCATACTGATAGTCAGCAACAAATGTTTTTTCAAATCATTTCATTAATTTGCCTCTGTAAGAATATTCTCCTACAAATTAATTCTAATCCAAAGTTTGTATCTTAAAATGCTGCTAAAATTAAAAAACACGTGATGAAAACCTGCTTAAATTATGCCATTTTGTTGTGGATTTTTCTAACTGGTTCGGTTTCATCAAATGCACAATCCAGTTATCTAATGGACATTAAATGTCCGGTTGATGGTCATGAATTTAAGATTCATAGCCAGACCAATGTAAAGCCCTTAAAAACACTAAATGATTTTCAAAAGACCGGTGAGATGAATCATTACTATGAATATGTGATCAATTCCTGCCCGATTTGCCATTACAGTGGTTATCAAAAGGACTTTGACACCAGTTATAATCAGGAAACTAAAAATGATTTATTGCTTTTACTTATGCCATTTCAATCTACTAAGATGAATGACATTACTGAAATTGAAATTACCGCAAATATTTATCAATATCTCAGAAAAACCAATTATGATATATCCCATCTTTATCTGGAAGGTTCTTATATTTTAAAAAACGATCCAACTCAGGTAAAAAAAAGAAAGGCTTTTCAATTATTGTGTTTTGAATCGTTAAAATATGCCATAGAAAATAAAGAATATAAATCTGGCGAATTAGCTACATGCTATTATTTAATGGGAGAGTTGTGCAGGCGAGTTGGAGATTTTGAAAACGCCGTATGGTATTATGATATTTCGCTTAAAGAACCTGAAAAAGAAGCCCGGATTAGTGATTTAGCCGCTAAACAAAAAAAGCTTGCTGAGAAAAATGATGATAATAATCTGGACTAAGAAGCTGTTAGACAGCTTCTGAATTAAATGTCATTTGTAAAATTCATTGCTTTTTATACATTTGGCAATCATCCCTATTTTATAAAATAATACGCATTCTATGAAAAATATATTTTGGCTCGTTTTCGTTTTCATGTTTCAGATAAACGGCTGGGCTCAGGTAAAAAAAATACCAGTATCGGTTAAAACAAATGAGCAAAGACTCAAAGAACAGGCGAATCAGATGGGCGCTTGTCTGTTGAAAAGTGACATGAAAGGCTTTGCTAAATTTTCCTATCCTGTTTTGGTTAAAAATATGGGTGGGGAAGATAATTTCGTGAAGGTTCTGGAATCCGGAAATAGCCAAATGCGAAAGCAAGGGAATACTTTTATGACCATCAATTATGGTGAACCTTCAAAAATAATTACGCAGGGAAATGAACTTCAGACTACTTTGCCTCAAACCATACAAATGAAAGTGAATGGCGGTCATGTTGTGGCAAAATCAACGCTGATTGCCATCTCCACCAATAAGGGATTAAACTGGTATTTTATTGAGCCGCCCAATCAAAGTATCCGTGAAATTCAGAAGGCCTTCCCAAATTTAAGTAATCAATTATTGGTCCCACCAAAAACAAAACCCCGATTTTATAAGTATTAATCAAAGCCAGCTACTGAAAGGGGAAAGGGCCATATTCACCACATTATTTTCATTCTTAAATGGGGTAATTTCTGAAGCATCCTTTGGAAATTTCATAAATAATACGAATGTTGTCCTTTTGGGTTTCCGCAATGAAAAAGAAATCAAGAATTAATGATTAAAATAAACAATATATTATAACACTGCTTTTGGGAAATTTGATAGTAAAATTAGTTGATATCCTGGTTCGAAGAAAATTTCTTTTCTTCCTGCTGCTTACTGCCATTCTTATTATTCTGGGAATCGGGATTACAAAGCTGAGGATCAGTGAAGATATTTTTTCAACGCTTCCTAAAGACAAAAATTTTGAAAAGCTAAATGCGCTGATTCAAAATAAAAATATAACTAACCAGGCTGTTTTTTCAATTAAAGTTTCCAATACGGATCAGGAAACGGACTTCAATGAGTTAGTCAATTCTTTTGCAGATTCACTGAAACTAATTACACAGGGGTTTCTTATTGAAATTACCGCGTCAAGACCTGAGGTTGAGCAACAGGTTTATGCTTACCTGTTCAATAATTTCCCAAGCTATATTGATTCCTCCTATTATACGAAAATCAATTCTAAATTATTTCCCGATAGCATCCATAAATCCATTCAGGCTTCCTATAACCGGTTGGTTTCTCCCGGCAGTGCCTTTATGAAGGATTTTATTTTAAACGACCCCTTATCAATCAGTGGTGATTTTTTTAAAAGCCTGAACGCAAATAATAATCCTCAGGGTATTATTGTTGAAGATGGATTGGTCTATACAAAAGACAAAAAATCAATCTTAATTACGGCACGTACCTCCTTTGACCCGCACAACTCGGAAAACAATGTTATTCTTTTTCAGAAAATTGAAAATTATATAAAAATCTGGAACAGCCGCCATCCTGAACGAACTGCAGATTATTTCGGAACTTTTGAGATTGCAGCACAAAATGCCATTCAGATAAAGAAAGATACAAAACTTACTGTTATAATAAGTCTGACATTAATCCTGCTCATCCTGTTTTTTTACTACCGGAAAATTCTCATTCCGGTTTATTTTGTGATGCCAGCCGTTTTCG
Organism: uncultured Chitinophaga sp.; assembly: GCA_964355075.1. Lineage (GTDB taxonomy): Bacteria > Bacteroidota > Bacteroidia > UKL13-3 > UKL13-3 > B1. Next base: position 147,603 of record CAYHCF010000001.1, read on the forward strand.
GAGGCCTTATGGCAACCGGCATGATGGGTTTTATCAAACCGGATATTTCAGCTGTTTCTTTAGCTACCAGTGCAATATTATTGGGAATTATTTTAGACTACTCATTTCACTTTTTCACGCATTTACGCCATACCAAATCCATCGATGAAACAGTGAAAGAAATCGGAGTTCCTTTATTAACAGGAAGCTTCACTACCATCACTGCATTGGCGGCTTTATGTTTTGCCAACTCGGTTGTATTGCAGGATTTCGGACTATTTGCCGCCTTAAGTTTATCAGGAGCTGCCCTGTTTACATTGATTGGATTACCTGTAATTCTTAAACTATTGTCATTTGATTATCAGCAAATACCCGATGCCCCAAAATTTTTAGTAATGCCTTCTTTATCTAATAAATGGCGTTTACCTCTATTTATTGGCATCCTATTATTAACTATCTTTTTCTATTTCTCAGCCCAAAACATTCAATTCGACAGTGATTTAGATAACTTAAGTTTTCATCCTCAAAATTTAAAAGAAAAAGAGCAGGAGCTTGTTGGAATTAATCCGGAGAAAGAAAAGAAAATTTATCTTTTTGCCTCCTCAACAGATTATCAGCTTGCCTGCGCATCCAATTTCGAGTTGTTTCAAAAGGTTCAGCAATTAAAACAAAACGGAAAAATAAAAAGTTACCTATCAGCCGGTCAGTTCATTGTTCCCGACGCTATTAAACAATCCAGGGCACAACGCTGGAAGGATTTCTGGCAAAACAAAAAAACAACAACCATTAACACTATTGAAATAAAAGCGAATGATCTAGGATTTAGCAAGGATGCTTTTTCTAATTTCAATAAATGGATAGACCGATATAACATTAACAGCATACAGGATGATTCTGTTTTGCAGCTCATCGGCATTCATAATCTGGTTGGATTTGATAACGGAAAATATACATTTATCACTACCCTGGTTGCCTCTGATACAGAATTGGCTGAGGTAAAAGAACAACTTGAAAAGATAAATTGCATTGAAATATTTGACCGATCCGAGACAGCCGGACTCTTATTAAATAGTGTAAAAAGCGACTTTAATTATATTCTTTATGTTTCCGCAGGGATTGTATTCTTTACCCTACTCTTAATTTATGGCCGAATTGAATTGACCCTACTGGCCTTTTTCCCGATGCTGATAAGCTGGATATGGATTTTGGGAATTGCGGCTCTGTTCCATATTCAGTTTAATTTTGTTAATGTGGTTATTTCCACCTTCATTTTTGGTTTGGGCGATGACTTCAGCATATTTGTAACCGATGGTTTATTGAATAAGTATAAATACAGGAAAGACAGCCTCAGCTCCTATTCTTCAGCAATCGTATTATCAGCACTTTCAACCATCATCGGAACCGGGGTTTTGTTTTTCGCCAAACATCCTGCCATTCATTCTGTTGCCGCTATCAGTGTTTTGGGAATAGTGTGCATCCTCTTTTTATCTTTGGTATTTCAACCTATCTTATTTGACTTTTTTGTTCAGAAAAGAATAGAGAGGAAAAGGCCCCCTGTTGCCTTTTACGAATTTATCATGTCAATATTTGGTTTATCCTATTTTGTTATCGGATGCATTTCCTTTTATCCGATTATTTTAGTGCTCATCCTATTGCCCATACCAAAAAAACTTAAGACAAGAATACTCAATCAATGTATTTCCATCTTTTCATGGACGGTTATTTATAGCGGGGTCCATTTACAAAAAAAAATACTTGGCAAGAGCAATTTAGATATTAACAAAAACCCAGCCATCCTCATTGCCAATCATTCTTCATTTTTGGATATTATTCTCATGCTATTGCTGAACCCTAGAATTATTATTATGGTTAGAGAATGGGTTTATCATTCCACACTTTTTGGGTTTTGTGTCAGGTTTGCCGGTTATATTTATACTGAAACCGAACAAGAAGAAAACTTAATCAAAATAAAATCACGCATTGCAGATGGATATTCGCTTATGATATTTCCGGAAGGAACCCGGTCAAAAGATGGTTCATTGCAACGTTTTCACAAAGGAGCATTTTACATCGCCAGGGAGCTACAGCTCGATGTTATTCCAATTCTTATACATGGTGCAGGGGAAGCATCTCCGAAGGGAAATTTTCTTATCAGAGGTAAATTTGTAAATATTAAAATCCTGCCACGTATTAAAGACGAAGATGAGAGCTGGGGTCGTACTTATCAGGATCGAACCAAAAGCATCTCAAAATATTTTAAAGCACAGTTTGCTCTCTTTAAAGTTGAAAACGAAACCTCAACCTATATGTGGAAGGAAGTTTTTTATAATTATGTTTTTAAAGGACCTGTTGTTGAATGGTATGGAAGAATAAAATGGAAACTTGAATTCAAAAATTATCAGCATTATCACGAATTAATTGGCGAGCGCGAAAAGATTATGGATATTGGGTGTGGGTATGGTTATTTCTCTCTTTTCCTGCATTTAAAAGCTCCTGCAAGAAAAATTACAGCCATTGATTTCGATGATGAAAAAATTCAGATAGCCGCAAATCTTTATAATAAAACAGACAATCTTCAATTTATCAGCGGAGATATACGAAATCAGGAATTTGAAAACCAGGATGTGATTTTTTTGAATGATGTACTGCACTATTTAAACAAAGAGCAACAAGATAATTTATTACAAAAGTGTTGTCAAAAATTAAATCCAAATGGAATTATAATTATTCGCGACGGGATAACGGATCTACAGGAGAAACATAAATCTACCCGGCTTTCGGAGATCTTCTCTACCAAAATATTTGGATTTAATAAAAAGGAAAATGAATTTCACTTTTTTTCATCAGACGATATAAAGATGTTTGCCGGTAAAAATGGTTTATCCTGCGAAATGTCGGAACATTCAAAAATAATGTCCAATGTTTTATTTATTTTAAGAAAAACATAATGTCAATCAAAGCGGAAAAGGAATACGATTTTGTAATAATCGGAAGTGGTTTTGGGGGCCTGGCTTGTGCCTATATTCTTGCATCTGAAGGTTTTTCGGTGGTAGTTTTGGAGAAAAATAATCAATTAGGCGGAAACCTTCAAGTATTCAGCAGAGATCAATGCATTTTTGATACTGGGGTACATTATATCGGTAGTTTGGATGAAGGTGAAAACTTGCATACTTTTTTTAAGTATTTTGGTTTACTTGATCATTTGAAACTCAAAAGGATGGATACTGAAGCCTATGATATTATCCGTTTTAAAGATGGCAGGGAGTATAAGCACGGACATGGTTATGCAAATTTCAAAAAATACCTGATCAAAGAATTTCCGGATGAATCAAAAGCCATAGATGCCTTTTGTGAAAAGATTCAGGAAATCTGTAAAAAGTTTCCTCTATATAATCTGGAATCAAATATTTCACAAAATTATTTTTCTGACGGAGATCTACACGAGATCAATGCCTATCAGTATATTGCATCCTTAACGAATAATATCAGACTTCAGAATGTGCTGGCCGGAAGTAATCCGCTGTATGCCGGTATAAAAGAGAAAACCCCGCTATATGTCCATGCACTCATTCTCAACAGTTATATAAAAGGTTCTTATAAACTGGTAAACGGTGGCTCGCAATTGGCCAGCTATATGAGTAAGTTTATCCGGAATTTTGGAGGTGAGATTTACAGAAGAAAACGGGTTATCGGCGCCAATTATAAGGAAGATGGAAGCATCCATGAAGTCCTACTGGATACAGGAGAAAAAGTGAGGGGTAAAAACTTTATTTCCAATATTCATCCTTCTGTAACCATAGATATTTTTGGTGAAAACAGGTTTTTAGGAGCCTATAAAAAAAGGGTGAAGAATTTAGAAAATACCATTTCATCTTTTACGCTTCATTTGTCGTTTCACAAAAACACCTTCGAATATATGAATCAGAATATTTATTATTATGATTCGGATGATGTTTGGGAAGGCATTCATTACAAAGAAGAGAACTGGCCGGATGGTTTATTTATTTCTACTCCGGCTACTTCAAAGAGCGACCAATATGCAGACTCCATGAGTGTGATGACCTATATGAATATGAAAGAAACAGAAAAATGGAAGGACTCCTTTAATACCACAACCTCACCTGATTTAAGGGGGAAAGATTATGAAGAATTTAAAAAAATAAAAGAAGACAAGATTATTTTACTTCTCGAAAAGGTGTTTCCGGATATCCGTTCCAAAATTAAAAATCAATATAGCTCCACGCCACTTACTTTTCGGGATTATATTGGGAATTATGATGGCTCTTTATATGGAATTTTGAAAGACAATAATCATCCCACACGTTCTGTCATTAACCCCAAAACAAAAATTCCAAATTTATTCCTAACCGGACAGAATTTAATTTTTCATGGAATTTTAGGCGTAAGTATCGGAGCTTTTGTTACCTGTTTCGAATTTATTGACCGGCAAAAATTAATTGAAAAGGTTAAAAATGCATAATTACAATAACGCCATGCCCTTAGTGTCTATGTGATTAGAAGTTTGAACTGTGAGATGAGAAAATGGAAAAGGGCCAAAAATGTTGGCCTAATATTTTGTTTCCGCAGCATGTTTTATGGCCATCAATCCTTCTTCAAAACTCTCTTCAGTAGACCGGATTTTGCCCGGTAATAAAAATCTGAACAAAGGATTGTAACCCACATCACCGGAGTCTACCCAGAATAATTGGGTATTTGCTCCGGCGGGTTTAAAATAAAAGGAAGCTGAAGCATGAATGAGTGCCTGGTTTATGGATAAATCATAACAAATTTTTTCGTTGCTAATGCTTTCCGTAATTTTAAACCTGCCCGTTCCTACCAAAGCTCCGCTGAAGTACTGTGTGGCCCCCACTCCTGAAACAGAAGGAGAATAAAAGGTCTGCATCGAACTGTCAATATCGGTATTCCACGGACTCCAGTCCTTCCAGTTCTTTATGTTATTCAGGTATGCAAATGATTCGTAAACCGGCTTTTTAATTACCGTACTTCTTTCAATCCTATATTGATGCGGGAAGAACAGAGATGCCAGAAAAACAAGAACAAAAAAACCGATGATGCCTGAAAAGATGGTAAACAATTTCATAAACAGAGATAAGATAAAAATATGATCCGGCGAATTTACAATCTCTACGGTAAATACCACCCTTCAATTTCCCTTTTACAGGAATTCGTCGATATTATCAGTGGGTTCAACCCAAAAAATGGGGGTATTAACTAATTGTGATTGTTCAATTGAAACACCTGCCTTAGTTTTGTCCTACAATTTAATAAAATTATGGAAGAGAAAGAAAACAAAGCATCCTTTCGGGCTTCATGGAGAGCCCCAAAAAACGGACGCATATTAAGCGGACTGGTACTCATCGGAGTAGGTTTGGTATTAATGGCCAATCAATTAGGGATTTTCCAACCTGAATGGTTATTCACCTGGCCTGTATTTTTGATTGTATTGGGCTTATATGTGGGAGCGAAACACCTGTTCAGCAATCCGGGATGGATCATTTTAGTGGGCATCGGTGTGATATTTCTTTCCGAAAGGGTCTTTCCTGAAATAGAAATTTCAAGATATTGGCCTGTAGTCTTTATTTTAGCCGGCCTGGTTATGGTATTTAAACCTTACCGAAGAAGGGGTTATTATAACTGGCACAAACAGGGTTCCGAAGGCCATTGCGATTCATCAAACTGGTGTAATGTAGAGTCAGAAACTTCAGAGGATTTCCTGAACTCTACAAACATAATGGGAGGAGTTAAAAAAAATGTGATTTCAAAACAGTTTAAAGGGGGTAATATTGTTTGTATCATGGGAGGTGCCGAAATTAATTTATCGCAAGCTGATATTCAGGAAACAGCAACACTGGAAATGACACAAATTATGGGTGGTACCAAGTTAATAGTACCGGCCAATTGGGAAATAAGATCGGAGGCGGTAGTAATTTTGGGCGGAATTGAAGATAAACGGGCAATTGTTATTGACAGAAACGCTACATCAAGCAAGGTACTTATTATTAAAGGAACTTGCATCTTTGGGGGAATTGCTATCAAAAGCTACTAAGCCAATCCTTCAAACACAGTGAAAAAGCGGGGGAATACTTTGATGATAATCTTTATATTTTAGCAAATTGATGCCGAAAATATCTTATAAAAGAATCATTTATTATTACGCAATCTTCTTGCTTATCGGGCTATCGATGCAGGTTTATATCCTGATGGATTTGGGCCAGCGTTTTAAAGTGGCCTTTTTTGATAGTGTGATCACCCATTTATTGCTGACCTTTACCAGTTATATCATTTTTATTACGCTAAAGTATTATCAGCCATCCAAAGATAATTTCTTCTATCTGAGATTATGGGCATTTTTGCTGGCCATTGGAAATGTTGCCATTATCCTCTGGGTTTTAGGCAGTCTGTTTGGTAATGATCCTGTTTATGCGCAACTTCTTTCAAAGTCGGTTTCCTTACGCTTTTGCTACCAGATACTGATGATCGCAGCCATCACATTACTGAATTGGCTGGGTTATTATTTCCTGGATGAGCAGGAATTTGAGAACCGGAATCAGCAGATGGAAAAAATGGCCCGCGAAGCCGAACTTTTTAATTTAAGACAACAAATACAACCCCATTTTTTGTTCAATAGTTTGAATTCAATCAGTGCATTAGCAACTTCAAAACCCGAAGAGGCAAGGAAAATGATCAACCAGCTTTCTGAATTTTTGCGTCATACGCTTAAAAAAGATGAGCAACAACTTGTAGCCCTAAAAGATGAAATGCCACAGGTTTATTTGTATCTGGAAATAGAAAAGGTGAGGTTTGGCAACAGACTTCAATCTATTGTTGAAATGCATGAAGCCTGCGGGGAGCTAAAGCTGCCCATTCTGGTTTTGCAACCCCTTGTTGAGAATGCGATTAAATTCGGCCTGTATGATACCCTTGAACCGGTTACCATTCATATAAAGGCAAGTTGTTCTTTAAGCCTTTTGACTATTTCAATCAGTAATCCTTTTGACCCTAAAACTGCTGTTAGCGAAAAAGGAACCGGTTTCGGACTGAGCTCGGTACAGAGAAGGTTATACTTACTTTATGCGAGAACAGATCTGGTTCAAACCGAAATTAAAGAAAACATTTTTACCATTCATTTAAATTTACCTCAATAAATTATGATTAGTTGCCTGATTATTGATGATGAACCTTTAGCAAGAACTTTGCTGATCGAATATTTGCAGGATTTTCCTGAAATAAAGGTTTTACAGGAATGCGGTGACGGATTTGCCGGTGTAAAAGCGATTGCCCAACACCAACCTGATCTTATTTTTCTGGATATTCAAATGCCAAAAATCAATGGCTTTGAAATGCTTGAACTCATAGAAAACCCTCCTGCGGTAATTTTTACAACCGCCTTTGACACATACGCAATAAAAGCCTTTGAGGCGAATGCCATCGATTATTTATTAAAACCGTTTAGTAAAGACCGTTTTGCAAAAGCCATAGGTAAACTTGTTGCACAAATAAATAATAAGGTTCCTTCTCCATCGGTTCAAAACCTAGGTGAATCATACTCCATCGGGGGTGAAAATCAACAACGAATCGTTGTAAAACACGGATCTGACATACGAATTATTCCTTTGATCGAAATTACCTACCTGGAAGCTTATGGCGATTATATAAAAATTCATTGTAAAGAGGGTGTTTTTCTTAAAAAACAGACTATGAATTTTTATGAAAACAAACTGGATCCAGGTAAATTTATCAGGGTTCACCGATCTTATATGGTTCAAAGCAACCAAATTCATAAAATCGAAGCAGCCGATTTTGTCAGATTAAAATCAGGCGAAAAGGTTCCGGTAAGCAAAACAGGATATACCAAATTAAAAGTGGGCCTGGGTTTACAGGATTAAATTTCCCTTTGACAAATTCAATTATATATTAACTTTGAGTAACAATTAATGGTTATGAAAATGAAACGAATCATACTAATCGCATGTCTGTTTATCTTTCTTGTAAATGCTAATGCACAGGAATTTGAATTTGGTCCGAAAGTTGGGATTAATACAGGTAAAGGAACCATTTCTGAATTGAATACCATGAGTGCCGATGTGCAGAGTATCAATAGTTTTAACGGAGGCATCTATGCGAGGTTAAAGGTAAAGGTAATTGGTCTGTATCTTCAACCGGAGGTAATTTATACAACCCGGGGCGGCGTATACAGCTTTGTGGATGGTACAACAAAATTTGATGTTACCAGCAAGGCGCATTATATTGACGTTCCCGTATTAATTGGTTTAAAATTCGTGAAATTATTCAGGGTTTATGGTGGTCCGAATTTTCAATTTCTGATCAGCCAGGAAAAAGAAATTCCACCCGGAATCACAAGTTTCAGTTCTAAAGACCTGAATAAAAATAATACCGGGTTGCAATTCGGGGTTGGGCTGGATGTTTGGAAACTCAGGCTGGATTTGAAATATGATATGAATCCTGCAAGTTTGGGCTCCTTCATGGATTATAAAGGGGTTTCTCCTACTGTGAAAAATAATATGATCATCATTCAGCTTGGTTTCAAGCTTTGGGGTGTATTGTAAATGAATATCGAGAAATTAAGAGAACATTGCATTTCGAAAAAGGGAGTTGAAGAAACTTTTCCTTTCGACGGAGATACTCTGGTATTTAAAGTGAAAGGTAAAATGTTTTGCCTTACCGGCTTAAATGAACCCGAAAATTGCAATTTGAAATGTGACCCGGAAAAAGCCATTGAACTCAGGCAACAACATCGTGCCGTTCAGCCGGGATATCATATGAATAAAAACCATTGGAATACCATTCATTATAACCAGGATATAAGCGACCCTGATATATTAAACCTGGTGGATCATTCTTATGAATTGGTGGTAAAGGGCTTGCCTAAAAAGTTGCAACAGGAGTTGAATACGCTATAAACCTTAAGGATTTACTGTTGTTTTATTGGAAATCAAATCTGAATTATATTCCTGAATGGTACTTTTGAGCAGACTATCCATATGACCTTTCTGCAACTCATATTTTTTCGTGTTCAGGAGATTATTATTCATCAATGAATCTGAAATGACCTCATAAAATCCCAATTCTTTTTGCCCGTCGAACTGGTATACAAAGGGGAATTCAACCAATTGATAATATTGATCGGAATATTGGAGGGCAGCACCCTGTTTATTATTTATTGCCCGGTTATAATAATTCCCAAAACTGAATACCGGTTTTGAATAACCGGCTTTCTCTAATATCAGGGGCATCATATCAAGCTGAGAGATCGTTTTTTCAATGGATTTGGGTTCAGGATGATTTGGGTCAAAAAGAATAAGTGGAATCTCAAACTTGCCTTGCGGACTCTGGTAATAAGCGCTTTCATTTTCGGCGCTGTGATCTGCCGTGATAATAAAAAGGGTGTTTTTATACCAGGTTTGTTTTGCCGCAGAAATGAAAAATTGTTTCAAGGCATAATCAACATAAGCAATGGTAGCATGAATGGGCAAAGTTCCCTTTTTAAATTTATGTTGATACTCCTGTGGAAGTGAATACGGGTGGTGAGAGGACAAAGTAAATAGGGTGCTGAAAAAAGGCAATGATTTTTTACCCAGTTCCTGAACAAAGTATTGCAGATAAGGTTCATCATAAACGCCCCAATTTCCGTCAAAATCGGCTTCATTTTTGTATTCATTCAATCCATAATAATTTCCTCCTCCACTCATCGCAATAAAATTGTCGAAGCTCATGGTTCCATTTCTGCCCCCATGGTAAAAGCTACAGTTATACCCAATTTCTCTCAAATAATTACCGGCACTTCTGATCTTATTGCTTTGATAGTAACTGCTTATATAGGGTGAATTGAGCCAGGAGGGCATTGAGGCTAAAATGGAAGGAATGGCTTCGATTGATTTTTTCCCATTGGCATAGGCGCGTAAAAAAACGGTACTGTTTTGCATCAATGAATCCAAAAAGGGCGTATAGCCGGGTTTATGATAATAGCCTACATATTCCTTACCCAAACTTTCTACAATAATTAATACGATATTGGGATGACAGGTATCTCCTGCAATTGTCTGAACAGGATTGAAATAGCGCTGAGCTTTCCCGTCAGAAAAATAGTTCATCTTTTGCAAGCCACTTTGTTGCGTACTCATGATGATGTTAAACGGTGTATTTACAACCAAAGGAACCAACTCAGGCCGCGTCTGACGGGCAGCATCAAAGGTATTGAGCGGCAACAATCCTATACTCCCCCTGGCTCCTAAAAAGAAGATACCCGCCAACACAAAGCCCATCACTATTCGTTCAAATAATTTTGGTTTTACGGATCCCATTGCAAGGGTTAATGCCTTTTTATAGGTGAGCAAATACCCTTTATAAAGTAAATAAAGCAAGGCAGATAAAAGCAAAAACAGATACCAGTAATCAAGGAGATAGGCTTTGGCCAGTCCATTTATTTCGTTGTGCATTTCAAATAGATCTATCCCACTTCTTTTCCCACTAAAAGGGAAATAAGCAGTATCAATTAAATTTAAAATGAGGCCTGTACCGTTTATTATTATAAACAAAAAGAATAGAAATTGCTGATAATATTTCTTGATTTGCCATTTTTTGGGAAGAAAATGAAGTAAAATTAAAACGCTATTCAGGTAAATAAGTGACGAAAAATCATAAATAACTCCGAATAAAAAGGCTTTTAAAAGTGCAAAAATCCCAAATGAAATAAAAACCTGATTAAAAAATAAAAATATTAGCCGGCAAACAAATGCCAGTATCATCGCTATTAACAGCCTTAATCCCAATATTTTTACGAACGGGAATTTTATTAACATAGGTCGCTAAAATAGTTTAAATTTTTTATATCGCTTTTTTAAAATGCTTTTGTTTATTTGCTGCCGGATTTATGGTCGTATATCAGAACATTTCTTTACTGCCTTATAATACATTTGGAATAGATGTAAAGGCCGCCCAGTTTGTTGAAGTAAAAACTGTGGAAGAGGTTCAGGTTATCTGCACTACTTTTAATCTTCATGAACGCAAAAACCTGATATTAGGTGGGGGAAGCAATATTTTATTAACTAAGGATTTTGAAGGTATGGTGGTAAAAATGAACCTAAAAGGTATAGATACCATCAGAGAGGATGAAAATCATGTTTGGGTTAAAGCCATGAGTGGTGAACTTTGGAATGATTTTGTAATGTATTGCGTGAACCGAAATTATGCCGGAGTCGAAAATTTATCACTCATTCCGGGTTGTGTGGGTGCAGCTCCCATGCAAAATATTGGCGCATACGGTGTTGAATTAAAGGAGACTTTTGAAGAACTTTTTGCCATAGATATGGAATCCGGCAAATTGGTAAAATTTACGAATGCTGAATGTAAATTCGGATACCGGGAGAGCATTTTCAAGAATGAAGCCAAAGGAAAATACATTATTGTGGCGGTTACTTTTAAGCTTTCCAAAAACCCAAACTTTAATATAAGTTATGGTGCCATCAAGGAAACGCTTGAAAAAAGAGGAATACCGGAACCGGATATAAAAAGCATCAGTGATGTCATTATTGAAATACGGACTTCAAAACTACCCAACCCCGAATTATTGGGAAATTCGGGTAGTTTCTTTAAAAACCCTGAAATTCAGAAGGAAAAATTTGATGCCCTGAAAGTATTATTTCCCGACATTGTAGGTTATCCTTTACCCAATAATCTGGTGAAAGTACCGGCAGGATGGCTAATTGAGCAATGTGGATGGAAGGGTAAAAAGGTTGGCAATACAGGAGCACACAAAGATCAGTCCCTTGTTTTGGTTAATTACGGTGGTGCGAGTGGAGATGAAATCTGGCAACTGGCACTCAGAATCAGCGAATCGGTTCAGGATAAATTTGGCATCAAGATCACGCCTGAGGTAAATATAATTTAGTCTGCCTACTTTATTAATAAGCTTTCTCCTGTCATTTCAACCGGCTGAGAAATACCCATCAACGCAAGAATTGTTGGCGCTAAATCGGCAAGCTTTCCATTTCCTATCTGATGTACGATATCCGTTTCAATCAGCATTAAGGGTACATCATTGGTGGTATGGGCGGTATTGGGCGAATCGTCTTCTTCGTTGATCATATACTCACCATTTCCATGGTCGGCCGTAACCAATAAACTATATCCTTTTGCCAAAGCCGCTTTTACAATTCTTCCCAAACAATCATCCACTTTTTCAACAGCCTTTATCTCGGCAGGTATTACACCTGTATGCCCAACCATATCGGCATTGGCAAAATTAACACACATAAAATCACTTTCGTTTTTTTCAATCTCATCTAGTGTAAACCGGCATACCTGTTCGGCACTCATCTCGGGTTGTAAATCATAGGTTGCCACTTTTGGAGAAGGAGCCATATGCCGTGTTTCGCCTTCAAAAGGGGCTTCCTGACCCCCACTGAAAAAGAACGTTACATGAGGATATTTTTCCGTTTCGGCAATCCGAACCTGTTTCCTTTTATTTTGTTCCAGCACTTCGCCCAGGGTATGATTTAATTCAATATCCGGGAAAACAACCTGTATGTTTTTAAACGTTTTATCGTAATCGGTTAAGGTAACATAGTTCAAATCGAGTGGTATCATTTCCTGTTCGGGATAGGCCTGTTGTGTAAGGGCCAATGTGATCTCTCTTCCCCGGTCGGTACGGAAATTAATATTAATTACTATATCTCCTTCTTCGATTAACGCAATGGGTTTCTGGTTGGCTTGAACACAAATAATGGGTTTTAGAAATTCGTCGGTTTCATCCCTTTTATAGCGTTCAGAAATAGTGCTGAACACATCTGAAGAAGATTCCCCCAATCCCTTTACCAGTGCATCATAAGCTAATTTTATGCGTTCCCATCTTTTATCACGATCCATGGCATAATATCTACCGGTAACGCTGGCTATTTTCCCGCCTGTGTGATCCAATTGATTTTGCAGATCATGGAGAAAATTTAATCCGCTTTTTGGATCGGTATCTCTCCCATCTGTGAAAGCATGGACAAAGAAATTGGCAAACTGATGCTCAAAAAACAAACTGCACAGGCCTTTTAAATGCTCAATACTGCTATGTACGCCACCATCACTAACCAGGCCGATCAGATGGATCTTTTTATTCCGGGACTTTGCATCGTGAATTGCATCCAGTAAGGTTTTGTTTTGTTTCACCAGACCTTCCTTAAAGGCTTTATTGATTAATACCAACTGCTGATACACAACGCGCCCGGCACCGATATTCATGTGACCCACCTCACTGTTCCCCATTTGTCCATCAGGCAAACCTACCCATTCGCCGCAGGTATGCAGTTCACTATTTGGGTAATTAGCTATCAATGAATCAAAATTGGGTTTATGGGCCAGATTGATTGCATTTCCTTTATAAGGTTTACCGATTCCCCAGCCATCCAGGATCAAAAGAATTACACGTTTCTTCATAAATGCAAAAATATTGCTTTCAAAATAATAAACTTGCACTTTATTTCGTACCGGATTAAATAAACCCGTTGGCATGGTTTTTGGGAACTATTCCAATATTAAGTGTGTGTAATATGAAAAGTTTAAGATTGAGCGTTTTATTAATTGTTCTTTTACCTATTGCCGCTGTGGCCGACGGATTTGATGATTTGATGATTGCCATGCGGAATGGTTCAGCAACAGCAATAACCAAATATTTTAACACCAATGTTGAATTGACTTTATTAGATAATGAAGGCATATACAGTAAAGTACAGGCAGAACAGATGCTCAAAAATTTCTTTACACAGCATCCGCCAAAAAATGTAAATATTCAGCACAGGGGCTCATCTGCACAAGGGGCTCAATATGCAATTGCCATTTATGAAGCCAGCAATGGAAAGTTCCGTATCTATATTTTTATGAAGGATAACGGGAATGGTTTGCAGGTCAATGAGTTCAGGATAGAACGCGAATAGACTCTGGGAAAGTTTAGATAGCTACAGGAGCTCTAATTGCAGGATGTGGCGTGTAATTTTCGAACTCAAAATCTTCAAATTCAAAGTCGAATATTGATTTTTTATCCGGGTTTATTTTAAGCGTGGGATAAGCCCGCGGTTCTCTGGAAAGCTGGAGTTCAACCTGTTCGAAGTGGTTATTATAGATATGTACATCTCCAAAAGTATGTATGAAATCTCCCACCTTTAGGCCACATACCTGAGCGATCATATGGGTTAATAAGGCATAACTTGCAATATTAAAGGGAACGCCTAAAAACAGATCGGCGCTTCGTTGGTACAGCTGACAACTCAATTTCGCGTCAGCCACATAGAATTGAAAAAAAGCATGGCAAGGCATCAGGGCCATTTTTGGCAAATCGGCTACATTCCAGGCACTCACAATCATGCGCCGGCTATCCGGGTTATTTTTAATGGTTTCAATCACCTCTGTTAACTGGTCGACTTGTTTTCCATCGGGGGCTTGCCAGGAGCGCCATTGGTGGCCATAAACGGGACCCAAATCTCCATTTGCATCCGCCCATTCATCCCATATGCTTACCCCATGTTCTTTGAGGTAACGGATATTGGTTTCACCTTTTATGAACCAAAGCAGCTCATAGATGATTGATTTAAGGTGAACTTTTTTTGTAGTTATTAAAGGGAAACCCCGGCTTAAATCGAATCGCAGCTGTGCTCCAAACATACTGCGGGTACCCGTTCCGGTACGGTCTGATTTATAGGTTCCGTTTTTATAGATATGCGCTAAGAGTTCTTCGTACTGGTTCATGCTGGCATTTTAATGAAGCCAAATATGGATTGTTTCCATGATCATTTGTTCAGATATTTTCAACAAAAGATATGGAGCGGAAATTGGGAGGTTGCAAATTACAAATTGCGATAAGATAAGAAAATATCGAATATCGATTCCGATCAATCAGAAGAATAATGAAGTAAAAATTCTTCGATATTCGATATTCGGCGTTTATCATTCGATATTTTCTTATCCTAATCTGCGAATTTCTAATCTTCTCATCTGTAATTTGTAATCTGTAATTTTCTAATCTGCAATCTTATAATCTTCTTAATTGCAACCAGATTAAACTCAAATTAATTATTGTGCATTTCAATTATGCGTATGGTATTACGATCAAAAAAATTACTTTTGATTTGTTAATTTCCTAAACATTTAATAATACTAGGGATGACTCAAAATCGCAGAAATTTTATCAAACAAAGTACAACTGCTTTTGTGGCAGGAATGGTATTCCCAAAATTTTTAGAATCCGCTGTTCCTCCTTTGCCATTTAACAAGGGAATGATTGATTCAAAAGATGAATCCTATTGGCACATGGTAAGGCAACAATTTCCATTATCCAAAGATTGGGCATATTTAAACAATGGGACCATGGGGCCCTCGCCTTATCCCGTTATTGAAGCCACCCGAAAAGGAATGATGGACTGCGATCAGAATGGTAGCTATGGCGGTTGGGAAAGCACTTCGGCAAAAATCGGAAAGTTTGTTGGTGCCAACGAAGATGAAATTGCGTTAACCCATAATGTAACCGATGGCATCAATATTCATTGCTGGGGTTTACCCCTAAAAAAAGGGGATGAAGTTATCTTAACCACACATGAACATGTGGGCAATGCATTACCCTGGTTGAACCGGAGAAAATTACATGGAATTGTGATTAAAGTTTTTAGTCCGGCACCCACAGCCGAAGAAACATTGAGTAGAATTACCGCACTCTATACCAAGAAGACTCGGGTGGTTGCCGTACCGCATATTCCCTGCACCCAGGGACAAATATTACCCATTAAAGAGATCTGCAGCTGGGCAAAAGAAAAAGGAATCTTTGCGGTAATTGACGGAGCACACGGACCGGGGATGTTGCAGTTGGATTTGCATGATATGGGTTGCGATACCTATACCAGTTGTTGCCATAAGTGGATGTTAGGTCCGAAAGGAACCGGGTTTTTATATGTAAGAAAAGACTTTCAGGAAACCTTACAAACTTATTTTGTGGGTGGAGGCAGTGATACCGGAAAATGGAATATGATGCTTGACCCGATACCGATGGGAGATTACGCAGGCTCGGCACATAGGTATTATGGCGGAACACAAAATTCGGCCTTGTACAAAGGGGTGGATGCAGCGATTGATTTTATTGAAGGAATTGGCATGGAAAATATTCACAACCGCATCAAATTTTTAGGCAAATATGTGCAAGATAGTTTACTGAACTTCGGTGATAGGATTGAGTTAATTACACCCACCGAAGAACGCTCGAGATGTGCGGTAAACGGCTTTAGAATAAAAGGAATGGAATACACCAAATTTTATGGTATTGCCGCCGAAAATAAAATACGAATACGCAGTGTTGCCGAGAATGGTTTGAATTCTTTAAGGGTTTCTACCCATATTTATAATAATATGGATGAAATTGATAAATTTATTGCAGTAATAAAAAAGGCATTAGGGTGAAAGTCCCGGCCAGGTGAAACAGAGTATTCTGACCCCAATTAATCACCTATTAATATCTATTTATGGTACGCTTTATTTTACTTTTTCTATTTTCCTTCAGCCTGTTTTTCAATGGCTATGCACAAATTCCGACACCCTTTTATAAAAACGCAAGCCCAAGCAGAGCAACAGGTAATGTTGGGAATAATATGCCTTTTGGTAACAGTTCTGCATTGGGTATCCGCTTGCAGGCCTTTTATCCTCCGGGTTTATTTGGAAGCACGGTTCCTACAGGAGGTATAACCATGAACCGACTCTATTTTTTTGCAGATACCACATCAGTTGACACGATGATTTATAGTAATCTGACCATTGTTTTGGGAGAGCTTTCCAGTGCTCCGGGAACTGCTTTTGTTTGGAATACAGCTTCCAGAATGACAACGGTAATTTCGGGAGGAGGAAACAGGATTATTGCCTTAGATACCAATTGGTTTTATATCGATTTAACGACACCTTATGTTTATGATCCTTCAAAATACTTAATGGTAGATTTTACAATTAATGGTCAAACGCCATTTATATTTTCATGGAATACCAAATCCGGCCCATCTTCGGGCACCATGCTCTCTGCAACGAACAGCGCAGCTGCCACACCTAATAGCCTTTCCATTGGAGGTGGTATGCCGGCCATCGGTTTTGATCCATTTAAAGGACAAAATAATGCGGGAATAGAACGGGTTATTCAACCTGCAGTTTGTGCTTCCTCACAAGATGTAGTGGTAAAAGTCAAAAATTCCGGGATTAATGTAATTAACTCAGTAACGGTGAACTGGAAAGCAAATGGTACTACCCAAACGCCTTTTGTTTTAACTGCACCCATTGATACTTTTGGCAGCCCAAAAAATGATACCATTTTAACCATTGGAACGGTGAGTTTTATTTCGGGCCCTGTTGATATTATCGCTTGGGTTTCTGCCCCAAACAGCAGTACAGACCCGGATCATTCCAATGATACCATATTTTATAAAATGGGCGCTTCATTAAATGGAATTTATTCAGTGGGTGGCAGTGTTTTTCCTACTATCAGTTCGGCTGTTCAGGCATTAATGGATTTTGGCGTATGTGGGCCTGTAACTTTTAGAGTGGATACACAGACTTTTTTTGAGCAGGTAAATATTGTTGGTAGGGTAAATGGTGCTTCCACAACCAATACCATTGTTTTTGAAGGTGTGGATCAGCAAAAAAGTGTGATTGCCTGGGGGCCTGGAATTGTAAATGCCAAACACATAATTAAACTGCAGGGTGCTGCCTATATTATTTTCCGCAACCTTACCGTCAGATCATTAAGCAATACCTATGGATGGGGATTTCATTTGCTCGATACCTGTAAAGTAATCGGTATCAAAAAGTGTATTCTGGATAATTCGGCTGCAGCAAGTTCAGCAACGGCCAATAATACAGCTGGTATTTCAATTAGCGGTATGCCAACCGGAACCTGTATTCCGGGACCTTGCGCAACTTCACTTTCAACTGCTGCCAGAGCCGATAGTTTAGAAATAGATTCCAATACTTTTTTATACGGATATGAAGCCATCAATATCACGGGAAATGCCACAACGCTTTTAGGAACTGCTCATAAAATCAGAAATAATAAAATCCTTTATGCCTATCAAAACAGTATCAATCTGGTTTCACAGAATAATGTACTTATCACAAATAATACTATTTTCCCAAGACAAACAGGTGCAGCCAATGTTGGAATTTTTCTGAGTGCGGTTGGTTCAATGAATGCAACAAGCCGGACGATTGTGAATGGCAATAAAATTTCGGGATATTCAACTGCGGGCATCTCTTTAAATAATTGCTTAGGTTCAGACAGTATAAACAAAGGTTTGATCACGAATAATTTTATTGGCGGAATGGAACAGCTTATTGACGCCAATCCAGTTTATATCACAGGTTGCAAAAACTGGTCGGTAAGTGATAATTCAATTAACAGGGATATCCCGAATTCTTCCGTAATAACTGCAGCAGGAATCCGGGTTTTGGGAACCACCAGTAATATTACCATCTTGAATAATATTATTTCAATCGGAAAGGTTGGCCTGGGTATTCCTATACATTTATTACTGGCCAGCAATGTAGATAGTATGAACAACAATGCGTTCTTCAGAGCCGATACCGTAACCAATAATCAGTTAATCAATATTGCAGGAACAGCTTATTCTTTTGCTAATTTTAAAGGTGCGGGTGGGTTCAATACAAATTCTGCTTTTGTAAAACCATCATTCAGAAATGATACCAGTTTATACCTTACCAATGTGTGTGGCCTTCCGGTTGGTTTACCATTATCCTATGTTTCTAAAGACATTGATGGAACCAATAGATCTAACCCGCCCATTGTAGGAGCGCATGAAAAAATCCTAACCAATAATAATTTGGCGGTTATTTCCCTGAAACAACCCGTGTCGCCAATAGTACCCGGAACAACCCAACTAAAAGTTTTGGTTCAGAATTTGGGAGGAAATTCTGTTGTTTCCTTTACAACAGCCTACCGGTTAAATGGTGCTTCACCTGTGACGCAAGTGGTTACACCAGGAACACCTCTTGGACAATGTGATACCATGACTGTTACATTCAGTGGTTTAAGTATTGGAATAAATGACAGCGTTGTGCAATTTGTGGTTTATACTTATTTGCCAAATTCATCTCCGGATAGCGACCCTTCTAATGACACCATCAAACCCAGATTATTTACGCCTCTTGGCGGCAATTACAATATTGGCGGACCTAATGCAAGCTTTGCCAATTTCACGGAAGCCGTTTCTGCGTTGCAGGCCAGTGGTATTAAAAGTGCTGTAAATTTTAATGTTTACCCCGGAACTTATAATGAGCAGGTAACCCTTACCGGCCCGATTACGGGTGCCTCACCCACCAATAGAATTAGTTTTGATGGATTTGATTCAACTAACCGGGTGCTAACTTATTCGGGAAATGGAGGAGCCCCGCATACCCTGAAAATTAACAATGCTCCTTATGTAACTTTCAAAAATTTAAAAATTCAGACTACCGGAAGTGGTTATGGATGGGCAATACAAATTTCGGGTATCTCAAATGCCTGTAAAATTAAAAACTGTGCTATTGATATTTCCGGGGCCGGAACAAGCAATACCACAACCAACTTTATGGGAATAACCGTGAGTGGTGCTACTGTTACTACTGCCAATAGAGCAGATAGTTTAGAAATTGATTCAAATACCATTAATTATGGTTATCAGGGGATAAATATTTATGCTGCTACCGGCAGCAGTGTAGGGCAGTTTAACAAAATCAGAAACAATATAATTTTAAACTCTCAGCAATATGGTATCTATCTGGTGTATCAGCAAACACCGGAAGTTTTGAATAATATTATTATGAACCGGGGTTCAAATGCGGGGGTGGGAATTTATTGCCAGAATGTTACAACACCAGCCACCGGAACATTGTTTACGAATATCAGTGGCAATAAGTTGTCAAATTATGCCACAGCCGGAATTTATTTAAATACCTGCACAAATGCTTCATCAACTTTAAAAGGCAGAATTACGAATAATGCCATTGGTGGATTAGAAAAACTTGCTGCCGGAAATTCCTTATATGCAACCGGATCTACAAACTGGAATATTTGTAATAATTCCATCAACCATGATTATGCAACTACAACGGCAGCTACAGCAGCAGCAATACGTTTGGTTGGTGCAGCCACGGCAACATTTGGAATAACGCTTATCAATAATATTATTGCGGTAAGCGGAACAGGTACGGGTTTGCCTTTATATACCCAGGTTCTTGGAAATATTGATGCGATGGATTATAACCTGTTTTACAGGGCCGATACCACTAATGGATTTATGGAATACCTGGGATCAAATATTACTTATTATGCTTTAAGAGGTTATAATAATTTTAATAAAAATTCCTCCATTTACCGTCCGGGCTTTACCAGTACATCCAACTTAACTCCAAATCCTGCTGATTCGGCAAGCTGGAGTATTAATGGAAGAGGAACCTACCTGGCTTATGCTCCAGTGGATATAAACAGAATCGCGCGTCCGGCTTTAAACTGGGATGGTGTTCCTGATATTGGTGCATTTGAATTTACGCCAACCTCAACGCCACCGGTAGCAAAGGCAATACCTGATACCAGTTTTGCCTATTCAACCCAGGTTTTTGTGTTTGCCGGGGATACGGTTGCTAAAATCACATGGGCCTCTTTAATTCCGGGTTATATTGGGATAAGACAATACTCGGGGGTATTACCTCCATCATTGGATGTGACCAAAAACTATATGTATTTTTATACCAGTTCTACAACCTCACCGCTTGCCGCTATTGATCTTTATTACCGGGATAACTGGGTAGGCACGCATTCTTCGGAAACAGGAATCAGGTATGAGCAAATGGACATTGGTGTTGGTTCATGGACGGTTTACCCAACCGTTTCCACAATCGATACGGTTAAAAACTTTATTTCAATGGGCTTTTTTAATACCCCCTCTTCTATTACTTATTTAAGCGGAACCAATAATAACCCAACCATCCTGCCCGTAAAATTATTAAATTTAACTGCCACAAAAATCGGGGAGACTGTTTGGGTTAACTGGGCAACAGCTTCAGAAATAAATTGTGACCACTTTGAAGTGGAAAGGTCAATGGATGGAAAATCCTATACAACGGTCGGTTCTTGTGCAGCCAGAGGAAATAGTACTAATCTGATTAATTATCATTTCACTGATCCATTAACAAATATACCATCGCCCGTCAGGGGATTGATTTATTATCGGTTGAAAATAACAGATAAGGATGGCCTCTTTACTTACTCAAAAATAGTTTGGGTAAATTGGGATGATGCTTTATTAAATGAAAATGTAAAGGTGTTTCCAAATCCCTATAGCAATGAATTATATATTCAGGTAAGCATGACATCAGAAGATAAAAATGCGCGTCTTACCTTAATCGACATCAAGGGAAAAACACTTTTATGTAAGGAAATTTCATTGGATATAGGAGAACATACAATCAGACTTGACAAGGATATTGAGCTCATCCCCGGAATTTATTTCTTATCAATTGAAAAGAACGGATCAACCCAGATTGTTAAGCTATTGAAGCAATAGGTAGAAAAGATTTTTTAGCCCACTAATTCATCCAGCAAATCATACAATTCATCAAAATCCTTCATACCGGTCTTTTCTTCAATTCCTGCCGAAAGGTTAATTGCATAAGGCTTAAAAGTTTCTATGATCGTTTTGATGTTTCTTATATTGGCTGATAAATTCCAGATGATTTTGTAAGGCAAAGTAATTTGCTGCAACTGTTTTTGGTGTTCTGTCCAATCCCATTTACCAGTCAACTGAAAAGCAAATACAAAAGATTCAAATGTTTTAATTTCAATCCTTGCTGCGTCCAAATCCATTGTATCAAGATCAATTACTTTTATGATGGGTTTGCCAATTTGTTTCAATTCATCAGGCACTATTTTATTGTTTAAGGCAACTACATCCATATTTAAAAGTGCACTTATTTCAATAATCTCAGACAAAAATTGATTCCCAAATTCGGCGACGGAAAGAGGGCCGGAAGTCCAATCCATTATTTCTTTTGCTTTGATTGGCGCAATAAAATCAGGATTGTTTGGATCGAAACAGAATCCTATATAATCAATGCCCGCTGCGGCGGCAAAACGGGCATCTGCCAGATTTGGTACAGGACTCAATTTGAGTTTAATGATATAAGACATTTAATTTTGGGTTATTGCTTTTGTGTAAAGTTGGGAATCCAAAAAAGAATTACCATCAAAGAGCCGGAGAATCTGTTTTTTTCTTGTAAACCGGAACATTGCTGCATGCCTCTCCATATAAAATACTCTTTGCGTATGGCAATAGTTTTGAAGTAAGTTCTACATAAGCACTCACTGAAACCGGAAATCCACCACAGCCTTTTATGATAACCCGAAAATCCTTGTATTGGGAATAATCAATTTTTGACAAGGCCTCATTAAATAAAATGGTTTCCAATTGGTTCAAATCACCAAATATATATCGTTTGGCGTAAGGCTGAACCGAGACTGCCAACAACATATAAGCCCAGACAGGGATTACGGCATCGGCTGTACAGGTAAAAGCAATATTTTTGTCTTGGTATTGAATCCAATCATGGTTTTTTACTTCCTCTCTGAATTCCTTTTCTTTTAAAATTATTTCACGAAATAACCATGGTTTTATGTCAAACAAAACCCGCTCTGCCTTATCGTGAAAATCTTCGAGATCCAAAGTGATTAAACCACTATTGGATACCTTATTGATAATTAACTCTTCACTCATTTGAGATATACATTTCTTTTAACAATTCGCTTACCCAAAACCTGTACCAGGCTTGTGTCTGACTTAAACGCTGTATTTGAAATAACATAATAATTACCTTGAAGTAAGTAACCAAAGTCTGCCTCCGCTGCAGAACTATTGCTCTTTTGGTATAAAAGAAACAGTCTCCGCTTTATGTCATCGTAATTGATATACAGATAAACATCGGTTCCCGGAATTTTACTTGCTGAAACATAATCATACGTATAAACAAATAAATGCCCGTTAAACTCGGAACTGTCTATCGTCACTATATTATTTCCTGTATAAATTGGGGCAGGCGTATCTGATTTGGAACAAGCTGACCATAAAAGAGCAGAAAACAATAATGGTAAGAGGACTTTTTTCATATTCTGAATTTTTCTTATTGCAATTTTAACAAACCTATCTATTTAATTTCACTTATTTTAACTGCATTGGTACGAGAACGGTCAGTAATAGGCATACTTGCTGTATTTATTACCAAATCTCCGCTTTTAAGGTAACCCATTTTATGCAGCGATTCATTGATATCCAGTATAGATTGATCGGTACTCTCAAAACCTTTATACAAAAAACCCCTTAAACCCCACACCAAATTCATGGTTTTGAGCAATTTTGGATTGGTAGTAAAAATAAAGATATTGGCTTTTGGCCGGAAGGCTGACAAGCGGAATGCCGAATAACCGGAGAAGGTCATTGCAACCACTGCCGCCACTTTTAGGTGATCTGAGATCCGAACGGCGGTGTACAAAATTTCATCTGATAAAAATGTTGGAAAACTTTCGGTAGGGCGTTTTCCTTTAAAGTATGGTGCATTTGTTTTTTGCTCTACCTGAAAAATAGTTTTTTGCATGGATCGTACACACAATACCGGAAATGCCCCAACAGAAGTTTCGGCACTTAACATAACAGCATCCGCCCCATCCATAACAGCATTAGCAATATCATTCACTTCAGCCCTAGTAGGAACAGGATTGATAATCATGCTTTCCATCATCTGGGTAGCAATAATTACCGGTTTAGCTTGTTCGATGCACTTTTTTACTATCATTTTTTGAAGAACCGGAACTTCTTCCATTGGCATTTCTACTCCCAAATCGCCCCGGGCAACCATTATTCCGTCAGAAATCTCAATAATACTGTCAATATTCTCGATGGCTTCCGGTTTTTCAATCTTAGCAATTACC
The DNA here is from genome assembly GCA_964355075.1 of uncultured Chitinophaga sp. Classification (GTDB taxonomy): domain Bacteria; phylum Bacteroidota; class Bacteroidia; order UKL13-3; family UKL13-3; genus B1. The sequence goes on from CAYHCF010000001.1 coordinate 171,601, forward strand.
CTTGGTTTCCAATCATATTGGTCAATTATTTTTTTAATAAAAACAATATCTTCCTTAGTCCTCACAAAACTCAATGCAACCCATTCCACTTTTTGTTCGATTCCAAATTTCAAGTCATCCAGATCCTTTTGGGTCATACAAGGAATGGATATTTTAGTATCTGGCAAGTTGAATCCTTTATTATTAATGAGGCTACCTCCAGCTAAAATTTTGGCTTGAATTAAATTCATATGATTGGTTTTCAGAACTTTTAATTCTATTTTCCCATCATCCAGTAGTATTCTATCTCCCATAGTCACATCACTTGGGAGATCTTTAAAATTGATAAAAATTCGCTCAGCCGTACCGATACATTTTTCATTAGTAATTTCGATCAATTCACCTGTAAGTAATTCAATCTTACCATTTTCCATTTCCCCAACCCGCAATTTCGGTCCCTGCAAATCGAGGAGCATGCAAATATTAGTGCCCAGTTCCTCATTAATTTTATTTATATTATTGATTACGAGTTGGTGATCTGCGTAAGTTCCATGCGAAAAATTGAGTCTGCATACATCTACTCCTTCCTTTATGATTGATTTCAAGTTTTCATAACCACAGGTAGCGGGACCAATTGTGGCAATAATTTTTGTTCTGTTAAATTTTAGCTCATTCATAGACATTTAGACCATCCAACTGATTCTTGTTTTTAGTTTTTCATTATCAATTAATGCTACTAATTGAATATCAGTAACTTTATTAATTTTTTTTATAAATTCCTTTTGTTTAAAGAATTCTATTCCTCCTCTGATTACGAATAAAAAATCAAATTGTTTCAAATCATTAAACAAACACAGACCAAATTCTTTATTTGCCAGAACAGAGAAATGAAGATGGTTTTCCTCATCCGGGTAAGTAAATTTCGAAAAACTGGTGGTTGAATTTATATTGTAATCAGGTAATTTTAAATCCTCTACCCTTTCGAGATGTAAATTTGCGATATGATTCAGGAAAAAACAAATTTTACTCCCTTTTTGGCTTGAAACTATACCAAAAAGAAGGAATTCAATATCTGGTTTTACATCGAGGAGCTGATTTTTCAAGGATACAAAGTAATTAAATTTATCTTTACTTTCCGAGAAAGCCCAATAAAATATCATTACCTACCTGTTTTTATTTATTTAAAATTGAATAAGAAATTCAAAACTTGCTTTTTATTTCCAAAAAGTAGTTTATTTGCAGATTATAAACATTAATAAAATGTCAGAGATCAAAGAAAGAGTTAGATCCATTATTATGGACAAGCTAGGAGTTGAAGAAAGTGAAATCAACGACGAGGCAAGTTTTACAAACGATTTAGGTGCCGATTCACTGGACACGGTTGAATTGATTATGGAGTTCGAAAAAGAATTCAATATTGCAATTCCTGATGATCAGGCGGAGAAAATTGGCACTGTTGGCCAGGCAATTTCTTACATTGAACAACACGTAAAAGGCTAATTTAAGCATTTAATTTATTACTAATGCTTTCCCGCAGAGTTGTAGTAACAGGACTTGGTGCCATCACACCAATCGGAAACACGCTACAAGCGTATTGGGATGGATTATCAAATGGGGTAAGTGGCTCAGCGCTTACTACCCAATTTGATACTTCCAAATTTAGAACTCGCTTCGCTTGTGAGGTTAAAAATTTCGATCCAACCGATTTTATTGATAAAAAAGAGGCCCGTAGAATGGATCGCTTTACCCAGTTTGCAATAGTAAGCACGGATGAAGCAATTAAGGATGCAGGCCTCACAGATTCAGTTAATAAAGACCGTGTTGGAGTTATTTGGGGTACCGGTATCGGGGGTTTACATACCTTTTTAAATGAAGTCAGGAACTTCGTTTTAGGAGATGGAACACCTCGTTATAGTCCTTTCTTTATCCCCATGATGATTGGTGATATCTCTGCAGGTTCAATTTCCATCCGGCATGGCTATCGGGGTCCAAATTTCGTTACCATGGCTGCCTGTGCTTCTTCTTCCAACGCAATTGCTGATGCATTTAACTATATCAGGCTTAATAAAGCTGATATCATTGTTACGGGTGGATCGGAAGCTTGTGTAAATGAGGCTGCAGTGGGTGGCTTTAATTCAATGAAAGCCTTAAGTGAGCGGAATGACAGTCCGGAAACAGCTTCCAGACCCTTTGACCTTAACCGGGATGGGTTTGTTTTAGGCGAAGGCTCAGGTGCTCTGATTTTGGAAGAATATGAACATGCAAAGTCACGTGGGGCAAAAATTTATGCCGAAGTAGTGGGTTGCGGTCTTACAGCAGATGCCTATCATGTTACAGCTCCTCATCCCGATGGTATTGGCGCCATCAATGTAATGAAATTAGCTTTGGAAGATGCTGGAATGCAACCTGAAGACATTGATTATGTTAATGTTCACGGAACTTCCACTCCTTTAGGCGACCCTCAGGAGATAAAAGCGATACTTTCGGTTTTTGGTGATCATGCGTATAAAATGAACATCAGTTCTACTAAATCTATGACCGGACATTTGTTGGGTGGTGCGGGAGCAATTGAAGCAATAGCCTGTATTATGGCCATTGTAAAGGGAATAATACCTCCAACCATAAATCATATGACCGATGATCCGGCATTTGACCCAAAAATAAACCTGACATTTAATAAAGCCCAATATCGGAAGGTTACTGCCGCAATCAGCAATACTTTTGGCTTTGGTGGTCATAATGCCTCGGTGATTTTGAAAAAATTTGTTGAATAGCTTTGCTCAGGAAGCTCTTAACACATATAAAACCTCGTACAACCGAACAACGAGACCTTGCTCAAAAAATAAAGGCTATTGTTGGTTATTTGCCTAATAATATTATATGTTATGAGCAGGCCTTACGACATCATTCTGTTTCTAAAACAATTCACCACAGCGGCTCAAAAGATAGCAATGAACGTCTTGAATTTTTAGGTGATTCCATGCTCAATGCAATTGTTGCTGATTACCTTTTTAAAAAATATCCTTTTAAAGATGAGGGCTTTTTGACCCAATTGCGTTCAAAAATTGTGAGTCGTGAGAGTTTAAATGAACTGGCCATTAAAATACAATTGAACAAATTAGTTGAATATGACCGCAGATCCCTTCAAAATATTAATTTACGCAATAGCATATTTGGGAATGCATTAGAGGCCTTTTTAGGTGCGGTTTTTCTAGATGGTGGATTTGATGCTTGTCAAAAATTTATCTCAACAAAACTATTACGCTATCATATCGATGTAGATAAGCTTCAAATCACTGAAACCAATTTTAAAGGCCGGTTAATTGAATATGGGCAAAAAAATTCGAAACAAATTGAGTTTGAAGTAGAAGAAACTCAGGATGGGAAAAATAAAATTTATTCCATTAAAGTGTTATTTGATGGCAAAGATATTAGTCAGGCCACGCATATTAACAAGAAAAAAGCGGAACAAATGGCTGCCCAAAAAGCTTTTGAACAAATGGGAATTATTCCTTCTGAGTGAAAATCAGTGCATAGAAAACAATAGCATCAAATCCTGAAACCGATCACTTTTCAATAAAATCATAGCCAACTTTTGTTAAAAACAGACCCTGAGCAGCCACACTTGTGCCCGCTTCGCTCCTGTTTTTACTTTCTAAAATTTGCTCCAGCTTTTCAATATTTATTTTGTGATAACCGATATCCAGTAAGGTGCCCACAATTGCTCTGACCATATTGCGCAGAAATCTATCTGCTCTGATTGTAAATACCAGCATACCGTTTTCATGTATTTCCCAGCTAGCCTTTGTGATTTTGCAATTAAAATTTTTTACATCGGTATGAACTTTACTGAAACACTCGAAATCAGAATGATTTAATAATAATTTAGCAGCATGATTCATTGCATCAATATTCAAAGGTTTGGTGTACATACTACTTAATTCATACAGAAATGGATTCGGTTTTGTACTAATCCGGTATTCATATTCGCGATAGGTAGCTGAAAAGCGCGCATGATTTTCAGCTTTAACCAAAAAAATATTTTCAATGACAATGTCTTTTGGCAAGATCGCATTTAATTGAATACACATCTTTGCCGGTACAAATTCTGATTCCGTATCGAAATGGGCGTAAAACTGTCTGGCATGAACACCTGTGTCGGTGCGCCCACATCCCGTTAATTCAATGTCTTCCTTCAATAGAACAGCCAATTTCTGCTCAATTTCCGACTGTACACTATGGGCATTTAGCTGCTTCTGCCATCCGTGGTAATTTTTGCCATTATAAGCCAATTCAATGAAGTAACGCACTTATTTTTTCAATTCAGAAACACCTAAATTCCAGAAAATAAAGCTATACATATCGGTAGCATCTTCAATTAATTTGGTTGTGGGTTTTCCGGCTCCATGTCCTGCTTTTGTATCAATTCTGATGAAAATGGGTTTTGAAACATTGATGGGCTTTGATAATAAGGTAGCGGCAAACTTGAATGAATGAGCCGGAACCACTCTATCATCATGATCCGCCGTCATAATCAGGGTTGCCGGATAACTTACTTCGTCTTTCACATTATGCAATGGAGAATACTTCAGAAGATAATCAAACTGTTCCTTTTTATCACTGCTGCCGTATTCAACAGCCCAACCCCAACCAATGGTGAATTTATGATAGCGTAACATGTCTAAAACACCCACCGCAGGAATTGCCACCTGAAATAAATCGGGTCTTTGCGTCATACAAGCACCTACCAAAAGACCGCCATTAGAGCCTCCATGAATTGCCAGTTTTTTGCTGGAAGTATATTTTTCCCTTATTAAATACTCGGCAGCAGCAATAAAATCATCAAATACATTTTGCTTTTTTTCGAGCATTCCAAGCTTATGCCATTCCTCACCGTATTCGCCACCGCCACGTAAATTGGCAACTGCATAAATACCGCCCTGCTCTAAAAACATGATACGTGATACACTGAAAGAGGGCGTTAAATTTATATTGAACCCACCATAGCCATACAATAAAGTTGGGTTAGATCTGTTTAAAGAAATTCCCTTTTTGTACACAATAAACATAGGAATTTTTGTTCCATCCTTACTGGAAAAAAACACCTGCTTTGTTTCAAAATCTCCGGCATTAAATTTTGCTTCTGATTCGCCAGATTTCCAAACTTGTTGTTTTTGATCCGTCAGATCATATAACATGATTGTGCCGGGATCGGTAAAAGAAACAAAGGTATAGGCAATCGTATTTTCGCCCTTTTCTGAACCAGCTGTTCCTGCTGTTCCAATTCCTGGAAGTTCGATATCTTTAATAAAATTCCCTTTATAATCAAACTGTCTGAGCCGCGAACTTGCGTCAGACAAATAGGTTGCAAGGAGTTGGTTACCGCTTGCACTTACAACGCTTTGAAGTAAATCCTTCGATTGAGGTATTAATTCTTTCCACTTCTTTGGATCCGGATTTTCAGGATCAACTGAAATCAAACGATAACGAGGCGCATCATAATCTGTTAAAGCAATAATCCTGTCGCCATCATTGTTAATTATTGCATAATTATTTGCAAATCCTTTAAATAATATAGTAAACCTCTTTGATTTAATGCTAAGGTCTTTTACTAAAATTTCCGTGCCTGAAGTTCCTTCTGAAACATCAACAAATAAAAACCGCTCATCTTCAGAGACAGAAGCATTAAAATACCGTAAAGGATGATTTTTGTCCTCAAATACCAATTCATCGGCACTTTGTGGTTTGCCAATAGTATGGTAATAGATTTTCATAAACTCATTTTGATTGCTAAACGCTTTCCCTTTTTTAGGTTCATCATACCGGCTATAATAAAAGCCGTTTCCACACCAGGTTGCCCCGCTAAATTTCACCCATTCCAGGGTATCGCCTGTTCCTGCTTTACTGGCTGCATCTATCACAAATATCTGGTTCCAGTCACTTCCTGATTTTGAAATTCCTACCGCGGCATATTTATGATCTTTGCTAAAGGTTAAGCTTGCCAACGAAACAGTTCCATCAACTGATAAAATATTTGGATCTAAAAATATTTCCGCCTCATCCGTATTGTTAATATCTTTGGTTCGATACACAATACTTTGATTTTGGAGTCCGTTATTTTTTGAAAAGTAATAGAATTTTCCTCTCTTAACAGGAGCGTTGTATTTTGGAAAATTCCAAATTTCAGTCAAGCGTTTTTTGATCTGGTTGCGATAGGGGATTTGATCCAGATAAAAATGTGTTGCCTTATTTTGTTCTTTTACCCATTTAATTACCTCCTGTGCAGTATCATTCTCAAGCCAACGATAAGGATCCGCAATGGCAGTTCCGAAGTAATGGTCAACAGTACTATCTTTTTGGGTTATCTGACCCGATAACAGCGCTAATTTCTTTTGACCCATATTTTCATTTTTGCAGGCAAAAACCATTGCTATTGAAGCAAATAGTAGTATTTTTTTCATGGTATAAACTGGAATTATTTTCAAATATATTTCTTTAGGGTTAATGCCATTTCAGAATTACATTAACGGAAAAGTATCAGAAAGGCTACTCAGAAAAAAGGGCTTTCCCTAAGTAAAGAAAGGGAATAAATATTGCAGGAAAATTACATAGCAGCCGTGTACCTGCGACCAACTTCTTCCCAGTTAATAATATTCCAAAACGCACCAATATAATCGGGCCGACGGTTTTGGTAATTTAAATAATAAGCATGTTCCCAAACATCTAATCCCAGAATCGGAGTCCCTTTACAATCAGCAATATCCATCAGCGGATTATCCTGGTTAGGTGTAGAACAAACACACAGTTTTTTTTGGGTATCAACGCATAACCAGGCCCAGCCAGAACCGAAACGGGTTGCTGCTGCCTTATTAAAGTCTTCCTTAAATTTATCCCATCCTCCCAATTCGGTAGTTATTGCACCCATTAGGTTACCTGTAGGTTGCCCTCCTTTACTTGGGCCCATAATAGTCCAGAACAAGCTGTGGTTAAAATGACCGCCACCACTATTTCTGACTGCAACCGGATATTTACTAATATTTTTACAAATTTCTTCAATGTTCATTTGTCCGGAATCACCTCCGGCAAGGGCCGCATTTAAATTAGTTACGTAAGCATTGTGGTGTTTAGAATGGTGAATTTCCATTGTGCGCGCATCAATGTGAGGTTCGAGTGCGTTATACTCGTAAGTTAGTTTTGGTAGTTCGAAGGTCATAATTTTATTTTATTTAAGAGGCAAATATATAGTAATTTTTCAACAAGAATTATTGGTTTTTGTTTGCTAATCGGGATGTCAGTATAAATACTGTTTTTGCCTATCTTAATTTTTTGAAAAACGATTTTAACATTTCTTCGGATTCCTTTGCCATTAATCCCTTGACTATTTCCGTTTTTGGATGAACCAGGTGTTTGCCTTCTTTCATAAAACCTCTCTTGTTATCGGAGGCTCCATAAACCAGTCTCCCTATCTGACTCCAATAAAGTGCACCTGCGCACATCACACAGGGTTCTAAGGTTACAAACAGAATACATTCATTTAAATATTTTGCTCCCAGAAAATTAGCTGCAGCAGTTATGGCCTGCATTTCGGCATGTGCTGTTACGTCGTTTAAGCGTTCTGTCAGGTTATGTCCCTTACCTATTATCTGGTTGTTACAAACAATCACACAGCCCACCGGAATTTCATCTATTTCAAATGATTTTTGAGCTTCAAGAAGGGCTTGCTTCATAAAGAAATCATCACTGTATATATTTAGTTCAACCATTATCTATTCATTTTTCAGCATTTTATATTAATTTCCTATCTGATACAATATTAACTACAACCGACAGAAATACCCAAAACCAATAAATGTCGTATAACTTTTACAAAAAATCCTAAAAACAGGATTTATGTTGCACCCTAATTTCAAGGATAATCTTTTATTCGTATATTATTGTTTTGCAATGTATTATTAAATTATGTGATGAAAATATTTTAAATGAAAAATAAATTTGAATAAAAGCAACCATCTTATTAATAATCCAAATCGAAAAAACTGCCTTATGAAAAGATACCTTTGAAAAAGCAAATAACATCAAACATGAAAAAACAACAAATTCAACAATTATTCGAGCAATTTGAAAACGCGTGTTATGTATATAATGAGATTGAATGTTGGAGTGCAAGAGACTTGCAAATCATATTTAATTATTCAGAATGGCGTAACTTTTTAAAAGTAATTGACAAGGCAATGGAAGCTTGCAATAACAGTAATAGCAAGGCTTCTGATCATTTTGTTGACGTCAACAAAATGATCGAATTAGCAAAGGGGGCTTTACGTGAAATTGATGATATTGCCCTTTCAAGATATGCTTGTTATCTGGTTGCCCAAAATGGTGATCCGGCAAAAACAGAAATCGCTTTCGCTCAAACCTATTTTGCGGTTCAAACAAGAAAACAGGAAATAATAGAACAAAGGTTATTAGATGTTGCCAGAGTTACTGCCAGAGAAAAATTGTCGAAATCCGAAAAGAAATTGTCAGCTATTATTTTTGAACGTGGCGTTGATGAAAAAGGATTTGCCTATATCCGATCTAAGGGAGACAAAGCACTATTTGGGGGCTATGATACTTCTCAAATGAAAAAGAAAATGAAAGTGCCGGATAACAGGCCATTAGCAGATTTTTTGCCTACTTTATCGATAAAAGCTAAAGATTTTGCAACTGAACTCACCAGCCATAATGTGAATGAAAAAGACTTGTTTGGTGAAACTGATATTTCAAAAGAACATGAAGATAATAATCTGGCTGTAAGAAAAATTCTAATAAAACGAGGCGTTATGCCCGAACAGTTACCTGCAGCAGAAGATGTAAAAAAAGTGCAACGAAAACTGGCTGGTGAAAACAAAAAGATTCTAAGCTCAGGTAAAAGCCCTCGTATTTTAAAAAACGCAAAGAAATTTTGAAAACAAATATTGGAGAAATACCCCTTTCAAGCTTGATAAACCTTTTGTATTTTCGCTTCCTCGAATAAATAGATTATGCTACGATCACACACTTGCGGAGAACTCCGGATTTCAGATATCAATCAATTAGTTACACTTTGCGGCTGGGTTCAGCGTAGTCGTGATTTAGGGGGAATGACATTTATTGATTTACGCGATCGTTATGGCATTACTCAATTGGTTTTTAATATGGAAACTCATTCGGAGTTATGTGAAAAAGCCAGAAAAATAGGAAGAGAGTTTGTTTTACAGGTTTCAGGATTGGTTAAAGAAAGAGAAAGCAAAAACCTTCTGATGCCTACCGGGGAAATTGAAATGATTGTTGAGGAGATGCACGTATTAAACGTAGCAAAAACGCCTCCTTTCACGATTGAGGACAATACAGATGGAGGCGATGACCTTCGGATGAAATACCGTTACCTTGATTTGCGGCGCACCCTTATTAGAAACAATATTTTGTTGCGTCATAAAATGGCTCAGCAAACGCGGGCATTTCTTGATTCAAAGGATTTTACAGAAATAGAAACTCCTGTATTAATCAAATCAACTCCTGAAGGTGCCCGTGATTTTGTGGTGCCCAGCCGAATGAATCCCGGCCAGTTTTATGCCCTGCCACAATCGCCCCAAACTTTCAAGCAATTACTTATGGTTAGTGGATTTGACCGCTATTATCAGATCGTAAAATGTTTCAGAGATGAAGATTTAAGGGCGGATCGTCAACCTGAGTTTACTCAGATAGATTGTGAAATGAGCTTTGTTGAGCAGGAGGATATTCTGAATATGTTTGAGGAATTAATCAAGCATCTGTTTAATAAAGTTAAAAATATTGAAATAGCTGATATCCCGAGAATTTCCTATGCTGATGCCATGAAGTTTTATGGTACAGATAAGCCTGATACACGATTCGACATGAGATTTGTAATGCTCAAAAATGGAGAAACTACAACTGATCTAACTTCCGGAAAAGGGTTTAAAGTTTTTGATGATGCCCAAATTGTTGCTGGTATTTGTGCAAAAGGTGCAGCTAGTTTTACCAGAAAACAATTGGATGAATTAACTGATTTTATTAAACGGCCGCAAATTGGTGCAACCGGACTTGTTTACATGAGAGTGAATGATGATGGAACCTTAAAATCTTCTGTAGATAAGTTTTATAATGAAGCTGCTTTGAAATTGTGGGCAGAGGCCTTACAAGCTGAACCCAATGATTTAATTCTAATTTTGGCCGGCCCAACTGATAAAACCCTAAAAGCCCTCAGTGAGCTACGTCTTGAAATGGGAACAAGACTCGGACTCAGAGATAAAAATAAATTTTCCAGCCTCTGGGTCTTAGATTTCCCTTTGCTAGAGTTCAATGAAGTAGAACAACGTTATTTTGCCATGCATCATCCTTTTACTTCTCCCAAACCAGAAGACCTCCATCTTCTGAATGATAATAATCTGGGTAAAGTTCGCGCCAATGCATATGATCTGGTAATAAATGGAGTAGAAGTTGGTGGAGGTTCAGTAAGAATTTTCAATAAGGAACTACAAGAAAAAATGTTTCAGATTTTAGGCTTTAGCGCTGAACAGGCGCAAGCTCAATTTGGCTTTTTGATGAATGCTTTCGAGTTTGGAGCTCCGCCGCACGCGGGTATTGCGTTTGGTTTTGACAGACTGTGCTCACTTTTTGGCGGAGCCGATTCTATCCGTGATTTTATTGCATTTCCTAAAAACAACTCGGGTCGGGATGTGATGATTGACGGACCGAGTGAAATTGATCAAAAACAATTGGATGAATTACATATCTCACTGAATCTCGAAATGTAATTCTTACAAAACAGTTAACTTTGAAATAGATTTTGCGTTCAAAATGAAGCAGTTACTATTTTGTTAATTACTTAAACTCAAAATCTCATACTTTTAAAATTTTAAAATCAAATTGATATGGCTTTAGACATTAACGGAAGAATTATTCAGATCATGCCAACTACAACAGGCACCAGTAAGGCAGGAAAAGAATGGGTAAAACAAGAGTTCGTAATCGAAACTCATGAAACGTATCCAAAAAAGGTATGCATCAGCATAATGGGTGAAAAAATTCAGGAATTAAAAAAATTTACAAGCGGTAACGATGTAAAAGTTTCAATAAACCTTGAATCACGGGAATACAACGGGAAATGGTACACCAATGTAAATGCATGGAAAATTGAACCTGTTGGAAATGCCCCGCAAACTACCCCTCAGGAAGACACTTTCCATGCTGACACTGAACCCAGCTACGCTCCTGACAGCAACGTTGGCACCGATGATTTGCCCTTTTAAAAAGGCAACCATTCATTAATTTCAAATTCTCTTGATTACATACGTCACTCATTCTGAAATTGAACAATCAAAATGGGATTCATGTGTTGAGCAATCGCTTAATTCAAGGGTATATGCTTACGCATGGTATCTCAACAGTGTAAATTCAGGTTGGGAGGGTTTGGTTTACGGCGACTATGAGGCAGTGATGCCCCTGACACAGAATAGGAAATATTTTATTTCTTATTTATTTCAGCCTTTTTTTACCCAGCAATTAGGGGTTTTTTCCAGGCAGGAGATCTCTCAGGAGCTTTTGCTTAACTTTATCGCGGCAATCCCAAAAAAGTATAAGTTTATTGATATTCAGTTAAATGAGCAAAATCAATTATTAACTGAGAAATATAAAATTATTATTCGAAAAAATTATCTACTAAACCTCGACAAACCGTACGAAGAACTCAAAAAAAATTACAATTCCGAAAATAAACGCAATTTAAAAAAAGCGATTAAGCTCGAGCTCAAATGCATCAGTATCCCCTTTTCAGAGGTAATTAACTTTTACCAAATGCATAAAGGAGATTTAACTAAAGGCATAAAAAATCATGATTACCTAAAACTTAGCGAATTAGCAAGTATGGCTTGCAAACAGGAGAAATTAATATCGAAAGGGGTGTTTTCTCCGGGCGGTGAATTATTATCAGCCGGCATTTTCCTGATACATAAGCATCGGGTTACTTTTTTACTTGGAACAACCTCTGACTCAGGAAGAGGTTCGGGAGCCATGAGTTATTTGATGGATCAACTGATTATCCAATATTCCAATCAAAAAATATTTCTTGATTTTGAAGGTTCGGATATTCCCGGTATCGAACGGTTTTTTATTGGTTTTGGAGCAGAAAGACAAAACTACTACCGACTCATCATGAATCGTCTTCCATGGATTTTCAGACTCTTTAAGTCATAAATCAATTATCCTGTTCGTAAAAAAGCCCTTGTAATAACTTTGTTAATACAAGGGCTTTTTTAATCTTATTATTTGAATATTACTTCACTCCAATCAATTCAACATCAAAAATCAGTGTTGCATTTGCGGGGATTTTCCCTCCGCCTGCACCTCTTTCCCCGTATCCGAGCTGACTTGGAATAATCAAACGAAATTTATCACCGACTTTCATCAATCCAATTCCTTCTTCCCAACCTCTGATAACCATACCGTTTCCTAAGGAAAAACTAATAGGCTCTCCTCTTTCAACGGAAGAATCGAAAATGGTTCCATCCATTAAATATCCGGTGTAATGTACATCCACCGTTTTGCCATTTTCGGCCCGAGGTCCGGTTCCGTCTGAAACTATAATATATTTTAATCCAGATGCAGTGATAACTGTATCCTTCCCTTTTACATCATAGGGTTTGGCTCTTACTGTTTCCATCGCACCCAATACCTCAATATCAAATATTAAAGTACTGTTGGGCGGAATAGTCCCCATATCACGATCTCCATATCCAATGGCCGGTGGTATTTCCAAGGTTGCATTATCACCTACTCTCAGGTGCTGGAGGCCTTCATCCCATCCCTGAATTACCTGACTGGCACCCACCATAAAACTAAAAGGTTGATTACGGTCCTTGGAACTGTCAAATTTAGTACCATTGGTCAATTTCCCGGTATAATGTACCGTAACTTTATCTCCCGCCATTACTTGCTTTCCGGTGCCAATCTGAGTAATCTTATACTTTAACCCACTGGCTGTGGTATATTCCTGGTTCACGATAATTTTTTGTTTTTTAGATGAATCTTCTTTTTTTGAATTGGGTTTTAAGGTTGCTTTTTCCTGAGCAACCGCTTGCAAACTCAAAAATATTGTTGCAAGGAGCAATACTTTTTTTATCATAATTAGTTTACTTTCATGAGTTGAACTTCAAAAACCAAAGTAGTATATGGGCTTATCGGACCACTGCCACGCGAGCCATAGGCAAGATTCCACGGAATAATGAACTTAAAAGTATCCCCTTCTTTCATTAACTGAAGGCCTTCGTCCCACCCTTGAATTACCTGGCCTAAACCAACATTGAAAGTAAAATCGGGCTGCCCGTCTTTTGTTTCATCAAATACTTTTCCATCCAAAAAGGTTCCTCTGTATTTTACAGTAATTTTATCCCCTTTCTTTACTTGTTTTCCCTTCCCCTCTTTAACAACCTGATATCTTAAACCACTGGTTGTTGATTTCAATTCGCCGGCACCTTTTAGATAAGACTCCAGTGAAATAGAATCTTTAACCCTGAATTCTATATTTTGATCTTCAATTCTATTTTGCATTTCCTTCTGACTGTATAAATCGTTAATACTTAAATAAAAGGTTATGATTTCGCCCGGTTTAATGCCCGGAGGTAAAGGTTGTCCAAAACTTTTCAAATATAAAGTATCAGCGATTACTTTACATATAAGGCTATCTCCCTTTTTCAAAACGGCAAATACCTCCTTTAAAGTGGGTTCATCTGCCGGAATATAAAATGGCTTGCCCGCTACGTAGGAATCAAACAAAACTGTATCTTTCGATGTAGCCATACCTCTCATGTGAAGCAAAAGCATATCCCCCTTAGCTACCTGACGTGCATCAGCATCCGTTTTAATTATCTTGTATTCGATTCCGTTTTCCGTTTTCTGAAAACGATTACAGGATGCCAATATTAATAAGGCACCCAAAGTTGTTAGCATTTTTCTCATTTCTGTTTTTTGTTTAGTATTTCAAAATAGGTTCATAATTTCGTATAGCATCTTTAAATTTTTCCTCAACTATTTCAATCGGCTCTTTACTTTCACCACCGGCAGCATTAAAGTGACCTCCTCCATTGAAATATTTTCTGGCCAATTCGTTCGCTGGAAAATTTCCTTTTGATCGGAAACTCATTTTTCTTGCAACTGTTCTATCAATAATAAGGACCGATAATTTAATCCCTTCAATTGTTAATCCATAATTTACAAGCCCTTCGCTATCTCCCGTGAGAATCCTGTATTTTTTTAACTCATCAGCAGTTACCACTATCAGAGCAGTATGATAGTTTTTCAGGATTTGTAATTTCTCAGAAAGACAAAAACCGATAAACCGTGTTCTGCTTTCGGAATAATTATCATAAATAGCTTCAAAAATAAGATTCGATTTTGCTCCCTTCTCCAACAACATTCCGGCTACTCTATGTGTAGTGGCACTTGTTGAACTGTGCTTAAAGGAGGCCGTATCCGTCATGATTCCGGCATACAGGCATGACGCTATGTCCTCATCAATCAAATCAACTTTGCCCAATAATTCGATAAACCAGAATATTAACTCGCAGGTACTGCTTGCCTTCGTGGTCCATAATCTAAAATCGTCAAAGCCCTCAGGTTCAAGGTGGTGGTCAATTAACACCTTTTTTGCAGAAGCTCTTTGAACCAGTTCCCCTAATTTGTTGATTCGCTTGATGTCATTAAAGTCGAGACAAAATATCAAATCTGCATTATTTACCAGTTCTGTACTCTCAATCTCATATTCTTCAAAGTTTCTAACCGAATTTTCACCCGGCATCCACTTTAAAAAATTGCCATAGTCGGTAGGTGTGATGACATCGGGCGACAATCCTAGCTTTTTCAAAAAAAGGTACAAACCCAATGAAGACCCTAATGCATCGGCATCGGGTTTATCATGGGTAGTAATGACCACTTTAGGTTTAATACTTGCCTCCAGAAGTGGCTTTATTTGAGATATATTGTTCAAATCGGCTGCAAATATCTAATAATGAATTATTTTAACGCTATCCTTTTAAAAAAAGTTTTCATTTTTTTTATAATTTGTTTAAAACACCATAATGATTCAAACAGAATCCATAGAATCAAGCTTTCTGGAATCAGGTTTTGCGTTGTTCTACCCTAATTTCATTTTCGTACAAAATAAATTCACATAAGAGATTAACTTTGCATCCCGATTTAAAAAAATATGAGTAATATAACTTTCACCATGATTAAGCCAGATGCTGTTGCAAATGGCTACACCGGAAAAATCATTGATCAGATCATTCAGGCTGGATTTAATATTCAGGCTATGAAGTACATTCGTTTGAATAAGGAAACCGCAGGATCCTTTTATGCCGTTCACCGCGATCGTCCGTTTTTCAATGATTTGATTGAATTCATGACGAGCGGAACCATTGTTGCACTTGTTTTGGTTAAGGAAAATGCGGTAAGCGATTTCAGAAAATTAATTGGTTCAACCGACCCTCAAAAAGCCGATGCGGGCACTATTCGCAATTTATTCGCCAAATCTATAGAAGCCAATGCTATTCACGGAAGTGATAGTGATGAGAATGCAAACCAGGAAGCCAGCTTCTTTTTCTCAGCCTTTGAAAGATTCTAAACGGATTTTCGGTTCAAACCCGTAACAAAAAAGCCGGCTTGTTTTTAGCAAGCCGGCTTTTTATCGATACGGATTTTATTTCACAATTTTAAATTCTACCCTTCTGTTTCTCTGACGTCCTTCTGCTGTATTATTTTCAGCGACCGGTTTCTTTGAACCAAAACCTTCAGCCTTCAACCTGCTGGCATCAACGCCTTTAGATGTCAAAAATGTTTTGACAGCTAAAGCACGACTTCTACTCAGTTTTAAATTTGATGCTTCTTTACCAACATTATCGGTGTGGCCGGCAATTTCGAGTTTGTAAGCCGGTTTCGCACTTAATAATTCAGCCAGGCTAACTAAGCTTTCCAGAGATTTTGCGCTGATTTTTGCTGTTCCCGTTTCAAATTCCAGGTTACTGAAAGCTTCATTTAATACTTTCTTTTCTTCAACAGATAATACCACCAATGAAGGATCTAAAGCAGGGCAACCTCCATTTTCAATGGTACCGGCCTCAGTAGGACAATTATCATATTTATCCGCAATTCCGTCGTTATCTGTATCCGGACAACCAATTGTTGCGGCCGGCCCAGGTTCTTTCGCGCAACTGTCATTTTTGTCGATGATTCCATCCCCATCTGTATCCGGACAACCTTTTAGCTGAACCGGGCCTGCAACTTTCGGACAATCATCATATTTATCCGCAACTGAATCTTTATCAAAATCAGGACAACCTTTGGTAATTTTTGAACCAAAAACTAAAGGACATTCATCAAACTTATTCAATATTCCATCGCCATCGTCATCCGGGCATCCTTTGCGATCAACTGAACCTGAATCTTTTGGACACTCATCGTATTTATCGGCAACACCATCATTGTCCTGATCGGGGCAACCTAATAATTTGGCACTACCTTTTTCATTTATACAGGAATCAGCTATGTCTTTTACTCCATCTCCATCCATATCCGGGCAACCTTTGGCAGCTACTGTTCCTTTAACACTTACACATTCATCTTCACGATCAGGGACACCGTCACCGTCCGTATCAGGGCAACCGGAAAATCTTGCAAGCCCGGGAATTTTCTTACATTTATCCTTTCTGTTTGTTACCCCATCATTATCACTGTCAAACCTACCCCCAATATTGATGTTTAAGCCTATACGGGCATTTGAAAAGTGTGTTTTATCCCAATTGAGCGCTCCAATGGCATTATCGCCCATGGCATAAAAAACCATCGGCCCTAAATGCATGGCCAAACCCGCTCCAAAGTTGGTATATTCCTTATTATAAAAATTATAATTCACCCTCAGATCAAGAAAACGCCAAATTCTTTGAGAAAAAGAGATGCTTGCTCCTGGTCTGAATTTCCCCCTCCACATTTCACCAAAGAAAACACCGCCTAACGCACCACTATTGTATAAATTATATTGGAACCCTATATAAACTTTGGGCGATAAAGTAGATTTATACGTAATATTACTTTCAGTAGGTTTAAAAATAGTCTCGAGGGAATCGGATAATTTATTAAAAGCACTTTCAAACGAATCGGCATTATCAGTAATTACGCCTTCAAAACTAAAGCTTGCATTTTTTTTATAACTTTTCGTGTTTTCAAGCCAGTTAATATATCCCAAATCAAGTACACTAGCCGAAACGCTGAATTTTTTATTTATTCTGTAATTCATTCCTAAATCAACCGAGAACCCCGACCCGATGGGCTTTTTGTAATATTGGTTACCAATATCTCCAACTGTGGTTCCTGTTGGAGGTGTCATCATATCGCCCAATCGATCAAAGCCGGCACCCCTTATTTCATAATCGGCTCTTGCATTCATCTTTAAAGTATTATTGGCACCGCTGTCGGTTTGAATGGATATTTCCGATTTAAGAACTTCGGCATCCAATAAACCAATTAAATACTTAGCTCTGAATCCTAAGGTCAAATTCTCATTAATATCTCTTGAATAACCGAAATGTACAGCCGTAACTTCTCTGGCAAACAAATCAACTTTGCCGACATTGATTTTTTTTCCAAAAAGCTGACCGGCATTTCCATAGTAAGCCAAAGCCAGTAAATCTTTTGGAATCCCGTATTCGGTGGTAATGGTTGTTTGCACTCCGAAAGAAACATAATTTTTGCCTAATTTTAGCCCAATAAACATAGGCGTAATCTGGTTGTGAAGAGAAATATTGTCTAAATTGTATTTGTCATTATCCAGAATTTTCTTTATCGTTTGATCGCCGGTTTCACTCTTATTAAAGATATCATTTGCTGTTATTCCGGGTATATAGGTATTGTTATAAAAATCAATTATCCCTATGGTAAATTGCTGGCGAGAGGGCTGGGCAGGATTTAACAAACCTGTTTGGGCAACACTTCTAAAATTATAAAAAGTTAGATTAGGTTGTGCAACAGTTAAACCAATTCCAAATAGACTTGAAATTGCAAATACAACAAATTTTTTAAACATAATGAGTAGTTTTAAATTATATAAATAATTACTTGCCTCCTAAAGCATATTTACCTTTTATTTTAACCGTAAGTCCTATTCTTATCTTATAAGTAGAATAAATTTTGACCGGCTGAGACCCGTTGGCATAAGTGCTAATTTTAACCTTCACGATCATTTTGCTCAGGTTTTTATCTTTCATATTTTGAAGCATGGCATTGGTAAGTTTTAAACTCCCCAGACTTAAGCTGGGTGTTACCGTTTTTCCGGTAGCATCGGGTATGGCAGAGACCAGCAACGTCTCAATACCGGTAGAATCGGAAATCACACCATTTTTATCCGCAAAATATAAATAGAGCTTGCCACCAAAAGGTATCCCATTTTCAATTTTAGTAATCAGTTCTAAATAATCAACATTTTTAATATCACCCATACTAAAGTCTCCCAATGTTCCATCCTCATTAACTTTAAAGAATGGATTATTAGCAGTATCTTTTGGTTGAATAACAAAATCACTTGTTTTCAAGCTCAATGGCATGGCTATCTCATAGCCAACAACAATGCTTCCGTTTTTTGTAATAAAATCATTATAGCCTGTAAAACCGGCAGGATTTAAGGTTGCCTTTCCACCAAAAACAACCGTTTTAGGCGGCAAATTTAATAAGGTAACCAGAGATGAATTGCTCTTATCAAACGTTTGTGTATTTTTAATTACCTGCCCTTTTTGTGCCTGTGTTGGAAATGGAATCGTAAATGGCGCCGCATTTAATGATTGGGTGCCCGAAGATGCAGATTTTCCTTCAACATCCAGTTTTATCTGAATTGGAACCCCGATTGAATTTGAAGACATGATTTTTATTTTAGGATCATCTAATGGAAATCCCGAACTAAACTGATCCAAAAACCCAACATCAATGTTTGAAGTATCAATATTTATTACCTGGTTTCCTAAATATCCATTCAGCTCCTTAAAAGTTAAGGTTTCAAAAGCAAAACTGGCATTAATATTATTCGATGAATCAAATGCCTTAATCTGGTTTGAAGAAACAACGGCAGGTTCAACCAATACTTTTATTTTATTATAGGGTTGGGTAAGATCCTGAGTAAGATCAAATATTACATCAGAAACATCTATTGTCCCCGTTTTTGTTTCGTTATTTACAGATAAAACAATTGGAGCAAAAGGCAAACTATTTTTAGTGGCTCCGGGAATTGATATTTTAATATCCAGACGCTCATCTATTGTTGATTTGATGGAATAATTAATTAGGCCACTTTCAAAAGCTACATTTCTGATTTTTACAGTTGAATCATCTGTTTTAAAATCAACGTTAAGTGACTGCGGATTGATAGTCATATCAGGGAAAACGGCATTACCTGCATAAGCCTTTAATTTGTTCGTGGTAACATCAATTTGGAAATAGTCATTCAGGTTAACAACTACCGGGCTACTACTTGCATAGGTCCTGAATAGTGGTAATGAATAACCCAGGGAGCTTGAAAGTGTTACTCCGGTTAAGTTAAGTGAATCCCTTTTTGTACCGCCATTGGGGGGAACATTGGAAAATACCAATTGGCCGATTAAACTTTGAAAAGGGGAAGTATTGTAAAGGTTTATCCTGATAATATCCATGGAAACCGGTAAACGATTCGTGAACTGAAGCACTAAATAACCACTTGCCATACTTACATCAGAAAATTGAGCATTACTTAATACAAGATCGGTAACCGAAGCATTTTGGTCATTTATTGAAGGAAATATGGTACTGGTTCCGGCAGCACTATTTATTGCCGTTTGAGTTGCTGAAGAAAACCCGGACATCATATCATTCAGGCTCTTTGTTTGCGTAATGGTTATATCGGTAACATCAATTAAGCCCAAACTATTATTTATCTGAATCGGTGCGATGTCAGGAATTTTCACAAAACTATCAACTGGAAAAGAGGCTACTGTATCATTACTTAAAACGAAACGAATAAATCCATCTCCATCATACACAATATTTGAATCTTCCTTTATCAGGTCACTCATCGTTAAATTAATGATGCCAATGGGAAAACCCAATTCAGGTTGCAGGTTAAAGGTCTTGAATTTATCAAAATCCAGATCCTTCTTGCAGGAATTGGATAATAATAATATTAGGGTTAAAATTGGAATTACACGTTTCATATCAGAATTAGATTTTTAAGTATTAATACAAATGAATTTTATCACAAAAGGAATATTTATAATGAGACTCAGTTAACCATGAGTTTAACTGTATAAACCTGATTGGTGGTAGTTAGCTGCAAAAGATATTCGCCCTTAAGAAATGTTCCCACTTCGAATTCCAGTAATTTTTCCCCCTGCATGTTCTTCCCAATTTTGCTCTCAAAAACCGTCTTGCCTATTATATCCGAGATCAACACGCTGGCATTCCCTTCCAGGGGCTTTTCTAACTGAACAAAAAGTTTATTTCCAGTAATCGGATTTGGATAAATCACACAATTACCCGGGTTAATGATTTTACCAATGCCTGTAGATAAAGTACTTTTGGAGCCAAAAGCAAAAGAATCAATCAAATAAGCAGGTCCATAAAAACTCTCGTTATATTCAAAGATTGCAATGCTATATAAGGTATTCTTTTTGAGCCCGCGAGCTACTATGGAATCTTTGGCATTTACGGAGAGAACGTATGAACTATCACTCAATTTTTCGCCTAAGCCAAAAACCGGATTCGCAGTATAAACTTTTCCCAAAGTTGGTTTTGCAGTTACCGCTCCTCCCTCTCTTATTAAAACGATCCTTTTGGCTCCATCTCCATTTGTCCAACTGAAAGAAAAGGAATCATTGTAGATTCTGTTAAATTTTAAACCTTTTGAAGATTTGGTTGGGAACTGAATCGGAAATTTGGTTAACACGCTATCCATCGGATAACCTGTGGTTAAGTAAGCAGATGTTAGCGAACCTCCATTGTATTCTATTATGCTGAAGAAGTAAACAGTGTTCGGAACCAATCCGGTAACCTTAGTCGTATTCAAATTGCCTACATAAACCACTCTTTCTTTGTTTGATAAATAACTGGAAGCTCCATTATAATTTCCATCAGAAAAATAAACATTTCCATCCGTTGGCATCGTACTTAAACGCATGCCTTCACTGGCTACCAGAATTCTGTTCGCAGCATTACCTGAAGTCCAGTTAACCGTAACTGAGTTTGTATCCAGGTTTGAGAAAGTAAGTGCCGATGCCGGTGTGGTTGGAGCAGTTGCCGGATTTAAAGTTATTTGGTTTCCGTTTGCCGGGCTGCTGGTTTTATATTTGGTAAACTGATCTAATCCATTGTATTCATATACAGCAAAATGATAGGTTGTGTTTTTTGTCAATCCTGTTACCATCACACTATCACCTGCTCCATCATATAAAACATAATTTAATGCGCCTAAATTATTCCCATCACCAAAATTGCTATGGCCAAAATAGGTAGAACTGTCTTTTGGTACTCCGGTTACTGCAGTAGCCAGATGACCCACAAGCAAGCGGCTCGAACCATTGCCTTTTGTCCATTTAACCATCATGCTGTTTATGCCTACCCTTGTGAAGTTAACATTGCTTGCAGAAGTTGTTGGAGTGGTATAAGCAGCAATGGTACTTTGACTACCCATTAACTTCGAATTTATCAGATAACGGGTGTAATTCCCAAAACCATTGTATTCATAAACGGCAAAATAATAAGGAGTACTTATGTTTAAATCCTTTAGCTCCACTGTAGTATCGGGTCCGTTGTAAACGATATAATTCCCATTCAGGTTCTGTCCCTGACCATAACTATTTGATGCAAAATAATAAACACCATTTGATGGACCGCTGGTAATTGCGCTTCCCTCATGAGCTATAATTAATCTATTCTGTCCATTTCCCTTCTTAAAATGCAAACGCATGGAAACAGGTGAAATTTTTGAGAAACTTAAGGAGTTGGAAGCCACACTTGGCGAATCTACTGTTAAATCAACGGCCACAAAATTTTGCTTTCCGAGGGTAGTGGGCATATTAAATACCCCTCCCACAAATAGGTTTCCTCCAATAATATTCAGGTGGTTAACCTCTGTAGAAGTACCGGGCAATTGAACGCCAATATCGTTTCCATTTGAAACAGAAAATGCCCTGATCAAATTAGCATTTTGACTAAATAATCCACCTGCAAATAATAAATTATTGGTTAGCGCCAAATTTTTAATGACCTGGGAGCCGCTACTTTGCCAGCTTTGTAATCCTCCGCTACCGGTATCAATTTGAGCTAAACCATTTCTTGAGGTACTGTTTACCGATTCAAATATTCCACCGGCAAAAACATAATTATTATAAATGCTCAGGGCATAAACGCTTGAATCAAAATTAAACGACCAACTGCGTAAGGAACCATTATTTGCCAGATTAAACGAGGCAACTTTTCTGATTCCGGTTGTACCCATATTATTAAAATCACCGGCAGCGAACAGAACAGACCCTGTACGTTTAATATCAAAAACTTCGGCATCCGCATCCGGATTCCAGGCGGTTGCTAATCCGGTTGTAAGGGATAAGGCCGCAAGGTTATTCCTGTTTTCATTTCCAATGGCTGAAAAAAAGCCGCCAACATACAATTGGCTACCAAAAACATGGAGGGTATTAATTACACCCTGACAACCTGCATCAAATGAAGTCGGATTTCCGTTAAGGGTATCAATAATAGCAAGACTTTGCCGTTGCGTTTGATTGATACTAAAGAAAGACCCTGCAACCACAATTGTGCTACCTATTCTTTCCAGTGCCTTTACTTCACCATCTACTGCAACTGCCCATGATATTGCTGCTCCGGTGTTCATATCCAAAATAGCAAGGTTTTTTTGTTTGATACCACCCATACTCGAAAAATTACCTCCCATTAAGCAGCTATCCCCTAAAACGGTAATCGCACTTATCTCTCCATTAACCAGCGGGGTATTTGTTGAAACAGTTCCGGAGCTGGAAATTCTGGCAAAATGTGCAATTTCATTCGCTCCAACATTCATAAAAACGCCACCAACATTAAGGGTTGTTCCGCTTAAGGCAACACAATTTACCCTGCCATCAAGATCCACGTTAAATGAGGTGGGTGCTCCTGTAAGAAGACTTAAGCAAGCCAAATTGTTTCTGGTGCTTGAACCCACTGTGGTAAATTCACCTCCAATAAATAAATTTAGTCCACTCATTACCATACTATAAACTGTTCCGTTTACATTGGGATTCCATGATCTTAATGTATTGGTTGCCGAATTAAAGGATGCCAGATTATTGCGTGTGGTAGCTCCTGATGAGGCAAAAGCTCCTCCAACAAAAACAACAGTATCCAAAACAGTGATTGATTTTACCGCTCCATTTATTCCTACAGAGAAACTGTTTACTGTACCAGAAGTACTTACTGAAGCGATAGAACTTCTTACCACACCACCTATTATAGAAAAACTACCGCCTACCCAAATATTGCCATTGGCAATGGTTAGTGCAGTAATCTCTCCATCAGGCTGAGGAGCCCATGTAGTGAGCGCCCCGGTGCTTAAATTAAATGCTGCCAGGTTATTTCTTGTCACACCATTAATGGAAGAGAAATTCCCTCCTATGTACAATACATTCTGGTAAATAGCCATGCATTTTATTTGCCCAACAATATTCTTATTAAACAAAGCGTCAGGCTGCGAACCATTCAATACCAATAGTGATTTAGATTGACCATTGTACGAAAAATCCCCACCAATAATCAATCGGTTACTATTATCAAACAACAGGGATTGAACATCTCCCGAAATTCCATATCCGGTTAATGTATTGGCCGGATTTGAAATTTTAATTCCCGCCAGTGATCCGGAAGAAGGACCCACATAAGAAAAATCACCAGCAATGTATAATTTATTATTGATGTTTAAGGTAGCATTTACCTTACCATCTGTCTCCCAAAAGTTCGGTTTTACAACTTGGGCATGGGCTACCATTACCCATAAAAACAAAACGGATAAAAATATTTTTTTCATATATTTATTGATTAATTATTTTAAAAATTAAATATTCCCCGCAACAATCGTTGCGGGGAATAGGCTCTATTTTGCAATGACCAATTTATATTGATTCATTAAATCGCCGTTCCTGACCTGAACCAAATAATATCCGTTGTTTATGCCTTCCAGATTTAATTGTTTGCCCGATAAGCCGGTTTGTGAAGTAATTTCATGACTCACTAAAATCAGTTTTCCACTCAAATCATACATGCTGATCTCAACCTGATTTCCTTCAACTCCCTGTATCGGTATATTCACCAATCCGTTACTTGGATTTGGCCATATAGGTTGTTGTATTTCACCCGGGTTCAATTTTAAACTCTTTGCAGATTCGTCGCCCCGGAAGGAATTAGACGAAGTGGCTAGGGTAATATCACTGATTTCGGTACTGCTCAATGCTTTCCGATAGAGTCTCACGTCATCTATTTTTCCATAAAATCCATAATCTACACCCACAGGTCCCTTATAAGCCCCTATGGTATAAGATCTGCCTGCCAGATTTACCAGACTCGAAAAGTTGGTTGTTGACGTGGCTATGATACTTCCATTTACATACAGTCGGGTAAATACACCTCCTTTATAGGTCATGGCCACATGCGTCCAGGCACTGGTGCTCAACGTAAAGGTAGGGGGTGTTTGAATACTCCCAAGTGTACTGCCATTATTGGATACGGAGCCAAATATATCATTGCCGTTAACTAAATACAAACCTATTGATAAATCATTGTATAAATTCGCCCCGGTTAAATTGGTATACGTAATCATCCTGAACTGGTTGAAATTCGCATTCGGTTTAATCCATGCCGATACCGTAACTTCATTTACGTTATTATAGGCTGCGTTATTGGTAACCGTACCCGATTGCACATAGGAATTTCCGGAAAAATCGTAGGCGCTATTGGCCGTTAAGTTTCTGTCGGCTGTAGGTGTTACATTACCCGGTGAAACAGGGAAAATGGTTCCATTGTATCCGTTGGCGGCATCGCTGGCATTGCCATTGAATTTAAAGTGCGTAACCAGATCTGAAATCGGATTGGTAGGATTGGCCACATCCACATTGTGAACAAAAATATCCCATTCCACTCTGTTTCTCGACTCTAAATCATAGCCTCCGAATGAACAAAGTCCGGCATAGTAACCTGTTATATAGGTGGTAGTACCTCTGGAATAGACTCCTCTGGCCTGCTCATCGCGGTCGCCACTGATTCGCTTCAAATCAATGAATCCACCCGTTGTACTGTATGCAAGGGTAAAAATGTCAACACTGCTGGTGGCACTGCTGTTTGCAGTAAGAGAAGAGGGTGCTCCATCAAAAGTGGAAACTCCCGAAAAATTCCCGGCCGCTACCACATTTCCATTTGCTAACTGACTAATTCCCAATGTAACATCCTCACCAGGCCCACCTCCTCTTTTAGCCCACTGCAGCGTTCCACTTCCGTTAAATTTTGCCACAAATGCATCGGCTCCTCCTACTGAGGTAATTGCGTTGGCTCCCGAAAAAATCGTATTAAAGAAACCTCCTGTTACAAAAATATCATCTGTCGTCTGGTTTGCAACTACGCCAAAGGCAACATCCGCTTTAATTCCACCAAATCCATAGGCCCATATTTCGCTGCCTGTTGAGGAATATTTGATTAAAGCTATATCTCCGGTGTTTGCATCACTATTCGCTGTATAGCTTATGGATTGTGTACCAAAAGTAGCGTTCCCCCTGATCTCGCCCGAAACAATAACGCTGTTGCTTGCCCCAATGCTGACCCCATAAGCATAATCATGGGTGGAACTTCCTCCTTTTCTTGCCCAGAGTACGGCACCGCTTGGATCGTATTTGGCAACAAAAATATCGGAAACAGCAGGAGTTTGTGTTGAATTATTTGCCGTTACGGATGTGGCTGGTACCGCATTTATAAAATTTAACGTACGGCTAAAATAGCCGGTTATCACCGGATTATTTAATGCGTCTACAGCAATTGCAAAGGGAACATCCTGATCGATTCCCCCGGCTTGTCTTACCCAAATGAAATTTCCGCTTGCATCATATTTTGCGATAAAGGCATCATCTATACCTGCCGAGGTTAAGGTTACCTGGTTGGGTGATAAACCAAAGGATGCAGTTCCCCTGAAGGAGCCTGTAATATACAAATATCCGTCGGGAGCTATGGCCAGGGAAGAAGCAGCATCGTCATCCGTTCCTCCGGCTTTTACAACCCACAATACAGTACCCGTTGAATTGTATTTAGCTAAAAAGATATCATTCCCTTGTCCGTTTAATTCCGTTAATCCCCAGTTAGCGCTGCCGCTAAAAGTTCCGGCTACATATACATTTCCGGAAGCATCACTTACTACACCACCTCCGGCATCCGTTCCAGTACCTCCGGCACGTTTCGGCCAGCTTGGTGTTTCCGTATCCATATTGCCGGTTCCAGGGCTTAATGCATACTTATACTCACTCAATGTATTCGTATTATAATCATAAATTGAAAAGAAGTAAGTGGTATTCTGCATTAAATTACTGATGGTACAAGTGCTTCCATTTCCATTATAAACCACATAGTTCCCATTGCCAAGATTCAAGCCTGAGCCAAAATTTGCATTGGCAACATAATTAACGTCCGTTACCGGAACAAAGGTTACCGGCAAACCTTGCCGTGCAATCACGATTCTGGCATTCCCGTTTCCATTATCCCAGCTTATTTTGATTCCGGTTTTTGAACTGATACCGGTGATATTCGTACCTGAGTAATCGGGTGGATACAAGGGCTCCATGGATTGAAAGTTCAGATAGGTTACTGGCGTGCTCAAATAATTTTCGGTTCCTGCTCCAGCCGAATTGTATTCTATTACGGCATAAAGGTAGGCCGTGTTAGGAGACAGGCCCGTTATATCAACCGTTTGCCCGGTTCCATTATAGACTACCTGTGCAGTATAAGGTGATGGATTAGGACTTTGAATCAGATTAATGGAATTACTTGGGAACCCGTTCATGACACTATTTGAAGAATACCCTATCCCATCTGTAACACCTACAGACGTCGGATCAATTTGTCCTCCATTAAAATTTTCATATAAAATCACCAACCGGGATGCCCCATTTCCTTTTGTAAAGGATAAACGGGTGGAGGTGGTCGTTAAATTGGTAGCCAATAAATTAGCGGCACTTGTGGTTGGTTCAGCCGCATAAGTAAGGGTAGCCTGGCTGCCACTGGCCGGAGTAGTGGTTTTATAACGAACCAGGGAACCGCTTGCGTTGTATTCAAATACTTTAAAATAATAGGTATGTGCAGAAATCAGTCCCACCACGGTAGTACTTGCTCCATTGCCATTATATACTATCTTTCCATTGCCAAGAGCCTGGGCAGCATTATAATCACTGTTGGCACCCGTATAATTAAAATCATTTACCGGATTGGTATTCGGGGCGGTTCCATCGCAGGCAACCACGATTCTTTTCGTGCCATTTCCTTTGGTCCAGCTTACGATCATGCTATTCAAACCCACACTAAAGAAACCCAGGCCCGCTGCGGAAACAGTGGGTGCAAGAAAATCCAGCGTTCTGGTGGTACCACTGGCCACATTGGTTGTATTATAAGCCGAGGTAGTTCCGGTACCATTGTATTCGAAAACTGAAACGGCGTAATTGGTATTTAACAATAAACCGCTAACTGTAATATTGGTTCCGGTTCCATCATATACGGCTTTTGCTCCGCTTCCTACAACCGTAGCGGTTGGGAAATTCGCATCTCCGGTATAGGTTTGCCCGTCAATGATGGTAGGTAGCGGACTGATGGAAGTCACATTTTCCTTCACTAATACAAGGCTTCTTGCACCGGCACTTCCATGGCTCCATGAAATATCGAAGGTGTTTAGTGTTGGGTTATTTACTACCAAATTGGTAGCACCGGCAGGTGGCAATGGCACTGTTAAATTTAAAGCCATTAAGTTGGCTGTTACAGCAGTAGAAAAGCTTCCTCCCAGGAATACATAATTGCCGAGCGTTTTTATACTATTGAAATAACCGGAACTTAACCCGGTACTCACAGGAACCATTGTAGGGTTATATTGAGTTGTATTAATTCTGAAACAATATTCAGAATTAGCATTGAATGTTATGTAAAAATAGAAACCCGGCCCTGCAGCAAAAGAAGGAACATTTAAGCAACCGGTACTCAAAATATTTCTAATTGAACCTGTACTAAAATTATAAATGGATATGTAATAGTATGCATTAGAAAAGTACGTATGAATAAACTCATTTGAATTGATCAATTTAATGCGATGAAAAGGAAGTGTGGAGGTGCCAAATCCAAATGTATTCAAATTTGCACCTGTCAAACTATTTAAAATTAATAGATTTGGACTATAATTAGAATTAAACTGCCCTACCGCAAATAATTTGCCTGAACCCAGATCAAGATCTTTAATACTGATCACACCATTGTTGGCACTAAAAGTAGGATTTGTAAAACCGGGTGTCAGGATGATGGCAGCTGTAAAGTTATCAAAAACAGCTAAGCCCAGTCGGGTATTAGTCGCTGCTACCGGAATCGCTGCATCGTTAATGGTTGAAACCGTATTGAAATCTCCCCCCACATACAAATGACTTCCGTTGGCTGTACCATCGGTTTTCATCACCCTCACAATGCCTCC
Source organism: uncultured Chitinophaga sp. (assembly GCA_964355075.1). Classification (GTDB taxonomy): domain Bacteria; phylum Bacteroidota; class Bacteroidia; order UKL13-3; family UKL13-3; genus B1. The sequence continues at coordinate 200,366 of CAYHCF010000001.1, forward strand.
GGTAAAGCTGATCTTAATTTGTGGTGAGACAGCGGAGCCATCTACGTTAACCACTCCAAAATTTACATTTGATATGCCATTTAACAGTGTGAAATCTCCTCCTATCAATATTTTGGTTGATACCCCTGTACCAAAACTGCTGATCGCATAGACCGCATTTCCTGCTACCGGTGGGGCAAAGGTGGTAGGTAAGCCTGTTGTGAGATCTATGGCAGCTATATTCATTCTGCTATACGGAGTAATGCTTGTAAAACTGCCTCCGGCAAGTATGACCGATGCACTGATTGGCATAATATCATTTGCCGCTGCATTCGGACCAGGATTTACTGCAGGTTGTATAACGCAAACCAGATTAATGCTTGGTGCAGTTCCGGTAACACTCAAAGTAAAAAGTCCGAATCTCTGTATGGGCATATTCTTTAAAATGGTAAAGTTCCCTGAGACAAAAAGTTGACCCTGAATAACTCCTATTTTAGTAACTGAGTTATTAGCTGTATTCTGGAATGTAGAGTAAAGGGCAGGCCCACCATTTGCTACCAGGTTGGCGGCGAATAAATATTTATACAAAGCATTTCCACCGGCTGATGTAAAAGTTCCCCCGACAAATAGTATATTACCACTGGCATCGCCTGTAATACTTTTTACAACACCACCGGCTGTTGCAATATTTATGGCATCTAAAGAGGCAGGATTATTGGTTGGAATACCCGCCAGATTTGCTTTGGCAGTTGTGCCATATTGGGTAAAATCACCTCCAAAATAGAGTGTTCCACTTGAGGCTGTTAAGTATCGATAGTAAAGACAATTGATAACTGCAGTGGAAGGGACTCCTGCTTTCTTAATATCAGGATACCAATTATCTAATGTTAAAACTGTAGCAGCTCTAACTCCCGATATACTAAAAGAAGCAAGTTTAAAATAGTTTGTTGTACTGGTTACTCCTGTGGGAAAGCTACTCAGGGTAGTATTAATTCTAAAATTCCCTCCGGCATAGAGTTTACCATTTGCTATTGCTAAATCATAGATATTTCCGATTGGAAAATCCTGATAAAATGAAGTTGCACTCGGAACACCGGTAGTTAATGCTAATGAATAAGCTAACAAACACCTTCTGGTACTGGCTGGTCCGGGCAAACCGCTTGCCGTAAATCCGCCGGCAACATACAATACCCCATTTTGAACCAATATTTTGTTAATGGTACCCGATATGTAAGGGTTAAAGGGTTGAATTGCATGGTTGGTTATGCTAAATTGCGCAATATTATTTCTTGCACTTGGAAATCCGTTAACAATAACGGTGGTGAAGTTCCCTGCAATAAAATAAGTACCGCTGGCCGGATCCACCGCAATGGAGTTAATAGTAGCTAAACCACCTGAAACGGTTGGCAAACCTAAAACAGGTGAACCGGTTAAAGAATTAAGACCTACCAATGGCCCTGTTTTGGCAGAAAGACCACTAAAGGAACCTCCCAGATAAATGTTGTTACCGATAATTTCCTGAGTAAAAACTTCTCCGTTTGGGGTAAAAGGAAAATTTGTGGTTTGTGCGTTAACTCCAATTGAATACCCACAAATGAGCAACAAATGAAATAATTTTTGAAGATAATTTTTCATAATAAAAAGTTTAAAAGACATAGGGTAATATTAAATAAAACAGTAATTTCAATAGCTTTCGCCTTGCAATATAAAATTTAGTTTGTTAAAACCAAAATACAATAAAAGATATAAAAAAGGATTTAAATCATAAATGCGTTTTCTATTGATGATAGAATCTTTCCAAGTCAATTGAATTCTTTTAACCCGGCAATTGCATTATGGAGATCAAACTGTCAAATCCATAATAATTTCTATGAAAGACTATAAGTCGTCCCTGCTTTGCCATCCATTATTTCTATACCTATGGCTTTTAACTGATCTCTGATAAAATCGGATGTGGTAAAATCTTTTTGCGCTTTGGCCTTGCTCCTCATATCAACTAATATTTTCATCAAGCCTTCTAATTTATCTGATCCGGAGTCTCTTTCTTCTTTTAATCCCAAAACATCAAATACCATTTCATGATAAAGTTTCTTCAATCCGGCTTTGTCCTTTTCGCTAATGGTTTCCTTGCCATCGTTTACCAAGTTAATTAATCGTACTCCTTCAAATAATGCTGCCAAAGCTATCGGGGTATTGAAATCTTCATTCAATGCCTGATATATTGATTGAGACAAACCATTCAAATCAATACTTGTTTTATCCGAGGTTTTTAGCTGATCAATTAATTTAAGTGCATTCATTAAACGGATCAAACCCTTTTCGGCTGCCTGCAATGCGTCATTGCTAAAATCGAGTGTGCTGCGGTAATGGGCCTGAAGCATGAAAAACCTTACTGTCATGGCACTGTATCCTCTTTCCAGAATTTTGTGATTTCCCGAAAACAGTTCTTCAGGTAAAAAAGAATTCCCCAAACTCTTGCTCATTTTTTGTCCGTTTACCGTAAGCATATTGGTATGAATCCAATAACGGGCAGAATTGGAATGGTGGCAGGCAAGGTTTTGTGCAATTTCATTGGTATGATGGGTAGGAACCAAATCCATACCCCCTCCGTGAATATCAAATTCGTTTCCCAAATATTTTGAGCTCATGGCAGAGCATTCAATGTGCCAGCCCGGGAATCCTTCTCCCCACGGACTTGGCCAATGCATTAAATGTTCGGGCTTTGCTTTGATCCAAAGGGCAAAATCCAAACGACCTTTTTTATCATTCTGCCCATCCAGCTCACGGGTATTGTTTAACAGTTCATCTAAATTTCTTCCCGATAATTTTGTATAAGGATATTCTTTAGAAAATTTTTCAACATCAAAATAAATCGTTCCATTATTCTCGTAAGCATAACCACTCTCAATGATCTTTTTAATCATTTCAATCTGCTCAATGATATGACCGGTTGCGGTAGGCTCAATGCTAGGGGGTAAGGTATTAAACTGCTCCAGTACTTTATGAAAATCTACTGTATAGCGTTGCACAATTTCCATGGGCTCAAGCTGCTCTAATTTTGCTTTTTTTGCAAACTTATCTTCCCCTTCATCCCGGTCTCCTTCGAGGTGTCCGGCATCCGTAATATTGCGCACATACCTTACTTTATAACCAATATGTAAGAGGTAACGGTAAATAATATCAAATGAAACATAGGTACGGCAATTACCCAGGTGTGCATTGCTGTAAACCGTTGGACCACACACATACATGCCCACATAACCCGGGTGCAGGGGTTCAAACAAAGAAGTTTCCCGGGTAAGGGTATTGTATATTTTTAGTTTTTGAATGGTCATAAAAAAACATTCGATAGCTGCGAAAATATAATTTTTATTCGAACAAGGCTTCATAAACCTTATCCCAACCCAACCAGCCTTCTGTTTCGTCGAAGGAAGAGTTGTGCCAGATGCTGATAAAGGTTCCATTTACTTCTTTAACATCTTCTTTCATTACCTTGATTTTTTCTATCGCTTCTTCCTGATTTAACTGTAAGGATAATCTCAGGGTAACATCCATGATGCAAGGTGCTTGAATCACCAGTTTTGTACATTGATTGGTTGTTAGATTAAAAAATTTAAATGCGTAAGAAGTAGATGCCCTGAAACCAATATGATTCGGGTAGGTCAGGCTATAATCTCTTTCAATATCCAGTTTTTCCAAATGCTCATAGGTTCCGGGAATTTTTATTTTTAAAAAATGATTGCGGGAAATTCGCGGTCGCTTTTGGGTGATTTTTTCAAAGAGGGAAATTTCTTTGTTTAAGGTAATATATTTTTGGGTTGAATAATATGAAGGATGAATGCCACATTCAAAATGCGCATTTAATTTTTTAAACAATTGTTTTAATATTTTTGAATTGGGCGAATGGCTTTTATCCACTCCGCCATAATCAGCCAACAAAATAAAAAATATACTTTTGACACCCATTTCCCTTGCCCTATTTGTCATATAATCGTAGGTATCAAACGGATCCGCTTCGGGTATAAACAAGGTGTTAATGTCAAACTTTCCTCTCAACAAAGAGCCCATAGCTTTTCTGGCCAAGCGAAATAATGACAGGCCTTTATACTTATAGGCAAAGTCGATATCTATGGAATTAATTTGTTTAAATTCATGTTGTTTAAATTCAATTTTCGGATATAATTTTTTAAGCTCTTCTTTAAAATGTTCAACCCAAATATCGATCAGTGGAATTTCCAAAAACCCATTCTTATAAGCAAGGCTATTCTCCGCTTTATACCGGTGATGTTCATCATTTACAGAAGGCAGATATTCTTCATATCGGCTCAACAGGAAAAAGATAGCTGAAAACAAATCAAAACTCAGAAAAACTGAATTAATTCTGAAATCAGGTATTTGGTCAAATTCTTTTTTAAAGAAAATATATCTCCATGATTGATCCGTTTGTACTGCTAAATGCTGTTCAAAAACATGCTCCTCAGCTAATAAAGAAATGGGAGGAATGTTTACACATCCTTCAATAATGTGCAGACTGTAATTGATTTTAAAGGCAGTTGATTTATGAAAATAGTCTAAATTATCTGTTATTTTATAATTTAATCCCAAACGATTTACGATAAGCTCATCGAGCAGATACTGCAAACGTGGAGTATGGTTTAAAGCATAAATTAACATGCTGAATGTTTATTTTAATCTGTTATTTTTTGAATATTTCATGACCTCCAAAATACTTTTTGGGTTCAGGGCGGTTAAAAAAATCTGCAATCCCAGCCTTGGTTTATATGACAAAACCATGAATGTAAAGGCACAATACGAACCAATGAGCATGGCATAAGCGGCACCGGTAATGCCCATTTTTTGAATCAGGAAAAACTCCAATGTCAAAACGATCACTCCATTAATCAATTGCAAAAAGACCACATATTTTTGTTTGTTTTCTGCCAGCATCCACATACCCCAGGCAGTTCCCCAAAAAACCGGAATTCCTACCCATATATGTATTTTAAAAATTGCCGGAGATAAAGGAAATTTTGATCCATACAATAAACCGATCACCCAATCTCCAAAAATGGTTCCGCCCACCGCAATAATAATTGCACTCCAAATCATAATGGAATACAATTGCGCCAATCTTTTTAATTGCAATTCCCTGTTATTTCTATTATGAATAATGCCCGGAAACACAGCTGCACTAATGGCTACCGGAATAAAATAGGAAGCCTGGCTGATTCTCAAACCTGCTCCATAATCGCCAACCAGCGACATATCTCTGAGCAGGCGTGTTATTAGAATAAGATCAGAGTTTTGAACGATCATTTGTATAAAAGATGAAAAAATAATGGGTGAGGCTAATATCAAAAGATACCTGGATTCCTTCCAGTCGAACTGCCATTTCAAAATAAAATTTCCATCTTTCCTGTAAAATATCCACTGGTTCAAAGCTACCAGGGCAGCTTCAAATGCTGCCATACAGGCGAACCACTCGAGCGGAGCCGCAATAAATATTAAATATAATTTTACAAGAGCTGAAATAAATAAAGTAATAACCTGATTAATGGCCGTATATCTTCCTTTTACAATAGATTGAAAATAAGAATCGATTACTGATAAGGATTGAAATACAATTGAAATACTCAATAAAAAAACCACCCAGGTTCGTTGTTCCGGATCTCGTATTGCTGACCATAAAGTAGCTGCAAAAACAACAAAAATGGATCCTGCAAAACGCATCCAGAATGCGGTTCCCAAAATCTTTTCTTTATTTATTTTTCTGGAAATTAATTCTCTTACAATTAAACTATCGAGACCCAGTGTTGAAAAAATGGTAAAAATACCGATGACACCCAAACCATAAGTAATGATTCCGAATTTTTCATGACCCAAAAAACGCGCTACCAGAACTCCCACCAAAATACCTGAAATAATGCGGGAGAATTTCTCCAGCAAACCCCACATGGAATTGCTTACATAGTTATTTTTGGGATCAATACTCATTCGTTATTTACGATTTACGATTTTGGATTTACGATTTTGGATTTACGATTTTCATAATTCACAATTCATAATTCATTATTCACAATTCATTATTCACAATTCATAATTCACAATTCATAATTCACAATTCATAATTCACAATTCATAATTCATTATTCATTATTCATAATTTAATGTCGTTTAGTTAATAGAATATCGCGTTTTTTATTGTAATTAACAAAAACTGGTGCCAGGATATGCTTTCAACGCGATCCTTCGGCAGGCTCAGGATGACATTTCGTAATTCATGTGAGTGGTAATTTTGGCGAGATGAATTTTTTGCAAAGCAAAAAATTCATCTCGCCAAAATTATTGCCAAATATAACGAGCTGGCGTGTCATCCTGAGCTTGCCGAAGGATCCTCAAACGGTGTTGCCAAGTTTAACCCCCTTCTCAAAAGCGTTAACTAAACGACATTGATTCATAATTCATAATTCATAATTTTCAATTTTCAATTTTATTATTGTATGCGATTCGCTCCAAAGTTATTTACTATATTCATTCATGGTGCTTGTTAAACCTTTTAAAATGAAACATTCAATCGCCTGAACAGACTTGCTTATTAACTCCTGTACCTGTTTTCCTTCTTCCTCATCCCATTTCCCAAGAACAAAATCTATTTGCCTTCCTTTGGGAAAGTTGCTACCTATTCCAAACCTCAACCTGGGGTATGTTTGCGTTAATAACAATTCATTGATACTTTTCAAACCATTGTGACCAGCATCCGAGCCGTCTCCTCTAATTCTGATTTTCCCAAAGGTAATGGCCAGGTCGTCCACAATTACAAAAATATGCTCAATTGGAATTTTTAATGCCTGCATCCAATACCTAACGGCTTTCCCACTCAGATTCATATAAGTATTGGGTTTTATGACAACTATTTGTCTGCCACGTAAAGAAAACTCCGTGTAATCAGCATACCTGGCCGGGGCAAATTTACATTTATATTTTCCAGCCAGCTCATCGGCGATATCAAACCCGATATTGTGCCGGGTATGCTCATATTCATCGCCAATGTTTCCTAAGCCTATGATCAGGTACTTCATTTATTTCCTTGTCTTCTCAAACGGTGCCAAGGTAAAATTTCAACTTCACAAAAAAAACCCTGATTTCGTCCTTGAGGCGAGACCAGGGTTTTTTGATACAATTGCGTTATACTGAAACGGGATAAATTCTGCCCTTTACCTGAATAGGTAATCGGTAATCAGGTATTCGGTAATCGGTAATACCATACCGATTACTTTTCTTCTACGGATTACTGAATACCTTAAGCGGAATGTTAAAATTTACAACGTTTCTTGTATAATTATTTCTTTGGAGCAGCTACCTTAGGAGCGGCTGCCGGTTTTGCAGCTTCAGCGGTCACTACCGTTTTTTCAGCTTCCTGTGCAGCGCGGGTTGTATGTACGCTCACAACAGGATTGAGAGGTGAGTCTAATAATTCCAGGTCTTTAACAACGATTTCACTTACTTTAATAGATTTACCTATCTCAAGGTTATCAATATTGATTTCAATAAAATCAGGTAATAATGACGGAAGCGCTCTTACTTTTAACTTCTTGGCTTTCACTTCCAGTTTACCGCCCTGACGAACACCCACCGAATTACCCACTAATTTTACAGGTACGCCGATGATAACAGGTTTATCATCATTTACTTCCAAAAAATCGGCATGTAAAATAATGTCATTTACCGGGTGGAACTGGATATCCTGCAAAATAGCATGAAAGATTTGGCCATCAATATCCAATTGCACTTTGTAAGTGTTTGGGGTGTAAACCAAAATTTTAAAGTCAGGAGAATAAACCGAGAAATGGATGTGCTCTTTTCCACCATACAATACACAAGGTACTTTTCCTTCTTTTCTTAAACTTTTACTTGATACTTTTCCTGTTTCAGGTCTTTTGTATCCGAACAACGCTACAGATTTCATTTTATATATTTATTTAAATTGTTTTCAGTTTACTCAAAAATCTCTCACCGGTTTTGGGTTTAAACAGGTGGATAATTTCCCATCAACTATAGGAACTACTCTTCAGCCTCTTTAATATCAAACAAGCTGCTGATAGAACCATGTTCAGTAATATTATGAATTGCCGATGCAAACAAAGCGGCTACCGATAATACCTTTATTTTAGAATCATTACGTTTTAAAGGAATGGTATCACAAACCACCAACTCCATGAGAACACTGCTCTCAATATTCTCGTAGGCCTTGCCGCTCAAAACAGGGTGTGTACACATGGCACGCACGCTATTTGCGCCTTTGTCAATTAACAATTGCGCAGCTTTAGCCAGCGTATTTCCGGTATCAATAATATCGTCAACCATCAATACGTCTTTCCCGCTTACTTCACCAATCAGGGTCATTGAGGCAATTTCATTCGCTCTTCTTCGCTCTTTATCAACAATTACCATATCGCAACCCAAGGCCTTGGCATATACTCTCGCTCTGGCCGATGAACCCATGTCGGGAGAGGCAATAATTAAGTTTTTCCCAATCTTCAGACTTCTCATATAAGGAAGAAAAATGACTGAAGGATCCAAGTGATCAACCGGAACTTCAAAGAATCCCTGTATCTGCGGTGCATGTAAATCCATGGTTATTACCCTGCTGGCACCTGCAACGGTAAGCATGTCGGCCACCACTTTTGAACCAATGGATACACGGGGTTTGTCTTTTCTATCCTGGCGAGCCATCCCGAAATAAGGAATGACTGCTGTAATATAATGAGCCGAAGCACGCTTGGCAGCATCAATCATTAACAGCAACTCCATTAAATTGTCGGAATTGGCGAAAGTAGATTGGATCAGAAATACATCACAACCCCTCACCGACTCATTAAAGCTGGGTTGAAACTCTCCATCACTGAATTTGGTAATGGAACAATCGCCCAATGGAATCCCAAAGGATTTTGCAATCGCCTCGGCCAAATACCTAGAATTTGTCCCTGAAAATATTTTTACCTGGTTATTCACCTCTTTTGTTTTGTTGATTCCTGTATCCTATTGATTCCTATATACCAAGAGGGACAAGTCGCGACCTGTCCCTGCAGTTATGTATTGGGTTGACCGACTAGGGCTCGAACCTAGACTCCTCTGAACCAAAATCAGATGTGTTGCCAGTTACACCATCGGTCAATTTGGGGGTCGGCAAAGGTATAATTTTTCTACAAATTGAAAAGCAGTTTGAAAAAAAAAAAGAAAATTTGTTTAAACCCGCATTTTATCTGGCCTGACGGTAGGCTGTTAGGTTGTTAGGCTATTAGACTGTAGGCTGTTAGGCTATTAGACTGTAGGCTGTAGGTTTTTAGGCTGTTAGGCTGTCCACCTTCGCTGGGCTTCGGTGGATACTATAGGCAGCTAGGCTATTAGACTGTCCACCTTCGCTGGGCTTCGGTGGATGCTACAGGCAGCTAGGCTATTAGACTGCAGGCTGTAGGTTAGTAGGCTGGCAAACCGTCAACTGTCAAACATAAACTATCGACCATGGACCCTCGACCATGGACCATGGACCCTTTCTGTTCGTATGTGCAAAAAATGGATCAAAAAAACCCAAAAAGTTATTGAAATTTGTGGGGTGAACGATATTTTTTGCATAGCCCTGGTTTTCAGCCGAAATAACTACCGGTATCAATCCTATGCCCGTCAGTATGCCGCCACTTTATTGGGTATGCAAAAACAGGTAGTCATATTTTCGCCCGACTGGATCAACCTGAACAATTATTTATTGACACAATTTAAAAACAAGGCAAAATATATAAAGTGTTATCCTATTTCGCAAACCATTGAGAATGAAGCCAATTCTGGTAATTTTGAACTCTTTCTAAAACTTTTAAAACTAAGCAGAGGTTTATATCGGGCCGAAAAAGCCCTTCAAACCAAAATTGAATGTGTTTTTTTTGCACCGGTAGATGATTGGATCAAACCGAAATTTGGTAAAAAATGGATGAAATGGGCATTCAACTACAAGTGGAGCGGTCTTTTGGTGAATATGGATGTATATCACAGGGGTGGTGTTAAGGTTAATGTTGATCCGAAATTTAATGAGCCCGATTACCTGCTGAGTTCCACCAATTGTGTGTCTGTTGCCACCATCGACCGTTATCAAACAGAGGCATTAAGGAGCAGGATTTATAAAAAGGTAGTGGTGGTTCCCGATATCAGTGATTATGATTTACCTGCAAAGCCACAGAAAATCTGCAATCAGATTCGTACCATGGCGGCAGGAAGGATGATTGTTGGCACCATCTTGCTTGAAAATGAAAATCCGGAAAATTTTTTAGCGGCTGCAGTAAAAGCCGATAACGATAAATATTTCTTTGTATGTGCCGGAAAGATTGAACCCAATTTCCTCTCTAAAAAAGCCAGGGAAGCCTTAGATCAATTGCTGGTATCTGAAAAGAATAATACCTATTTTATCCTGAATCAGATGGAAGAAAGTGAATCCATCAATGATTTGATACAGGTTTTTGATGTCTGCTATTTAAACGACGGACAGTTTCAGCTTCCACATCCATTATTAAGCAAGGCAGCGTATTTTAACAAGCCGGTAATTGGTTCAAAGAATGATATGATTGGCAAATTGCTGGCATCCTTCAAAACCGGAATTGGAGTTAACGGAAAAGTTAACGACAGTTTGGAAGCATTGAATTTATTACGACTTCAAATGCCTTTTGAAGAAAATTTTGACTTGGAAAAGCTGCAAAACTACGCCAAACTCCAAAGCCCGGAAGCCTTACAGGACGCTTTGGAATCACTTTTTGTTTTTTAAGAATTAATTAGGTAAGGTTAACCTATTTAAAAAATATTTAGGTTAAGTATGGTGTTTCAACTCATATTTTTTTGGTATATTTGAATTTGATATTTAACAACCATGCTAACATTGAATAAAATATTGAATGAGATAAACGATATTCCTTTAAACAGGCTTGAAGAAATCTATCAATTTGTCCATTCATTAAACCAGGATCTGAACCAATCGGATACTTTGCGCAAGAAAATTTTATCATTTGGCGGTGCTTTTAGTGACATGAGTCAGAAAGATTTTGCAGACTACCAGAACTATACAAAAAAAGCAAGAACCCAACTTTTTGATCGCAAAACTGAACTATGAAACTAAAAGTAAATTGAGAGGAATTTTCAATATCTAAACCTCTAAAAAAAACTAAAGCCAGTTTCATCACCAGCACAAGTCTGGGAGAGGAGGAACTGGCATCACAGCGCAAATATAATACTTTTTCAATATGAAAAAATAAATTTAGCACTTTAAAGTTTAAGATGACCGAACAACAAATAAAATATTTTTTATCTCAATCCCGTATCAACGTTTACCTTGCCCATACTGGAAATGACTTTGAAAAAGCATTCAACCTTTATAAAGCCAACATTGAGCATACAGCATCAGAACACTTAGAAACAGGGTTTACCATTATGAACCGATTTTTCGTAATCTGCAAGAAATCGAAAAGCAACATATTGACATGCTGATTTTTCTTTCATGGATGGATAAAGATTTACCTAAACTACTTGAAGGAATTGACCGTTTTAAAGAAACACTTGATAAGATTAATGCTATATAAGTTGACTTTTTTACTTTTTCTTGTGTTGTTCTAACATAAATATAACAAATTAACCAAACCTGTATCTGTTTGACAATATCTAATGATTTTTGTTATTCGTTTGTGAACGAATCAAATCTCAGGCTCCTTTTTAAAAGCTGTGGAGGCTTTCGTTTTGGGAACATATGTTATCAGTTGGGGAGGCTAACCTTAAAATTAGGGAAGCCATTCTTAAATTGCGGGAGCCAATATTTATGGATCGGGGGAGAGTGTAAAGAGGCTATCATATGGATCGGGGTGCATGTATTATTTTTGAGAAAGCACCTTAAAATTTCGTTGCAAATGCCTTTCCCAAAAAACTTCATCCTCTCAAAACTCCAAAACTACGCCAAACTCCAAAGCCCGGAAGCCTTACAGGACGCGCTCGAATCACTTTTTGTTTTTTAGCATTAAAATAGAATTAATTAAGAATTAATTAAGAATTTGTTAAGAATCATTATGTAATATTGTATGATATTCGCATTACATATGCTGGTTTCCACATTTTAAATTATTGGTTATGAAAACAAAACAATTACTAAGCTGCATTCTTTTCGTTATTATTTCTAATTTATGTTTTGGACAAGACATTACAACAAATCTGATTGCACATTTTAAATTGAATGGTGATTTTACAGATGCCAGCTTAAATGGAAATAATGCTTTAAATTCAGGTGCCGTAAGTACTTTTAATAGAGCTCAAATGCCAAATACAGCTTTTGATTTTAATGGAACTAATCAATCTGCGACAGCTGCAAATTCTACATCTCTAAGTTCCGTTTCAAGCAATCTTACTATTTCATTATGGGCTTATATTCGTGGTTTTGACCTTGGTATTGATGGGAAAAATTATGCGGTTTTAGTTTGTAAGGCAAACAATGAGGACAAAGCAGATTATCGAATTGCGGTTACGCCCAACTATTTTTCCTTAATTAATAATGGCAAATTGTGGGAAATAAGTTCTTCAGTTGGTATTCCTACTAATAAATGGACTCATTATTCTGCCGTAATTTCAGATACTTTCGCCAAAGTTTATATCGACGGAGTGAAGGTTGGAGAAGGAAGTTTGGCCGCTTCTTATCCGCTACAAAAAAACTGTCCACTTACGCTGGGAAGAGATGATGCTGGTAGCATAGAATATCTTGATGGCAAATTGGATGATATCAGAATTTTTGCCCGTTCCTTAACGGATAATGATATTACCAAAGCTTATCAAACAATGGATTATGTATTAGACAGTTCAAAACTTGACCTGATTGCATATTATCCTTTTGACGGAAATGTTATGGATTTTTCAGGTAATGGAAATAATGGTACAACTCATGGTGGATCCTATAGTACAGACCAATTTGGGAGGAGTAATAAATCCTATTTGATGGATGGCAACTCGCAATATATTGAAGCTTCAAATTCAGTTTCTTTGAGCAAACCTGTCAGACAAATTTCATTCACAGCTTGGGTTAATGTCAATCAATTTGTAAAAGGGATAGACGGAATTGATTATGCGGTCTTAATTTGTAAATCAAATAGTTCTAACAATGCACAATATCGATTAGCACTGACTTTAAATGGCATTTCAGTAATCAATAATGGGTTCTTAGGGTCAGTAAATGGAACAACAAACTTTACCATGAATACATGGTATCATGTTGGAGCTGTTATAGAGGACTCATTGGTAAAATATTATTTAAATGGAAACCTAGTAAATTCATCGGTTATTAATATACCCTTTGGAAAGAGTAGTGATAATACCTTGATGTTGGGAAGAGATGATCCTGGAGGAATTGAATATTTTAATGGTAAAATGGATGAAGTAAGAATTTATTCAAGAAAACTTTTAGATTATGAGATGCGAAAAATTTATACACTTACAAATTCAACTTCTTTCAGGTCGTTAGATTTTAATAGAACCTTTCTTGATGTTTTTCCGAATCCGGCTAAGGATCTTATTTTTATTTCCGGACTTGAGTTTAATACTGAAGTGCCGAAGATAAAGATATTTACTATAGATGGTAAGGAAATTGAATGTCTTGTATCAAAAGAAAATAATGATTTTATTATACGAATACCTGATGATTTAAATGTTCAAATGGTGTTTCTAAAAATTCAGTCGGAGACTAATAAAGTCTTTAAGAAAGTTCTTATTTCAAAACTCCAACAATAAATTTTATAATACGTAAATTATTCTTAATAATTTACATCATTTAGCGATTACTCTGAAACACTTATGATTGACTTAAGAATAAATAAAATTTTAATGCTTGAATATTGATTTACTTTTTTTTACCATAAAATAATTAAAATGAAACATACAAATTTTTTAACTACAATTTTATTTACCCTTTTTAGTGCAAATAGTTTCGGGCAGTTTGCAAGCAATTCGTTTGCCCCTAAAATAGATTTTACTACTACAGGTAGTGTGCAAGGAATTACTCTTGGGGATTTAAATAATGATGGGAAAAAAGAGCTAATTACTGCTAACATTGGCGCCGGATCATCAATCGGAATTTTTATTAATAATTCGACAACTGGTGTTATAAATACAAGTATTTTTTCTAGTAGTTTTCTACTAACTACCTTATCAGCCCAGCCTATAAATGTTAATGTTGCAGATTTAGATGGAGATTCTAAACAAGATATTATTGTAACTTATTCTAATTCTTCAAATTCACAGTTTTCAGTATTTCTTAATCAGTTTAATGGAATTTCTTTTAATTCTTCATCATTTTCAAGAAGTGATTTTTCTGTAGGTAGCTCAAATCCTCAAGGTTCAACTATTGCAGATTTCGACATGGACGGTAAGATTGATGTTGCTATCACATGTTATGCTTCCAGTTTAGTAAAAATTTTCAAAAACACCAGTTTCACAGGCTTTATTTCATTTTCCTCTCCTGTGTCATATTTTACTGGAACAGGACCAAGTTCTATTGTCAATGGTGATATAGACAATGATGGCAAAATAGATATGGCAGCTGCCAACTGGGGTGGAGGTTCTATTTCAATTTTGCGAAATACAAATACAACGGCTGGAATTATGTCATTTTCCGTTCAAACTTATAGTGTAGGAACACAACCCAATTTTATTAGTATTACAGATATTGACAAAAACGGTTTAAAAGAAGTTGTTTGCACAAATTATGGTAGCAACTCTATTTCATTATATTCAAATACTTCAAGCTCAGGAATTAGTTTCGGTGGGCAAATAGTTTTAACTGTATCTCCATATCAATATACACAGGGCCTCGCAATGAATGATTATGATGGTGATGGAAAGATTGATATAGGCGTTACTTTTGCCGGTAGTCCTGCAATGTTAGTGGCAAAAAATATATATACTTCTGGGGCAATAACATCTCTATCATTTTCCAGTTTTACTGCGTTTACTACTAATAATGGTCCTGTTGGATTAATAGCTGGAGATTTAGATAATGATTTAAGACCAGATATTGTTTCAGGTAATTACACAGCTCAAAATGTTTCGATATTAAAAAACAAAAACCTATCTCCAGAACCGACAATTCCTGCATCAAATGTAACAGCAATACCATCCACTAATAGCTTAACAATAAACTTTACAAAAGGTAATGGAAGTAGGCGTTTGGTAGTTGCCAGAAATAGTTCGAATACTTTAGTACCCCCAGTTGATACAAGCTTTTACACAGCAAGTACAATATTTGGTAACGGAACAAATATCGGATCAAATAACTATGTAGTTTATGGAGATACCGGTTCAAGTGTAACGATTACTGGCCTCCCTTATGGTCAAACTTATAATTTTACCATTTATGAATACAATGGAGTTGGTGGTTTCAGCAACTATTTGACCAGTTCAGCGGCTGCAATTACACAAGGTATGGGAGATGCTTATTTTAGCAAATCAAGCGGGGCATTGAATTTACTAAGTTCATGGGGACCAAACTCAGACGGTAGTGGAACTTCTCCAAGCACTTTTTACAATCCAAATACAGTTTTTATAGTAGTTAATAATCCTGCTCCAACTTTAACGGCTAATTGGATCGTTTCAGGAACAAATTCATTTATAGTGATTGGTGATGGTATTAATGCGTTAAATTTTACAATACCTTCAGGTTCGAGTCTTTTCTCAGATTCAGTTGCAATCAGGTCAAATTCAACCCTGACATTTATTGGCGGGTTAATTGGTAATAAAGCTTTTTTTGACTCATTAAGTACAGCACAGTTTACAAGCAGCAGCGCTCAAAATATACCCGGGTTTAATTATTACAATATTGTAATTGCTAATAGCATTAAAACTATAACTAATAATTGCACGGTTAGAGGGGCACTCAACCTTTTAAATAACATAAATACGGGAACCTACACGCTTACATTAGGAATATCCGGTTCACAGCCGGGGGTATTAAACCGGAATGCCAATGGCACAATTACTGGTCGATTTAAGAGATGGTTTCCAGCAGCCACAAACACAGGCTCCAGCGGATTATTTCCCATGCTGGTAGGTACAAATTACCGACCTGCAAGTGTAGAATTTGCGACAGCCCCAACCACAGCTGGAACCTTAACTACTGAATTCTTTTCTATACCTCCAGGGAACAGCGGCTTATACTTATATGATTTCAGTTTGGGATTTATTGAAGTGAATAAAGCCTCCGTGAATGGGTATTGGAAAATTGATCCTATAGCTTTAACAGGGGGAACTTTTACCTTAACCTTGACAGGTACCGGATTTTATGGAATCAGTGTTGTTGCCGATTTACGTCTGGTGAAAAGGCAAACTTCCGGAGCCTGGACGTTGCCTTCCGGTTCCACTGCAATTGCCGGTACCGGTTCAACTGCGGTGCCAGTGGTGGGTAGAAGCGGTTATACCGGATTTGGAGAATTTACCATTGCCGGTGACTCAACTCAAAACCCATTGCCTGTTAAATGGCTTTCATTTGATGGTTTAATAAAGGATGAAGGGATTTTACTTACATGGAAAACTGCCAATGAGATAGATAATGCATCTTTTATTATTGAACGCAAACAAGATAAGGAAAATATTTTTTCTCCAGTTTACACAGTTTCTCCTAAAAAAAGTGCTGGTATAAATATTTATTCGTGGTTTGATTTTGGATTAAATTTTGAAATTTGCCGGATTTATAGAATAAAACAAGTCGATGTTGATGGTCAAGTTAGCTATTCAATTGAAAAATACATTAATAAAGAATATGGTTCAAATGAAATGGTTTACCCGAATCCAACTACAGAGAAATTGCATTTCAGAGGAGTAGTTGATGGACCATTTGTGCTTTATGATAATACAGGCAAGGGGTTTATTATTCAAATCGTTAATGGAATCGCAAATATTCAACATCTATCAAAAGGGTTGTATTTCCTTAAAGATGATAGATTTAAGAGTAAAATTCTACTTATAGAATAGTCAGGCTTTTTATCATATTGATTCCCGCGCATTGGCTATTTTATTTATTTATACTAATATTGGGGGTTAATTAAGTTTTTTTAATGGAAGAAGAAAAATACACGAAAGATTTCTATAATTCGCAAAGATTTTATTCGAGACTATCCGCTGGGAATATTCTACCTATCATATTTGATCTATTAAAGGTAGAAAGCATGCTTGATGTTGGATGTGGAACAGGCGAATGGTTAAAAGCCGCTCAGGATTTAGGAATAAAAGAAATTTGCGGAGTTGACGGTTATTACGTCGACAAGGACTTACTTGCAATCCAAAAAGAATATTTTATTGATTTTGATCTGAAAAACCCTATAGACCTTAAAAGGAAATTTGATCTGGTTATTTCAATGGAAGTTGCAGAACACTTGCCAGAAAACACGGCAGATTCATTTATCAACAGCCTTATCAATCATTCAGATTTTATTTTATTTTCTGCCGCAATTCCTAAACAAGACGGCACTTTTCATATAAACGAGCAATGGCAAGATTATTGGGTGAAGAAATTTGAAGAAAGAAGATATCTACCCATAGATTTTTTGCGAGATCGTCTTTGGACAAAAAAAGAAATTGACTGGTGGTACAAGCAGAATATGATATTATTTGTTAATAAAACTGCATTGGATAAGAATAGCAAATTAGTATCCCTTTATAGAATTTTCAAAAAAGATTCTTATAATAAAGTCCATCCAGAAATGGAATTCTTAATGAATGGAATAAAAACCCCTCTAATGCGCTTTTTAAAAGCCCCTTTTTACACAATTGGCAAATTTTATAATGTGACTTTCAAATAATATGTCAGTTACCAGAGAGCGCGATATACTCAGATTAAGTTCAACTGATATAAAGAGATTTAACAAGGACTTTCTTGTTTATCATTACTTATATAAGTCACTTCGTTATTCCATAGAGAAATATGCAAAGGGTAAATTGATGGATATTGGGTGTGGAAATAAACCTTATTCAAATTGGCTTGAACCATTTATAAAAGAACACATTGGTTGCGATATTATTCAATCCAGTGGAAATAAAGTTGATATTATTTGTGAGGCCACAAATATTCCTTTAGAAAATGATTCCTTTGATTCAGTTTTCAGCACACAAACTATTGAACATATAGGTGACTACCAACTGATGGTTAACGAAGCATACAGGTTATTGAAAAATGGCGGATATTTTATTGTTTCTGGTCCCATGTACTGGCCTTTACACGAAGAGCCATATGACTTTTTTCGATTTACAAAACATGGTTTTGCTCATTCACTCGAGAAGGCTGGTTTCACTGTTGTGGAGATCAATCCAAATGGCGGTAAATGGGCTTTAATGGGGCAGGTTATTATTCAGACATTACCTACCTGGATTACATTTCCGAAACTATTAAAATGGATTCATAATAGCTTTTTTATCTGGCTGGATAATAAATATTTCGATCCAATTAACACCATGAATTACGTAGCTATCGGAAGAAAATAAATACACTATGGAACCCATTATTTCTATCATTATCCCTTGCTACAATCATGGACATTTTATCAATGATGCTCTTGAAAGTATAAGAGTCCCTCCTGATATTCCATTCGAAATTATTATTGTGGATGATGGATCAACAGATCAAAATACGATTCATGTTCTGGAAGATTTAAGGGGAAAAGGGTATCGCGTTTTCACTCAAGAAAACAAAGGACTAAGTGGTGCCAGAAACACAGCAATAAGCTTTGCTAAAGGCAAATATATTTTACCCCTTGATTGCGATAACAAAATTCTTGCTAATTATATACCTTATGCGGTAAATTTTCTGGAGCGTAATTCCACCTTCTCCATAGTTTATGGTAACGCTGATTTTTTTGGTGATAAAACAGGTCCAAAACCAACCAGAGAATTTAGCCTGCAAGAATTAATTACCGGAAATTTTATTGATGCCTGCGCAATTTTTCGTAAAGAGGCTTGGGCTGCCATAGGCGGATATGATGAAAGTAAAACAATGCGTTTAGGTATAGAGGACTGGGAGTTTTGGCTCCATCTCGCCTTTAAAGGTTTTAAGTTTCATCATTATGATGAAAAGGCTTTTTTATATAGAATTACCGGCACCTCAATGGTTGATAAAGATACCGCCCCCAATTTCCATATCCTTAGAAACTACATCGAAAAGAAACATGCTTATTATATCAATTACAATGCTCCGGCAGATTATTTTTCGATTAAGTTTAAGGCCAATCCACTGGTGTTTATTTTCAAGATGATATTGAAAAGTTACTTTCCGCTAAGCTATGAAAAGTGGGTAGAACAAGGGAAAATTAAGCGATTTTAATCCGGTAAAAAAAACCGGTTTACTATTTTGAAAACTATTCAGCGATAAAAAAATTTTTCAGATAGAATTTCCTAATGTCATATGAATGCAAACGAATTTGAATATAACAGATTCACTCTTTGAACTCGAGTTGTAAAATTTCGTTTTTCCAGTTTTATTGCTCTCTGCTTTTATAAATATAAGCAGATTAATCTTTGACCTGCTGCTTTTTAGGGTTATAACCATATATTTTCATATATTTTGTTATTTTTTATGGTTATAACCATGAATATTCAAATATTTTTATACTTTTGTAGGGTATAACCATAAAAACTAAGCATGATGATAAATCGGGAATTGTATTTAAATCAGTTGCGTAATTTTATTGATAAGCCCTTTATCAAGGTAATTACCGGCCTGCGTCGAAGTGGTAAATCATGTATTCTTAAATTATTAAGAGATGAATTGCTGCGCATGGATGCCGGCGAAGAGAACATTATCTATATTAATTTTGAAAGTTTTGAGTTTTCCGAAATCAATAACGCCAACAAATTGCACGAATTTGTGAAGGATAAAATAATCAATCAGAAGCGCTATTATATTTTATTAGATGAAATTCAGGATGTTATGTCCTGGGAAAAAGCTGTAAATTCGTTTTTAGTAGATTTCAATGTTGATGTTTATATAACCGGTTCAAACTCAAGACTTTTGTCCTCTGAATTAGCTACTTACCTCACAGGAAGAACAATTGAAATACCCGTTTATCCTCTTTCCTTTTCTGAATGCCTTTTATTTAAACAAACCCTCAAGAAAATATCGGTTCCGGACATTTACCTTGAATTTGATCATTTTTTGCGCTTAGGTGGATTCCCCGCTCTACATATCGGCGATTATACATTTGAAACTGCCTATAAAGTAGTTTTTGATATTTATTCCTCAGCAATACTTCGTGATACCGTGCAAAGGAATAATATTCGCGATGTTGAACTTTTAGAAAGGGTTGTTAAATATGTGTTTGATAATATTGGCAATCAATTCTCGGCAAAAAACGTTGCCGATTATTTTAAAAGCCAACAACGCAAAATAGATCTCAATACCGTGTATAATTACCTAAATGCCCTTGAAGGAGCCTTCATCATATACAGAATACCACGTTTTGATATAAAAGGGAAAGAAATCCTTAAGACTCAGGAGAAATATTTTGTTGGAGATCAATCTTTACTCTATGCCCTTATGGGTTATAAAGACCGGCTTATTTCCGGCGTTTTGGAAAATATTGTAATGCTTGAGCTTAAACGAAGAGGCTTTAGGGTTTTTATCGGAAAACTAAATAACAAAGAAATTGATTTTATTGCTGAAAAAGCTGAAAAAAAGATTTACGTTCAGGTGGCTTATAAAATTGCGGAATCAACTACCATTGACAGAGAATTTAAACCCTTGCTCGAAATAAAAGATCATCATCCAAAATACGTAGTTACCATGGACGAGCTTTGGAAAGATAATCTGGAAGGAATAAAACACAAACATATTGCTGATTTTTTGCTGATGGATGAATATTGAAAATTAGAAAGTAATTTTGAAAAGATTCTAAGAAGCTGTCTAGAAATAATGATTATTGATTAACTATGCAGTAAGATGAAAAAAATCCTGATGCTGCTTTTTGTAACAGGCTTCTGTTTGGTTGGTAGTTCCCAAACCCTTCCCTCCTATTTGCCTGC
>CAYHCF010000002.1:0-149242 GCA_964355075.1 uncultured Chitinophaga sp.
AGGTAATACTCTTTTTTACTCTCACAAGTTTATTTTTAGTATTTATTCACATTCCTCCTTTTATCCCTTGAATCGCTCTCGCCCAATGGCGGGGCGCAAAGGTAGTTTTTTTAACCACTTTCCCAGCTTCTTTTCCACCTTTTACTTAATTATTTGTTACAGCTTGTTTAATTCTTTCAAATGGAAAAAATTTGCAATCTGACAAAATCAAATAACTTTGCAAGCTTAATAAAATCCTATGAATACCTACACGAACTTATTTGCCAAACACCAGCCAACACTCAACGCAGCAATAAACGCTCTCTTAGTAAGAAATTACTATTCCCCTTATCCTGAAAATCCAAAAGCATATCCTGAAGAGGCCGATTCAAACGCTAAAGCATGGATGAGCCAAATGATGAATTCAAATTATAAAGGTTTAAATCATGAGGGTTCAAACGCATGGATTGGGGAAGAAGTATCCCCATTTCTCCAGGTTGGAATTGGTGTTCAATATCCTGCTTTTAGTGTTGATACACTCATCCACCATGCTCAAGCCGCTCAAATTACCTGGGGGGGGAAAAACGCTGATGAACGTGCAGCAATATTAATTGAATCTCTGGATCAGATCAAAAATCGCTTTTTTGATATCGCTTATGCTACTATGCATACCACCGGACAAGCCTTTATGATGAGTTTTCAGGCTAGTGGACCCCATGCAAATGATCGGGCACTTGAATCGGTTGCCATGGGTTACAAAGAATTAAACAGCGTTCCAAAAAATGTTGATTGGATCAAGCCCTTTGGAAAATTTGATCTTAAAATTCATAAAAACTGGACCCCCATACCCAAGGGAATTTCATTAATAATCGGATGTTCTACTTTTCCGGTATGGAATACAGTACCCGGATTATATGCCGCCTTAATTACCGGGAACGCGTGTATTATAAAGCCACACCCCAAAGCGGTATTACCAATTGCAATTGTTGTGGAAGAGATTCAACGTACACTAATTTCAGTTGGTTTAAATCCAAAAATTGTTCAATTGGCCGTTGATAGTAGTTATCAACCCATTACAAAGATATTGGCTGAACACAAAGAAGTAAAAGTGGTTGACTTTACAGGTGGCAGCGAATTTGGAAATTATATCGAAAGTTTGCCAAAAACAATATTTACTGAAAAAGCAGGTGTGAACTCAATAATATTAGATTCGGTTATTGAATTAAAATCCGTGTTAAGCAATATAGCTTTCAGCTCCAGCTTATATAGTGGACAAATGTGTACGGCCCCACAAAATATTTTTATAAGTAAACAGGGTGTTCAAACCTCAGAGGGAATTGTTTCATATGATGAGGTTGTTATGGCAATTGCTGGTGCTATTAACGGTTTGATTGATAATCCAAAAGCAGGCCCCGGTACTTTGGGAGCCATACAGTCTGAAGCAACCTATAATCGTATTCAGGAAGTCAGAAATTTGGGGGGTAAACTTATTTTAGATTCAAAGTCAATAAAAAATGAAGAGTTTGTTGATGCAAGAATTGCTTCACCTGTTGTTATAGAATTGGATAGAACACAATCAGCGATTTTTAACCAGGAGCGTTTTGGACCTATTGTATTTATTATTAAAACAGATGGGGTTGAAGATTCTTTAGCCTTAGCAAAAGACCTGGCTTTGGAGAAGGGGGCACTTACCTGTGGAGCCTACACTACAAATGATAACATTCAAAAAAAGATATCCGAAGAAATGAATAGTGCGTTTGTGCCGGTAAGTTTTAATTTTACAGGCGCTGGTTTTATTAACTCTCATGCGGCTTTTAGTGATTTTCATTCCACCGGTGGAAACCCTGCCGGAAATGCCAGTTTTGCAAATAGTGAATTTGTTAGCAAACGATTTGTTTGGGTAGGAAACAGATACATGTAGGACATTTATTCCTATCTGTAAAAATTATTTTAAACCAAACAGGTTCTTTATTTTGATATTGGATAAAGTACCCCTAAGTTAATTGCTAAATACCAGAGATTGGCTTGAATATTCGAGCTGACTGAAATAGGGTCAAAACAAATAATAGGTTGAATAAAATAGGATTTCGTTTTATCAACTTTATATTCAAACTTAGCTCCTGCAATCAGCGTTACGGAAACTCTTCTGGCATCAAAACCAGTTGAATCTAACTTAAATGTTTTTATGCTGTTTATTGTGAAGTTAGTTAAGTCTGCCCTAATTTGATGATTAACCAGAATATTGGTTGCAATACCCGCAGTAAAATTATAAGTCCATTTAAAATCACCTGAACGTTGTAAATAAAAATTAAATAATGCCGGAATCTGAACATACTGGAATATATAATTATACGTGATTCCTTTTGTACTATTGGTATGATCTTCGATTTTTCCAGCTCCTAAACCCGGATAAGTTAGGTTATCAAATTTCAAATTATTTTGTTTTCTGGCAAATCCCTGATTTTGATAACCTATTCCAATTTGAAAATCAAGTTCCTTCTTTATAGAATAATTTATCCATAAATGAAATCCCTCCAAAAATCTGGTAGCAATATCTGAATGAACAGAATCCTTGTAACGATTGAAATTGTCGTTATTGATAAATGCCGAACCCATTCCGGGAGATATACTAAGACCCCCATTTAACATGGTTTTATTTTGACCTAATAGTGATTGCGTGTATCCAATGCTGAGTAACAATAAAATATATAAATATTTAATTGTTAAACCACTTAACTCAATTGGCTTCAAATTCAAGTTCATCATCTTTATCATTTTTCTTTTCAATTTTCTTCAAAGAAGTATCCTTTTTAATACCAAACTCTTGTTTAATAATTTCTCTGATTGTTTCCTTTTCAACTGTAAAATCACGATTTATATTACGCTTAACCTCTTTTCTGTCATAGGTGAATTTGAGGTTATTGACCGGACCTTTTATTTGAATATATAAATTCATCCCATTGGTTTTTTCATCTTCCTCTCCGAATTCATTTGCCTGTGGTTTTCTCTTCTTCTTTAATAATTCAGATAAAGCAAGTTTAATTTTATAATCCAAATAATTTTCAAAAGTATGTGTCCCTGACATAGTTAAATTTAGGGCATTCGTTTTAATCTCCATTGCAGGAATAGTTATTACTTTATCTTTAATGGTAATGGTATTTTTCAAATCCGAAAACTTCAGGTTATTTAATTCATTTATGTCCACAAATCTTGACAAAGAATTTAGGGGCTCATAATTCATTAATTGTCCGTTTTTGATTGATATATCAGACACCAAAACAATTTTATTGGAATTAAAGTTCATTTTTTCATCCCATACCATTGATAACTCAGTTTCAGCGGAAATCGTTCCAAATAGATTATTACTGGTAAACTCCTTTTGACCAAAATTATCAAATTCCTTTAAAAGTTCATTCATATTAATTCCTTTTGAGGTAATGTTTGACTTTAGAACATATTGATTATTATTTGTGAAAATAGTAGCTTTCCCACTTAAGTTCCCTCCGTTAGTTGACATTTGAAATTGAGGAATTTCGATTCTTCCGGGATCAACGCTTATCTGCAGTTTTGTTTGCTCCGAGTTAAACTTTTTATATATAAATTTGTCGGCGTCTATCGAATAATTAAAGTGATATGAAATTGGCTTACTCATTTTTCCCGTATCTTCACTCGAATTATATAATAGAAAGTCTTCCAGGTTAAGCTCCTTGCTTACTATCATAAAATCTCCGGTCAAATGTGTATCCTCCCCTAACAAATATTTCATCATGTGGGGCAGGCCGCCTTTTAATGATAAGGAAGTACGATTTGAAGTTAAAGATAAATCATTAATTCTCAATTGTTCCGAATTTAGAAGAAAATCAGCCTCTAAATTGGTAATAACAGCACCATAATTTATTAATTTTAATTTACTGATACTTGCTTTAAGAATACCCCTATTGAATGGACTGCTTAAATCCCATTTATTGTCGTTTTTTTTGCATTTTAATGAAATCGTAAATATTACATTTCCAGATATTTCCTCAAAATCCTGAAACTTGAAAAATTGATTTAATGAATTTAAATCAGCTCCTCCTTTCATATCAAGAACAATAATTGGTTGCTCCAGATTCGATACCTGCATACTTCCAACGATATCTTGATTGAACAAATTTGCCTCAAATCTGGAAATATTAAAAACAGCCGATTTCAAACTTCTTATATGCCCATTTGAAAAGCTTCCTGTCAGGTTAATTTTATCAATTTGAAGCTTCGTTACTGGATCAGATAAAACGCCATTTTCAATTCCAAACTTTACCACAATAGCAGGCATTTCCCTGACTTTTTGAATCCCCTTTATGGTTCCTCTAAAATATACTTTTCCCTCACTTTTATAGGCCTTTAAAGTCTCAGAAAGTTTATAGGGCATAATACTCATCAGGCTTTGAATAGTCATTGTTTTGGCGTTAAAAACAAGATCATAAATCGTTCCCCTTCCAGAATCTTTTATTGTTCCTTCTAAGCTCACTTGCATTTCATCCATTTTGCATTCGCTTTTACTGATTTTATAGCTATTATCATTTAAATTAACAGAAAGAGTGGTATTAAATAACATGTTTATATCTTTCAAAATAGGAATCCCGGCAGATTCCATTAAAATAATATTCGAATTTATTTTGGCCTCCAGATCAAACATTTTATCTGTAAAATTACCACTTATCGTACCTGATTCAATGAAACTCTCAATTCTGAATTGCTGATTCTGATGATGATATAATAAATGGACGCTCGAAAATTGAAGCTTAGTTAATTTGAAATGAAAAGATTGATTCTTTTCATTATCGTCAACAATTTTCTCCTTCATTATATCGAAATTGGATCTTCCTGCGGCATCAATAAATAAATTCAGTTTAGCACTGTCCAGTTTTAATAATTGAACCTGGTAATTTTTCCTGAAGATTTTGTAAATATTGAATCCAAAATAAATGTGTTTAGCAGATATTAAAACCTCTTTAGGTCGGATCGGGTCATTAATTTGAACATCGTTTAAGGTAAGGCTTACATCCGGCAATGTGTGTAAAAAGCTAATATCCAAACTTTTAGCTACGAGTTCTGTTTTAAGGGATTTATTAACCTTCTGGATCGCCAGTTGCTTTAATTGATCCAGATTTTTATAAACAATAACAGTTAATGTACTGATTATGATAAATATAATAAGTACTGTTATCGAAAATATTTTAATCCACTTTGGCATTTTGTAAATTTCCCTCAAAATTAGTAATAAATTTCATGGATGGCCTGAACAGTTAATGAACAATTAGTGGATTGAGTAAGCTATTTCATGAAAATAAAAAAAACCCAACCGGAGTTGGGTTTTGTGGAGGCAACAGGGTTCGAACCTGTGACCCTCTGCTTGTAAGGCAGATGCTCTGAACCAGCTGAGCTATGCCTCCATAAATACATGAAGCCAATTTCTTAAGGGAGTGCGAAGATAAGATTCCTGTATTGAAATGCAATATCATAATAGAAATATATAAAAAAAACCGGCGCATGCCGGTTTTTTTTATATAGCTAGTTTATTCTTAGTACTCCCAAAGATCATGCTCTTTCTCAAACAACTCATTTTTTATTCTTTCACCTTCTAATAATGCCGCAACGCCATTATCCTTAAACTCAGCATATTGTTTAATTAGCATATCTTGCTGATTTGCTTCCTTCGTAATATAACTACTAAAGAATCTTTGTTCAAACCAGTCATCATAGGTTAATCGGGCAGCATCATTCTGACGATTAAATACTTCATAATTAATTAAGTAATGTCGTAAATCCTGACCATCTTTTGAATGATACTTAAGTACGCATAAATCCTGTTCGCCTAAATCAACCCCTCCCAACCTATTATTGTACTGAGGAGCAATGGCAATAATTCTAACAAAAAACTGAGAATGTTTTTTATCAAAAATCCAATCCTCAACCAGCCTGTATTTAAATATTCTCAGATCGGGTATCATGGGATTAATAATTGTATCCGTTCTGGTAAAAGTGGGATCGTTTGGATCAATTGGAACATCGAGATATTCTGTATCAGTTCCAAGTGTAAGAAAATACTCGGAAGTCATTTGTGTTGTTAATGAATCATCAAAATAGGCGGTAAGTTTACCATCCCTAACTGCATTGTATAAAATAATGCTTAACGGATTTTTAGGCCATGCCATAGCCTGATTTACTTTTTCTCTGGTATCAATTATGCGGATAACTCTTTTGGCATAAAACACATCTGCCTCACGCAGAAAAGGCCATGGAACAACTTTACGCTCAGTAACAGCCTGACGATTATAAATAAAATCATCATACACTCCTTGAGCTATCGAGGATAGCGTAAGAAGAGCGAAAACTAAAAGACTTAATGATTTTTTCATCTTATTGTTAAATTCAATATAACGTTTAATTTCTAACTTCCAATGCAAGGGAAGAAGGGAGTGGAACAGCTCCTGCGGGACCTTGAGCCTTAATATTCATAAGAATGAACCGGTCGCCGGGACGTGCGTTATTCATCATCGTTTTTGCCCGGGGAGTAATACCGGTACCATACCCGTTTTCTACCTGTGCCTGTCCAAGTTTAGGTTGATAAACCAGAGACCAGCTAATTGGTTTAAAATCGACACCCTCAAATGCGAAATCTTTAAGTGGAGTTAATACAAAATTGGCTGATTTTAGCATTCCTAAGGAAACCATACCACTTGACTCAATTGGACCGAGCATTGGAGTAGGTTTTGGTACCTGACGAATTCTGTATTCTGCAAAACCCATCACTCTACTACTATTTCCACTTTTTACAGTAGCAGTAATTGTTACTTTTCTAATTGCAGGGTTTTGTTGTACAGATAAAAGAAAGGTTCCTTTTTTTGTGTCAGGTCTCAGATTTCCACCAGCTGAACAAGTAACAACAACATCTTTTGCAGCAACCCCCGGAACTGAAACCGATATTGGATTTTCCAAACCGATATATACGATATTCATTTTAGTTGCCGAAATAACGGCCAATGGAGCCAGTGCAAAATAAGATCCTTCTGTTTCTATGGTTTCCGTTTTACCAGCAGAATTTGTAGTTGTAATAGCCGCTTTGAATTTATTTTCTCCTTCCCGGGTAGCAGTAACTTCATATTTACCTGTACCGTCAATAACTTCCACCGGGTTACCATTAACTTTAATATCCGCTTTCTGTCTCGAACTGGATGCCGCAAGAAAAATATCTGCGGCATATTTATTTCCTACGGTAATATTTGTACCATTGGTAGGAATAATTTGAGGTACCAACTTATCAATAAGCATCACCTCAGCAGTTAGAGATGATTTTAAATAGTCTAAAACTTGTGATTCGGTGTTTTTTACATCGTTTTCGGTCTTTGACAACAAAGCAACTACAGCAGCTAAAGGTGTATATTCAAACATTTCAGACTCCCAGGATTTAGTTTTTCCTTTTGGGTCTTCAGCAATTAAATCACTTTTAATTAAATTTCTATCCTTCTCCGGAATAAATGCGAGTAATTTAACTCTAATTTCATTTATTTTGGCCTTCACTTTGGCCCCTTCGCCCTTAACAATCATTAAATTAGCATGTAATTCAATATTACTGGGCTGAGCAACCTGTTCATCCGGATCTCCTAAAGGAAATTGATCAGTGGCTTCGCGTCCACCGGCATTTTTAATTAAAACATTTTTTAAGTCACTAAAATATTTTACTCCCTCAGTTGAAATTTTATGCGCTTCTGCTGTTTTATCAGCTACTATTTTTCCAGTTGGATCAGAAGGAATATCTTTACGATATTTCGCAATTGCAGCTAAAGTATTTTCATTTTTTTTATCAATGTTCATACCAGCGCGGTCCATGCTCACTTCCATCTTATGGAAAGACCTCAAAATTTCAGCAGACACATTCAGAGCTAACAAGGCGGTTAGCACCAAATACATCATGTTGATCATTTTTTGTCTTACGGTTAATCTACCTCCAGCCATTTTTTAATTTATAAAATTTGATTGTTAAAATTAGTTTCCACGAACATTCATTGCCGCAAGCATATTGCCGTAAACTCCATTCAAAGAAGTCAGATTTTTGTTTAACTTACTCATTTCACCTTTAAAGTGTTCAGCATTATTGTTAGTTTCACTTAAAGTGTTAACTACTTTTGATAACCCGCCTACAAATTCATTTATTGATTTCAAATGATTATTTGATTCCGAAATTTCAAGTTCATAAATTGAATTTAAAGAAGATAGATTTTTAGTCATTTTCTCAATTTGAGCACCATATTCGCGTGATCCTTCGGAGGCATTAACAAAACCATCCATTGCATAAGCAGCCTTAGAATAAGTTGAGTTCAATCCTGTTAATGAATCAGCGGCTTGCTGAACATTTTTAGCATACGTATCGGTAGCAACCGCTGCACTTGACAGGTCTTTCATATTGCTAACATTTTCGCTCAAAGTGCGCATGCCATGCCCTAAACTATTAATCAAATCAGGACCAATCTTGGCCTCTTCCATCATTTTGTCTAGTTGTTGCGTAATTGTTCCTTTGTTTGGCTTTTTGTCTTTAGATTCCAAACCGGCTAATTCAGGATAAACAAGTGTCCAGTCTGGCTCCTGGTGAGGTGGTTCAAATGCTGAAAGAAAGAAAATAATTGCTTCCGTCATTAAACCAATCATTAACATGGTGTCAGCGCCCTTCCAATGGAGAATTTTGAAAAGTGCTCCAATAATTACAATTGATGCACCAATACCATAGGCTTTCACCATGAAAGCCTTAAACGCTTTGCTTTCTAAAAAACTGTTTTTCATTTGCTTAAAATTTATTTTTTTGTTTATAAAATTGTTTTTTATTTTTTATCGCGGTTCGAACGGCCGACATAACTCATAACATTTCTAAATCCAACATAAGAATTGGCACTATCTTGGTATTCATAGGCGCGGGAACCATTATTAATGTAATGTGCAATATCCTTCCAAGATCCACCACGGATTACTTTGCGTTTCAAAGTCTCTGATTCCTCATCTTTTGCATCGTATTGATAATCAGAGTTCAAATCATGAGAAAACAAATGACCCGATTCTGCAAAAGCCGAAACACACCATTCGGCCACATTTCCACTCATATCATATAAACCATAGTCATTAGGGAAATAGGAAGCAACACGAATTGGGTATACACCACCATCAGCACCATAATCTCCTCTTCCCGGTTTAAAGTTTGCTAAAGAACAACCTTTCGCATTACGAACAAAAGGGCCGCCCCAGGGGTACATGGTCTGATCACGGCCTCCACGGGCTGCATATTCCCACTCATATTCTGTTGGAATACGGAATGCGGTAACTCCGTTTTCTTCATTTTCGGCATAAAAAGAATTCAAATGAAAAGTTCTCCAATGAGCAAATGCACGGGCTTGTTTCCAATTTACCCCAATTACCGGATAATCATCATATTTGGGATGCCAGTAATACATAGTAGCGATAGGTTCATTATAAGCATAGGTGAAATCACGCATGAAGACTAAAGTATCGGGATAAATTTCAACAACTTCTTCTTTCTTGAATTTTGCGCGTGAAACTTTATAAGCGTATTGTTTATGCAATTGGGCCGCTGCTCTAAGGTCGATGTAATCATAACGATATTTTATTTTTCGAACGTCCAATTGTTTTGTACGATAGTAAATTTCATTCCCCTGATAATACAAATCATTAATATCTCCAGCTTTCATATCCTCGGGCTCCATTCTCAACTTATAATTGATGGCATGTTCTCCGGTTTCCTCTTCCGTAATTGGGTCAATTAAGGGTATCCAATACTTGTCGCCAAGCTTTTCGCGGAAAATAGAATCCATAACATTATCAACAAACTGGCGATATTCATTGTTGGTAATTTCTGTTTCATCCATGTAAAATGCCGTAATTGTGATTTGCTTATTGGGCGAAATCATCGCATTCGGGATGTCTTGTTCGTTAGCCCCAACATGAATGGTGCCGGAAGGAATGTACACTGTTCCATAAGGTTGAGGATGAAACCAGGCACTTCTGGCACCTACTCCTGTAAGTTCCCCTCTATCGCTGCTTAGACCGCAACCAGCAAAAGCAGCTGCCAGAAAGAAGAAGAATAACCATCTAAATTGCTCCATTTTTCCTAATTTAATTAATTACTACAATTGGCAAATTTATAAATTCTATTAATAAATGCAAGTTTTTCCTTTTTAGGTATGAAAACGCAAGGTACTCAATAATATTACATAAACCTAGGAGTAACCCTTGATCTGATGATGGGGATTCTCTTCGGAATTTTAATTCCAAAACAATAACGAATCATTAATTCGTGTGATCCGGAACTGTATTTAATGATTTTTGAGGTCGTTAAATCATAGCTATACCCAACATTCAACCCAAATGGAAACTCATAACCCAGTAAAACAACAACAGCGTCTAAAGGCCTGAATGTCAATCCTCCCCGAATATTTTCATTGAGAACGGCAAAGCAGTTAATATCGGTTTGTAATTTGGCAGGATCCTTTTTAAAGATAATGTTCGGTTGTAATTTTAAACTTCCACTTAATTGATATTCAGCACCTGTTACAAAATAATAGTGCATTTTATTATCAATTGAAATATATTCATAAGCTATTTTACTTTGGTTTATATGAGTTGTTGACAAACCGGCATAAAAATTATCTAAAAACCCTCCCAAATTTGCTTGTGTATAATACAAACCAAAATCTACATCTATTCCGGTTCCTTTTACCACTCCTAAAGGAATTTTAGGATCACCCGGATCAATAAATCTTAATTTTGTCCCATCCAGAGATTTTTGCATAATACCCACACCCACTCCTGCGCATAAGTAACCCAGACCTCCCTGAACGGGTTGACGATAGGCAAGTGAAAACTTGGGCATGGTAGTAGTTTCAAATCCTAATTGATCTTTTGTGAAAATAAGTCCTAAACCAATCCTGGAGGCAAATTTAGTATTATCAGGGGTTAACGCTGCATTTAAACTTCCTACCAAATTTGAAGGAGATTCACCCCGGGGAGGACTGGTTGGGCTGCCGGTATTATTTCCGCCAAAACCTAACCATTGCGAACGATTAATTAGGGTAACACAAATTTTACCATCGGTTGAACCGGTATAGCCCGGATTAAAATTAAGTTTATTGTACATAAACTGACTATAGTGTGGATCTTGCTGAGCCTTCATATTAAAGGCGATCAAAGAGACAATTAAAAGAAAAAATACTCTGGTATAGATTAATTTCATTGGATATTTCTTTACGCTACATACTATTTACAAGAATACGAATATATA
This sequence comes from uncultured Chitinophaga sp., assembly GCA_964355075.1. Lineage (GTDB taxonomy): Bacteria > Bacteroidota > Bacteroidia > UKL13-3 > UKL13-3 > B1. Next base: position 11,303 of record CAYHCF010000002.1, read on the forward strand.
ATATTACTATAGAAAAATAAATGTTTGTTGAAAATTAAGTGTTTTTTTTGATTTAGTGGACAATCCTTAAAACGGTTTATTATACTCTTCGATAAATTTATCAATGGCCATTACCATGGAGGGTGTTTTAGGAGTTGGTGCCTGAATATTAACCGTAAGAGAGGCCTCTAACATTGCCTTTATGGTAGTGGCTCCAAAACCAGAAATAAGGGTTTGATTTTGCTTAAAATCAGGAAAATTTTCGTATAAAGATCGAATATCTGCGGGACTAAAAAACACAATAATATCGTAATTAACATGCGTAAGATCAGATAAATCTGATGATTTTATTAAGTAAAAAAATGCTTCTTTAAAAGCAATTTTATTCTTTTTCATAAACTTCTCAATATCAAGTTTTCTCCAATCACTGCAAGGAAATAAATAATTATCATCAGGGTGATTTTTAAACATTGGGAAGAGTTCAACTTCAGTTCCCTTTCCAACGAAAACTTTGCGTTTTCTAACCTGGATATATTTGGCCAAATAGTTTGCAATACTTTCATTCACACAGAAATACTTCATATCAACCGGAATATCCAATTTCAACTCGCCACAGATCCTGAAAAAATTATCAACAGAGTTTCTTGAATTAAGAATGATGGCGCTATAATCAAGAATATTGGTTTTCTGGTGTCTAAATTCCCTTCCGGATATAGGTTGAACCTGGATAAAAGGACGAAAATCCATCTTCAATTTGTACTTTTTTTCCAAGTCAAACCAAGGAGATTTTTCGCTATCCGGTCGGGGTTGCGAAATAAGAATGCTTTTAATTTTTGTGTTTCTCAACTTACCAGCTATTTAGAAATAACTTAAAAACTACTAACCAAGGAAAAAATTCAAAGGCGCAAAGATATAAAAATAAGTAAATAAATGGATACTTTGTCACATTTTGACTCATTAAAATATTTTTTATTAAGCGATAAACCACGGCAACCATAATCGTGAGCATACCCATTTCTGTAATAAAAGTAAATGATTCTGACCCCGGTATATATATATATAATACGGTATATAAAAGCAATATCATTCCCAGAAAATTATTGACAAATATTGTATTAAAAATAATCAGGTAGGCCATTCCTGTCATATTAAAAATAGCGCTTATCAAAAGGTTTAGGATTATCTTTATCAGATAAAAAATGGCTAAGCTTCCAATAATATAAAGAAATAATAAAAAATAATTATCTGTTTCATAACGTTTGCTTTTTTCTAAATAACTTACCACAAAAAAGGAAAGGGAGGCTAAAGACACAACAAACAAAGCAATGGCAGTGGCAATATGATTTGCATTTTTTTCGAAATAGTTTTTAATGTTAATTGATAAATCAAAAGTTGAAGAAATTACCTCATTAAATCGTTTTATGCTTAACAAACGAATAATTCCAATCATTAAAACAAGAAATAAGAAAACATAAAATTTCCAATATTGTGTTTCTCTGGTTTTGATTTTTATAGCCTTTAGCCGGGGAAATTCTCTATCCAGTTTCTCCTGATACAGGTTTATATGATTCCATTTTATTTTTTCATATGGAAAACATATTCCTCGCAGCAATAATTCATTGCCTATGCTATCAAGTAAATTTCTTAAAACAATATCTTTACTATTTGAATCTTTTGGTAAGTCTGTTAAGGATACCTTGAAAGAGTCCAACCGTGTCAGGGAAATAGCTGCGTCACTAGTTTTCAAAATTATAGGTGATTTGTCAATTGTTTTAGTGGGAGAATCCCTGTTGAAATGATGGGTAGCTCCTGGTAGCTTATGCTTAGCATATTCCTTTTTTACCTTAACCATTTTAGAAACAGAATCCGGTTTATTTTGAAACAGGTAAGCATTTGCAATGAATGAATTGCAAAGCCAGGCTATCAAACAAAAATATTTCAACTCCCTTTTCAATTAAAAATAGTTTATAAATCCGAAATGTATTTTGGCGTTGCGCAATTCAACAGGATTATTCATTTGTTTGCCTACAGCATAAAACAATGAAAAAATTCCGGCACCTGTTTCAACATTCATCCCAGCACCAATGCCCCATGGTGTATCAATGATATTAGGAGAACGTACTATATTTTGATACCATGCACCATTCCAAAACAAAATAAAAGATGAATTTTGTTGAAACAAATATCTTAATTCTATATTCGCAATACCATATTTATCGGCAAAGATACTTTGTTCATCAAATCCCTTTAAAGATTTTAATCCACCGATGCGGAAAAGTTCATTTAAAAATAGATTCTGCGTGTAAACAACAGCGCCTTTGAATTGTGTTTGAAGAACAAAATCGGAGGGCAGCTTAAAATATTTAACGAAAAATATATTAGCCCGGTATTGCATGGATACCAGTTTTATAGAATCGTAGATACTATATTTCCCACCATTTGGAGATTGAAGTTCAATGGCATCGATTGTGCTGTTTCGTAAAATTCTTTTTGTTCCCACACCCCCATCCAGTTCTATTAAATACCCTCTTGAAGGATTGAGAAAATAATTCAATCTCGCCTTTCGAAGACCCAACCCAAATAAGTCATTTCTGATGTCGTTAAAAATGGGTAAAGCCTTAGTCGTTTTAACCATTTGGGTATCCGCATAAATTAATGAAACTCGCTGGACTTGGTAAAATACTTTAAAAAAGTTATTTCCCATAAATCTATATTGAAGACCAAAATCATTAAAAACATCCAGGTAAGACGAATCAAACTTTAACAACTTAAAGCTATAATCAATACCTAACTTCGAGTTCAGAAAATAGGGCCAGTTAAACTTTAACAGCAGGTCTTGTGATTTATTTAAAAAACTCCTGAAACTTATGTCTAGGTATTTTCCTGAACCTAAAATATTTTGTAGTTTTAAATTTACCTCGCCGGTTACAACCAGTTTATTATTGAGCGCACTGTTTGGTGCAAACCCGATAATTCCATCGAAAGTACTGGCTTTTCTATTATCGATGTAAACAACCGGTTTTGCCTTGTTTCCATAAAAATACACCCCAAGTGGTCTTACCACTTTTAAAAATGGCAATTCACTTAAACCCGCATCTAAATTTGTTAAGAAGGATTCGTTATAAATTGAGCCCGGATAAATATTGGAATAATTTTGAAGAAAACGCTTTTTTATGATGGCGGTTCCTCCAAAATCCATGCTGTCAAAATAAATCAGTTGCCCTTTATCTATATTTAATATTGCTGTAAGACAGGATGAATCAATCATAATCGAATCCAGCCTGATTGAAGCAAAAGGAAAACCATTATTCTGAGCAAGTGTCAGGATTTCTGTAATTCTTTTTGAAAACAACTTAAAAGAAACGTCTTTCCCTGCAAATTGATTTTGTTTGTACGATGAATGGGTAAGCCACTCAGCTGGAACATTTCCGGGTTTAATTTGTGCCCATTTATATTGTTGATTCAGGTTGATCACCACCTGCATCGAATCCCCGGCCCATTCTTTTTTTTGTATGTCGGCTGTAAGAAATCCGTGCTCATAACATACAATTAAGACTTTTCTTACCTCAGCGAACAATAGCATGGTATCGGCGGATTCACTCCTGAAAGTAATTTCTGATAGTTTGCTGTTATACGGTTCAAACCGAATAAACAGTTTGTATATTTTTTGGGCATTAACCTGAAAGGAACAGGCCCAAAACAGTAATATCAGAAAATACTTTCTCAATTGCGGGCTAAACGTTTTGGAATGTCAGGTATTGCATGCTTACTTCGCAATATTATTATGGCAGGTATTTATATTCATATTCCATTTTGCAGACAGGCCTGCCATTATTGTAATTTTCATTTCAGTACTTTATTAAAATACAAAGAAAAGCTTGTTGAAGCAATTGGTAAAGAAATTATTTTAAGACAGCATTTTCTCCTGAACCCAAAAATAGAAACAATCTATTTCGGAGGGGGTACACCGAGTTTATTAAGTCAGAAAGAGCTTCAATTTTTGATCAATCAACTTGCTAAAGTATTTGACCTAAGCCAGGTGAAAGAGTACACCCTGGAAGCCAATCCTGAGGATTTAACCAACGATTATTTAAGTTTTCTAAATGGAACGCCCATAAACAGGCTAAGTATAGGTGTACAAAGCTTTTTTGACGAACATCTGAATTGGATGAACCGGACTCACAATGGAGCTGACGCTTTGAACGCAATAAAACGCGCACAGGACAAAGGTTTGAGTAATATCAGTTTAGACTTAATATATGGAATACCCGGGTTAACAAATAAACAATGGGATCAAAACATGAAAACTGTTTTTGACCTGGAAATTAATCATTTGTCGAGCTATTCACTAACCGTTGAACCCAGAACTGCTCTTGCAAAAATGATTTCATCCCAAAAGTTGAAGGAACCCAATGAAGAAAAAGCCAGGACTCATTTTGAGATGTTAACAAAAGCCATGAAAGAAAACGGTTTTGAGCATTATGAAATTTCAAATTTTGCCAAAGCGGGAAAGTATGCTTTACACAATACAAATTACTGGAGAGGCATTCCCTATATTGGTTTTGGGCCGGGAGCACATAGTTTTTCAGATAGGAAACGAAGTTGGAATGTATCCAATAATCAGCAATATATAAAGGGAATTAACATAAACTTGCCCATAACTGAGTTTGAGGAATTAAAGGATAAAGATTTATTTAATGAATATATCATGACACACCTCAGAACGAAATGGGGATGCCATATTCAGGAAATAATTGAAAGATTTGGTTCAAAACGCCTAGAACATTTACAAAACGAAATAAGCAAATATATAGATCAAAACCTGATTGAACAAAAAGATCAGCTCTATATTTTGACTGAAAAAGGTAAATTTTTTGCAGATGGAATTACCGCTTCTTTATTCGTTACGGAATAAAATTAAATTCCGTTTTTAACTGATCTAATGTTTTTTCTATCACGTCGATATCCATTGCTACATTTGTATAGGGGCGATCATTGCCATCACGTGGCTGAACTACAATTTTTTCCGCAACATCCATTCCTTTGATAACCACTCCAAAAACAGTATACAACCCATTCAAAGAAGGATAACCCGCTTTGGGGATTACAATATAAAACTGTGAACCATTTGAAGCTTTTAAAGGATTATTGTTCCTGGCAGCCCCAATAGCTCCATAGACATGTTTAAATTTTCCTGTATCGATTATTTCAGCCGGGATCGTATAATTTGGGCCTCCGTTTCCATCATTTGCGGCAAAAGAATCTTTGGAATTAGGATCACCACCCTGAATAACAAATCCGGGGATAATGCGATGAAAGGTAGTGCCGTCGAAATAATTGGTATCGGCTAAGGCAAGGAAATTTTTCCGGTGTTGAGGCGTTTCCTTATACAACCATATATAAATAGTGCCAAAAGAAGTTTTTAGCTGAATGATTTTCTCGGTAGGAATAACAGGTTGCGGTTGCGGTTCCGTTTGCTTTTTTTCCTTGCATGCAATCATTAAAAAAGCGATGCACAAAATAATGTGTACTGTTTTCATAGTAATATTTTTAACAAAGTTGTTTCAATAATTTCCTTAAACAAATTTATTTAATTTGAAGGCAAAATTTAAAAACAAGACTATCCGGAATTTCCTCATTTTGAAAAAGCAGGAACCTTTGACTCTTACTCAGGCTCATTCTATTTATATAAGAATCAAATATTTTCTGATAGACACAATTTCCGATGGAATCGAACACAACCACAGCGGACTTTTTTTCTAAAGGCAAACCCAGCGCCAGAATGGCAAATAAACGAGGTGAATTTATTTCTGAAGTATATAATGTTTGCAGATTGGCAAAGGGAATTCGATGCGTGTATAAATAGCCATTCTGTTTACATCTGACCTGAATCATCTGACCTGAAACGATTGAAATATCCAGTGAATCGTTATAGATAGCAGGGGATGCCGGGAAAAATATCTCGTTCGGTTTTTCTTTAAGTGGTTTCAGATTTATACTGTTTATTTCTTTGGACTTCATTAATTCAGCACTTCCCGTTGGAATAATCAGATTTAACGTTTGATTAAATGGCTTAAATAATAATGTAAATACTAAAACAGGAGCGATGACGAATAAACTTAAGTTTAGCATTTTATATGCATATGGGGCAGCAATTTTTGAGGCGGTAACATATATCAATAATCCACAAAATGCGCCAAACAGAGAGGCAGTAACAACTACCGGAATAAACCATCCATAACCTGCATAAATGTCATTATCCAATCTTAAAAAGTTGTCTAGCGCATTTAATAAAACATAACTTATGGAAGCGATGGTGTAAAACACGAAAGCATAAAATAGAATTCCATACGATTTTAAGGAGGCTTTTTTTTGAAATTTAACTTTCACATAAAAAAAGAAAAAGAGAATACTCAGCAGGGAAACCGCAAGTAAAATACTATCCACTTCCATTAAAACAGAAATATAATATTTACCTACCATTACTTACTATAAAATTGATCATTTCGAATTAAATAATCATTGCTTAGCTCCTTAAAACCTATCCAACGTTTACGGTTCATCTTTCTGAAACGAAATGGCAAACCAATTGAATTGGAATCATTTATAATTGGTTTTGATTGTATGTGCATATGGAGATGAGGCCAGGTTGTATTCCCACTGTTCCCAGCCAATCCAAGCCATTGTCCGGGTTTTAAAGTATCACCGGTTTTTACCTGAACCGAACCGGATAACAAATGTTCCAAAAACAAAAACTGAGAATCATTCATTGCAATTTCAACAAAGTTACCAGCTATATTAATTGTGTCGCCATCCAATAAAACCTTTTGTGTAGCAAAATTAGAAGCCGAATTTTCTACCATTCCTCCAATTGGGGCAAAAATACTATCCCCAAAAGCGAAAAAGTCGGAACATTCTATCCCCTGATTAATAAAGTACTTTCCATCCTGATTTAATTTTACCATATCTATCGCAAATTTTTGTGAAGGATAGGCACTGTGATAATTTACCCAGGCTTCCTGACCAGCATGAACAGCAAGCCAGGTACCGTGTACAGGTAGATCCAATAATACACAATCCTCAGTCTTGGGATAAACATAGGTATTTGGAATAATAAAACAGGCTGCACCAAAAGATAAAAAACAAAATATCGAAACCAGAAAAAATATTATTCTTTTAACAAATTGTTTGATTAAGACCTCAGAAACAGTGAAACACAATATTAGTTCCTGCACGGCAATAGCAATTAAAACAGTAACGAAGATTCCATTTAGTACAGGGGAAACAACAGCTTTAAATTGAGAAATGGTAAAAAACCAAACAGGTACATCAATCAGAAAGGCTATCATGGCGAGCGCAAAGATAAATTTGAGAATAAAAACGAACCATTCTCCTTTAAAATTGAAAATGAATTTTCGTTTTTTTCTGAATTTGATAACAAAATATAATCTCACGACAAACAGTGTAAAAAAAATACCTGCCGAAATGATCAATCCATTTGTGTAAGTATCGCTTAATTCTGCTAAACTATTTGTCATTTCTATTCAAATCTAAGGGCTTCAATCGGATCCAGTTTGGAAGCTTTTATGGCTGGATAGATTCCGCTAATCAAACCCACAAGGAAACATAAAGTGATTCCACTAAAGATCCATAGCCAGGGAATAATAAATCCACTCCCAACAAAGTGAGTAACGATATTACCTATAATGATTCCTAATATAATACCGCCCATTCCACCTATCTGACAAATCAGAATGGCTTCAAATAAAAATTGCCTTCTTATTGCTTTTTGCGTTGCTCCAATGGCTTTTCTGATGCCAATTTCCCTGGTTCTTTCAGATACAGAAACCAGCATGATATTCATCAGTCCTACGGCGGCACCCAATAAAGTAATGAATCCAATTATCGTGGCGGCGATAGTAACATAACTCAGGTTACTTATCAGTTCTTTTGCTACATTATCAGCTTTGTATATTTCAAAATTATTTTCAGCTTTTACCGGCAATTTTCTCACCCTTCTAAAAACACTTGTAGCTTCCTCCACTGCAAAATCAAGAAAGGAAACGTCATTCACGGCAACTGTAATAACACTGCTCATATTCGGCATTGAAAAAGTCTGATACGCATTTTGAAGCGGAACAATAATCATTCTATCCCCTCCAAAACCCATACTGGCACCTTTTGATTTGAGTAAACCAATAACCCGGTATTTTGCGCCGCCAATAAAGATACTTTCTCCCACAGGCATCTTGTTTTTGAACAACTTTGTTTTTATTTCGGTACCTATTAATGCAACATTTGAAGCAGAATGAATATCCTTTTCCGAAAAATTCCTACCCAAATCAATATCATAACCTGCAACACTTAAGTAATTTTCATCTCCTCCCATTACCATAACATTTGGATCCGTTTTCTTGTTATTATACTTTACAGTACTGGTAAAGCTTGCATTTACCGATAAAGAGGTCGTAGAGGAGAATTTGAAATCGTTTACAAATTTTTCGGCTTCCTGAAAACTTATTGTTTTGTATTTTTTGGGGCCTTTGGATGAACCGGAAAAGTGGATATTCTGACCCCGGTTTTTGATGTTAAAGGTATTGGCCCCCATGTTAGAAAAGGTATTGTTGATTCCTGCTTTCATTCCGTCAATGGCAGTTAAAATACCGACCAGGGCCATTATTCCAATTGAAATAATCAAAGCAGTAATGCTTGCTCTTATTTTATTACCTTTAATGGAATTTAATGCTATTTTTAAATTTTCGGTAAAAGTCATGAATGGGTTTAATTGCTTTGCAATTTAGCTTTTTCAACTAATTTAAATCCCTTTCTTCCATTTTGTTCAATAAAATCAATAAGCATACCTGCAAAAAAGAAAATCTGATCTGCATTAAAAATTATGTCTATACCATTAATTTTTATGGCCTTGTCCTTTTCAGTTTTTGTATCAAAGCCAATTAACAAACTTTTATCCTGTGCATTTTTTTGTTTGATCCCAACTCTCAAAGCAAAACCTTCGGGTATATTGAGCGTTTTTTTGTAGGCGATTATCGCCTCAATTGCTGAGGGAGTAAATTCAATTAGCTGCATCGTATATGTTCGTTATACCTGAAGAGAACTAGATTACCGGGGCAGGACTTTTAACCCGAATAGCTTTAGCGATTTTTTTTATGAGTTTAGGTCCACCATAAACAAAACCAGTGTACACCTGAACAAGACCTGCGCCGGCATTTATTTTATCCATTGCCGATATTTCATCATGCACCCCCCCTACTCCAATTATAGGCAATTTCCCATCTGTCTTTTGATGAATATATTGAATCATTTCGGTAGATTTTTCTGCCAGAATTTTGCCACTCAAACCGCCTTCACCTGCACTAATAATTATTTCTTTAGCTGTTATTAAGCCCTCTCTCGATAAAGTTGAATTGGTAGCTACAATGCCATCAATTCCACTTTCCAAAACGATTTCAACCACATCATCAACTTGAGAATAAGTAAGGTCCGGTGCAATTTTAAGCAAAATGGGTTTATTGGGTTTATTCTTTTTTATCCATAAATTTCTTTGAAAAACGAGTTGGTTCAGAATTTCCAATAAAGGCTTTTTATCCTGTAATTCTCTTAGATTTGGTGTATTTGGCGAACTCACGTTTACAACAAAATAATCCACTACTTCATATAATTTATCGAAACAAATGGAATAATCCTCAACTGCTTTTTCGTTTGGTGTTGATTTATTTTTACCAATATTGCCACCAACAATCAATCCTTTTGGTCTGATTCTCAATCTTTCAGCAATTACATTTACTCCTTCATTGTTAAAACCCAATCTGTTAATAAGGCACTCATCCGGTTTCAATCTGAACAACCTAGGTTTATCATTGCCGTATTGAGGCTTTGGGGTAACTGTTCCAATTTCGATAAACCCAAAACCTAAAGCCTCGATCTCATTCAGATATTCCGCATTTTTATCCATTCCAGCGGCCAGGCCAACCCGGTTATGAAATTTTAATCCTAAAAAATCATAGCTATTTTCTACCCTAAAGGTCTGAATACACAGTACCTTAATAAATGGAATTTTCAATAAAACCTTAAGTGCTTTAAATGTAAATTGATGTGCCGTTTCTGCAGGTAACAGAAACAATAAACTTCTGATTATTTTATACAAAATATTTTTTATTTAATTTTTTCAAATTTACAATCCTAATCTTTCTTTTTTACACTTTTCGTAAAATTGGGTATCCTCCTGTTTTCCATTGCTTAACGACTCTATTTAGAATAAGTCCAAATTCACAATTTATTCAAAAATATGAGTATTATCAGCCTATTAATGGACTATATCTATAATTTCGCACACAAATTTAAAAATAACACTAATGAACTGGGTAACTAAAATGTTTTCTTCCTCCTTAGGCCAAAAATTTATCATGGCCATCACAGGATTATTTCTTATTACTTTCTTGGTTGTTCACTGCTTTTTAAATGCACTCATCTTTTTCAATGACGGAGGAATCATATTTGATAAAGGTGCTGAATTTATGTCAACCAACGTGCTTATCAGAATTGTGGAAGTTGTATTATTTGCAGGATTAATCCTTCACATTATCAGAGCCTATATTTTATTGCGAAAAAACAATAATTCTCGTCCGATAAAATATCAGATGCATGATGGTAAAGCAAATAGTAAGTGGTACTCCCGCTCGATGGGATTGTTAGGAACGCTTTTGTTAATGTTCCTGATTATTCATTTAAAACATTTTTGGATAGTAAGCCGGTTTACGGATGAAATTAGCAGTGGAAAACAAACAATGTTTAATGAAATGAAGGAGGTTTTTGAAAATCCGATTGTTATTATTGTGTACATTCTTGCTATGTTTTCATTAGCCTATCATTTAATGCATGGATTTCAATCTGCCTTTCAAACATTAGGAATTAACCATAAAAAATATACTCCATTTATTAAAAGTTGTGGACTCGTATTTTCAATCCTTATTCCTCTCATTTTTGCATTGATGCCTCTTGCAATGCATTTCAACTTTATAAAATAATAATTTTAACAAACAGCAATATGTCAAAATTAGATGCAAAAATTCCGGAAGGACAATTAGAGACCAAATGGACGAAATATAAATCGTCAGTACCTCTCGTAAATCCTTCTAACAAAAGAAATTTAGAAATTGTAATCGTAGGCTCAGGACTTGCAGGCGCATCGGCCGCTGCTGCTTTAGCTGAATTAGGTTATAAAGTTAAAGTTTTCTGCTTTCAGGATTCGGCCAGAAGGGCGCATAGTATTGCTGCTCAGGGTGGAATTAATGCCGCAAAAAATTACCAGAATGACGGGGATTCGGTTTACCGTTTATTTTATGATACCATTAAAGGTGGCGATTACCGGGCACGTGAAGGAAACGTTCACCGATTGGCAGAAGTTAGTAACAATATCATTGACCAATGTGTTGCTTCAGGTGTTCCTTTTGCCCGCGAATATGGAGGCTTATTGAGCAACCGCTCGTTTGGCGGTACCCAGGTTCAGCGTACCTTTTATGCCGCCGGTCAAACGGGTCAGCAATTATTATTAGGTGCATACAGCGGATTGCAACGTCAGGTGGGAATGGGAAATGTGAAAATGTATGCCCGTCACGAAATGCTTGAAGTTGTAAATATTGATGGGGTTTGCCGTGGTATTATTGCCCGCGATCTTACCACAGGAAAATTGGAGCGCCATTTCGGACATGCGGTCTTATTATGTACCGGTGGTTATGGCAATGTATTTTACCTTTCTACCAATGCAATGGGTTGTAATGCAACCGCCATCTGGAAAGCCCATAAAAAAGGGGCATTTTTTGGCAACCCCAGCTTTACACAAATACACCCAACCTGTATCCCGGTCTCAGGCGATCATCAATCAAAATTAACGTTGATGAGTGAATCTCTGAGAAATGATGGCAGGATTTGGGTTCCAAAAAATCAGGAAGATGCAAAAGCAATTCGGGAAAACAAAATATCCCCAAACCAGATTAAAGAAGAGGACAGAGATTATTTCTTAGAAAGACGATATCCAGCTTTTGGGAATTTGGTGCCACGTGATGTAGCCAGCCGTGCCTCAAAAGAGCGTTGTGATGCTGGTCATGGTGTGAACAAAACCGGAGAAGCCGTTTACCTTGATTTCAATTTCAATACGAAACGATACGGTACCATTGAGGCTACAAAAAAGGGGATTCATAATCCAAGCGAAGCTCAGGTAGTTGAATTAGGCAGGGCAGTGATTAAAGAAAAATATGGCAACTTATTTGACATGTACCAGCAGATTACCGGAGTTAATGCCTATGAGCAACCTATGATGATTTATCCTGCGGTTCATTATACCATGGGTGGTTTGTGGGTTGATTATAACTTAATGACTACGGTACCGGGATTGTATTCTTTGGGAGAAGCCAATTTCTCCGACCATGGTGCCAATCGTCTGGGAGCATCCGCCCTAATGCAAGGTTTAGCGGATGGCTATTTTGTGATTCCTTATACCATTGGCGCTTATTTATATAAAGAGATCAGTACCAAGGCTATTTCAACTGATCACCAAGCATTTGTTGAAGCAGAAAACAGTGTTAGAGCCACTATTGATAAATTCTTTGCCATTAAAGGAAGCAAATCAGTTGATTATTTCCATAAAAAACTCGGTTTGATCATGTGGAACCAATGCGGTATGGCTAGAAATGCAGAAAACCTGAAAAAAGCAATTGTAGAGATACAGGAATTACGTAAACAATTCTGGGCTGATGTAAAAGTTACCGGAAATGCAGATGAACTGAATCCGGAACTTGAAAAGGCCGGAAGAGTTGCCGATTTCTTTGAATTAGGAGAATTGATGTGCATGGATGCTTTGAACCGCGAGGAAAGCTGTGGTGGGCACTTCCGCGAAGAACACCAAACTGAAGAAGGGGAAGCCATGCGAAACGATGAAAACTTTAAGTTTGTTGCAGCATGGGAGCATATTTCAAACAATACTTGGGAAATGCATAAAGAAGAATTGATTTACGAAAATATTAAAATAGCCCAAAGGAGCTATAAATAGGAATTCGGTAAAGGAATGAAATCAGACCTAAAAAAATCCTAAAACCTAAGCATAAAAATTAAGCAAAATGGAAAAAAGTTTAAATCTGAAATTGAAAATCTGGCGCCAGAAAAATGCCAAAGATAAAGGTAATTTCGAGGAGTATAAATTAAGTAACATCTCCACGGATATGTCGTTTCTGGAAATGTTCGATGTTTTGAATGAAAAACTGGTTAACGAGGATAAAGATCCAATTGCGTTTGACCATGATTGCCGCGAAGGTATTTGTGGAGCCTGTAGTATGTTTATCAATGGTCGTCCACACGGACCCAAACAGGCTATTACTACCTGCCAGTTACATATGCGTAGTTTCAATGACGGCGATACCATTGTTGTTGAACCATGGAGAGCATCCCCATTTCCTGTAATAAAAGACCTTATTGTTGATCGCTCGGCTTTCGACAGGATAATGACCGCCGGTGGTTTTGTCTCCATTAACACAGGTAGTGCTCAGGATGCCAATTCAATCCTTATTTCAAAAGAATCCGCAGATGAATCGCTGGCTGCGGCTGCATGCATTGGTTGTGGAGCCTGCGTTGCAACCTGTAAAAATGCTTCTGCCATGTTATTTGTTGCCGCTAAAGTTTCTCAATTTGCCGTATTACCGCAAGGACAGCCTGAACGTAAACAAAGGGTATTAGACATGGTTGCACAAATGGATGCTGAAGGATTCGGAGCTTGCACAAATACGGGAGCCTGCAGTGCTGAGTGTCCTAAAGAGGTTTCCTTAAAGCATATTGCCCGAATGAATTGTGATTATATGATTGCCGGACTTACCTCAAACACCTAGTTGATTTTTGTTATATGAAAAACCCGCTGCCAAATCTGACAGCGGTTTTTTTTTATAATAATCCTGGATTATTGGTAAACGAAGGTATGAATAGGATGGGAAAAAGAATGCAAGTTTTTGGTAAGGAAACGGACTTATACTATTATTTTTTCACAAATGCAACAAATACCTCTAAATTAGCGACTTCAAATAAAGTCGAAATTTGAAAAGGTCTTACTTCAAAAACATTTTATATCTTCTAACAATATTTATTGTTAATCCTCTTTTTGCAACCCATTATCGTGCAGGAGAAATTACTTATAAACAAATAACGCTTTTAACCTACGAAATAACTGCTATTACTTATACTGACCCGACCAACAAAAGTGCTGACAGGCCTGAAATGGAGATTTTGTTTGGCGACGGAAAATCTGAAATTGTTAAAAGATCAAATGGAAATGGCGAAATGGTAAATTCTAAACCGGCGTCAAATTTGATCCAAAAAAATATTTACATTACTACCCATACGTATCCTGGACCTTATGGTTACATAATTAGTCTTACGGATCAAAACAGGATTAAGGGAATCATAAATATTAACGGAGGGGAGTCTGTGAACATTCCGTTTTATGTTGAATCTTTTTTGCAAATTACAGCAGGTATCGGCTTTAATCAATCACCGGTGTTAAAATTACCACCGATTGATGTCGGATGTATTTTTCGAACTTTTAAACATAATCCAGCTGCTTATGACCCTGATGGTGATAGTTTGGCGTTTACCCTTATTTCACCAAAATCAGGTGTAGGAGTGGATGTTCCAGGATTCGTAATTCCAGCTTTTACCGATTCCTTTTCACTTGCTGTTAATGATGGTCAGGTAACCTGGACAAATCCAAAGATTAAGGGACCCTATAATCTTGCAATAAAAATAAGCGAATTCAGAAAGGGAATATTAATTGGTTACGTGGTTCGTGACATGCAGGTTTTTATTGATCAATGCTTTAATAAACCTCCGCTAATAAATAAAGTTGCAGACACTTGTATCGCAGCCAATCAACTTCTAAAATACACCTTATTTGCAAAAGATTCCGATGTAGGTCAAATCATAACAATCAATAAATACGGGGGTCCGTTTGATTACCCGATTAGTCCGGCAACCATTACTCCAGACCCTGCAATAGGTCCTTATACCGGTGTTTCAACTTTGTTTAGATGGGAGCCCAGCTGTAATGCAATCAGGTACGAAAAGCATCAGGCAATATTCAGAGCTACTGATGATGATCCAACAAATCCAATGAGTGATATCATGTTTTGGAACATAAAAGTAGTGGGTCCTGCTCCAAAAAATGTGCAAATAAAATTGGAAAGTAATGGTTTTAAACTTTCCTGGAACCGTGATTCCTGTAACCTCGCCTTTGGATATAAAATATATAGAAAAATTGATTCAAGCTATTGGAAACATGGTCCGTGCGAAACCGGTGTTCCTTCCAATATTAGATATGTTTTATTTGATACAACCCAAGGTGTAAATAATAACAGTTATTTTGACAATGAAAACGGAAGAGGCATTTCGCCCTTAATCCGATATTGTTATTTAATTACGAGTTGGTACCCGTCACGAACCGAAAACGGGACCATTATTCAGGGAGAGTCAGTTGAAAGTTATGCAAGTGAGGAGGTTTGCAATATTATTTTACGAACCAAACCCATAATAACCAATGTTAGTGTAGAAAAAACTTCAGTAGATAAAGGCAAAATTTTTGTAAAATGGATAAGGCCAAATTTATTAGATAGCAATCAGTTTCCGGCGCCTTACCAGGTTCAATTGCAACGGTCTTTATTTTTAGGTTCAAAATATGCGGATGTGGGTATTCCTTTTAATTACGCCACTTTCAGCGATATTAAAGATGAGCAGGTTATTGACAGTAATTTAAACACTTTAGATAATCAGTACTATTATAAGGTTATTTTTTCGGCTACTAAACCAAACTTAATCCCTGTTGAAGAAAGTATTGCTGCAAGTAGCGTAAGGTTGAGCATTTTAAGCAATAACAGATCGCTTTTGTTAAAATGGAAAGTTAGTGTCCCCTGGCAAAACTACCTTACTACCATCTATAAGAAAAATGCCTTGAACACCTATGATTCTATTGGCAATTCAACAACAAATCAATTCTGGGATACGGGTTTATACAATGGTTTCAATTATTGCTATTACCTGAAAACCACAGGAAATTATAATCTTAATTATTACCCGAATATTTTGTATAATAATTCTCAGGAAGCTTGTGCTGCGCCAAAAGATACAATCAGGCCCTGCACTCCTTTATTGAATATCGAAACCCCTTGTAATTCATTCAATATTTTTAAAATTACCCTAAATTGGGTTTACCCCGACAGTTGCGAAAAAGATGTGACCCGGTTTAAGATATACTGGAGAAAAAATATGAAAGAAAAATGGAGTCTGATTGATTCGGTTCCGTGGGGTGTCAACACTTATTCAGATGTAAGAGAATCTTTAAAATTTTCTATCGCAGGGTGTTATTCAGTGATTGCGGTAGATTCATTTGACAACCCAAGTTATTTCGCGAATTCAAAATGCATTGATAATTGTCCTTATTATGTGATTCCTAATATTTTTACTCCAAATAATGATATGCATAATGACCTGTTGAATCCCTTTCCTTACCGGTTTATTGATAAAATTGACATCAATATTTATAACAGGTGGGGTTTGATTGTTTTTCAAACGAATGATATTGATATCAATTGGAATGGAAAGGATCAAAAAACCGGTATTGAATGCACAGAAGGCGTTTATTATTATATATGCGACGTATATGAAAGTTATTTGGATGGATCAAAAAAAAGAACGCTCAGGGGTTCATTACAATTAATTAGATAATGCATGTTTACAGGAATAATTGAAACTTTAGGATGGGTTAAGGAAATCGAAAAAGAGTTAGGAAATCTAAATATTTGGGTTGAATCCCCCGTTAGTAAAGAGCTAAAAATTGATCAAAGTATGGCACATAATGGCGTGTGCTTAACCGTGGTTTCGCTTGGCAATAATTGTCATAAGGTAACTGCCGTTGAAGAAACGATCTCCAAAACAAATTTAGGTTTGCTTAAACCGGGTTCATTGCTAAATCTGGAACGGTGCATGCTAGCAAATGGAAGATTTGACGGACATATTGTGCAGGGCCATGTGGATGATGTTGCCACTTGCATAAAAGTTGAGGAAAAATCGGGTAGCTGGCTGTTTTATTTCAGGCTGAACCAAACAAACCAGAAGAATCTGATTGTAAATAAAGGAAGTATTTGCATTAATGGCGTAAGTTTAACTGTGGTAGAAATTACAGATATGGAATTCTACGTGACCATCATACCTTATACTTTTGAACATACTCAATTTAAGGAATTAAAAGAAGGAGACAAAGTGAATATTGAATTTGACATTTTGGGTAAATATGTTCTGAACCAAATAGCATCCCGGCTATAAAAACGGCAGGTTTTGATCAAATCAGCAGCGGTTCAAACCAAATATACCCCATTCTCTTCAATACGAATCAAACGTTTTTTGTAAAGAATGCCAATAGCCTTTTTGAATGTTTTTTTACTCATATTTACCATTGCAGTAATTTGTTCAGGACCGCTACTATCGGAAAGTTCCAGGTAACCCTGATGTGCTTTCAAATAATCCAAAATAACATTTGTCTGGTCGGCAATATTCTCAAAACCAATTTTTTGAAGGCTGATGTCAATTTCATTGGTATCCTTAATTTTCTTGATATATCCCGTAATAATATCACCCGGGAAAATCGGTTTATATACTTCATTATGATAAATAAGCCCCTTGTGTTTCCCTTCCAGGATAACAAAAAAACCAAGCGCTGAATTTTCATAAACCATCATTTCCACTTCATCACCAACCTGAAAATCAATATTTTCGTTGCTTAAGATTTTATTCATACGGGTAGTCCCTACCAGGCGCTGTGTTTCCTGATCCAAATACATATAAACAACGTATTCTTTTCCTTCAAACATTTTCTCAGCCTGTTCTTTAAAAGGCACCAGCAGATCTTTCTCCATTCCCCAATCCATAAAAGCCCCAAAGGGAGCAATTTCATTTACTCTTAACAGGGCAAATTCATCAACCAATAAATAGGGCTCGAGGGTTGTAGCTACTATTCTGTCTTCAGAATCCTTATATATAAAAACTTCTAATTCTTCATTTGCACCCAAAGAGGCCGGTACATATTTATTTGGCAACAAAACTTCATTTCCTTCCTCATCAGATAAAAATATCCCGACATTGGTGTTACGAATAGCTTTCAGCTTATTTATTTTTCCTATTGAAATCATCTTTAAAAAAACCTTATGAATTGCACGCGATACAAATCGATCACGAAAATATATTAATTATTTACTATTCTCTCAAAATCCTAATTTAACAAAGTGACATTTCCCTGCAATATGCGCCAATTGTTCTCATTGTCTTTGTAATCAACTATATAGAAATAAACACCCCCCAGACATAAACTTCCGTTATAGGTTCCATCCCATCCTTTGGTAAAATCGTCAGTTTTATACATGAGCTGTCCCCAACGATTGTAGATAGAAAGCACTCCACCTTTCGAATTGCGATAGATCACATTGAAGATGTCGTTATTGCCATCTCCATTTGGGGAAAATGCATTTGGAACCCATATATATTCACTTCCATTTATTAAAATATCAACAGATAAGGTATCTATACAAACAGAATTTATTGCCATTAAAACTACCCTGTACAATCCTTCAACCGGAAATAGAAATTCAGGATTTTCAAGTATACTGGAATTTCCACTTCCAAAATCCCATAAGAAATTTTTGGCATAAAGCGAATTAGACTTAAATATTACCGGAAAATCAATAGTTGGCAAGGCAGGATGAAAAGTAAAAGCCGCAACAGGTATTCGCAATACTTCAATGGTACGTTTGCTTGAATCGGAACAACCATATTGGTCAATTTGGTATGTAATTGTATAATTTCCATAAACTCCGGGATCAAAATAACTGCCTGCTACATAGGGTCCTTTAAAAATGCCCCCCGGATTGTCGGGTATTAAACCAATTAACGGAGCACCTTCACATATCAATGTATCAGTTGGGGAAAAATGAGCGGATGTTTTTGGCCTGTAATCAACTACCTTATCATCAGAGCTGACACCGCATTGATTGACTGCATTGAGGGTAAGCCTGGTTGCTCCAATAATCCCTTTATTGACTGTAAACAAAGGAGTAAGTGAATATTTATTGCTGAAAATACCATTAGAATTATCCAACCAGCGAATCGAATCATAATTGGATGCAATTGCATCTAACTGCAAAGCCAATTCATTACATAAAATTGTATCCGGACCGGCATAAACAAGTGCATCCGATTTTAACTTAACATAGGTTGTATCGGAATTATTACAATAATTGGAATCCGTGAAGATAACCCAATACTTTCCATCCTTCCCTATTGAAATAGAATTACTATTTGAACCCGTACTCCAGAAATATTGTATAAATCCATTCAATCCTAAAACATTATTATTTGCACAAATAATACTCGTATCAGGCATATTGGCCTGAGGTACCGGATAAAATCCAACATGCACCATATTCGATTCTGCGTTATTGCAATTTCCGGAAACATAGGCATAGTAATTTCCTGTATCTGAGGCAAGCAAATTATTGAGTACCAACGAGTCAAAGATTTCACCCAAAATTTGCGTATTATTTTTAAACCATTGATAAGAATTTATGGCGATTCCACTTAATCTGAAAATACCTTTTCCTCCAATACATTGAAGAATATCAACCGGTTGAGAGGTAATGCTGGTTGGCGTAATAACACCTAAATGTGTGGTATTTGAATTGGTAACCCCACAAGGAGTACTTACCATTACAAAATAATTTCCTGTATCGGCATAGGCAACGGGTAGGATCAGGAGTGAATCTGAAGTTGCATTAGTTATAGCGAAACCATCCTTTTTCCATTGATAAAATATCGGACTGGTTCCTACCACATTTACTTTTAGCCCGAAGGTATCATCAATACATTTATTGATATTTTGACCTGATCCTAAAATGGAAGTAAGCGCATTAATTGCCAATGGAACTGAATCTGTTATGATGCTGTCGCAAGCCGATTTTACAGTTAAATAATAATAGCCTGTATCAGTTATCCCTGAACTATTAATTATCAGGGAATCACTGGTGGCACCCGTAATTATTTGTCCGTTTTTTATCCATTGGTAAAGCAATGTATTCATGCCAATTGCGCTTGCTTTGAATACCGCTTTACTACCCATACAAGGAACAACCGCTTGTGGCTGCAAAGTAATTTGCGTTGGTGGAAACAGGTTCAAAGTTACGGTAAGGGATGCTAAACTGTCGCAGGGTCCTTTTCCGATCACATAGTAGTTACCTGTATCCATAAATGATAAAGAAGAGAAAACCAGTGAATCATTTATTTCACCGATAATGGGTAAATTATTTTTATACCATTGGTAGGTATTCATCCCGATTCCAACCAATCTAAAAACGCCAAAACTTCCTTTACATTGAAGGATTGGATTGGGTTGTACAGGAATACCCAACGGAACATTAAGATTTAATATCGCAGCTGTTGAGGTATCGGTTCCACATGGACCATTCACTATAACCGAATAGGCTCCAGTATCTGAATAAATGGTATTATTAAAATAGAGTGAATCGCTATTGGCTCCGGTAATAATTGCTCCATTCTTCATCCATTGATAAGTTAATGGAATTGCTCCGATTGCAAATACCGAAAAGCTGAAATTATCCCCAAAACACCTGTAAGTTGATTGGGGATTGTTGACAATACCGGTTTTTTGTTTTACATTTATAAAAACCGAATCTGAAAGCAAGCTATCACACACAGATATTACCATCACCTTATAGTATCCTGAATCGGGATAAGCAATATTACTGAATAGCAATGAATCCTTATTTGCACCTGATACAGGTATTCCGTTTTTAATCCATTGGTAAGAAATTGGCCCGGTTCCACTGGCAATTATTTTCAAAGAAGCGGAAGTCCCAAAACATGCATTGACAGATGAAGGTTGAAGCGAAATGACCGGTTTTGGATAGTTATTTAAACTGACTGAAATGGAATTGGTGCTGTCGCAATTTCCTTTTACACGAACAAAATAATTCCCCGTATCCCCATCATATACCACAGGTATTTCCAATGAATCTAAATTTGCTCCAACTATTGGGACATTATTTTTAAACCATTGGTAAGTATTTATTCCGAATCCGCCTACCTTAAAAACTGCCCTGCTCCCATTGCATAGCAACAAAGAAACTAGCTGGATATTTATTACAGGAGGTGCATTGATGTTCAGTTGCGCCAAACCGGAGTTTATCGTTCCGCAAGGACCCGTTACAGCCACAGAATAATTTCCGGAATCAGCATAGCTGACATTTCTGATGATCAAACTATCCAGCGTTGCCCCACTTATAACCGTACCATTTTTCTTCCACTGAAAACTTAAGGGAGCTACACCGGCATAACTTATTTTAAACGCAAAAGTATCGCCTAAACACCTCACGGTACTTTGCGATTGAACCAAGATAACAGGAATCTGCCTGACCGATAAAAATACAGAATCTGAAAGCACACTGTCGCAGGCATTTTTTACCATTACAGCATAATATCCTGTATCAGATAAACTCACACTACTGAAAATAAGTGAATCGGCAGTGCCGGAAATATTGATCCCATTTTTCTTCCATTGGAAGTTTAGGGGATTGATACTGGTTGCACTCACCCTAAAGGATGCCTTTATTCCCAGGCATGGGCTGACCGGTTGCGGTTGTAAGATGATAAGTGGCTTTGGGAAAAAGCTTAAAGTAACAACATTGGAAAGCAGGCTGTCGCAATTTCCCTTCACCCAAACCGAATAATTCCCGGTATCGGTATAACCTGAGGCCGGTATTTCCAATGAATCTAAATTTGCTCCAACTATTGGAATATTATTTTTAAACCATTGGTAAGTATTAATTCCAAATCCGCCAACCTTAAAAACTGCACGATTCCCTTTACAATGAAGTATGGATACTGGTTGAGTTACAATGACCGGGATTGAATATAGTGCAAGATTGGCATTATTAGAGGTTACTATTCCACACAGGCCACTTACCACAGCAGTATAAGATCCAGTGTCAGCATAATTAATAGAAGCAATAACTATAGAATCTTTGGTTTGGCCAATTAAGGTAACTCCATTCCTTTTCCACTGGTAATTTAAAGGAGTTCCGCCTGATGCGATTACGTGAAAAGTGTAGCTTGAATTCAGACATTTTATAGTGGATTGCGGTTGAACTAAAATTGCAGTCGGGTATTTTACTGTTAAAAATACAGAATCAGATAGAATACTATCACAAATAGAGCTTACCGAAACTTTGTAATAACCGGAATCACTTGCTGAAATTGTTGCGAATTTCAAGGAATCTGATGTGGCACCCGTTATATTGATTCCATTCTTTTTCCACTGATAGCTTAACGGACTAATGCCACCTGCTGTGACCCGCAAAACAGCATTGGAGGCTAAACATGGGCTTATAGGCTGCGGTTGAACAGAAATAACAGGCATCGGATATACGCTTAGTTTGCCCGGGTTTGATAATAAACTATCACAACCCCATTTCACATTTACCGAATAATTACCGGAATCTGAATATGCAATATTGTTCAGTACCAAAGAATCGAGAATTGCACCCGGTATATTTACTCCGTTCTTCTTCCACTGATAGGTATAATTTCCATGTCCACCCACACTCATTTTAAAAGTAGCCGAAGAACCCCTGCACTTTGTGATATTCTGCGGTTGGGTAATAATACTATCCCTTCGAATAAAAATGGTAAAGCTATCTTTAACACTGCAACTATTTCCATCAACCACGGTTAACGCATAACGTGTAGAAACCGTTGGAGATGCAATAGGGTTTAAACAGGTTGAACAGCTTAAATTATTTGTGGGGCTCCAACTAAAAGTCAAAGGCTGAAAACGAGCACTTGCCGTTGCTGTATCCATTAATTGAACCGAATTGTTTTTACATATAAAAGTATCTTTGTTTATTTTTAATTTAAGATCAGAAGTATAAATAGTTGTGGATAAGGTATCATCGCAACCATAACCCGGGTATGCAGATAATACTACGTGATATTTATTAAAAGTGGCAGGAGTTGGAACCATGACATTTTGGTTGGTATCTAGCAAAACGGTATAAGTGGAATCATACCATTTATAATGTTGAAAGCCAGGAGGTGCAGAAAGCGAAGAAAAAGGAACCCCTTTACATACAGAGGAGCTGATAGCAAAGAGAACGCAATTCACATCTACATAGCCATATCCAAAATGTAAACCCAGACTGCAATCACCACTGGCAAAGTCAACTGCTACCGTTCTTCCTGCATAACCAGATAAATTCAAGCTTGCCGTTGACCAGGGTTTATAATATACATTTGGATATAAGGAAGACAAAATGAAGCCCGGTAAAACTGAAGATGCAACAAAACTAAACTGCGCACAGGATATGGGAATATTTGTAATAGAATCATACGCTTTCACTTCAAATCTGGGTTGTTCTTTTGGCTGATGCGAAGGATTTTCCAATACCACTGCATATTTTAAAAGCAAACTATAATTATTTAAATTATTCGGTACCCGTAAGTAATACCTTGCCCGTTCTGCCTGTGCCGAAGTTTGGCGATTTCCCAATTTTAGTGAGTAAAGTCCTTTACTTGGATCAACTACAGGAAATCCTCCGTACATATCAATAGAGGCCACATTGGTGATGGTATGCCGGGTTGCAACCGGACCACTTAATGTTGGGGTATTAATGGGGCAACAACTTCCGATATATAAATACCAGTTTGAAAAATTATTTGATTCAAAATCAATATTGGGTGGGCAATAAACAACCTGCGCCTGAATTTTCATAAAAGCGAAAGCAAGAAACAGGATCATCCTGATTCTCAGTTTTGAGCTATTTGCTATGGTATGATTCAATACTTTTTATATACTCATTTTTTAGCATTCATTTTTTTATATTTCCATTGAAAATCAATTTAATACCATAGCCCAAAAATATAAATTTATCCTATAAAAATCCACTATATTAAAGATTTAAATTTGAATAGCAGCTATTTAATGGTAAGCAGCGGGGAAATTTCATAGTAAATTAAAATTTACAGCATTTATTTTTGATTTTCAGTTCGCGTATCTAAAATTGAGGCATTTTTTAAAAAAAAATTTGAGTAAGCTGAAAAAGTTTTTTCGAACAAAATTTCGAAATTTGAGTATCAATAACGAAATGGATATGTGTAAATATCCTAAGAAGTAAAGGAACCTGACTACAGCCTATTTTCAATCTTACAAAATCAGTGTGATTTTATACAAACAACTCCAATAAAATCGATAGAAATAGGAGTAAAACTCAAATTTATCAAAATAAGCACAAATTTTCTCTTAATCAAAAAATCAAAGTCGAAAATGACTAAAATCATATTTATTTTTGACCAATGTCAAGAAATAGATTCCGCGATATTTGTTTTTTCGTTTAGCTATAAAACTACCTCCTTTTTATGTTAGGTGAAAAGGATTTTATTAATGATTATTTAAAGCAAGGCTTATGAAAAACATGAATTCTACCCGTCACATGGGTATTTGTATTGGCGCTTCTTCTGTATCGGTTGTAGAGCTTCAGAAAGATCATGAAGAAATAAAGTTGACATCATACAGTACAAAGCCACACCATGGCAACCCCAAACAAATAATTGAGGAAATTTTCAGCAAAGAAACACCGGATAAAATAGTTGTAACCGGACGGAAATTTCGGAATTTATTAAACATCACTTCCATTCCCGAACCAGAAGCTGTAGAACTTGCTGCCGAATACCTTCAACTGAATACGGATATAATAATCAGTGCGGGCGGGGAAAATTTTATCATCTATCTTTTAGATAAAAACCGGAAAATATCAAAGTGCATGACAGGGAATAAATGCGCATCCGGTACCGGAGAATTTTTCCTTCAGCAAATCCAGCGTATGAACCTTTCGGTGGAGGATGCAATTGCATTAAGTGGTGAAGGAGAGGCATACAATATTTCAGGTAGGTGTTCGGTTTTTTGCAAATCTGACTGCACCCATGCATTAAACAAAGGTGTTGCAAAGCAAGATGTAATTGCGGGTTTATGCCGCATGATGGCTAATAAAATCATTGAATTAACTTCTCATATTTCTTGTGACAGGGCAGTTATTATTGGTGGGGTAGCACGAAACAACAAAATATTAAATACCCTTCATGAGCATTTTAATGAATTGATCGTACCGGATGAAGCTGCCTATTTCGAAGCCCTTGGAGCGGCTCTTCATTCCGCAAATAATGAAGTGCCTTCTGTGGATATTGAATCATTATTCAGAAAAGAGCATATTTCTTTTACTTTTCATAAAGACTTGAAACAATTTGTGGATTTTGTTGATTTCAAGGAATTTCAAAAAGGGGAAGTCGCCGAAAATGATGTGTGTATTTTAGGTTTGGATGTGGGTTCAACCACTACCAAAGCAATCATGATGCGGGTATCTGACAATGCAGTACTCGCAACAGAATACTTGCGTACCAATGGAGATCCTATCCAGGCTTCTATTGAATGCTATAAAAGCCTGAAAGAAAAATTGAATACGAAGGTAAAGATAATCGGTTTGGGGGTTACGGGTTCCGGAAGGCATATTTCTGGGCTTCATGCCAATACCAAAGGAATTGTAAATGAGATTCTGGCGCATGCAAATGCCACGATTTATTTTGATAAAGATGTTGATACGATTTTTGAAATTGGTGGTCAGGATGCAAAATATACCTTTATTACTGCAGGGGTTCCTTCTGATTATGCCATGAACGAAGCCTGTTCGGCAGGTACCGGTTCTTTCCTTGAGGAGGCCGCCAAAGAATCTTTAAATATAGATTATAAACTGATTGGAGACATTGCTTTAATGGCATCCAATCCACCCAATTTTAATGATCAGTGTTCGGCATTTATAAGCAGTGATGTAAAAAACGCCTTACATGAAGGATTAAATAAAGAAGACATTGTTGCAGGATTAGTTTATTCCATCTGTTTGAATTTTACCAATCGTGTAAAAGGAAACAGACCCGTTGGAAACAAGGTATTCATGCAAGGGGGTGTCTGTTATAATAAGGCCGTACCCATCGCAATGGCAGCTTTAACAGGCAAGCATATTATTGTACCGCCTGAACCCGGATTGATGGGTGCATTTGGGGTGGCATTGGAAATTAAAGAAAGATTGGCCCTTAACCTGTTTGAAGAACAACATTTTGATCTGGATGAATTAATAAACCGGAAAGTTGAATACGGAAAATCATTTATTTGTGCCGGACAACCAGAAGGGTGTGACCGTAAATGCAATGTTAATTTGATACTGATTGAAGGCAGAAAAATTCCATTTGGCGGGGCATGTAACAAATATTACGACTACCGCAAAACCAAATCAAAAGAAAAGGCAAATAGTAATTTAGTTAAAGTAAGGCAAGATCTTGTTTTCGAAAAATATGCTCCATTTCATGAAGTAGCAGAAAATTCAAAGGTATTGGCCATTCCAAAATCATTTTTGGTAAATACGCTTTATCCGCTTTATTATAATTTCTTTTCAAAATTAGGATTCAAAGTTGTATTGGGTGAAGAAGCGGTAAAGGAGGGAATCGACAAGCAGCAGGCCTCTTTCTGTTATCCTGTTGAACTGGCCCATGGGTTTTTTCAGGGACTCATTGACCTCAAACCTGATTATATTTTTCTGCCTCATATAACTGAAATTTATGATCCACTTGATAAAAACTACAATAAAACCTGCATTTTACTTCAGTCTGAAGCCTATTATTTACAATCTACTTTTAATAAATCGATCGGCGATATTAAAATACTTGCCCCGATTATTAATTTTTCACAAGGTTATGCAAGTGGAAAGGATAGTTTTATTGACCTTGCGATCAGTTTAGGAAAAAGCACGTCTCAGGCTGAGGCTGCATTCAAATTTGCGATCAATCAGTTGATGCAAATGTTTGAAGAATTTAAAGCCTTGGGAAAACAGGCAATGGAGGATTTGGCAAAGGATCCAAAGCAGATAGCTATTGTGCTCTTTGGGCGTTCTTATAATGCATTTGCCAAAGAAGCAAACCTTGGAATCCCCCAGAAATTCTCTTCACGTAACCTAACACTTATACCCCATGACTTTATTCCAAGTGCACATCTCGAAAGTTATGAAAACATGTATTGGGGAACCGGTAATCAAATATTGCGTTCAGCCCGGTTTGTAAAAAATCATGAACAACTGTTTGGAACCTATATTACCAATTTCAGTTGCGGACCCGATTCGATGATGATTCCGTATTTCAGAAAAATTATGGGTAACAAGCCATCACTTACCCTGGAGCTCGACAGTCACTCAGCGGATGCCGGTTTAAACACACGAATTGAAGCTGCTGTTGATATTATTAACAGATACCGGGAACTTACCAAAAAAGGTATGCTTAATGAAACCGCTAGCAA
Source organism: uncultured Chitinophaga sp. (assembly GCA_964355075.1). Classification (GTDB taxonomy): domain Bacteria; phylum Bacteroidota; class Bacteroidia; order UKL13-3; family UKL13-3; genus B1. Next base: position 38,784 of record CAYHCF010000002.1, read on the forward strand.
CTTTAAGCAAGTGGAAGTTCATGGCGATATTGTTATAGATTCAAATGGTAAAAAACACAGTATCAGGGACAAGAATGTGAAAATTCTGGTTCCTAGCATGGGAAGATTTGCTACTGATGGTTTTGCTGCTGCCTTCAGATTCTCTGGAATTAATTCGGAACCATTGCCTGTATATTCTTATGAAACCTTAAAAACGGGTCGAGGTTTAACCACTTCAAAAGAATGTATTCCTTTAACACTTTGCGCAGGAGCAATGGTTAATCATCAAAATAAAAATCCAAAAGAAGATGAAATCACCCTGATGTTTATGTCTACAGGTTGTGGGCCATGCAGACAAGGTCAGTATACCGTTTACCTGAAAGACATCATTGCCAATAAAAATCTTAAAAATCATGGCATATTTACGCTCACTGATGAAGATTCCTACAGCGGGTTGGGTACAGATTTTGTAATTCGTGGATTTACGGCGCTCACTATTTCAGATGTATATCAGAATTTGTATTTTGCAGTAGCTGCCCTTGCAGTTGATAAGGAAAAAGCACTTGAAATGGTGGATCAGGAATGGGAAAAGATCGTAGAAAAAATTGAAAAAGGGACGGCATCCGAAGTGTATAACCAGCTTGAGATTGCTGCAAAGAAATTTAGTACAATCGAAAAAATAACTACCATCGAGAAAGCCGTTAAAGTGGCATTAATCGGAGAGATATTTGTGCGCAATGAAGACTTTTCAAGAAGAGAACTGGTTCAAAAATTGTTAGAACAGCATATCGTGATAAAAACAGCACCAATTGGTGAATATTTGTTATATGCAAATTATCAGATAAAACGATTGTATAAAGAGCATTTACCATCTCTTAACTCAAGAATGCGTTTTAAATTGAGAGAAATTATTCAAAGAAAAGTAGAATTAAAAATTAAAAATATACTGGCTAAATCCGGATTCTACGAATATGAACCCATTGAGATTGAGAACGTAATAAAACATTCAAAAGGGCTGATACCGATTGAATTAGAAGGGGAAGCGATTCTAACAGTGGGTAGTGCCATGGCTGATATTGTTCATCATGCATCAGGTATTGTATCACTGGGACCGTTCGGATGTATGCCATCTCGTGTTGCCGAATCCATTTTAAGTGTAAATATGAATGTAAAAGGGAAGGAAAATGCACAGGGAAAAGAGTTAAAAATGAACAATTCTGAAATCGAAAATTTGCCATTTTTATCTGTTGAAACCGACGGGAATTTATTTCCTCAGATCATTCAATCCAAATTAGAGATTTTCATTTTGCAAACCACCCGTCTTCATAAAGCATTAATGAAAAGTTCTGAAGAAAAACAAAAAAGTTTTACATTAGGTTTATTGGATAAAATAAAGGCTCAGCTCAATCTGTTTTAGGGGTCAGATTTAATTCAATTGTTTGCCATGACCCCAATTCAGCCTGTACCGGTGAAGTTGTTTTGGTTAAATCGGAAAATGGCGAACTTAAAAAATATTTTTTATTTTCACTTACAATATGACAAAAGTCATTTAGAATTATGATGGCCATCAATCAAATTTACGTTAAAAGCAACTCACTTTGTTATATAGAAGAAAATCAAAAACTTCAGTGCTGATTATTACAACATCAAAAGGAAATAAAACAGTTTAATGAAAACATTAGAAAAAATAATACAAGATTGTGAATCACTGGCATTTGACTTGAGTTTTACAAGGGCTAAGGAGTGGAAATCGGAAGATCCAAAGCGAATTATTGTAGGTTATCTACCTATCTATATCCCGCGTGAAATTATTCATGCTGCAAATGGAATTGCGGTAGGCATTATGGGTTCAGGCGACCGAAAACAGATTATCAAGGGAGACGCTTATTATCAATCCTATATATGTCATTTCCCAAGAGGTGTTATCGAAATGGCATTAGATAACAATCTGGATGGATTTGACGGATTTCTGTTCCCTGCCATATGTGACTGTGTTCGGAATCTTTCGGGCATGTTTAAATTATCCAAAAAGGGGAAATTTCAACGTTATTTTGACTACCCTCAAAATTTCGAATCCCATATAGGTGGAACTTTTTACAAACAGGAAATTGAAAAGGTTCTGGACGATATGTTTGCCATCAACGGGATAAAGGTTACTACCAAAGCACTTAATCAATCGATCCTTTTATATAACAGAAACAGAAACCTGATTGAGAAAATATATGATATCAGACAAGCAACGCCATGGAAACTATCAGCCGTTGAAACCTATTATATTCTTAGAGCTGGTCAGGTAATTCCTGTTGAAGAGCACAATGAAATATTGGAACAAGTAGTTTCTCATTTACAAAATGAGAGAGGAGAGCCAATGGACAATATCCGTATAGTTGTTAGCGGCTCCTTCTGCGAACAACCCCCAATTGGCTTGATAAAGTCGATAGAATTGGCAGGTTGCTATATTGTGGAGGATGATTTTATGTTGGGATCAAGACTCATACAGGGAAATATAAACGCAGATTCAGACATCCCTCTGGAAACCCTGGCAGATGCCTATATCAATCACAGTACATTCTCCTCGGCTTTTTATGATGTTGGAAATCCCAAGGGAAAACGACTGGTAAAACTGGCAAAGGAAAGAAATGCAGATGGTATCATTTTCTGTGCGGCCAGCTTTTGTGACCCTGCCCTACTCGACCGCCCGGAAATGCAGAAAGAATGTGACCTTGCAGGAATTCCGCATATCAATTTCCAATTCCATGAAAATACCGGTCAGTTTAAAGTAATAAAAGAACAAGCCGGAACTTTCTCTGATTCGATAAAGCTTTGGGCATAATTCAAATTATGAGTTATGAGTTATGAATTTGATTTATTAATGTTTAACGGATAGGTGGAGATTGCATCTGCCCTTCATGGATGAAAACAATGTTTTAAATATAAAAAAAAATTATTAATTATTATGAGCAAAGGACATCAAGAGGCAATTAAAGAAAATAGCATGGTTATCCAAAAGGAGATGCTTGCCAAACAATTTAAGGAATTAAGTACTGCGAGTGAACTTGGCAAAAAAGTTGTTTATACTTTTGTTCCGGGAAACCTTACCGAACTTATTCTATCATTTGACATGCTACCGGTGTACCCCGAGATCAATGCCTTGCAGTCGGGTATGCGAAAAAAATCTGCTGATTATATCCGCGACGCTGAAAAGGTAGGATACTCAGAAGATGTTTGTACTTACGTAAAATGCGATGTAGGAATGATGTTGAACGGAAATATTGGTCCAACAGGAGAAAAAATTCCGCCACCCGATTTATTATTATTGAGCTATACAGGTTGTTTTACTTTTTTAAAATGGTTTGAGAATCTCGAACGCTTGTATCCGGGAGTACCGGTTGCCATGTTGCATACACCCTATCAGGAAGATGGTAAAATATCTCAGGATCAAATTGACTACATGGTTAAACAAATGAAAGAGGAAGTGATACCAAAAATGGAAATGGTATCCGGGCAGAAATTTGATATGGACCGTCTTTCAAAGATGCTTGTAAATTCAGCAAAAGCTGAAGACTTACTGGTAAAGATTTTAGAGAGTGCAAAACAGGTGCCATCACCTATTGATGCTTATTTTGCCGGCGTATATTATATAGGCCCGATTTTCACGGCTTTTAGAGGTACCGAAGAAGCTGTAGAATATTATACTGAACTATGGAATGAGGTTCAGGAAAGAATGAGATTGGGTTTAGGCCCTATTACTCCGGAAGGGGAATTGAAAGAAGAGAAATTCAGGTTGGTTGTTGAAGGACCTCCTAACTGGACTAATTTCAGAGAGTTTTGGAAAATATTTTATGATATGGGAGCTGTTATAGTTGCCTCATCCTACACCAAAGTGGGTGGTGTTTACGATCAGGGGTTCAGACATGACAGTAAAGAACCGCTTGAAAGTTTAGCAAAATATTGTATGGGGGTTTACACCAATCTGAACCTGCCACAACGTGTGGACATGCTTGAAAAATATGTAAAAGATTATAAGGCCGACGGTTTTCTTATCAATTCCATAAAAAGCTGCAACTCCTTCTCTGCAGGCCAATTAATGATTATGAGAGAGATTGAACAGAGGGCTGGAGTGCCTGTTGGATTTATCGAATCTGATTTGGTTGACCCCAGGTACTTTTCCTATGCCAATATTAAGAATAGATTAGAATCGTATTTCCAGATGTTGGGTCAGCGGAAAATCATAATAAAACAGGTAGAAGCAGAAGTGTAATTGGTAATCGGTAATTGGTAATTGGTAATTGGTAATTGGTAATCGGTAATTGGTCCCTTCGACAAGCTCAGGATGACAAATTTTGTTGTCATAGTGAGCCTGTCGAACTACGGTAATTGGTATTTGGTAATCGGTAATTGGTAATCGGTAATTGGTAATTGGTAATTGGTTTAAAAAAAATAAATTAGCATATAAAATAGAATTAAATGAATAAATATTATCTTGGAGTTGATCTTGGCTCCACAACATCAAAGGCGGTTATCATAAACGATCAGGATGAAATTATTGGTCGTGGAATTACCAATACCCGCGCCAACTACTCGGTGGCGGCAGATATAGCCAGGGAAGAAGCGATTTATAACGCTCGTTTTTCCATACTCAAAAAAAATCTTGAAAAAGATATGGAATCGAATCCCGAGTACAGAAAGTATATTTCAGATCTGGAAAGTGTTTTTCAATATGAACAATTCAAAGTTCGGATTGATAAGTTGGGCGAGGAGCTGGTAAAAACCTGTAATAGTTACCTGTCGGGAGACAAGAAAGATCTCATGCTGGAGAATTTAAGAAATATCAGAAAAGTAATTAAGCCAAAAATAAAACATGCGTATATTTTCGGTGATCTGGGTTCCAAAAATCAGTTTTTCAGGGATATCGTTTCAGAGCTTTACAACGAAGAAGTAAACAAGCTCGACAGTTCATTATTTGAACCTTTAATGACTATTTGGGATAAAAGTATCAGTCCGGCCGAGAATCAGGCTGTTGAATTCAACTTCTTTGAATTGATCCAGAAGGCAATGGAATTGCTTAGAGAAAAATATGAAAACCTTCCTGATAATCTCGAAGATGAAAGCATCAATTTTGATGCTGAATTAAATTTATTAAAAGGCAAGTTTTATAATGTTAGCGATTCCTTACGCGAGCACATTCATAATATTGCCAGGATTGAATTTAATATTACCAATATGACCGGAACGGGCTATGGTCGTGCACTACTTCCATTTCCTCAGGAATGTATCCGTTCTGAAATTTTATGTCATGCTTTTGGTGCCCACGCAATTTTTCCTGAAACCCGAACGGTTTTAGACATAGGTGGTCAGGATACCAAAGCAATTCAGGTTGATAAATACGGATTGGTTACCAGTTTCCAGATGAACGACAGATGTGCTGCAGGTTGTGGAAGGTACTTAGGTTATATCGCCGATGAGATGAGCATATCTTTAAACGAATTAGGACCCATGGCGATGAAAGCAGAAAAGGAAGTAGTGATTTGTTCTACCTGTACTGTTTTTGCCGGAGCTGAATTAAGGGAACTTACCAATCTTGGTGAGAAACGAGAGGACATTCTGGGCGGCTTACACAAGGCCATTATTATGCGGGCAATGTCGCTGATTGCCCGTTCAGGTGGTGTATTTAACGAATTTACTTTTACCGGAGGGGTTGCGAGAAATCAGGCGGTGATTAAGTACCTTACCCAATTAGTAAGAGAAAATTACGGAAATGATATTGTAATAAATATTCACACCGATTCAATTTTTATGGGAGCATTGGGAGGAGCCATGTTTGCAAGAAGGAACATGGTTGCTGATTTACCAACTACAAAAAAAACAAAAGAATTAGCATAAAAATAAATAATAATAAATGATGGAAAATTTTTATACAATGGGGATCGATGTGGGTTCTAATTTTATCAAACTTGTATTGGTAGATTACTCCAATAATCCTCAAATAATTGACAAGCACACTGAAAAGATCAGAAAGCGCAATCCTTCAGTTGTGGCTGAAGAATTGATTCAGGGGATGTTGACGAAAAACAATCTTCAATATGAAGACATTGCATATCTGGCTTCAACCGGTGAAGGAGATTTGGTAAAACGCAAACGAGGACATTTTTATGGAATGACCACACATGCCAAAGGAGCACACTATTTCTTTCCGGATGCCATTACCGTAGTGGATATGGGAGCGCTATATGTAAGAGCCATTAAAATGACGACAGATGCCCGCGTTCAGGATTATAAGATGACCGGTCAGTGCGCCTCCGGATCGGGACAATTTGTTGAAAACATTTCGCGCTATCTGGGACTGTCTATTGAAGAAGTAGGAGGTGTTTCCCTGCAAGCTGAAGCTCCCGAATTATCTTCCGGGATTTGTGCAGTATTGGCTGAAACTGATGTAATCAATATGGTTTCAAGAGGAATTAAAACACCAAATATTATCAAAGGAATTCACCTCTCCATAGCCAGCAGAATCATTAAACTACTAAGCTCCCTCAAGGCAGAATCTCCGATCGTTATTACCGGGGGGATGTCGTTGAATAGTGGCATGATACAGGCCATTGAAGAACAATTACTGGAAACCGGGAAAAAATATGTTATCAAAACGCATCCCGACGCCATTTATGCAGGCGCAATCGGTGCGGCTTTGTGGGGAGGATTCAGGCATATTAAATTGAAGGAAAAGCAAGCTGAACTGGTATAAGCACGAAGGTAGGATCCGCGTGATTTCACGAATCCAAAATAGAGAAAAACAGCCATTGGGAAAAAAAGTATAAGTAATTAACTTTTAAGTAAGACCCCTATTTCGTAAAATAATAAAAAGAATAAAAATATAATTATGGATTATCAGGGTGAGACAGAAAGTATTGGATCCATTGGAATTGAAAACGAATTGGATTCCTTGTTTAAGCCAAAGTCTATTGCAATTATCGGGGCTTCATCAAAAGAACTATCTATCGGAAATGTTATCATTAAAAATCTGATTCATTTCGGGTTTACAGGAAAAATATTTCCGATTAATCCTAAGGAACCTGAAATTAGGGGAATTAAAGCTTATCCCTCTATATTGGACGTGGAAGAAAGCATTGATTTGGCGCATATCATTATTCCTTCCAAATTTGTTCCACAAATCATTGAAGAATGTGGTAAAAAGGGTGTTAAATCTGTTATCATAAACTCTGCAGGATTTAGTGAAATGGGCGAAGAAGGCATGGCACTTCAAAAAGCATTTCTAAGCAAAGCAAAAGAATATGGCATCAGGGTATTTGGCCCAAATTGCCAGGGGATTATCAATACAGATCCTGTGTATAAAGCCTATTGCGATTTCACCTTTACTTTTCCTGAACCGGGCTCTGTATCGATTGTTGCATTGAGCGGAGGTGTAGGAGCATTCATTATGCAAAGTTTGTTCGACCTTGAAATTGGAATGCGTTATTATGCCTCCAATGGAAATGCTTGTGATATCTCAATTTCGGAGGTTTTAGAATATTATGGCAATGATGAAGCTACCAAAGCAATCATTCTATATACCGAAGGATTTAAAAATCCAAGAGAATTCATGGAAGTAGCAAAGACTGTTGCAAAGAAAAAACCCATACTCGCAATGAAATCAGGCAGAACCGAAGAAGGGGCACAGGCTGCAGCTTCTCATACAGGTTCACTTGCCGGAGTTGATATTTCAACTGAATTGATTTTTGAAAAAACAGGAATACTATCCTTTACGAACGAAGAAGAAATGTGTCAGGCAGCAAAAGCATTTTCTTCTCAACCCATTCCAAAAGGTAACCGGGTTGGTATTATTACCAATACAGGAGGTCCGGCTGTTATTGCCACTGATGAATTGGTAAATTCAGGTATGCATATCCCTCCCCTTTCTGAAAAAGCAAAAACCATATTACAACAAACTCTTTTGCCTGAAGCCAGTATAGGAAATCCAATTGATGTTGTGGCAACGGGTGGAGGAATTCATTTCAGAAGTGCTTTAGATGTAATGATGGATGAAGAACAAATTGATTCAGTTTTCATCAATTTTGTAACTGCCCCCTTTACGGATACAAATGAGGTTGCCAGAAATATTGTAGCAGTAAACCAACAAAAGAGAAAACCCATCATCTGCAATTTTATGACCAATATGAGTCTGGAGCGTTTTCAGGAAACTGCAAAAATTCTCAAAGATGGCGGAGTTCCCTGCTATAGCTTTCCAACCACCGCAGCCAAGGCTCTCGGGGCATTATATAAATACCATCAATTGCAATCCAGGTATATTGGTGTTCCAAAATATTTTAATGATGTAAATAAAACAAAAGCAGATTCCATTTTGAACCAGGTAAACGTTACAGGAGAATTCCTTTCAAGTAGTCACGCATATGAATTGCTTTCAGCTTATGGGATTCCGGTTGCGGATTGGTGTATAGCTCATACGGTTGATGAGGCTATTACAGGTGCCAGAGAAATCGGATACCCTGTTGTAATCAAAGCGGAAACAAAATCATTGATACACAAAAGTGATCAGGGTGGCGTGGCAATTAATCTGATCAATGAAGAAGAGGTTCGATATGTAATTGAAAAGATGCAAGAGCAGTTTTTGGACAATGATTTGAAGTTTTTTGTTCAGAAATTTCTTCCCGGAGTGAAAGAATTAGTTGTGGGTGTGAGCGGACAAAGAGATTTGGAGCACCTGATTATGTTTGGTTTGGGGGGGATTTATGTTGAAGTATTGAAAGATGTTGTATTCAAACTTTCTCCAATTACCGAATTGGAAGCGAATGAAATGATTTCATCGGTAAAAGCAGCAAAATTACTGGAAGGGGTAAGAGGGAAAAGTGGAATTGACAAGCGGAGTGTAATTGACATTATTCTTCGTATTTCTCAATTGGTAAATGATTTCCCTCAAATAAAAGAAATGGATCTGAACCCGATTATGGCATTTGAGGACTGCGCGTATGTTGTGGATGCGAGGATTATGGTATAGTTAAATAACAAAATGATCATAAACAATTACAATTATAAACTGAATCAACATGTATAAAATTCAAACAAGCAAATTAATGAAGGAAATAATGGCAAATTATTTCCTGGGAATGAAAGATCCATCAAAAAAAATTGCATGGTGTACGAGTGTTGGCCCTGCTGAACTATTACGCTCATTTGGTTTTGAGGTTCATTTTCCTGAAAATCACGGTGCCTTATTGGGAGCTACCCGAACGGCGAATGATTTGATTCCTGAATCAGCCATTTTGGGATATTCCAATGATATTTGCTCTTATTTAACTGCAGATATCGGTTCCTACTTAACCAAACAGACTCCATTAAAAGAGCACTATGGATTAAATGGACCCCCAAGACCTGACCTGATTGTATATAATACCAATCAATGCCGCGAGGTACAGGATTGGTTCACTTATTTTGCAAGAGAGTTGAATTGCCCGATATTTGGCATTAACCCACCCAGACATGTAACGGAAGTAACACAGGAGGAGATTGAAGATGTTGCCTCTCAATTCAAAGCTATGATACCTGTATGTGAAAAGGCAAGCGGCTTAAAATTTGATATCGACCGATTTAGGGAAGTGTTAAAATTAAGCAAGGAAGCAACCGATTTATGGAAGAAGGTATTGAATACAGCCACTATTTCTCCTGCTCCCATCAGCTTTTTTGATGCCACCATACATATGGGACCCATCGTGGTTTTAAGGGGAACAGAGATTGCGAAAGTATATTACGAAACGCTCCTGAGTGAATTAGAAGAAAACGTAAAAAAAGGAATGGGATTTTTAGAAAAAGAAAAGTCTCGTATATACTGGGATGGGATGCCCATCTGGGGTAAATTGAGATCCTTGTCTGATTTATTTATTCAAAATAATTCGGCAGTGGTAGCTTCCACTTATTGTAACAGCTGGATATTTGATGCATTTGATGAAAGAAATCCTTTTGAGTCATCTGCAAAAGCGTATACTGAGATATTTATTAATAGAAGCGAAGAAGCCAAGCAGAAAATACTCAGTAATCTCGTTCACGATTTCCACGTGGATGGAATGATATTCCATGATGCCAAAACATGCTCTAATAACTCGAACTCAAGATTTGGAATGCCTCAGCGAATATCGGAAACACTTGGAATTCCAACCCTGGTCATTGAGGGTGATTTGTGCGATTTGCGATTTTATTCGGAAGGTCAGAGTGTCACTAAAATTGAAACATTTATTGAGCAGATCGAAAGCTCAAACGTATTCAGTCAATAGAATATTTACCTTAATATGGTTCTTATGAAAAATGATGATTTTCAGGAAAAGCAGGTATTCAAACTTTCAACAGGAGAAAAGGTAAACAATGCCGAAATTGAAAAACTTATTGAAAATACCTGTCATTATGTAAAGTTTGTGACGTTGAGTGATGGAGAAAATGAAAACCATGTTGCTTTAATTTTTCCAAACATAGAATTGCTGAACAATCCGAATTATAAATTAACCCCTGACGAAGGCTGCTTTTGTCCCCGAAACCTTACAGAACTCGGGAGGTGTTTGTCCGGTTGTATGAATAATGTTAACAAGCAACTGGAACCAGGTTCAGGAACAATTATTTCTACCCGCATCTTGAATGAGGATAAAAATAAAGCAGAATCATACCAGACTCCTGAAAACATAAACAAAACACTCAAAACTTTTCTAAAGGATTTGATTGATGATGTTGATACCTCTGAAAATGAAACATACTATATCCCATCCTTGTAATTAATAATCCAAAACAATCTTGAATGATATAACCAAAATAAAATGATGGAAAAATCAGAAAAACTAAAAGTCGGAGTGGTAGGATTAGGTCCTGTTGGAATGATTCTGGCAGTCAAATTAAAAGAGGCTGACTGCGAAGTTTCGATATGCGATAAAGATGATTTTAAACTTAAAAAAATAAGAGAAAGCGGTATTGTATTAGAAAATGCCATTGAATCGAGTACCCGTTTCGAACGGATTTTTGATTCGATTGTGGATATGAGATCTCAGGATCTTGATTACCTCATTTTCGCTTTAAAATCTTATCAAACAATAGGAGCTGTTAAAGAGGCTGAGTTATTAAATACAGAAAAACTCACTTTGGTTTCGGCTCAAAATGGGATAGATGTAGAACAGCTAATTACGGCAACTTTTGGCGAATCCAAAACGCTGCGCATGATTGTAAATTTTGCCGGAAATATGAAATCCGCAAATACAGTAAAGGTTTCTTTTGTAAATCCTCCAAATTATTTAGGTTCGGTTGATGACAGCAGAACAAAGGAAGCGATTATTCTTGCTGAAACTTTGAATAAAGTTGGATTCAGAACTGAAAAATTAGATTCTTTTGACCTGGTAAAAAGCATTTGGCAGAAAACAATTTTAAATGCATCTTTAAGTGCTTTATGCGGTGTGGGCAGGTTAACTATGGCTGAGGCTATGGCTGATAATGATACAATGGAACTCGTTGAACAAATCATGAATGAGGGAATTGAGGTTGCCGAAAAGGAGAAGATTCGTTTTGCAGATGATTTTGTTAGAAAATGCATGCAATATCTTAAAAAGGGGGGCGACCATTTTCCCTCATTATCTGTTGACTTAATAAATAACCGGCCCACCGAAATAGATTTTTTTAATGGAAAAATTGTTGAATATGGCAAAAAGCATTATGTAAAAACTTCTCTAAACCTGGCATTTACAAATATGGTGAAGGCCATGACCAATAAAAATGTATTAAACCGGTTTCCCGGTATTGATGAAGAATTATATAAAAAAATTATCAATAAAGGAATGATTGAAAAGAGTCGTTCCACTATTTATTATAAAGAACATGATTGCTTCCTTGGAATTGACTTAGGATCGGCATTTACCAAGTTTAATATTATTGATGGGAACTCCAATCCCGTGTTCAGGTATATTTTACCTACCATGAACAAAGACCGGAATGCCATGAAAAATGTTCTGAAATCAATTTATGCTTCCTTCCAGATTAAACATAGTTGCGCAACCGGTTATGGCAGGAAACATTTTACAGAAACAGATATTATAAAAACAGAAATAAACTGTGCGGCTGTTGGGGTGGGTGAATTTTTCCAGGGAGAGAAAAATATCATTGATATTGGAGGAGAAGATATTAAGATCATTCATACCAATCAAGAGAATTTTGTTGCAAATTTTTACATGAACGACAAATGTGCTGCAGGTACCGGCGCTTTTCTGGAAGAAATTTCGGAGAGAGCAGAAATAAATAACGGCGAAATGAGTAGTCTGGCAGCACATTCGTCATTTGATAAAGAGTTAAATAGTTTCTGTACGGTATTTGCTAAAACCGAGATCATGAGTTGGGTATTTGAAGGCATGATGAAACAAGACATTGCAAGAGGAATCTATATTTCAATCGCCAATAAAGTAGCGAAAATGAAACTATTCCCAAATATTCCTACTTATTTAATCGGAGGCGTGGTAGCCCATCATCCCTATCTTGGAAATATTTTAAGCGAAAAATTCCATAAAGAAATACACGCGCTCGACAATCCCCAATATATTGTTGCACACGGTGCTGCTATTTTGGCTAAAGAAAACTGGCTTTTAAACAATCCTAAAGAATTCATTATTTCAGAATCCATAACAAATTAATTATGAAATCCTATCACGATAAAGACAAAGGTATTGCCATTTCATTTGACGATATCTATTTAGTAAACGGAGTAAGAACTCCTTTTGGAAAATTTTGCGGAACCTTGGCAAATGTATCTCCTACAGATTTGGGGATATTCGCGTCAAAGGCTGCATTAAAAAAATCGGGAATTGAGCCTGACGATATTGATCAGGCCATTATAGCGAATATCGGACAAGCCTCTGGCGATGCCTATTTTCTTCCAAGGCATATCTCCTTATTTGCCGGGTTACGTATGACCGTTCCCTCATTAATGGTGCAGAGAATCTGTGCTTCAGGATTTGAAACACTCATTACTGCCGCCGAACAGATTACTTTAAATAAAGCAGGATCTGTTTTATGTTGTGGAACCGAAAACATGTCGCTTGCACCCACCGTAAGCTTTGGAAACCGGATGGGTTATGCTCTGGGAAGACCTGTTTTTAAAGATATGTTGTGGGAAGCTTTAGATGATACCGCTGCCGGATATCCAATGGGGTTTACGGCAGAAAATGTTGCCAAAAAACATCAAATCACCCGGGAACAATGCGATGAATTTGCATACCTGTCCTTTCAAAGAGCTTTGAATGCACAAAATAAGGAAATCTTTAAAGATGAAATTACTCCCATTAATTCAACCGTGTTTGAAATAGAAGGGTTGAAACCAAGAAAGGTTCGTTTACCGGGTGGTGTTAAAAATTTTATAACGGATGAACAGATTCGCGATACTTCCATTGAATCTCTAGCAAAATTACCAACCGTATTTTCTGAAGTTGGTGTTTTAACCCCGGGAAATTGCAGCGGTATCGTTGATGGAGCGGGTGCAGCTGTGGTTGCTGATGCGAATACGGTTAAATCGAAGAATTTGAAACCCATCGCAAAAATTGTAGCTGCTGCCAGTTGCGGTATTGACCCAAAAATAATGGGATTGGCTCCTGTACCTGCCATTCAGTTACTTCTCGAATTTACCGGATTAAAGATAGAGGATATCGGTTTGTTTGAAATAAATGAAGCATTTTCAGCACAGTTGATTGGTTGTGAAATCGAACTTGGACTAGACCGGGATAAACTAAATGTGAATGGGGGTGCCATCGCAATCGGGCATCCTTTGGCAGCATCGGGATTAAGACTTTCCTTAACCATTATCCGTGAAATGAATTTGAGAAACATTAAATACGGAATTGCATCAGCTTGTATTGGAGGCGGACAAGGAACCGCGATTTTATTTGAAAATATTAATCTATAATAAATGGAACAAAATAAAATGTATCAGTGGCAAATGACTGAATTGGATAAGCCATTTGTTTTATCGGAGAGTGTATTGCCTGAAACAAAATCAGGAGAGGCTCTGGTAAAAATAGCCGGTTGCGGAGTGTGTCATACCGATATCAGCTTTTGGCATCATGGTGTTCAAACCAAACATGCTTTACCCTTAACACTCGGACACGAAATAAGCGGAACTGTAATTGCAGGTGACGAAAAATGGATTGGCAAAAAGGTGATTATTCCCGCTGTTCTTCCCTGTGGAGAATGTGAGCTATGTTTGACCGGCAGGAGTAATATTTGCAGAAGTCAATTAATGCCCGGAAACGATTTTGACGGAGGTTTTGCTTCCCACATAAAAGTACCTTCCAGATATTTATGCGAGGTTCCGGATAAAGTTTTGGAAAAATATTCGCTTGAACAGTTATCTGTTATCGCTGATGCTATTTCAACTCCTTACCAGGTGGTAAAGAAATCGGAACTGGTTGCCGGAGATTTTGCAATTGTGATCGGTGTGGGTGGAGTTGGTATTTATGGGGCGCAGATCGCAAAAATATTTGGAGCAAAAGTTTTAGCCCTTGATATAAGTGATGAGAAATTAGAAATTGCCAAGCAAAATGGCGTTGATGCCACGCTCAACACAAAAGGACTCGACTTTAAAACCATCAAAGAGAAAGTGAAGGAGATTGCCAAAGAAATAAAGGCTCCAAAATATGGTTGGAAAATATTAGAAATTTCCGGAACCAAAGCCGGACAAGACCTGGCTTTTAACCTGATTACTTTTGCCTCAACCCTTTCTATTGTTGGTTTTACGATGGATAAAGTGGAAGTTCGCTTAAGTAACCTGATGGCCTATGATGCAAAATTAATCGGAACCTGGGGATGCAAACCTGAATTATATCCCGAGGTAGTTGAACTGGTGGCACAAGACAAACTAAAAATTGATCCCTTCATCGAAACTTTTCCAATGTCACTGATTAATGAAGTTTTTAAAAATACGCTCGAACATAAATATACCAAAAGATCTGTTTTAATACCTGACTTTAATTAAATTAAAAAAATGGAAGAATTAAAAAATCACAATATAGTTGATGTAAACTATAAAGAAATCATTTTCGAAAAACGTCCTTGCCTGGATAAGGATGGAACACCGGTTGATAAATTATTCAATGCCTGGATCATTATCAATAATCCAAAACAATTTAATTCGTACACTACGGCTGCCATAAAGGAATTAATACTTGCATTTCGGCAGGCTTCAAATGACCGAAGTGTTGTTGCTGTTGTTCTGACTTCGGTTGGTGATAAAGCATTTTGTACCGGTGGAAACACCAAAGAATATGCAGAATACTATGCAGGAAATCCCCAGGAATATTCACAATACATGCGTTTATTCAATGATATGGTTTCAACTATTCTGATGTGTGAAAAACCGGTTATCTGCCGTGTAAACGGAATGAGAATTGGCGGCGGTCAGGAAATTGGAATGGCTTGCGATTTTAGCGTTGCAAGTGATATGGCCAGATTTGGACAAGCAGGGCCAAAACATGGCAGTGCGGCTATAGGCGGAGCCACCGACTTTCTACCGCTATACGTTGGAGTTGAACGCGCTATGATGTCGTTAACCTTGTGTGAGCCATGGACAGCACATCAGGCTTATTATTATGGGGTTATTACTGATATCGCTCCGGTTTTAAAAGCAGATGGGAAATTTATTGCCAATCCTTTGGTTCAAACAGAAAAAATAATGGACGAATATGGCAAGATTTCTTTTGGAACCATGAAAACAGGTGATGAACTCGCCAAAGCAAAGGAAATTGTTTCCAAATGTGAGACTGATTTAAGCATGCTGGATAAGGCCGTGAATAGCCTGATTTCAAAAATATTGCATACCTTCCCTAATTGTATGAGTAAAACCATCAGTGAGGTTCGCAAGTTTAAATTGGAACATTGGGATAAAAATAAAGAAGGAAGCCGCGAATGGCTGGCTTTAAATATGATGAGCGAAGCAAAAGCAGGATTCAAAGCATTTAATGATGGGCCTAAAGATAACAGGGAAGTTAATTTTATTTTATTAAGGCAATTACTTGCTGAAGGTCATGAGTGGAATGAGGAATTACATCATGCTATTTCACCGCAGTATCAGGCGTCAAATAATTAGATATGGAAAAAATACAGGTAACATATTTATACGAAGATTCAGTTGTACGTATTCTGTTAAATGATGGTAAAGGTAATGTGCTCGACCACATCATGATGGAGGAATTGCAGGCAGTTTTGAATTCTTTTAGCACCGCCAATCAATTAAAGTTGATCATTTTTGAGGGTTCCGGGAAACATTTTTCATTTGGAGCCAGTGTGGAAGAGCATCAAAAAGATATGGCAGGAGCCATGCTTTCGTCGTTTCACAAATTATTTTATACGCTGCGTGATTTATCCATTCCAACTCTTGCAAAAATTACAGGACAATGCCTCGGAGGTGGAATGGAACTTGCCATCATGTGCAATTTTCTTTTTGCGGATCAAACTGCAAAATTTGGGCAACCCGAAATTATTCTGGGTGTATTCCCCCCTCCGGCATCAATTATTTTATCAGAAAAAATTGGTCTGGCCAGGGCAGAAGAATTGATAATTACCGGAAAAACGATAGGTGCTGAAGAAGCAAAAAACAGTGGTTTACTGAATTATTTATTTGAGGACAAAGCTGCTCTTGAAACCGGAACAAATGAATGGATAGAGCAGAATATCCTTCCAAAAAGTGCGTCTTCACTCAGATTTGCCAACAAAGCAGTAAGACTAAAATTCAACCATTTACTTTCAAACTTCTTACCCCAGTTAGAACAATTGTACGTTAACAGTTTAATGGAAACAAATGATGCCAATGAAGGGATCTGTTCATTTTTAGAAAAAAGAAAACCTCTTTGGAAAAATAATTAACCTTAATACTATGGAATCGTTAAAAACAGTTGGTGTTGTGGGAGCAGGTACGATGGGTTCAGCCCTCACTCAGAAATTTGCCCAGGAAGGATTTAAGGTTATTCTGGCAGACAGGACAATCAGCTTTGTAGACAGAGGAATTAATGGCATAAAATCGAGTTTACAGGAAGGAATTCAAAAAAAGGTTTTTACAGAAGAACAAGCTGGTAAAACCCTCAGCAATATTTCCGGCACAGAAAATCTGGAAGACTTAAAAGCTTGTGATATTGTTATTGAAGCCATATTTGAAAATTTTGATGCAAAAATTGATTTGTTTAAAAACCTATCAAATGTGTTATCCGATACTTGTATCATCGCAACCAATACTTCTTCTTTTTCAGTTAATGAATTAAGTGAATATGTAAAAAATCCTGAACGCTTTATTGGCTTGCATTATTTTTACCATGCGGCAAAAAATCGTCTGGTGGAAATTATCCCGAACAAAAAAACTTCTGCAGGTGTTATCGAAAGTGCCCGGCGTTTTTCGTTTATTTCAGGGAAAGATGCCATTTATTGTAAGGATTCCTACGGTTTTGTGGTAAACCGTTATTTTGTTCCCTGGTTGAATGAAGCTTGCAGGCTTCTGGAAGAAAATATTGGAAATATTCCTACCATTGATTCCGTTTGTTCAGAAAAATTTGGTGTAAGCATGGGTCCATTTGCATTAATGAATGCCACCGGAGTTCCCATTACCTATCATTCCCAAAAAACACTTGAAGTATTTGGTGAACTCTATAAAACCTCAGAAATATTAAGGATTCAAACTGAATTAAACCAGCCATGGAGCCTTGAAGGAGAAGTATTGGCTGATGATGTGATCAGAAAAGAAATAGCGGAGCGGATGATCGGAATTGAATTTTTGGTATGTTCACAATTGCTTGAAGAAGAAACCTGCTCAGCCACCGAAATAAATCGTGGTGCCCGCATCGGTTTAAAATGGAGATCCGGCCCCATTGAATTAATGAGTAGATATGGCGAGGCAGAGACTCAAAGATTCGTATCTTTAATAGCTAAAAGATACAATACCCCTGTTCCAGCTACGGTGGATTCAAGTTTCTGGAAACAAGCGTATGTATTATATGAAAAATGGGGTAAAAATGTTACCCTTACCATGTCGAGACCTGAAGATCTGAACGCACTTAATGAAGAGGTAATCAAACAACTTTTGGAAAAATTTACCATAGCTGATACAGATCCTGAAGTTGAAAATATCTTTTTGGTTGGTTCCGGAAAAGCCTTTGTTGCCGGCGCCGATATTAAATTTTTTGTTAAACACATGAAGGCGCTTTCCTTCGATAAAATTGAAACCTTTACCCGATTCGGTCAGGACGTACTTGAAAGGATTGACCAATCAAACAAAAAGGTTATTGTTATTTTAAATGGAATGGCCTTAGGTGGAGGCTTAGAGCTGGCATTATGTGCCGACCTGATTGTGGCACTTCCAGGTGCAACTATGTCATTCCCGGAAACCGGTATTGGAATCTATCCGGGTTTGGGAGGAACACAGAGAAGCGCAAGAAGAATTGATAAAGCATTGAGTAAATACATGATTCATACCGGAAAGACATTAAGTGCAAAAGATGCTTTTGAAATTGGATTAGTAGATAAGGTCATTTCTGTTGAAGAAATGTTCGATTTGATTTATGGAAATATGGAATTACCTGCTCCTAATAAACCTGTCCTGAATGAAAAATGGCTCGCCATCAAGAATTTTTTCGAGGATCATAAGCTCGCTGAATTGCTCTCGCATCAGATTCACGATACACTGATTTCTAAAGAAGAAGCGGATCGCATTTGTAAAACATTGGCATTTAAAGCGCCTCTTGCTTTGCAATATGCCGACAAATTAATTGAAGATGCAAAAGGCTGCGCAGATGAATTGAATTATTTAACCAAAATTTTCAGCACGCAGGACGCATTGCTGGGATTGACTTCAATTGGAAAGCGGGTTGAATTTAAAGGGCACTAGGAGATGAGAGATGGGAAATGAGAGATGAGAAATGGGAAATGGAATTCGAAAAACCCTGAAGGGGTTTTATAATAATATCCACGGGTTGCTTTGTACAACGAAGCTTTAGCGTAGTTGTGCAACCCGTGGTATGAAATGAGCAAAAGAAAGGCGCGGCACAAGAATTTATGAACAGTAAACAGAATTTAAGCCGCGCAATCTGCACAGATTAAAAAAGTGTGGTTAGTCGAATTGGACGCTAATCTTAGGATAGAGATGGGAAAGGAAATGGGAGATGGGATGTCTGATAGTTATCGGGAGGGAAATGAGAAATAAAAATGATAATTATTGGAATATCGTTGTATAGTAGCCCTTCTGGCTATTTTTTTTCGGTTGAATGAAAATGAAATGAATGATGTATTAAAGATATCGGTTAATCATGCGAACAAAGCGATAATAATCTGGCTACTTACCGGATGTGTGTTGATATACATCATGGTAGTTGTGGGTGGCGTAACCAGATTGACAAACTCCGGATTATCAATGGTTGAATGGAGTCCGGTGGGATCAATACCACCTGTTAATGAACAGGAATGGATGATTCAGTTTGAAAAATATAAGCAATCTCCCGAATTTAAAATTGTAAATAAAGAATTTACATTACAGGATTTCAAAGGAATATTTTGGTGGGAATACCTGCATCGGTTTATTGGAAGGTTTATCGGAATCGTTTTTATCATACCCTTTTTGTATTTTTTAATACGCAATAAATTCCCAAAAGGTTTTACAAAAAAAATGTTGATCCTGTTATTTATCGGATCATTGCAGGGATTTTTAGGATGGTTTATGGTAAAAAGCGGGTTGCAAAGCAATCCTCATGTAAGTCATTACCGACTTGCCTTGCACCTGATTACCGCATTTACAGCGTTTGGATTTTCGTTTTGGTATGCCCTGGATTTGATTTATCCAAAAATTGAAATTGAGGAATATTCATCCTTAAAAAAGACAAGTTTGGTATTATTGCTTACCATAACACTTCAGATTGTATACGGAGCCTTTGTGGCAGGATTGAAAGCAGGATATTTATTCCCAACTTTCCCTAAAATGGGCGATCACTGGATTGCACCTGAAGTAACACTGTTGAATCCTATTTGGAGAAATTTCTTCGAAGGTCAGGCGGGAGTTCAGTTTATTCACCGAACAATAGCATACCTGATTTTATTTTTAATCGTGCTTTTTTATATAAAATCACTAAAATACAACCTCACTCCGCTTCTGAAGAACCTCTTTCTGTTTATTACTGGCATTTATTTTGTTCAATTTTTACTGGGAGTTTCCAATATCCTGTTTGGTGTTCCGATAATAATTGGGATTCTGCATCAAACAGGTGCTTTCTTCCTGTTTTCATCGGTATTGTTTCTAAACCATAATCTTACAAATAACGCTTCCTTAAACAAGAAGGCATAAAGTAATGGAACCTCAGGATAAATATAAGGTTATTGTTCTCATGGCGGGTAAATCATCAAGGTTTGGACAGCCTAAGGCTTTTTTACCATTTAATAAAGACAGGAACTTTATACAAAACCTCCTCTTCCAATACAGGGAAGCAGGTATTGAGGAAATTATTTTGGTTACTAATGTATCCGTACTTAAAGAACTGGAAAAACAATTACAGGAAAATTTGTTTGATGGCTCTTTAAAAATTGTTATCAATCCTGAACCCGAATCGGATCGGTTTTTCAGTCTGAAGCTGGCCTTGAAAAATATGGATATCTGCTGTTCTGCCTTTATCCAAAATATTGATAACCCATTTATATCTTCTGAATTAATCAGTAAGATGAGAAATAAAATCAAACCCGGGAAATACGTTGTACCAAGCTTTCTAGGCAAAAAGGGTCATCCGGTTTTATTATCAAAAGAGATCCTTCAATACCTCTCAACAATAATGTCTGACAGTGAAAACCTGAAAGAAATTTTGGCTGAATTTGCATTTGAAGAAGTATTTGTTGATGATGAAAGCGTTCTGGCTAATATCAACACAAAAGAAGATTATTTCAACTATTTCAACTATGCAATCCCTGTTTGAACGATTACACCTTGCGCTCGAAAAAAGAGAACAGGTAGCATTATGTACCGTTGTTGAAACATCGGGATCAACCCCCTTAAAAGCCGCTTCAAAAATACTAATTTGGTCCGATGGGAAATCTTCAGGAACCATTGGAGGAGGTAATGTTGAATTTCAGGTCATTGAGGATGCTATTCAGCAAATCAGGAAAAAGGAATCAAAACTGATCGATTATTCATTATTAAAACAAAACATGTGTTGCGGAGGTACTATGAAAATTTTTATCGAGCCCCAGAAACCGATTAAACAATTAATTATTTTCGGTGCAGGGCATATCGGAAGCAATGTGGCCTTTTTTTCACAAAAGCTTTCTTATAAGATTGTACTGGTTGATGAACGTAAAGAGATGCTTGATAAAGTTGATTTGCCGGATATAAAAAAAATATTATTGCCCCATAAAAAAGCTTTTGCAGATATTACATTCGATGGCGAAACCTATATCATCATTTGTACACACCAGCATGAATATGACAGGGAGATTTTGGCTTATTGTGTAAAACAGCAAACCGCTTATTTGGGAATGATTGGAAGTATGCGAAAAGTTCTGGTAACCAGAAAGCGGTTTTTGGATCAAAAACTATGCAGCAAAAAACGATTAGATCAGGTTGATATGCCCATGGGATTTGATATTGGCCAGAACGGCCCCGAAGAAATAGCACTGGGTATTGTGGCAAAAATTGTGGCCGTATCTAATCATAAAGAGATTATTCAAACAACAAAATCAGAAAAATATGAAGAAGCGACTTTCGATAGTGACGGGTGCTGCTAAAGGTATTGGTAAATCAATTGCATTGCAGTTGTGTGCTGATGGATTTTTTGTAGTATTGATAGATGTTGACAAGGAGGCAGGCATAAGTCTCGAGAAAGAGATAGGGAGTGATTTCAGCCATTTTATTCATGCCAATATCAATGATGAAAAATCGGTTCAGCAATTATTTGAAGAAGCAAAAAATAGCTACGGGTCGATTGATTTACTCGTAAATAATGCGGGTATAATCCGGGATAAAATGATCTGGAAAATGAGTCTGGATGAGTTTGATGAAGTTGTTTCGGTAAATTTGAAAGGAACCTGGATCATGTGCCGGGAAGCAGCAAAAATAATGAAAGAACAAACTTTTGGCAGAATCATAAATATAGCCTCCAGAGCCTGGCTGGGTAATCCAGGACAATCGAATTATGCAGCCTCAAAAGCCGGTGTAATCGGGCTAACCAGGGTTCTTGCCCTGGAATTAGGAAGATACAATGTGTTGGTAAATGCTGTTGCCCCCGGCTTAATTGATACGCCTCTTACCCAAAATTTAGAAGCTTCGGTAAGAGAGAAGCTGATACAGGCTCAACCCACAAAAACTATTGGAAAACCGGAAGACGTAGCCAACGCAGTTTCCTTTCTGGCAAATGAAAAAACACAATTTATTACCGGACAGGTATTGTATGTTGATGGCGGTAAAAATATTGGAGCAAATATGAGCTTATGAAGCAACTCAATTTAAAAATAAACGAAAAGCAATTTAATTTTCTGGTGGGGGAACATGAAATGCTCTCCACTGTGATAAGAGAGAAAGCCGGATTAACCGGAACAAAAATTGGATGTGAACAAGGAAGTTGTGGAGCCTGTACGGTACTGGTAAATAATGAGCCTGTATTGAGCTGTATCACACCTGCCCTTAAATTTGCTGACGCCGGAATCACTACTATTGAAGGGCTTTCCCAAAATGGTGAACTTCATAAACTTCAGGAAATATTTGTTGAAAAAGGGGCCATTCAATGTGGATTTTGTACACCGGGAATGGTGATCACATCCCTGGATTTTGTCCATAAACATCCCAATCCAACTATAGAACAAATCAAAGAAGGACTTTCGGGTAATTTATGCAGGTGTACAGGTTATAAGAAAATAATTGAAGCAGTTGCCGAATATGCGAAAGAAGTTAACGGTTCACCATTGGCCGTTCACAGTTTAGAATCATCCAATTTAAAATCAGTAGGAGTTGGGCGACCCTACATTGAAGCTTCAAAAAAAGTACAGGGTTTGGCAGAATATGCGGATGATATCAAATTAAAAGGCGCCCTTCAAATAAAATTTGTACGAAGCATTTTCCCGCATGCCCGAATTGAAAATATTGACACATCGGATGCTCAGAAACTGGAAGGAGTTCGATATATCGCTACCGGAAAAGAATTGCCCATCACTTTCGGTGTGCTTCCCATTTCGCAGGATGAAAATGCGATTGCCATTGAAAAGACAAGATATATTGGTGAAATAGTTGCTGCCGTAGCTGCCGATACCGAAGAGATTGCCAAAGAGGCCTGCAAACTGATTAAAGTAAAATATCTTCCAATCAAAGAATTTCTGTCCATTGAGGATTCATTAAATGATGCAGGTGAAAATGAAAAAATCCACCCGGAACATGGCAAGCAGAATAACAATATTCATAAAAAAGCGGAATTGCGTTTTGGGGATCAGGAACAAGGACTGAAAGATGCCGATATTATCAGTGAAATGGACTTCCGTTTTGAAGGCGTTAACCATGGTTTTACCGAACCCCATTCAGCATCGGCATTTTGGGATGAAAATGGGTTGACTTTAATTTCGGCAACTCAGGTTACCCATTATTTACACAGGGCGCTGGCCAAAACCATGGAAGTTCCATTGAGCCGGGTTCGTGTAATAAAACCTCATGTAGGTGGTGGCTTTGGCGGTAAAGGAGATCCATTCCCGCACGAAATTATCGTCGCCCATATAGCCCGAAAAACAGGAAAACCTGCGCATGTTCGCTTATCAAGAGAAGAAGTTTTTATAACCAATCATGGACGACATCCTTCAAAAATGACCATCAAGTTGGGCGCTGACCGCAATGGAATTTTAAAAGTTTTGGATGCTGATATCGCCATTGATGGAGGTGCTTATGGAAGTTTTGGTGTTGTTACCTCCTATTATAATGGGGTATTGCTTCAGGCTCCCTATAAGCTGGATAACTTTGGGTTCAGAACCTACAGAGTATATACCAATAAACCTCAGTGCGGGGCTATGCGTGGGCATGGAGCGGTAAATTCGCGCTTTGCCGTTGAATCATTGATTGATGATATTGCACATAAAATTAAAATGGATCCGGTAGAATTACGTATAAAGAATTTCCTGGATTCAAATACGTTAACAGTGGGTCAATACCGTATCACATCGAACGGAAGCAAAGAATCTATTCTAAAAGTTGCCGGGCAATCAGACTGGAAGAACAAACATGGCAAAATGGAATCGGGACATGGATTTGGGGTTGGTTGTGGATTTTTTATCAGCGGCAGCGCTTTGCCAATTATCTGGAACGAATTGCCGCAATCGGTTGTTCATTTAAAAGTAGATTTTGATGGACGTGTTCTGGTCACATCAGGTGCCAATGATATTGGTCAGGGTAGCGATACCATGCTGGCCATAATTGTTGCTGAAGTTCTTGGTATTGGAATGGAAAAAATATTTGTAATTGGGGCAGATACCTTGCTCACTCCGGTTGATCTGGGAAGCTATTCGAGCAGGGTAACCTTTATGGCAGGAAATGCGGCTAAGGATGCAGCAGAAAATTTAAGGGCTGAAATTGCAACTGCTGTAGCACGACGATTTACGATTGACGATTTACGATTGACGATTGACGATTTACGATTTGCAACTGACGAATTGCGATTGACGAATTACGAAATACGAATCAGGGATCTTGTAGCTGAAATAAATTTTTCTGATAACCGGGTATTTTCAAATGATAAAAGTATTGATTTGGGATGGAATGAGGCAATTGAAATTCTGACAGCAAACCGGGGCGCTGTTTCGGTGAGTGGGAAATACATTTCACCAAAATTAGGTGGTGATTTTAAAGGAGCGGGTGCAGGTTTAAGCCCCTCCTACTCATTTGGAGCCTGTGTGGCTGAAGTTACCGTAAACCAACAAACGGGGCATGTTAAAATATTAAATATTTGGGGGGCCCATGATTGCGGTAAAGCACTGAATCCATTGGCTGTGGAAGGACAATTAGAAGGCTCGTGGCATATGGGAATCGGACAAGCAATAAGCGAAGAAATGCGTTACTATAATGGCTTGCTGGTAAATAATAATTTCCTCGATTATAAAATTCCAACTTCATTGGATACCCCGGATATTCATACGAATATGATAGAAACAAATGATCCGGAAGGGCCTTTTGGAGCCAAAGAATGCGGTGAAGGAGCCTTGCATCCTGTAATCCCGGCTATTGCAAATGCTATTTTCGATGCAGTAGGAATCAGGATAACCAAGTTGCCCATAAAGAGTGAAGAGGTATTAAATCTTATGAAAGAAAAATCCGGTTTAATAAATAAAAAGGCGTCTGCCAGTTTAAATTAAGGGGTAATAAAATGAGTGCTGAAAAAATATATCACTATGTAAATACCATTGAGCAAGCTTTTGAAATGGCAAACCAACATGTGCAAAACTTCAAATATCTTGCTGGTGGTACTGATGTGATGGTTAACCGATTTCAGGGAAATGATGAATCAGGATGTTTGATTGATTTGTCCGGAATAAGCGAACTGAAAGAAATTAGCGTACAAGGAAATTATCTAAAAATTGGTACGCTTGTAAAGTTGAATGATCTAAAAAAACATAACATAATTACCAAACAATTTCCTAGTCTGATACAAGCTGCAAACGAAGTTGGATCGCCCATTATAAGAAAAGCAGCCACTCTTGGCGGCAATATTTTATGTGAAAACCGATGTTCCTTTTTTAACCAAAGTGCGTGGTGGCGTGAGGCAGTTGGTTATTGTCTGAAATGTGAAGGAGATGTTTGTATTGCTACCGGAGGAACAAAAGCCTGTTTCTCTAAATTTGTTTCTGATACCGCACCGGTATTAGTAAGCATGAATGCGCAAATAGAGGTAATTGATCATGCGGAAAGCATAGACGAAATAAAGACCATTCCGCTCGAAAGTATCTATACTGGCGATGGAATCAATCCAAGAAATTTGTCTAAAACTGCACTTATCAAAAACATTATTCTTCCTCTTGCTATAAATTATAAAGTAATATTCAAAAAATTACGTCCCCGAGAAGCGGTTGATTTTACTTCCTTAACCACTGCAGTTTCGCTGGATCAACAAGGAAAAGTAAAAATTGTTGTAGCGGGTGTTGATCCAAAACCTATAGTAGTTGAAGGTATGATGGCTGATTCTGAGGTACTGATTAAACAAATTCTAAAAAAAGCCAGAATCGTTGACAATGATTTTTATTCAAGAGCCTATAGAAAAGAAATGATGGGCTTATACCTGAAACAAAGCATGGAGGAGTTAGCGAGAGATGAGACCCTTTGACAAGCTCAGGATGACGAGGGAAATGAGACTATGTCAGTTTGAGCGAAGTCGAAAACTAATAAGCTGTGAAAGCAAATCCTATAAGATTACTGTATGAAACCGTTTTCGACTTCGCTCAAACTAACAACAAACAATTAACAATTAATCACTAGTAATATGACAAATCCAAATATTAAAATCCTGTACGATGAGCACGAAATAATCGTGAACGCCATTGATGTGGCCAAGCAGATGAAACCATTGCTGGAAAAAAATACTGAATTATATGAAACCATGCTTAGGAAACTGATTCTGTTTTTCAGAAATTATGCTGATAAATACCATCATTTTAAGGAAGAAGAAATTCTTTTCCCCGAAATGAACAGGCGTAACGAATTATTAGAAGACGGAGTAATCAAAGAAATGCTTGAGAATCACGCAGATTTTAGGGAAATGATCGGTGACATTGAGAAAAATCTGAATGACCATAATTATGCTAAAGCCAACGAAATTCTTGTCAAATATACCGAGGCACTGCTCGATCATATCGCAGTTGAAAATGATGAGGTATTCCAGATGGCAGAAAGCATTTTTGATAATGCAGAACTCGAAAAAATTGGCTTCCGCTTTATGGATTGCGACCGCGATTTGGGCGAAGCAAAAAAAGAAGAATTAAAAGAAATGACTGCTGAATTGAGACGGGAAATGTTTTTGATGGATTGAGTATGCATTCAGGTCAAATAAGAATAATTTTTCTCAAAGAAAATATGCTGTATTAGCCCCTTAAATAGCTGGACTAAATTATAAAAAAAGTTCAGTACATTTATCAAAGATACGCACTCATTGATCAATGATTATAAAAGATATTTAGATTTCCATTAATTTTGAAAATGGAATTTGAAATCAGAAAAGTAAAAAAATCAGACAATTTGTTTCTGGCCACAATGATCAGGGAGGTTTTTGAGGAACACAATGCACCCCATGAAGGAACCGTATTTAGTGATCCAACAACCGATCACTTATATGAATTATTCCGTAAAGAAAATTCGGTTTTATGGGTTGCGGAAAAAGGGAATTCTATATTAGGCTGTTGTGGCATTTATCCATTGGAGGGTTTGAATGAAAACTATACTGAATTGGTTAAATTTTATTTGCCTTCCTCTGAACGTGGTAAGGGAATTGGAAAGGCGTTAATGCAGAAAAGCATTGAATCAGCCAAAGAACTGGGATACAAATACCTGTATTTAGAAAGCTTACCGCATTTTGCAAAAGCTGTTAACCTGTACGAAAAACTTGGCTTCAATAAATTAGATCAACCTCTAGGCAACTCCGGACATGCCACTTGCAATATCTGGATGTCAATGGAATTATAGGGAAAATAAAACTTTGATATCACAAATTGTGATATCAAAAACAGAAACAAGAGGTGGAACTCAAAAACTCCCATTTGCCTTTACAGAACAAGGAGTAGCAATGCTAAGTGCCGTTTTACATTCTGATAAAGCAATCCAAACCAGTATCGCGATTATGAAAGCTTTTGTGTTTTTAAAACAATATGCATTAAGTCATAAAGATCTCACTGATAAACTTGAAAAACTTGAACGGAAATTCAACAAACATTTTAAAGATGTGTATGAAGTGATTAATTACCTCATGCAAAAGGATCAAATCGAAATTGAAAAAGAAACTTTACTAAAAGACCGGGAACGAATTGGGTTCAAAAACTATTAACAAACTGGTATGCAATTACAAAAAATACAAACGAAAATTTTCGAAATAAGAGGACAAAAGGTAATGCTGGATTTTGATCTGGCAATTCTCTATGAAGTAGAAACCAAGGCTTTAAACCAGGCAGTTAAAAGAAACATTAAACGTTTTCCTGAAGATTTTATGTTTCGGCTTACCCCATTGGAATGGGGTAATATGTGGTCACAAATTGTGACCATATCAAAAGAAACAAAAATGATGCGGTCACAAATTGTGACCGCATCCCATCATAAAAGAAATGTCTCGTCTGCCCCTTATGCCTTTACTGAACAAGGTCTGGCTATGCTGAGTGGAATTCTTCATTCAGATAAAGCCATACATGTAAATATTGCAATTATGAGAGCTTTTGTCTTTATCAGACATTATGCACTAAGTCATAAAGATATCACCGAAAAGCTCAAGAAATTTGAAAGAAAATATAACAAGCAGTTTAAAGATGTTTATGAAGCGATAAATTATCTTTTACAGAAGGATCAAGAGGAAATTAAACAAAAGAAGCACAAGAAAATTGGGTTCATGTAAAATCATAATTTTCTACTATTATCATAATCAGTCCAATAAATTTTTCCAACGATTATCTATGAAAAACTTGTTACAAACGGGATTGATTTTTGACTTATTATTGCACACAAATTAATTTTAAAATGGACTCAACTATTGAACCTATTGAATGCCTGATTATTGGTAGCGGTCCCGCAGGCTATACTGCCGCAATATATGCTGCCCGTGCAGATATGAAACCTGTTATGTACACCGGTATGCAACCGGGCGGACAATTAACCATTACCACAGAAGTAGAGAATTATCCGGGTTATCCCGAAGGAATTATGGGACCTGAGATGATGGAACTTTTTAGGAAACAAGCGGAGCGTTTTGGAGCGGATATTCGATATGGAATGGCAACCCATGTTGATTTTAGCGGCAAACCTCCTTATAAAGTGATTGTTGATGAAAGCAAGGAAATTTTGGCTGAAACGGTCATTATTGCCACTGGAGCCAGTGCCAAGTGGTTAGGTATTCCTTCTGAGGAAAAGTTAAATGGCAGAGGTGTGAGTGCCTGTGCGGTATGTGATGGATTTTTCTTTAAAGGTAAAGATGTGGCCATTGTTGGCGCAGGAGATACTGCTTGTGAAGAAGCTTCTTACCTTTCAAAAATATGCAGCAAGGTTTATATGATTGTGCGCAGAAATGAATTTCGCGCTTCTAAAGCCATGGTGAACCGGGTAATGAATACCCCAAATATTGAAGTATTATTTGATACCCTAACCGACGAAATTTTAGGAGAGGATAAAGTTATTGGAGCGCGTTTAAAAAATAAAGTTAGCGGTGAAATGCGTACCCTTGATTTATCAGGATTCTTTGTTGCTATCGGACATCAACCAAATACAGAAATTTTCAAAGCTTATTTGGATATGGATGAAACCGGTTATTTAGTTGCTATTCCCGGTACCAGCAAAACCAAAATAGAAGGTGTTTTTGTTTGTGGGGATGCTCAGGATAAAGTTTATCGTCAGGCGGTTACAGCGGCCGGTAGTGGCTGTATGGCTGCTTTGGATGCAGAGCGGTATTTGGCAGCCAAGGCCGATATGTCATAAGCTAAAATGGAAAAAGGAAATTGCACACACTCTGTTTCGCATGTTGATAATCAACGCAGCGGTTTATTAAAAGAGGCGATAAGATATGAAATTTGATTTGATGGAACTACCCTTCAATAAATTAATTGGCATAGCCCTCTCCGATCTTCCCGACTATTTACTGATGTTGGATGAAAAACCCATTCACCAAAATCACATCCAATCCATTCATGCCGGGGCACTTTATACCCTGGCGGAAGGCACTTCAGGCTTGTTTATGCTGAACCAATTTTCCGATTCGGACGCTTATTTACCGGTTCTTAGGAGATCTCAGGTAAAA
Source organism: uncultured Chitinophaga sp. (assembly GCA_964355075.1). Classification (GTDB taxonomy): domain Bacteria; phylum Bacteroidota; class Bacteroidia; order UKL13-3; family UKL13-3; genus B1. The sequence continues at coordinate 68,744 of CAYHCF010000002.1, forward strand.
TACCGAAAGCCGGCTTTTGGAAAAATCTACGGCAAAGGCTGGCTAAAAGAAACAACGATCGAAACCATTAAAACTGCCTTAACCCATAAAGGAACGGCTTTGTTTACAGTGGGTTCAAACCTGTTTAACCTCGAAAACCAACTGGTGATGCAATGCGAATTCGAGTGGTTTGTTCAAAAAATAATGGGATAGGGTTCAGTAGCTGTCTAAAATAATTTGGGTTGTATATTATCATCCTTTTTAGACTTGCGTTTTTGTTTTGAAATTCCCATTTCGTCATCATCCTCCAGTAACTTTTTTATTTTGGCCTCCTCTTCCTGAAATAAATCCAGGTTTACGGCTGATTCCGTATCTTCTTCCACTCCATTGGCGATTGTTTCTTCCAATTCATCAGTTGGATCAGGCGGCAATAATTCCAGGCGGGATAAATCTAATCCTGCAAATTTGTTTCCAATACTTTTCCATCCCTTTACTTCAATATATTCGACAAGATTGATTTGCTGTTCCTCCAAAGATTTTCCTTTTCCTGTAGTTAAAATAATGATAGGAATTTTATAATTGGTTGCCAATAAAATGTAGTTCCCTTTTTCTTCCGGAATGCAAAGAAATTTCTTATTTAAAGTTAAGGTTTCAATGACAAAACGTTTGACATTGTATTGTTTTGATTTGGCTTCAAAATAAATAATGCTAATGGGTTTATCGGCCTTGAATTTACATATAAGCAGTAATTGCTCATATTCATAGTGGTTGCTGGTATCAAAATTAGTAAGCTCATAATTACCATCTTTGTAAATGGCTAAAATCAAATCTGACCCCAAAAAATTTCCAAGGTAGGACCCGTGTTCACTGGTATTCAACCGACCAATAGCGTCATCGTACCAAAGGTTAATACCTCCGAGGGTTGATACCCCTTTTGATTTTAACTTGATGCTTTTTACCAGGTATTTGCTCAGAATATTTCCTTGCACCGACCTGCCTTTTATAGCCAAATCGGAGAAATTAAAATCAAAACTCAGTTTTCGGGCATGACTCAGGGGACTTAAGGTAATATTTACCACCTCCGCTTCGCCCGACGGATTTGCAGTAAAGTATAAAATACGTGAATTTGGCCTTCCCTGGGTTAAATCATATTCTTTATCACGAGTGACACCCGTTACAGGAAAACGTTTGGCATAGCTTACTTTGGTTTTCCCATCCAGATAAATCAAATTATAAATGCGGCGTTCATCATTCTTTCTAAAAACATCCACATGAATAATGTCTTTTCCCATAAAGGCCTTATCCTGTACCTTGCTCACCACCATTTTCCCATCTTTTCTGAACACAATAATATCATCGATATCAGAGCAATCACAGAGGTAATCGTCTTTTTTGAGTCCATAACCCACAAAACCTTCAGCTCGATTTACATATAATTTCTGGTTAGCAATGGCAACCGTTTTTGAATCGATGGTATCAAATACTCTTATCTCTGTTTTTCGTTCCCTGCCTTTGCCGTATTTTTTAAGTAAGGTTTCAAAATACTTAATGGCAAATGCTTTTAGGTTTTCCAAATCGCTTTTAACCTGAGTCAAAGCTACCTCTATGCCCTTCATGATATCATCGGCCTTAAAAGAATCGTATTTAGAAATACGTTTGATTTTTATTTCTGTCAGGCGAAGAATATCATCCTCGGTAAGATCGCGTCTGAATAATTTTTTATATTTATTCATCCCCTTCCAAATCACATCAATCACCTCTTCAAAACTTTCACTCTCTTCAATATTGCGGTAGATGCGTTTTTCGATGAATATTTTCTCGATACAGCTATAATGCCATTGTTCTTCGAGTTCAGCCTTTTTAATCTCTAATTCCTGTCTTAACAGGTCTTTCGTTTTTTCTGTTGAAACCTGTAACAATTCCTCAACACCCAGAAATACCGGTTTATCATCAACAATTACACAGGCATTGGGTGAAATGCTGATTTCACAATCAGTAAAAGCATACAATGCATCAATGGTCTTATCAGGAGAAACCCCCGGGGCTAATTGAATTTCAACTTCAACATCTCTGGCAGTATTGTCAATAACCTTTTTGATTTTTATTTTGCCGGAATCGTTGGCTTTGATAATAGAATCAATAAGTTGCGTTGTGGTAGTACCATAAGGCACATCCCGTACAAACAAGGTCTTTTTATCCAATTCCTCTATCCTTGCTCTAACCCTTACTTTCCCCCCTTTTTTCCCCTGGTTATAATTTGCAATATCTACCAAACCTCCTGTGTTAAAATCAGGGTAGAGTTCAAACCTTTTACCTTTTAAATAATCGATAGAGGCATTTATTAATTCGCAAAAATTATGAGGCATTACCTTAGTGGCTAAGCCAACTGCAATACCTTCAACACCCTGAGCCAAAAGCAATGGGAATTTCATAGGGAGTGCAACCGGTTCTTTTTTACGGCCGTCATAAGAGTTTTGCCAAAGGGTAGTTTGCTTATTGAACGCAACTTCTAACGCAAATTTTGATAAGCGTGCTTCTATATATCGTGGGGCTGCAGCCGAATCTCCGGTGCGAATATCTCCCCAATTTCCTTGTGTTTCAATTAACAAATCCTTTTGACCCAAATTAACCATGGCATCGCCGATGGCAGCATCTCCATGCGGGTGGTATTGCATGGTTTGACCGATTATATTTGCTACCTTATTGAAGCGGCCATCATCCATTTCGCGCATGGAGTGCATAATACGACGCTGAACGGGCTTTAATCCATCTTCAATAGCAGGAACAGCCCGCTCCAGAATTACATAGGAAGCATAATCTAAAAACCAGTTCTCATACAATCCGTTAACCGCTAAAATATGGTATTCCTGAGGGATGTCAGTTTCCAAATTCTCCAGGTTGTTGTCTATATTATTCTCGTCCATTCTTCGATTCTCACTCAAGGCAAAGCTATTGATATTTGCAAAAACACTATCCACAAAAAATTAAACATACCTATTATGATACGCAGCAGCCTAATTTTCAAAACCTTGTGGCACTTAATTGTTTATAATTTCAGATTAACAAATGTGAAAATTGGATTTTGCAATTATGCACATTACCCCGGATTGAAAAGCATTCTTAAGCGGATAATCCTTCAGTAAATAATTGTCTCCTTGTTTTTATGCCCCGACCTACTAATGAGATATCAATATTAAATCCTAAAAATGGGATTGGATTGAGGCCTAAAATTAGGTTATGAATTTATTGCTTCATTTCTTTGAACTAGCAAAAAAGGTTTAGTTGAGATTGTATGATGCTATTTGCCACCTTCTTTTGTTTTCCCTTTTAAATAATTATTAAGGGCAATCGTAAATACTACAGGGGTTATTCAAGTTCGCACTTCATTTAACCAAATTTTTCATAAATGATTTAAATCCAACTGGCATGTATGGATAACAATTCATGCTTTTGAGAATTTGAACTTTTGGGTCAAAAAAAATGAAAGTAAACTTTTAAATGAAGCGAATATGAAAACACGCAGGTACATTATTATTTTATTTCTTCTCCAATGGGCCAGAATTGGATCAGCACAAATTGCCAGTTGGAGCTGGGCTTCATCGCCGGCCAATTTTAACGAAACCGGGGCTCTGTCAAATATCACCGCCTCTGCATTAACAACAAGTTCGGGAACTTTAAGTTACATTTCCTCACCTGCCTCCATCAGCAATGCAAGCTGGTCGCAGTCGGGAACATTTTCGAGCGCAGGGAAATATTGGCAGGTCTCAATTACTCCCAATACCAATTACCAGATCGGTATCAATGGGTTCAGCTTTAGTGCCGGTAGAACGGCAGCCGGACCTCAATTAATAACGGTTCAATACAGTTTAGATGGATTTGTAAGCGCAGGAATTACACTTATGAGTGGCGAATCCAATGCCAACACCTCTTCACTAAGTAGCTTTTCTGCCGGTTTAAACCTACCCATTTCGGCTACAACAAATACGATAACTTTTAGAATATTTGGGTATGGAGCCAGTTCAACCGGAAACTTTAGAATCAATTCGATCAGCATAAATGGACTAACTAGTTCTACTAATATGATTACAAATTATTATCTGAAATCATCAGGTTACTGCAATTCAACCAGCAGTTGGACGGATGATTCTACATTGATTGCAGGAAATAGTCCGGGCAATTTTTCGGCAATGAACCAGGTTTTTAATATCCGGAATCAAAGTCCGTCCACAATTGATGCCGCCTGGAATGTAAGTGGATCGGGTTCAAAAATAATCTTAGGTGACAGCATTCATTCCATTACTTTTCAAATACCGGCGAGTTTTGCTTTAAGCAGCGAAAATGGGATTGATGTTTCTGCCAATGCAACATTAAGCTTATCAAATAGTACACTCCCTGTGTTTGGATTCATCAGCAGCCTGAGTGTCGTCAATTATTCGGCAGTTTCGGCGGTTCAGAATATTGTACAAACCACATATGGAAACCTGGTTTTAAGTGGTTCGGGTAGCCGGGTTTTTCCTTCGGGAACGGTAACTATTACCGGCAGTTTTGATCCTGGAAATTTTACTTCGGCCGCAATGGGAACTATTTATTTTAATGGTTCAAACGAACAAACGATCCCGGCATTTGGGTATTATCATTTGAGTTCAGCCAATAACAATAGAATTTTAGCTAATGGAACCATTGGGATTCAGGGAACCTTTATAACCGGAACCGGTAATTATACCATTGGAACCAGTACGGTTGATTTTTGTGGTTCAATCCTTCAAACCATACCATTAATACCTGTGGTGACAGGGGCAAATTATTATAATTTAAAATATACAGGGAGCAGCAGGGGAACCCTTGCAGATTCGATTATTGTTGCCAAAGATGTTACTATCAGCAATGGTAGTATTGTACTAACACAATCAACAAGAAAAGTTTTAACGATTGGAGGTAACCTCATCATTAATGGCGGCACATTAGATTTTGCTTATATTGGAGCCACAACTGCAGGGGAAGTAAAACTGAGTGGCAATTTAATTCAAACTACTTTATTCGGAACCACCACCAATGGGAATACCGGAAATGGATTATTAAACTTTTGTGGTAGTGCAACATTGGCTTCTCCTCAAACACTTTCGTTAGAAACTATCAGCTCCTTAAATTATACTAACCTAAAAGTAAGTTCAGGTACTTGTTTAACTTTATTATCCAATATCTTATTGAGAAGGGAAACAGTTGCAAACGAGAGTTACAAGGGAACATTGACCGTTAACGGAACTTTAGATTGTGGAAATTTTACAGTTAATGGAGGCATCAACAGTACCAGTAATAATACCGCAGCAAACTTTACTTTAAACAGCGGGGCAAGCCTAATCTCAAGCCATTCATCAGGCCTCAATTCGAGTATCGGAACGAGCAGTTTAATTCGCACGTTTGCGGCAGGAGCTAATTATATTTTGAATGGTAATTCGAGCACCGCATTCCCAACTGTGGCTCAGCAGGCGAGTTTTGGAAATCCAAATAATTTTACTGTATCCGGAAATTATTCATTAAACAGAGATCTCATTGTTAGCGGTCTCTTACGAATTGACAACAATAACACCTTGAACATTGAAGGCTATTCACTGCGTTTTTCAACGATAAGCGGTTCCGGAAAATTAGCTGTTAACACCAACACAAATCTTACCATTACCGGAAGGCCCAATTCAAATCCCGTTAATGGAGATAATCCCATATATTTCGATGATAATTTCCATTCCCTTGGAAACTTCACCCTAGGAAATGGGGTGGATGATGCAACGGTATCAATAGGATCAGCATTGATAATAGCACCCGGCGGATCGATAAATTTTGGAAGCTCCGGAAATAAAAATCTTTTCACCAATGGAAACATTCGTATTCAATCCAATATTTCGGGCACCGGGTCAATTGGTAATACCCATGGCGCCATCATTAGCGGAAATATGTTTATTGAAAGGTTTATCAATTCAAATACCCGAAGATTCAGGTTTCTGGGTTTTCCTTTTGTTTCGGGAGTTACTTTGCAAAATTACAGAGATGATATCTGGTTAAGCGGGCCTGGAACAGGAAGCGGAACATTGGATTCGGGAAATTATAATAGCAATGGCTTTCATTATACGAACGCCAATGATACATCCGTATATTTTTTTAATGAATCCCGCAATGCCGGTTTATCCAATTCAAGATGGGCAGGCATTTCCAACATCAATAACAACCTGGAGGCAGGGATTGGATACCGGGTTTTTTATCGGGGTCCGGTATCGCAAGGAATTACCTGTATCAATGGTTCAAAGCCTGCGCCTTTATCAGGAACTTTGTCGGCATCGGGTGTGATTAAATCAGGAATACAAACCTTTTCAATAGCTTGTTCAAATGGCTGCCTGAATGTAAGCGGAGTAACCCCAACAAATCTGGATGATGGCTGGAATTTTATCGCCAACCCCTACCCTTGCGCCATTGATTGGAACAGCAGTTCCGGCTGGACAAAAACCCACCTAAATGATGTTGTATACATCTGGAACCCGGTAAATGGATCCTATGGTTGTTGGGATGGCCTGACCCAGGTGAATGCCGTGAATGGAATTATAGCTTCCGGTCAGGCATTTTTTGTGCGGGCAAATGCTTCCAATCCAGCTTTAAGTTGTACGGAAGAAGTGAAAATAATCTCTACGCCATCGAATATGTTTAAAGCTGCGAAAAAAGATTATCTAAGCGTCCGGTTAATTTATGATTCACTCAATAATGACGAATGCATTATTCGATTCCTGGCTAATAAAAGCGACTCGTTTCAGTCAAATGAAGATGTCATAAAACTGATGAATTCGAATTATAATGTTTACTTCATTTCCGAAACAGCACAAAACCTTGCCATAAGTTATTTGAATGCGTTCAACCCTAATAAAACATACCGGATAAAACTCGGCATCAAAGCAGCAAAAGCAAGTTATACCTTGAGGTTTGACGAATTACAAAGTTTCAATTCAGGTTCAGTTTTTCTTAAGGATAACTATCTTCATCAAACCATAGACATAAAATATTTTAGTAATTATCCTTTTGAAATCAATGATCAAACCGCCACTCAGGGTGACGAAAGATTTGAATTGATATTTAATGAGAATATCCTGGGAATTAAACAAGATGTTTTCAATAATTCATCGATGGCAATGGTTTATCCAAACCCGGTTAAAGGTAGTTTACACATTGATTTCTCCTTTGAAAACTCAGAAATCATTTATTCCATTTCAGACCAATTGGGTCAAAAAATACAAGAGGGGAAATTGATAGAACAAAAAAATGGTATTGATTTATCCATGCTTACTTCAGGTATTTACTTTTTACACCTCATGAAATCAAATGGAGAATCCCAACTTATTAAACTTGTAAAATAACTTAATTCAAACAAACATTAAACCTTATCCTTATGAAAAAATTTATAAAAACAGCAATGGCAATTTTGATTCTGCTATTTACCATACAGTATGTAAAAGCGCAGCCAGATTTTGATGATGAAGTTCAGGATGCACCAATTGATGGTGGCGTTGGAATTTTAGTCGTTGCAGGCATCGCTTATGGAATGAAAAAGAGGAATAAAATGAAAAGGGAATCAGAGGATTAATTTAGTGGCAGTAATAATGACAATTATTTAAAAAATATCTTTTTGAATACCAGCATGTTATATTATTACTCGCTGTATTGAATTAAAAATTTAGAAAAAATATTTCTAAATTATAAGTATAAATTATATTTTTGTTATGCAAATATCAATTCAAAATATGTCAACTTTCACCAGTTCACTTCCCGATGAACTTCTCAAAAAACTTACAGATGTGGCTAATGCGTTGGCCATGCCAAAAAACAAGCTGATAGAAAAAGCCTTACGCATCTATTTGGATCAGCTTAATAAAGCAGCGTATATAAAATCCTATAAGCAAATGGGAGATGATACCGATGTATTATTACTTGCCGAAGAAGGCATGGAGGAGTATTTCATGCAAATTAAAGATCAGGAATGAAACAAGGAGAAATTTGGTATACAAGTCTGAATCCGACAGAAGGAAGCGAGCAGGCAGGATACATGCCCGTATTGGTTTTGAGTGGAAATTTAGCAAATGAGTATGCGCCAGTGGTTATTTGTTGCCCTTTAACCACCAAACTCAAAAACTACCAGGGCAATCCCATTCTTGAACCCAATGCGCAAAACGGGCTCAAAGAAAAATCGGAAGTAATGATGATTCATATCCGGAGTTTGACTAAAACCAGGTTGAAGGAAAAAATTGGGACAGTGCCAAAATCAACCATTCAGCAAATGAAGCAAACCTTAGATGATTTGCTGAATTATTGAAATGGAAATTCATTTTTAATCCTACAAAAAACAAGTATTTTTGAAATATGGAAGTACGCGAACCCGACCCAGCTTATGCTGCTTATACTTATGCCGATTACCTTACCTGGACAATTCCTGAGATGGTTGAGTTAATTAAAGGCAGAGTTTTTAAGATGGCTGCAGCTCCACGAAGAATTCACCAAAAAGTATCTGGAGAAATCTTTAACAGTATTTATAACTATCTTAAAGGCAAAAAGTGCGAAGTGTATGAAGCACCCTTTGATGTAAGGCTTCCGGTTAATAGCAAAAAAAACGAAGATATTTACACGGTAGTTCAGCCCGATATCTGTGTAATTTGCGACAAGTCAAAATTGGATGATGCGGGTTGCATTGGAGCGCCTGATTTGATTATTGAAATTCTTTCTCCGGGGAACAACAGAAAAGAATTGCACAACAAATACGAAGTTTACGAAGAAAGTGGGGTTCAGGAATATTGGATAATCCAACCCGAGGATCAAAACTTGTTAATATACACTATGGTTGATGGTAAATATAAAGCCTCTAAATTGTTTACAAGCGGTGATGTCATCACAACGCCTATAATGCCTGGTTTTAAATTGGATTTAGAAGAAGTATTTAATGGGCTATCATAGTCTTTAAATACCATATTTCGCCATTGTCCCAATAATCACAATGAAAATATTAAATTTATAATATACTTATATTTAATATTTTATAATATTATTATGGAATTATTTGGAATTGAATTACAAATAATTCCATATATTTGAAACATGATTCAACGTGATGCAACAAAAAAACTGAAAGATCTTGCTTCAAAATTTAAAGCAGTGGCGATAACAGGTGCACGCCAAACAGGAAAAACCACGCTCATAAAGCAAGTTTTTAAACACAAACCCTATGTTTCACTTGAGAATTCCGATATGAGGAACTTCGCATTAGAAGATCCAAGAGGCTTTTTGGGTTCTTACCCGAATGGTGCTGTGTTGGATGAAGTTCAACGTACTCCTAATTTATTTTCTTACCTCCAGGAAATTTTGGATAATTCTAAAGTTAAAGGGTTGTTTATACTTTCCGGTTCAAACAATTTTTTATTACAACAATCTATTTCACAATCTCTGGCCGGAAGAATTGGTTATATCAACCTGTTGCCCTTTTCAATTACAGAACTTCATAAAGCTAAATTATTGCCTGAATCGGATGATGAACTGATGTTTAAAGGATTTTACCCTCCGGTTTATGATCAGGATATCCCCATTCAGGATTGGTGTCCGAATTATATCCGAACCTATATTGAAAAAGATGTGAGGCAGGTAAAGAACATCAGCGACCTGATTGTATTTGAACGCTTTATAAGACTTTTGGCAGGACGAGCCGGTCAGGAATTAAATAACCATGCTATTTCCGTTGAGGCAGGAGTTGATATTAAAACCATTCAATCGTGGATAGGCATTTTGGAGAGCAGTTTTATCATTTATCTGCTCAAACCCCATTATAAGAATTTCAATAAAACAGTGGTTAAACGACCTAAACTATACTTCTACGATACTTCTCTGGTTTGCTGTCTCCTGGGAATTCAACAAGCCCAACAATTGAGTAACTACCCATTACGTGGGGCTATTTTTGAAAACATGGTAATAAGTGAATTCATTAAAAAAAGGACCAATGAAGCTTTACCTATTAATTTGTTTTACTGGAGAGATAAAACAGGACATGAAATTGACCTGATTATTGACAATGCCGGTGCATTGCTTCCAATAGAAATAAAGTCAGGTAAAACCGTCAATACAGAATTTTTCAGAAATATGGATTACTGGTGCAAACTAAGTGGAGTAACAAAATCAATTTTGTTGTATGGTGGTGAGCAAAACCAGAAAAGAAGCAATGGAACAGAGATTTTAAACTGGAGAAAATTGATGATCAATAATAAAATTTAGGAACATCGTTTACGCTTCCAAACGAAGATATTTACACGGTAGTACAACCCGAAGCTCAAAACTTACTGGTATATATATATTATAGAAAATGGCTTAACATAGCCACCCAATAAACAAAATGGGTTAAAAACAAAATCGGAAATAATGGTTATTCATATAAGAAGTTTGTCTAAAAACAGGCTAACAGAGCGGATTGGCTCAATTCCAAAGGAAACAATGCAACTTATGAAGGATACTTTGAATGATTTGTTGAATTATTGAATTGAAATTCGATTTTATACTACAAATAATAAATAGTCAATTCTTTAAAAGTGTTTTAAGATGAACAATATTTTTTTATGCAAAAGAGCCTGCCTTTTACAAGGCAGGCTCTTTTATTAATTTTTTGCTAACAATTAAAAGCCTAAGCTATTATATGGGACATTTTGTCAAAGTAATTGTAATTGGGTATCCTCCGGCAATTCCCATAGCTGTTGCATTGTATGGTTCAGAAACATAGTCTTCTCTGCTGTTTTCGTAATAAACTGAAAATCGATATTTTTCACCCTCTACAAATGTTCCACTCCCAAAACTCATTTTGTTATAACTTTTGTTATTATCAATAATCGCCTGAACGGTGGTTTTACTCCATGTTTTTCCCGCGTATGTATTATCACCCGGGTCTATTCTATGTGATAGTTTATTGCCATTTGTAGGAACAATAGTATTTTGGAAATCAGTTTCTTTGATATAATATACCTGATAGTTATTAGGCAACAATACCTGACTTCCATTGGAACATTTTAACAAAAGGTTAAAAATAATGTTGGGCTTATTGTTTGCCCCAACGCTTGTGTTTATTGTTGAATTACAGAGAACTCCGCAAGTACCACCAGAGCGATTCATTGGGTCATCTTCGTTAGACATATTTTCTGTATAATAATAATATTGTAAATTTTGAACAGGAATAAAGTCCGTTACGTATTTGTAATTTGTTGTATTCGCAGGAACGCTGAAGTCATAACTGTTTAAATGGCCATTTTGATAACAATGACTAAAATTTGTTCCTTTGTTAAGTACCCCAAAACTAATACTTACCGCATTTGCGGTAGTATTTGAAAAATTTAATACCAGCGGCAATCCGCAAGGGTTTAGAAAGTTAGATGCCGACCAGGCACTCAGGTGATTTACCTTCATAATAGCCTCTAATTTGTTGGTGATAGCATTTTTAACAACTGTGGTAGTACTTTCTTTTACCCAGGTGTTTTGGCCCTCACTACGACTAAAAACACCTAAAACATCTCCAACTTTGTAAATTGTTCCTGTTTCGGGGTTTAGCATAGAATCACTAATTTCCATGGCTACATCGATGGGTTGAGAAAAAGATGATACTGCATTGCCCCCGGCACTCATATTTATATTTACCCAGCCAACAGGTACAAAGGCCCCGCCCGGCAATGTGTTTCCTGCAGCGTCCTTAACCTGACTTACATTGGTTCCGCCCGGAAAAGACCCCACTGCATCTGAAGAAGCGTGCATTATTTTGCTTTCTATACTTCCGCTAACCGGGTTTCCGCTTTTATCCAACATTTGCGTACCTGTAGGAATTAACACGGTAGCTTCCTCATCTTTACCGGAGTTACCGGCAACCGTAATTTTTTCGGTAGTGGTGGTTTTGCCATCTGTACCCGTGGTTACCGTTTTTGTTGCTGAACCGGAACCTGCTGGCGGATTGCTAAAATCAACCAAAGCTATTTGTTCCGAAACCTGGTTTAAACTTTTCAATTCAACTGAATAAACCAGGTCTAAATATTTTGAATTGCTAAACTCAAAATTAAATTTTATTGGGCTTCCGGCTGTTGGGACATTGCCTTTACGCAAAGAAAAAATAAGCAAGCCCTGCATCACAACAATTTTGCGATTACCGCCACTTGAGTATATAGCTGAAGCTCCTGGGCCGGTTACCTTAACTTCATAACCATTTGGCAAATCTGCCTGAGCACCTGTTTTAGCGTCAATTACATTAAAAATAAATGGCGCGTTTAAAGCATCCGCTTTAATGGAAATAACAAACCCTTCTGTTGGGTTTTTTAACTTGCATGCATCCAGCACGAATATTGCACTTGTTGCTGCAACAAGTAAAACAATAATAGATTGTATATTCTTTTTCATTTGATTAATTATTTTAGATTTACGATTTTAGATTTACGATTTTAGATTTTAGATTTACGATTTTAGATTTACGATTTTAGATTTAAGATTTACGATTTAAGATTTAAGATTTACGATTTAAGTTCATCTCATATCTCATTTCACATTTCTCATCTCTAGCTATTTACTAAGTCTGAAATTTAAACTCATATTTACCACCGGTAGCCAGCTCAGGCCTTTTAGGTTATTTTGCAAAACCGACTCCTGAGATGAGGTGGGTTCAAGCATGCCCGATACCTTAAAACTTAATTTGGGCTGCTCTATATAATAAGCTCCAACCTCAAGGGTAAAACCCACCCGTCCTTTGGGCACGGCTCTTCCAATTCCCATTCCAATATATGGACTTGGTTTGAAGGTAATACCCGTTTTAATAATACCAACTTCTGACGGAGGGATCATAATATCTCCCTGCTTGGTTGAATCTTTTGTCATGGCGCTTGCGCTAATTTCGGTTAACAGGACTGAATACCCTGCACTAATTTTAAAGGCTCCCCCAAATGGATGTAAATCAAGGATAGCTCCAATAGAACCTAACTTCACATCGGCATTAATGACCAATGCGGTATTATCCAAACTAAATTCCTGATTTTTTACACTCAAGGGCAAGTAGCTTCCTGATAAGCGAAGAGCCAGCCTTCCTTTTTGAGTCAGGTTTTTGGCTAAGTCTATGCCTACCCCGTTTGATGAAAAGTTAATTCCAAAGCCAATGCCGGCTCGCCTCGGCGTAATTGTGGAACTTGAATCCATCAAAATGGCTACGGGCCTGGCTGGTGCAGGTACAACTTTTAGCGGAGCGCCGTGAGGGGAAACAGGGGTTGCTGTTTGCGCAAATAAATTCGAACAAAAGCTAAATGCGGTCAGCATGAATGTTGTGTAAAATAATTTTTTCATTTAATTTCGGATATTTGTGTCTCCAAATGAAACATTTTAATTTTAATATGACAAATAAAAAGATGACATAAATCATATTGTAGTGTATAATAATTACATATCATTCTGTTTTTCAAATATTTAAAATATGTATTAAAATTAAAATAAAATTAATTTTACAAAAATGGGACAAATGAATTTTCGCAATACAATCGGATTTTTTATTCAATTCATAAATTTAGGCTTATATTCGCAGGCTTTTTAAGCGAAAGGAGAACTTTTTAATTGTCACAAAACACTAATTTAACTTCCCCTACTCCCGAAATGGATTTCGATTGGAGTATGGACAAAGCCGGATTTGGCGGCTACTCGAAAGATGAATACCAAACGTTAACTAATCTTTATGAAAACACTTTAAGCGCCTTCAACGAAAAAGAAATCGTAAAAGGTTCCGTGGTGGGTTTCACCGAAAAAGAGGTGGTATTGAACATCGGCTTCAAATCTGATGGTTTAATTGCCCGTACTGAATTCCGGGATTTGCCGGATTTGAAAATTGGCGATGTGGTTGAAGTATTGCTTGAAACCAAAGAAGATCCTATGGGTCAGTTGATTTTATCGCGCAAAAAAGCGGTAAGTGAACGCGCCTGGGAAAACATTTTGGCCGCAAACGAACAGGATATCGTCGTTAATGGTTACGTAAAATCGCGTACCAAAGGGGGTTTGGTTGTTGATGTATTAGGTATTGATACCTTTTTACCCGGTTCACAAATCGACACGAAGCCTATTAAGGATTACGATGTGTATGTGGGTCAGACCATGCCCTTTAAAGTGGTTAAGGTAAATCATACTTTTAAAAATGTGGTGATATCTCACAAAGTATTGATTGAAGAAGATATTGAAAAACAAAAATCAGACATCTTATCTAAATTAGAAAAAGGCCAGGTATTGGAAGGAACTGTTAAAAACATGACTTCCTTTGGTGTGTTCATCGATTTAGGTGGTGTGGATGGATTATTACATATTACCGATATTTCCTGGGGTCGTATCAATCACCCTGAAGAAGTATTGAAAATGGATGAGAAAATAAATATTGTTGTTTTGGATTTTGATGATGAGAAGAAACGTATCTCATTGGGATTAAAACAATTAGGCGCACATCCTTGGGATACTTTGGCCGAAAATCTGGTTGTTGGAGCTAAAGTTACCGGTAAAATTGTGAATATTGCCGATTATGGCGCGTTCCTTGAAATTGCTCCGGGTATTGAAGGTTTGATTCATGTGAGTGAAATGAGCTGGAGCCAGCATCTGAGAAGCCCTCAGGACTTTTTAAAGATGGGTGATGAACTGGAAGCGGTGATTCTTACCTTAGAAAAAGAAGAACGCAAAATGTCATTAGGCGTTAAACAACTGAAAGCAGATCCATGGGTGAATATCCAGGAAAGATATCCTGTGGGTTCACGTCATAAAGGTATGGTGCGCAACATGACCAACTACGGCTTATTCGTTGAATTAGAAGAAGGTGTTGATGGATTGGTACACGTTTCAGATTTAAGCTGGACAAAGAAAATCAAACATCCGAATGAGTTCGTGAAAGTTAACCAGGAATTGGAAGTGCTGGTATTAGAGGTTGATCTTGAAAACCGTCGCTTAAGTCTTGGACATAAACAATTAGATGAAAATCCATGGGAAGCATTTGAATCCTTATTCTCAGTTGGTTCTGAACACGAAGGAACTATCTTGAAAATTGAAGATAAGAGTGCAATCATTGCCTTGCCATACGGAGTGGAAGGTTATGCTCCATTTAAACAATTACAAAAAGAGGACAAGAAAACAGCAAAAGAAGATGAGGTCCTAATATTTAAAGTAACTGAATTCAACAAAGAGAACCGCCGAATTGTTCTATCTCATACTGCAGTTTGGAGAGAAGAAATTGAGGCTAAGAAGGAAAGTGAAGTGAAGAAAACAGAAGCTGAGAAAGAGAAAGTAACCAAAGTGGCTAAAAAAATCAATGAAGCAACCGAAAAATCAACGTTTGCGGATGTGGGCGGATTAGCTGAACTGAAAGCGAAACTTGAGGGAAAATAATTTCCTTGCTTTTCACATAATAAAATCCTCCTCGTCAAAAACGAGGGGGATTTTTTTATCCCCTACCGGGAGGGGAATCGGAATCCGGAAATTTTCTTGTTATTATCTTACCTTGCGGCCTATACAAAAATCTTATGAAACATTGGCTTGTAAAATCTGAACCTTATAAATATAGTTGGGAGCAATTTGTGAAAGATGGGAAAACCATCTGGGATGGCGTGCGCAATTACCAGGCCCGCAATAACCTGAGGGAAATGGGGAAAGGGGATCTGGTGCTCTGGTATCACAGCAATGAAGGGTTGGAGGTGGTTGGTATTGCTAAGGTGGTGAAAGAATCCTATCAGGATCCAACATCTGATAATGCTAACTGGTTAGTTGTTGAATTGAAGCCCTTTAAAAAGCTAAAAAAAACAGTTACCCTTGCACAGGTTAAAGCTGATCCCAGGCTTCAAAACATAGGATTGGTAAGGCAGGGTCGTTTATCGGTTCAGGCGTTGAAAAGGGAAGAATTTGATGCCATTTTGGATTTGGCTTCAACTTAATATGAGTAGAAATTTTGCCGGAAACAATAAAAATAGTTGAAGCATCGGATTAAATTTAGATATTTGAAAACCGATTGATGGAGAAATACTAACCATCAATAGGGTATCGGAATAAATATATTTTAAATTAGCCCAAACAAAAAGAAGTTCTACGGATGAACTCTAGAATAATTTTAGAAAAAAAACAGCTCGACATTACGCTTGATCGTTTATGTTACGAATTGATTGAGCGTTTAGGCGACTTTAATGATACGGCCTTTATCGGCATGCAACCCCGTGGCATTTTCTTATCGCGAAGAATAAAAGAAAAAATGATTGCCATTAGAGGTAAGCAGGATTTCCTTTATGGTGAACTCGACATTTCCTTTTACAGAGATGATTTTAGAAGAGGGAATGAACAGATTGTACCGAATGAAATAAAAATTGATTTTTCGGCTCAGGACAAAAGGATTGTTTTGATTGATGATGTGCTCTATACCGGGAGAACAGTTCGGGCAGCCCTGGAAGCCATTACCGATTTTGGTCGCCCTAAAAAGGTAGAGTTACTGGTATTAATTGATCGTGAATATAGCCGTGATTTGCCTATTCAGGCCAATTATGTAGGCATGCGTGTGGATACCCGTACTCATGATAAAGTAAAAGTAGATTGGAAGGAGAATGGGAAAAAAGATGGGGTGTATATTGTAACAAATTAAAAAAGAAAAATGAAAAAATTTTCGCAAAGGCACTTATTAGGCATAAAGGACATCACACTTAATGACATTAATTTAGTTTTTGAAACAGCGGATAATTTTAAATCTATCATAAACCGACCCATCAAAAAGGTTCCCTCATTACGGGATGTTACCATTGCCAATGTTTTTTTCGAAAATTCAACCCGAACCCGCATTTCATTTGAATTGGCTCAAAAACGTTTAAGTGCCGATATTGTTAACTTATCAGCCACCTCCTCATCGATTTCAAAAGGGGAGACTTTAATTGATACCGTAAAAAATATCCTGGCCATGAAAGTGGATATGGTTGTTATGCGTCATCCGGCTCCCGGTGCCTGTCAGTTTTTATCCCGGCATATTAAAGCTCAAATTATTAATGCCGGCGACGGTACCCATGAACATCCGACTCAGGCTTTGCTTGACGCATACTCAATAAGAGAAAGACTGGGCAGTGTAAGTGGGAAAAAGGTTGCGATTGTCGGAGATATTACCCATTCCAGAGTTGCTTTATCCAATATTTTTTGCCTGCAAAAATTAGGAGCAGAGGTGATGGTTTGTGGCCCAACCACCTTAATTCCAAAGCATATTAGTTCTCTGGGTGTTAAAGTTGAACACGATTTAATGAAAGCGTTGAATTGGTGCGACGTTGCCAATATGTTACGAATACAATTGGAACGTCAGGATATTAAATATTTTCCAAGTCTGCGTGAATACAGTATGCTTTATGGATTGGACAAGGAACGATTAGATTCCTTGGATAAGGAAATTGTAATTATGCACCCCGGACCTATTAACCGTGGCGTTGAGATCAGTAGTGAAGTGGCAGATAGCAAGCACAGTATTATTCTTGATCAGGTAGAAAACGGGGTTGCTACCCGAATGGCTGTGATGTATTTGCTTGCAGGTCAGAATCCTGCCTAATTCTTTCAGCATTGATTATTCAGCTGACATTCCTCCGAAAAACCATTTATATTTTTGCCATAACCATTTGCCTGGCATCAATGGGATTTAACTTTTATTACCTGCTTCATACGCATGAATCGCTGCTTATTGATTATTTTAGTCTGAACTCCTGCTTTTATAAAAATGCTGAATTTGCAAGCAACTTTTTCAACGAAACGACTAAACAACAAGGTAATTTTTTTTCGCTCATCTCAGTAGTTATTTGCATCTTCATCATACGCATTTCATATAGGAAATTTATGGCAAGTCGGCTTGAACCAAAAGAAATTATCAGGGTAAAAATTCCGGTAGGAACGGCTCTTTATCTCGCAGGAATTTTTTGTTTCAGCTTTGCAGCATGGCTCTATGGATTTCTGACTATCCCACCGGCGTATGATGAAGTATTTTCGGCTCAGCAATGCGCAGATTTACCCTTATTTCAAACCCTTACTTATTATATGGCACCCAATAATCATATAGGGTTCAATGCCATTAACCATTTCCTTTTTTTTTGGGTTGATGATAAAGTATTAACAGGAAAAATCATCTCGCTAATAGCCTATTTGTTATGGAATCTAATTGCATTTTATGCTTTTACTAAACTTTCAATATCCAAGCCCATTAGCTTGTTAACAACACTTGTTCTGGCACTTCAATTTCCGGTTTGGGGATTTGCTTTTGAAGCCCGTGGATACGAATGGGTTGGCTTATGTGAATTTGTTTCCGTATTGAGCATAATCGCTTATTATAAAGAACGAAAACGCTATTGGTTATTGCTAAACACAATCGTTTCAATCGTTGGATATAGTTTTCTTCCTACCTTTATGTATTTTCATGCGGGCATAATTCTTTTTGGATGTTGGAAGATTATTAAAACAAAATCAATAGACAGGTCTTTCTGGTCTCATCAATTTTATATTGGTGCAGGAGCCTTTCTATTTTACTTGCCTGCTTTGTGTTATTCGGGTTTGGCAGCCTTTACGCATAACAAATTTATGCTCGCAACGGAGGGTTCTTTTACGGGCATTTTTATACAAACCATTACCGGCCTTCCCTCCTATTTCAATTATGCATTATCGGATTTAAAAATAGGTGAAATTTCACTGGGTTTGGTTTTTGCCCTTTTACCCATAATAGCTTTATTTAACAAGAGAATTAGGAACAAAGAGCTTTTCGTTTTTTATATTTTGCTTTTTGTGGCCACCTTAATCATCATGCTTGTGATGCGGCGAAATCCTTTTCACCGTAATTTAATCGGGCATTACTACTATATGTTATTTATTGGTTTTTATATTATACAGGTATGGTTGCAACAAATTGAGGAATACCTAAAAATAAGAGAATTCAAAAGGAATATATTGGCAATCATACTAATGTTGTTATTCGTAAATTTTGGATTGAACAACCCCAAGAAATTCAATTTTTTTCTGTATTTTGATGATTTGAATCTGAACTATTCAAAGGCCACTGAGGTAATTGAAAGAATACCTCCACAAAGCACTGTAACCTTCTCAGATGCTTGCTTTTTTGAAGCCTATTTAGCGCATAAGAGACCCTACAAAATTATCGAATGTAACCATCCTCAGGCTGATTTTATGGTGATAAATATCGATGAAGAAAAATTAATAGATCAATTAAAAAACTATGTTTTGTATGATCAGGTAAATGATTGTCTGATCTATAAAAAAACCTCTTGACAAATTGCCCTGTGTACTGTATTTTGCTGCATGAACCAAGAGGAAGTAAAAAAGAAAATTGAATCTTTAACCAATGAAATAAAACAGCATAATTACAACTATTATATCTTATCACAACCCAAGATTTCAGACTTCGATTTTGATCATTTGCTGAAAGAACTGGAAGCATTAGAAACAGAATTTCCTCACCTGGCTTTTCCTGATTCTCCAACTCAAAAAGTGGGTGGAGATATTACCAAAAACTTTGTTCAGGTAAGACATAAATACCCGATGTTGAGTTTAGGAAACACCTATTCAGAAGAAGATTTGAAAGAATTTGACTCACGTATCCAAAAAGCATTAGGTACTGATTATGAATACGTTTGCGAACTCAAATTCGATGGTTTGGCCATCAGTCTCACTTATGAAAACGGAGAATTAATTAGGGCAGTAACCCGGGGAGACGGCGTTCAGGGAGATGATGTGACAACAAATGTTAAGACCATCAAAAGTATTCCTCAGAAGTTAAAACCGGGTAATTACCCAAAACAATTTGAAATCAGGGGTGAAATTTTTATGCATAAAAAGACCTTTGAACGATTGAATAATCAACTGAAACAAACTCTTATTGAACAAGGGGTTGATGAAGATAAAATTCCGGAAAGACTTTATAAGAATCCAAGAAATTTTGCTTCCGGAAGTTTAAAGATGCAGGATTCAAAAGAAGTTGCCAAAAGGTCGCTGGATGCATTCTTGTACTTTATATACAGTGATGAACCTATTTCCGAAAATCATTATGAGAGTCTGAAAGAGGCCGCCAATTGGGGATTTCAGGTGAGCGACCGGTTTCAGTTATGCAAAACTATGGAGGATGTTTTTGCCTTCATAAAAAAACAGGAAAAAGAAAGGGAAAATCTAAGTTATGAGATTGACGGAGTAGTGATCAAGCTGAATAACTATGCACAACAACAGGATTTAGGCTTTACGGCCAAAACACCGCGGTGGGCCATATCCTATAAATATAAAGCCGAAACTGCAGTTACCCGATTAAAAGAAATAACGTATCAGGTGGGCAGAACCGGTGCCATAACCCCTGTGGCTAATTTAATTCCGGTTTCCCTGGCCGGAACTACAGTTAAGCGTGCCAGTTTGTATAATGCAGATGAAATGGATCGCTTGGATCTCCATGATTTTGATACCGTTTTTGTTGAAAAAGGGGGTGAAATTATTCCAAAGATTGTAGGGGTGGATGCCGGTAAACGCGACCTGTTTGCAAAAAAAATAAATTACATTACCCATTGTCCGAAATGTGAAACGCTATTAGTAAGAAAAGAAGGGGATGTAATTCACTATTGCCCGAACGACAGCCATTGCCCGCCACAATTAATTGGCAAGATGGAACATTTCATCAGCCGGAAAGCCATGAATATTGATGGTTTGGGAAGCGAAACCATTGCCGGATTATTTTATAAAGGTGTCATTAAATCCTATGCCGATTTGTACGATTTAACTGCTGAACAATTAATCGGTTTGGAATTTGAAATGGGTGATGAAACGGAGGGTAGGAAAAAGACGAGAAGCTTGCGTGAAAAATCGGTGGAAAACATCTTAAATGGAATTAATGCCTCGAGATCAATTCCTTTCGAAAGGATTTTATTTAGTTTGGGAATCAGAATGGTTGGTGAAACCGTTGCCAAAAAACTTGCCCAGCATTTTGGTTCCATTCAAAAACTCATGGCAGCCAACAAAGAGCAAATTGGCGGTATTTACGAGATTGGAGACAAGATTGCCGAACAGGTAATTCTGTTTTTTAAGGATGCCGAAAATGTTGAAATTGTAAACCGGCTAAAGGAAAGCGGACTCCATTTTGAAATGCAATATGACCCCAATGAGCAAAGAAGTGATAAGTTGAGGGGGAAAACCTTTTTGGTATCGGGAACCTTTAGGATCAGTAGAGATGAACTGAAAAAATTGATTGAAAACAATGGGGGTCGTATTGTGAGCAGTATTTCCAAAAACTTAGATTTTCTGATTGCCGGAGACAAAATGGGACCGGAAAAATTAAAGAAAGCCCAGGAATTATCGCTAAAACTGATTGATGAAAGTGAATTTTTAGAGATGATTGCTTCAAGATGACATTATTCCAATTTTTTCTTTGAAAGTGCTGTAAAACAATTGCCCGAAACCGGCTAATTCCAATAATTTAGTCATACCTTTTAAAGCCATTTGAAATTAACGAAATAAAGCCAATATTGCATCAATATTCATTGTTATGGAAGCACTTGTTGAAACCCATTTTATTTTCCCGAATCAGAAAAGCTTTTACAGGGGAAAGGTTCGTGATGTTTATAATATAAACAATCAATATCTGGTTATGGTTGCCTCCGACCGGATTTCGGCATTTGATGTGGTTATGCCGAAGGCAATTCCTTTTAAAGGTCAGGTGTTGAACCAAATTGCTGAACACTTTTTAACATTAACCAAAGAAATAGTTCCGAACTGGCATATATGCAGTCCGGATCCAAATGTTACGATTGGCCATTTTTGCGAACCTTTTAAGGTTGAAATGGTAATCAGGGGTTATTTGGCCGGACATGCCTGGCGTGAATACAAAAGTGGCAAGCGCCTGATTTGTGGGGTACCCATGCCTGATGGAATGAGAGAGAATGATGCTTTTCCTGAACCTATTATTACGCCTACTATAAAAGCGAGTGAAGGACATGATGAAGATGTTTCGAGAGAGGGAATTGTTAATATGGGTTTGGTTCCGGAAAGTGAATATCTGGTGATGGAGGATTATACCCGAAAACTATTTGCTTTTGGTTCAGCCTATGCAAAAAAACAAGGTCTGCTTTTGGTGGATACCAAGTATGAATTTGGCAAAAAAGACGGTGAAATTATGCTGATGGATGAGATTCACACACCCGATTCGAGCCGGTATTTTTATGCCAATACGTATGATGAAATTCAGTCAAAGGATCAGCAGCAAAAGCAATTATCAAAGGAATTTGTGCGTCAATGGCTGATCGAAAATAATTTTCAGGGATTTGAAGGACAAACTCCTCCGGTATTTTCTCCTGAATTTATTACGCTGATAACTACCCGTTATATAGAACTACTTGAAAAAATAACCGGAAAAGCCTTTCAAAAACAAGATTATAATCAACTGCTTTCAAGGGTCGAAAATAATATCCTGAATGCCATTAAGCTGCTACGTTAAATAGATAACAAATGCAGGCATTTTGGTTATCCTTATTGGTTAATACCGCTTTTTTTCTGGCCGATGTTTTTATTAAATTAGGGAGCAAAGATTTAAGTGCACCCCGGTTAATTTATATCCGAAGCATTTTTTCGGTGGCATTGGCCAGTATTTGGTTATTGGGATCAGGAAATTTTTACCCATTACCTTCTCAAACGGTTTCCCTTCAACTTATTGCCTGTAGTATTTTATGTGCTATCGGGTTGTATACCTACGTGATGGCACTCAAACAGATTCATTTTGTGAATGTGGCTGTTGTAGGTATTACCGGGGCTTTGATTCATTATGTACTGGGAGTTGTTTTGTTTGATGAAAAGGCTAGTCGGTGGGTTTATTTAGCCGCCCTTCTTTGTGTTTCTGGTATTCTGATCCAATGGCGAAAAGGAAACCAAAGGAAGGGGATTATTTATGCGCTGATCAGCTCTTTTGCGTGGGGATTTGGCTATGCCCTATTAAGCATTCCGCTCCAAAATACTAATGCAATCTGGGGTTCATGGATCATGGAGTTTTGCACCTTGATTTTAAGCGGATTATTTTTAGCTTATACAGATAAAAATTTAAGTTTATTCAAACCGGGAATGGTCAGACTAAATCTGTTCTTTGTGGCTTTGTTTACGATATTGGGATCCTACCTGATCAATATTTGTTACCAGCATTTCTCTCTTAACATTTTAGGCTTTATGCAATTGGCATTTTTCCCTTATTCTTTGCTGGCAGGTTATTTTATTTTCAAAGAAAAACTCAGCAAAATGGAATGGCTGGGAAATTCTCTGATTATGGGTGGTTTGGTGATTTATTTTGTAGCTTGCTGAAGGAGAACCCTTTCTCACTGATTTTCGCAGATACATCCCTTTTCTTATTAAATAAATCAGCGGAAATCTGCGTGAAATCCTGAAGATACACGAGAAATCAGATTTTGCTAATCCGGGAAAATCCCTTTTTCCGCGATATCCAGTATTTGATGATTCAACCAGATTTTTTTGCCTTTAATATCTTTTGAGGACACCAAATACATAGCCTTTGAAAGCACATTGCCATGAACAGCTTTATAAGATCTGAGCGAACCTATAAAAAAGGGGTTAAATACTCTGAATAAATATTGAGAAAGCGTTTCCATGGGTCTGAACTCATTTCTGGACCCCAATAACAGGGCGGGTCTAAATATATGAAAAGAAGGGTATTTTAATAGGCTGATTGCCTCTTCAACCTCTCCCTTTGTTTTATTATAAAACAAGGAGGAATTGCTATTAGCCCCCATGGCCGAAACCAATAAAAATTGTTTGGCACCCTTTACCAGCGCCATATTTGCTACCTGAAGGGGATATTCAAAATCAATTTTACGGTAAAAACCCAAATCAGGTGTTTTGGCTTTGGTTGAACCCAAACAACAGTAAACATCATCAATTTTCATTAAATGACGGTAATTCTCCAATTCTTCAAAGTCAATTAGGTGTTGCTCGAATTTTTCGTGTTTAATAACCAGATCTTTCCGCGTTAAAACAACAACTTTACCATAAGAAGGACTCTTCAGTAACTCAAAAACAAGATTGCGACCAACCAGGCCACTTGCTCCAATTACCAGTGCTTTTTTCAACATGTGTTTTTACAATTAGAAATCCTGAGGTAGAAATTCTCTTTTGTCCAACGGATTTGAGAGCGCCACTTCAATCATTTTATTGGCTACCAGATTAGCTGGTGTGGGTCTAACTTTATACAAAATGCCCATCCCAACCAGATTTATGATAGTGAATATTCCTCTTTTGGCAGCAAATAAACTACTATCGGTGTCTACGGGTTCCCCAATGGCATTTACCTTAAATATAAAAAAATTATCAAATGCAAGCCTTTTAATATCCATTTCCAACTTAGCTCTTAGCCTCAGCTTTTCTTTATTAGACTCCAGGTTCGCATTTGTGGGGTTCAAAAGGTAAAAGTTTTTAACTCCGTTTTTTTTTGCGGTTTGAGCTATTTTTATGGGATATTCATAATCAAACATATGTGCATCCTCCAATTTATGGGTGCTAATATAGTCTGTTCCAAACAAACAAAACACATCGTCAACCCCAATAAACTCATGCCCGAACGATTCAATTTCATCAAAATCAACCATTACCTTTTTAAGGTGAATATTTTTGAGCCTTCTGTTTTCCCGACGCGTAAGCACAATAAGCTTCTTAAAATGGCGGCTATTCAAAACTCCATCCATTAAAGCCTTGCCAGTTTTGCCTGAAATTCCAACCATAAGAGCTACGCGCATATTACGAATTAAAGGATTTTTTAAGAAATTATCAAGGAATTCTTTCATTAAAATTCAATTAAAATAAAATTAAAGCCAACAAACCCTTAATAAACAGGGTACTTTAATGGGTTCTTCTTTTTTCAAATAATTCAAATTCGGGCAAAAACTGTTAATAATTAGAGTCCAATTTAAATATTTTTGCCAAAAAATAATAATACAATGATAAATGACCATATCATAGATTACCGCATTTTCGGTAGTGAGATGCAATGTGTAGAGATTGAATTAGATCCCCAGGAAACAGTAATGGCTGAGCCCGGCTGTTTTATGATGATGAATGAAGATGTGCAAATGAATACCCTATTTGGGGATGGTTCGCAACAACAAGGTGGATTTTTAGGGAAACTAATGTCGGCAGGAAAGCGTGTTCTTACCGGGGAAAGTCTGTTTATGACAGCCTTTACGAATATAGGTTCAGGCAAAAAACAAGTAACTTTTGCAGCTCCTTACCCGGGTAAAATTATACCCATTGATTTGAGCCGGATGGGAGGAAGATTAACCTGCCAGAAAGATGCCTTTTTATGTGCCGCCAAAGGTGTGAGCATAGGTATAGAGTTTCAAAAGAAATTAGGTACCGGGCTTTTTGGAGGAGAAGGCTTCATTATGGAGAAATTAGAAGGCGACGGAATGGCTTTTCTTCACGCAGGGGGCCATGTTGAGGAAAGAGATTTAAAACCCGATGAATTATTAAAAATTGATACGGGTTGTATTGTTGCCTTTACAAAAGACGTACAATATGATATTCAGTTTGTCGGCGGTATCAAAAACACCTTGTTTGGAGGTGAGGGGGTGTTTTTTGCAACCCTACGCGGACCCGGTAAAGTTTGGATACAATCCTTACCCATTTCCAGATTAGCCGGCCGCATCATGAGTTTTGCAAGACCCGGTGGCAGAAAAGAAGAAGGCAGCATTCTGGGCGGCCTGGGAAATATTTTTGACGGAGACGGGATTTAAACTTAGGTTTGAACCCATGACCTCCTACAAAAAAATAGATATTCACGCACATATCCTTCCTGAATTCATGCCAAACCTGAAAGACAAGTATGGCTATGGTGAGGAATTTATTTATCTGGATCATTTTCAACCCGGGAAGGCCAATATGATGAAGGCAGATGGAACGTTTTTCAGAACCATTGATGCCTTATGCTGGAATCCTGAAACCATTATTGATCACATGGATAAACACGATGTGCAACTCATGGCCTTATCAATTGTTCCCGTTTTATTTTATTATTGGGCAAAACCCGAACATACCCACGAATGGGCAAAATACTATAACAATCATATTGCCAAAATTCAAGAGAACTACCCCACCCGGTTTGTAGGTTTAGGCACTTTACCCATGC
Source organism: uncultured Chitinophaga sp. (assembly GCA_964355075.1). Lineage (GTDB taxonomy): Bacteria > Bacteroidota > Bacteroidia > UKL13-3 > UKL13-3 > B1. Next base: position 94,932 of record CAYHCF010000002.1, read on the forward strand.
AGGATATTTCGCTCGCCTGTGAAGAATTAACGCGGTGTAAATACGAATTAAACTTACCGGGTGTTGAGATTGGAACGCACATTGAACATCGAAATCTGGATGATCCTTATTATTCCCAGTTTTATGAAACAGCTGAAAAACTGGGCATGTGTCTGTTTGTTCATCCTTGGGATATGATGGGCCAGGAAAGAATGCCCAATTATTTTCTACCCTGGTTAATTGGTATGCCGGCCGAAACTTCTTTGGCAATTTGCAGCATGATTTTTGGTGGAATCTTTGATAAATATCCCAAACTTCGCGTATTGTTTGCACATGGCGGGGGTTGTTTTCCGCAAACTCTCGGGCGCATCTCACATGCTTATCACGCCCGTCCCGACCTGTGTAATATACACAAGGTGGCTGACCCCAGAACGTATACCGATAAATTTTATATTGATTCTTTGGTTCACGATGATGCCACTTTTGCGTTTTTGATGAAGACTTTTGGTGCTGAGAAAATAGCCATGGGTTCCGATTTCCCATTTCCACTTGGAGACCTAGAGCACGGACGATTTATTGAATTAATGAAAGACCTGGATGAAGAAACCAAAATAAAATTACTTCGAAATACCGCCAAAGAATGGCTGGGGATTTAGATATTGATATATTTTACACTACTTTCACAGTGTAATAAAGCTTCGTTATCTAACTTATCATGTATAATTTTGAAGACCTGAACATAAACAAACCCCTCCTTAATGCACTTCATGATTTAGGTTATATTCATCCAACGCCCATTCAGGAAAAGTCGTTTTCGGTGATTATGTCAGGTCAGGATATGGTGGGAATTGCTCAAACCGGAACTGGAAAAACCTTTGCTTATTTACTGCCCATTTTAAGGATGCACAAGTTTTCGGAAAAAAAATATCCGAAAGTTTTAATATTGGTTCCAACCCGTGAACTGGTGACTCAGGTGGTATCAGAAATTGAGAAGCTCGCCAAATACATGAGCCTAAAATATGCCGGTATTTATGGCGGAACCAATATCAATCCGCAAAAGAAAATAGTATCAGCCGGACTCGATATTCTGGTATCAACACCCGGTAGGGCAGTTGATCTGGCTATGCTTGGCATTTTGAGATTAAAACTTGTTCATCATTTTGTAATTGATGAAGTAGATGAAATGACGGATCAGGGGTTCAAAGCACAATTAACCACAATACTTGACCTGTTGCCACCCAAAAGACAAAACATTTTTTACTCCGCTACCTTCAGTGAAAATGTAAGTGCTTTAACCCAAACCTTTACAACAAATTCGCAAATAATTGAATTGGCACCGCATGGTACACCCCTTGAAAAGATAAAACAATTTGCCTATAAAAGTCCGAACTATTTTACCAAAGTAAATCTGCTGGAACACCTCTTGCTTAAGAAAAAGAAGTTTACCAAAACACTTGTTTTTGTTGATACAATTAAGTTAGCAGACAGACTCTATGCACAGCTTGCAAAAACATTCAATGAAGACCTTGCTTTGATTCATTCGGGTAAATCACAAACCGTAAGATTTGCCACACTGGCGAATTTCCATAAAGGGGTGAACCGAATTTTGATCGCAACGGATATTGCAGCGAGGGGTTTGGATATTTTAGATGTATCTCACGTAATTAATTTCGATACTCCCAAAGTTCCCGGAGATTATTTGCACCGCATCGGACGTACCGGAAGGGCTGGAAAGGACGGCATTGCAATTACTTTTTTTAATGTAATTGAAGAGAACTATTTAGCGTCGATTGAAAGCTTAATGAAGCTAAGCATTGCAAGAAAACGTTTACCTGAAGAAGTAGAAATATCCACTGTTTTCACCGATGAAGAGCGTCCGGATACGGGAGGGATGAAGAACTACTTAAAGAAATCAAAAAATAAAACTGTACCGGCCAGCTTTCACGAAAAAAAGGCAAAAAACAAAAAACAAAATCTGGGTGGACCCAGAAAGCGGAATCCCAATAAGACGAAACCGAGGAATCGGGCTGTGGAACGGAATCGTGCAAGGAAGAGGTAGTTCGGGAAATGAGAAAGGTATGTCATCACAAATTGTGATGACATCGAAAATTTTTATTGTCGTTTCTGAAATAAATCCTGTTTATAGGATTAAATAATTTTTTAGTGGAATTGCTGATATAATCAAATGTATAAAGGCATTCAGAAAATTCATCAAAATTAGTGCACTGTATTTTATCATTCAATTTGTTTAACAAACAAGTAGCATTCTATTTAGGTTTTTGTGATCATTATATTTGATTCCAGAAGACATGAAAATATCAGAAACAATGAAAATGCAATTACAAAAGATACAAACAAAAATTTACGAAATCAGAGGACAAAAAGTAATGCTTGATTATGAAATCGCCGAAATATATGAAGTAGAAACCCGTTCACTGAATCAGGCTGTAAGAAGGAATATTGACTTATTCCCAAAAGATTTTATGTTTAAACTTACACCCAAAGAATGGAGAATTATGTCATCACAAATTGTGATGACATCGAATAATAAACGTCCAAAAACTGCGTATCCATTGGCTTTTACTGAACATGGTGTAACCATGCTGGCTAATGTTCTTAAGAGTAAAAAGGCAAGACAAACCAGTATTGCCATTGTACGGGCATTTATTGCATTAAAGCAATTTTTATTGAATTATAAAGAGATTGCCGAAAAACTTAAAGAAATGGAAACAAAGTATAATAAACATTTCAAAGATGTTTATGAAGCTATAAATTATCTGATAAATAAGGATCAACAGGAAACTCAGCAAAAAAGCAGAAAAAGAATCGGATTCAAATAAGTATGGATTATCACCACAATATCACCTGCATAAAATCAAAGGTTTCTGTGTCGTAATATTCACTACTGCTTAATGATTTTTTTGGTGAAATTAGGCAGGCCACCTTCATTATTTATTGGAATCAACTGAATAAAATAAATGCCTGTGTGAAAGTCTGACATCTGAATGGTATGCTTAGAGGCCGTTTCCATTGAATAAATTTTCTCTCCTAATGAATTGAAAATGCAAAGCAAATATTTATCGTTTCCCGGTAGTTCAATATTCAATATGTCAGATGTTGGATTTGGGAAAACCTTCCATTCCCTGTTTTCTTCAAAAAGGTTGGATGCGCTTCCGGTGGTTTGAGATTTGTATGTACCCTTTCGATATTTTACGGTTCCTGAATTATCATCCTCCCATACCACAAAAATATTCCCCTTACTTAGAGCCACATCAGCATTTGTTATGTCATTTAAATCAACCGAATCATATTTAATGGGAAAGCCTTCAGAAATGTTTTCTGTAAACAGTATGGGCAGTTGAACACTCCCGTTCACTGTCTGATTCCAGACAATTGCTGCTGCATTTCCATCTGTTGCAATTCGTGGATAATTCTGTTGACTAAGCCCTGCAATGTTTCCGGTAAGAGATGAAACTGAATAAACAGAACCACTACTAATAGAAGATTTACTAAAATAGGTCCTGTATTTTGTACTTGCACCACTCAAAAAAACAGTGTAAAGCGAATCCCCAACAATAATACCATCCGGGCCACTTGCCGGGCAGGATTGTAAAAACCAGTTGGTATTATCTGCTGAAAAACCATTATTAAAAGTCACATTGTTGTTTGTGGAGATCCCTGTCCAGATATCCCTGATATTGCTAAGATTATCCCGGTATAATACTGCAGAGCCATTTGCCGAAGATACAATTGCACCCGGGCAACAATCACAAACTTCTGCACCAGCCCCGCTATATCCACTGGCTTTTACATCCTTTGAAAAGGTATTTCCATAGTCAACAGATTTAGTAACCACCCATCTTGAATCTCCGAATTTGGCATTGAACTTCATAAAGGCTACAACCGGATTGCCTGATGCATCTATACTCACAGTGGGGAAACGTGAAATACTGTCGGCAATAAAATCTACCCGAATAGGTTGTGAGAAAGAAAGGCCACCATTGAAAGAACGCATAATATAAATATGATTGGTGTCGGAGGCTTCAGGGATTCGCTTTACCACTATGTAAATGGTGTCCCCTTTTGAAGCAATATCAGGACCCATCCAGGAGGCAGCTGCAACTTTTAACCAGGTGGGGTTTAACTTTACAGGAGTCGTGAATGCTGTACCGGTCCACTTTGAAAAGAAAACAGAAGCATCTGACAATCTGCCCCAAATAACGAATGGATTCCCTAAACCATCCATGGTAATTCGTGGGTGCATATTTCCATTAGAGCTGGTAGAAATATTAGCTCCTGAATTCCAGGTAATGTTGGGCTGTGCCACGGATATGATAAATACGAATATCAGAACCGTTGTAAGTAAAATCGATTTTTTCATTGTGCTGGCTTATTTTCATTTGTTACTTTGTTTCTTAGTAGCCCTAAAATATTCCAATTGCTACAAAGTAACAAAGAAACTAAAGTAAAAAAATACTCCTTTTCTTATTAATTTGCCGAACTCAGAAATTCAACTACTTTTTCTGTTTCAACCTTTGTCAGATTCGCTCGAACCTGCATATGCAAACCAATGGTTTTCCATTCTTCATCATTGAAATCAACCGGAGAGGGACTGTTATGACAGCGAATACAATTTTCACCCCAAAGTTGAGCTCCCGATTTATTGGCAATCATTTCTTTTGAAGCTGAACAGCTTTGCAATACGATTATAATGATAAATACGGAAAAGATCAATCCGATTATTTTATTTATGTTTTTCATATCTGATTTATTTAAAATTTTAGAATCCAACTGCTAAATGAAGAAGAAATACATTTCCTGTTCCGGCTCCATGTTCCGACATACCCGTCATACCCGCCATAGAACTATGGTTTATTTGATAATCTGCTTTGATAACAGTTCTCCAGTCTAACCAATAGTTCAAACCAAGGGTTAATTGCGATTTATTATCAAACCAAAGCGAACCAATAGGTGTATCATAAACCGAATATCTGCCTACTATTTCAAAATTTCTGATAATATCATTACTTACCAGTGCAGGCCTGTAGGCCAATTGCGCATACCAGGCAGAACTTTTATTCACAAAGGTATATCGGCTTGAATCTTCAGGGTTATAATAGACAGCGTTGCTCAAGTTCGATAAACTGTATTGTCCCTTAATATCAATAATACCGTATAAAGGGCTGATCAATTTTACATAGGATAAATCAACTGCAGTAAGCAGTGCGGAAACCTTTTCATAGATTAAATCTTCATTAAGGCTGTCCCCTTCAAAAGGAGAGTGGTCTGACCCCGGCATTGCATAATACCCTGAAAAACCAATTTCCAATGATGAGTTTGAGAAGGGCAAAATGGCAATTCGTGAACCAATCGCTTTGTTCTTGTTATTTTCAGTTTCATTTTTAAACAATAACATTCCTGCTCCCGACGAATCTTTTCCATCATTTATTCTCGGGCCGTTTACTGCATATAATGAGTAGCTGAGTTTTGAATAACCCAATTGTAATCCACCTCGAACTTCTATTCCGATATCATTTAATGGCACTAACCCATCATGGCCGACTCCCAATGGCATGGCTGCAAATTTATTTACCCAGGAAGGATGCAATTTTTCGCCAAAAGTTCCAAAGGGTATTAAAATTTTTCCTGCCCTAATAACCAATCCTTTAGAAACAACAAATGATGCATTGGCATATCCAAGATTAACTTCAAACTGGTTGTTCATGTATTCCATTTCAAGTTCGCTTTCAAAAAGAAAACGATCGCCATGACGCCATAACAGAACAGGATTAAAGGAGGTCATGTTAAAATTAACATTGTCAGAGGAAGCGTCAAAACCAAATTCGGTAAATCCCCTTAACATAAAATTCGTTTGTGAGGGTTTCTTAAAGGATGTAAAATCATCCTTCAGCGTTTGTAATTGATTTTGCATGTCATCCTGACCAAACGCAAGTCGGGTGGTCATTGCAAAAAGAAAAAGAAAAATCGTTTTTGTTTTCATTGTATTATTTTTTTATTTTATTGAATGTTCTTAAAAAATTTACCAATTGCCACCGTTGAATTTCAGAATAGGTGGTTTTATAGCTTGCCATGGGTGGCCGTCCTTCTGTGATCTTCCAGAAAATGGCTCCATCCGTTTGCCCTTGAACTTTTAGAGTTGCGAGATCTGCAGGCCTGGGAACCAGAGCCAATCCACCTAAACCATCTCCTTTACCTTTATCGCCATGACAAATGAAGCAGATTTGTACGTAAATCTTCTTCCCTTCTGCGGTCGCAAAAGTATTTCTTTGATAGGGATTAATGATATTATCCGCTTCCGGAGGGGATATCCATGCCTTTACTTTATCCTTAATATCAGCAGTTGAAAATGAAAAACTGGAAGTCAGGAAGACCACCATAGTAATCAATATGGTTCTCATTTCCCTGAGATTATTGTATTTTGATTGACTTGGATGTTTCAGCCATTTTCGATTCATTGCTGCTCATTGCCATCAATTTCACGGTATAAGTTCCAGCTGTAAGGTAAATATGTATTGGGTTTGCATCTGTTGAAGTATTTCCATCTCCAAAATCCCATTTATATTTACTCGCATTGGTACTGCAAGTGGAACTGAAAGTGATGGGTTGCCCTATCGTTCCGGTTTCCGGAAGCATGCAACAGGCCATTGGGGTCTTAGTGCAACTTGATACAACAATAAATGCACAAAATAGAATGCTAAATAGTTTGATTTTTCTTTTCATGATATTTTTTTTTAGTTTTTAATAATTCAAAGTTTCCTTAGTCTTGCCACAATCCATCATGGATGCTCCGAAATAAGGATTTCGGATTGTTTTTGATTCGCTGAGCCAATAAGCACCTTTATTATGATTGACCATTGGACAAAATTGGTAATATGCTGTGTTCCCTTTCAATCCAAAGGCTTTTATTGCTTTGTAAAATTGATTGCTTAAACCTGAAAACGCCTTACGTTGTTCTTCTATTGAACCGGATAATTCCATTTGTTTAATGTGTTTTTCCATGTTTCCTGAAATTTCAAACCATTTCAATTGGGCATCTCCTTTAAGCAAACTCACATTGATTTTTGCAAGAACTTTCTTATATTTCTGAAATGCATCTTTTATAACCTTTTCATCGCTTTCAATAAAAGCATCTTTTAATATTATGTATTGTTCAAATAGGGTGTTGAGTGGCATTTCCGATTCAGATATTGCTGGTGTCTGATCCTCCGGTGGATTCATCATACTGGGTTTACCTTCGAGTTGCGCAGAAGCGTCAACACTAAAAACCCCTTGTGTAACAATTTCTTCTCCATCACTTAACCCATTTTCTACCACATAACTATTGCCAAGCATTGGACCCAGTTCAATTTCCCGAATTTTAAAGATAGGTTCATCTGTTCCTGGTAGTTTCACATATACAACGGAACGTTTACCAGTCCATAAAACCGCAGTTTTGGGTATGACTAACTTGTTGTTATGTACTTTCAGATTTGCTTTTACAATGCCGGTGGCAAACATTTCAGGTTTTAATTTACCATCCTGATTGTTGAATTCAACCCGAACTTGAGCAACACGGTTAATCGGATCAAGCACAGGATCGATAAATGAAATATTTCCGGAAAAATTTATGCCGGGTAATGCCTGAATTGTAAATGTTACCTTTTGATCCTGAGAAAGAAATGGAAGGTCACTTTCGTAGGCATCGAACATGATCCAAACATGCGACAGATCTGCCACTTCAAATAACACGGTGCCTGGAGAAATAAAATCACCACTGTTTACACGCCTTGCCGAAACAATTCCGCTTGTATTGGCAAATACTTCAAAATTCGTTTTAACTTTTGCCGATTTTTCAATAGCTGCAATCTGGTTTTCGGTAAGTTTCCATTGGCGAAGTTTATCTTTTGATGCTTCGTATAGCGTGGGTTGCGATTGTTTTGATGAGGCTGTCTCGAGTAATTCCTGTTGAGCCGTTACCAGGTCTGGTGAATAGATAAGAGCCAGCGTTTGCCCTTTGCTTACTCTTTCACCGGTAAAGTTAACAAATAATTTTTCGATGCGGCCGGGTAAATAGGATACCTGACTTTGTAAAAGTCGTTCATCTGTTTTTACCTTACCATACAAACGAATTTCCTTTACAGGGTTTTGCCTTGAAACGATGGATATAAGAACATTCGCTAATTGAGCAGCTTCCTTGGTCATGTGAATTGCTTCAGGGTCTGATGTTGCGCCACTTTGGTTAAGTGGAATTAAATCCATACCGCAAATAGGGCATTTCCCTTGTTTGGGTATTTTTATCTGTGGGTGCATGGAACAGGTCCAAATATCATATTTCACTTCTTCCGCAGAATGATCGTTTTTGCCAATATTCTTATTTGGAGAATGGAAGAATATCCATCCAAGTGCGATACCGCCAATTAGAATAAGACTGAAGCGAACATATTTGTTTGAAAATATTTTTTTCATTTCTTTTTGATTTTGAAGTTAAATTATTGTGTGTGCCATTAATCTCTTAAACCATGCGATAGAAGTATTAAAATCAGCAACTGCTTCCATCTGCTTGTATTCGTAATCGAGTGTTTGTTGTTGAACACGCAGGATATCGATTAGCGCCGAACCTGATGATGCAAAACTTTTTAACATAATATTGAAAGATTTAGAAGCTAATTGATATTGATCTCCATAAAGATTCATGCGACGTTTTGAATCCTGATATAATTGCATAGCTTGATAAAACTCAGCTTTTAACGCATTGGATGTAGCCTGATAATTTTGCCAGCTTGCCGATTTTAATAAATCTGTTTCGGCTTGCATTGAACTGTATTTTTTGCGAAAGATTGGCAAAGTGGCTGTTACCATTGGCATAATCATATCGTTTCCATTCATAGGCGAAGTGGACATTCCACTTTTCTCTATCAAGGAGTAATTTAGTCCTATTCCAAACATTGGGTAGCCCATTTTAGTCACCATTTTTTTGCGTGCATCGAGCGATTGTTGCTCAAATTGAAGCATTCCCAGCATGGGATTGTTACTGAGTAAACTATCTGATAGAGCGAACAGCGATGATTGAAAATTATCAGCTATCAAGGTATCCGGAATGTTAACTTCTGCATCGGGCTGCCTGTTTAGAAAACTGTTAAACTGGGCGGAAACCGTTTTGAACTGATTTTTTAACAGTTCAATATTGTTTTGAAGATCATTGATTTCAATTTGAATTCTATAGACATCAGAAAGGCCTGAACTACCCGGTGATGAACCCATGGAATTTCCCGACATAGATGAAGGTGGCTGGATTGCAACAGACCCGGAATTATTACCCTGAGTTCCTCCCATGCCATTCATTCCGGAAGATCCTGAAGAAATATTCTGAGTGGAAGCAGCAGTCATTGTTTTGTTGTTATTTGAATTACTGAATCCCGCCGGACCTGCCTTAAATTTTACAATAGCCAATCTTTCGATTGTTTTTAGAATCCCCATGTTTTTCTCCGAAACACGAATATTCTGTTTAAGCTTGTGTAATTCATACCAACTTTGCTGCACCTCGTAAAATACCTGCAATTTTGCATCACGAAAGGATTCGAATTTTGCCTTGGCCATCAAGCTCATTTCATCTTTCGCCGATTTTAATACACCAAACCATGGAAACATTTGCATCAGACGGAAATCTGCCAGTTGATACCCTGCCATCAATTCCATGGGCTGAAGGAATATACCGGCACTTAACTGAGGATCGGGTAAACCTCCAACTTGCGGTATTTTTTGTAGTGACGCTTTATATTCATAAAAACGCTGAAGCACCGTTGGATTATTCCTGGCTGCTATTTCGAGATAGTTGAACAGGGAATCAGTTTGTTGTTGACTTCTACCCAAAAACCAACTGCACAGTGCTAGCAGCGTTAAAAGTATTTTATTAATTACCTGATTTTTCATCGTTAAACTGAATATTATTAGATTGAACTGCTAACTTATTCTGGCTGTTTACAGCACTTTCTCTCCACATTGCCTGAAACAAGGGAACCACAAAAACGGTCATTACCTGGATTATCATACCTCCAAACATGGGAATAGCCATGGGGATCATAATGTCGGAACCTTTACCTGTGGAGGATAAAACAGGTAACAAGGCAATTACTGCAACTGCTGAGGTCATCATAGCTGGTCGTACACGCTTTAGACCTGCTGCTATTACTGCCTCTCGTACCTCATGAACCGTAGCAGGATGCCTTTCTTCAAATACCTGATGAATGTAGGTACCCATAATTACACCATCGTTCGTAGCAATACCGAATAGTGCAATAAAACCAACCCAAACGGCTACACTCAGATTTATGGTGTGCATCTGAAATAGTTCCCGCAAGTTGATACCTGAAACAGAAAAATTCATGAACCAATCCTGACCGTACAACCAAAGCATTATAAAACCACCGGCAAATGCAACGAACACGCCGGAAAAGTGAATAAACGAAGCGGTAACCGTGCGGAATTGAAAATAAAGTAACAACAAGATCAGGAGTAAACTGATGGGTATTACAATGGCTAATCGTTTTGTTGCCCTTAGTTGATTTTCATAATTACCGGCAAATTTATAAGACACACCGGTAGGTAAGACCATGGCACCTGAAGTCAATTTTTGCTGCAATATTTTTGTTGCTTCTTCTACTACCTCAACTTCTGCTTTACCTTCATTTTTATCAAATATTACATAACCATTAAGGAACGTATTTTCACTCCGGATCATTTGTGCGCCACGTGAATAATCAATATCGGCAATTTCACTCAAAGGAACCTGTACACCATTCAAAGCCGGAATAAGAATTCGCTTGAGATCATCAGGATTATCCCGTAGTTCACGGGCATAACGAACCCTGAGGCTGAACCGTTCACGTCCATCAACAGATGAAGAAAGTGCCATACCTCCAATAGCAACCTGCAACACTTCCTGAACATCGTTCACACTCATGCCGTATCTTGCCATAGCTTCACGGTTGAGTTTTATTTCAAGGTAAGGAGCACCCACAGCGCGATCGTAGAACACGGAAGGTCCCGTAATAGATGGAACATCTTTCAGAGCCTGCTCAAGCTGCATCCCGGCCTTCTCAATGGAATTCAGATCAGGTCCAAAAACTTTCAAGCCCATTGGAGCACGCATACCTGTTGAAAGCATTACCAGCCGGGTTTCGATGGGCTGTAATTTTGGGGCTGAAGTGAGACCGGGAATGTTAGTCACTTTTACAATTTCGTTCCAAATGTCATTCGGTCTTTTAATTTGCGGTCTCCACTGGCGGAAATACTCACCACTGTTGTCAGGGATAAGGCTGTCGGCAGGAATTACTCTAAAACCTTCTTTTTCGATATTGTATTTAGATCCGTTTTTAAGAAGGTAGCTGCCTTCATTATCCACTTTAAATTGACTGCGATGTCCATTCTCATCCAGGATAAATTCTGAACAATAATTGATGGTATTCTCAAACATTTGCACCGGAGCCGGATCGAGTGCTGAATTAACGCGGCCCCATTTACCAACGGCAATCTCTACTTCAGGAATTGCCGAAAGCCTCTTATCAAGCGTTTCAATATAATCCAGGTTCTTTTCAATACTTGAATGTGGCATACTGGTGGGCATCAGCAAAAAAGATCCTTCGTTTAAGGAAGGCATAAACTCTTTGCCGGTTCCCGGAAATAACTTTTCAGAGGCTTGCCAGTTTGCAGTTTGTCTGAAATTTTTCCAACCTGCTTTTTCGATTCCTGTGGCCATAATACCAAAGGTTTTATTGAATCCCTGCCAGACCAACAGACCAAAAAACAATGTTATTGCAGGGATAAGCAGAAATTTTCTTTTATTCGCCAAAGCCCAGCGAATGATTCCTTCATAATAATGAACCATTAACATGAGTGGGACAAGAATTACCGCAATAATCCAACTTACGAACAGAAAGTTTGTAAAGGAACTGTTATGTGCTCCCAGAGGCAACCATTCAATGGTGAGATACCATACTGCTACCAGCGCGGTAATACCAATATTGATATAGTTTGGAAATTCTTTTTTGTGCTCAGACCAGCGATATTCCAGTAAATTATTAATACCAATCAGGGTTAATGCCAACGCCGGCCAGGTGTGCCAGAAGATCAAAAAAATGATGCCTGCAAGTATCAAACTTCCATTCCATATTTTGCGAATCTTTTTAGTATCCACGCGAATAGAAAAAAAGATATGTGTAAGGGTTGGTAAAACAACAATACCGAGAACCAGTGCCGACAACAATGCAAAAGTTTTAGTGAAAGCCAGTGGATGAAACAATTTTCCTTCAGCAGCCTGCATGGCAAAAACAGGCAGGAAACTAACAATAGTTGTTGCAATAGCAGTGACCACCGCTGCGCGAACTTCGGTTGTAGCCAGGTAAATAACCTGTAGCAATTTATTTCCACGAACACCCTCATTTTCCCGCATTTCCAAATGCCGGAGAATGTTTTCTACATAAATAATTCCAATATCAACCATAACACCAATCGCAATAGCAATACCCGATAGTGCCACAATATTGGCCTCGATACCGAAAATGCGCATGAAAATAAAAGTCATTAAAACACCTATGGGAAGTAATCCTGCTACAATAAGGGATGCCCTAAGGTTCATCACCAGAATTATTATGACAAGAATACTGATTAGAATTTCGTGCGACAGGGCTGATTCGAGTGTTCCGATGGTTTCTTTTATCAGCGAGGTGCGGTCGTAAAAAGGAACGACGGTTACTTTGGAAATGGATCCGTCGGGTAAGGTTTTTTGTGGCAATCCGGCTTCGATTTCTTTTATTTTGTCTTTGACATTGTTGATCACTTCCATCGGGTTTGACCCATAACGGGCAACAACCACGGCACCAACAGCTTCAGAACCTGCTTTATCGAGACCTCCCCGGCGAGTGGCCGGACCAAATGAAATATGGGCAACATCTTTAATACGCACTGGAATATTATTTCTCACGGCAACAACCGATAACTCAACATCCTCAAGGCTTTTTACATACCCTAAACCACGAATAATGTACTCGACGTTGTTTAATTCCATGGTTTCAGCACCGATATCGAGATTGCTTTTACGCACCGCATTCATCACGTCCATCACCGATACATTAAAGGCTTTCAATGCTTCCGGATTCAGATCGACCTGATATTCCTTAATGAAACCACCTACTGATGCAACTTCTGAAACCCCTTCAGCGGTTGTCAAACCATATTTTACATAAAAATCCTGAATAGTTCTCAATTCCTGAGGATCCCACCCACCATTTGGCTTACCAGTTTTAGGATCGCGACCTTCGAGGGTGTACCAATAAATTTGCCCCAGTGCAGTAGCATCCGGCCCGAGCGTTGGTTGAACACCCGCAGGTATTGTTCCCGATGGCAGAGAGCTAAGCTTTTCAAGAATCCGGGAGCGACTCCAGTAAAAATCAATTTTATCTTTAAAAATGATATAGATAAAAGACATGCCGAACATAGAGGTGCTTCGTACGGTTTGCACGCCCGGAATACCCAACAGTACTGTAGTTAAAGGATAGGTTACTTGGTCCTGAATATCTTTTGGTGAACGACCCATCCATTCGGTAGCAACTATTTGTTGATTTTCTCCTATATCCGGAATTGCATCAACAGAAATTGGATCCCGAGGCATGAAATCCGACTTCCAGTTGAAAGGCATATAAACAACCCCCATCACAATAAATGAAATCAGGAGGATGAAGGTAATCAGCCGGTTCTCAAGAAAATATTTTACAATTCGATTAAGCATGATTTGATTAATTATCAGCTGTGGCTAGCTCGAGATCCATTCCACACTCAGTGCATTGAGCGGGTTTATAGGCTATAACCTCAGGGTGCATCGGGCAGGCATATAAAACGGAGTCTTTTACCTGAACCGAATCCTGTACTGAGGTTTTTGCAGTCGTTGATTTTTGCTCAGGAGTTTGATTACAACTCATGATAAATACAAATAGAGCAAATGTGAAAATGAAATGCAGAAAGGATATCCTTTTAATTTTTGGGTCTTTCATATTGACAGCATTTATGTAAGTTATTATAGGTTTCATCTTTTGCCTTCAAATCATCCATGTCGTATCCAACATTTGCGATCTTTTGTTTGATATCTGCAAGGGTGATTTTAGATGAATCATAAGCAACAACAATCATTTTTGTTTTGGAGTCCCAACTTTTTGAAAGAATTCCATCTTTCTTTTTCAAAGCTCCTTCAATGGTTTCTTGGCACATATCACAATTGCCATAAACTTTAAAGGTTTCTGTTTTTTTAATTGCTTTTTGGGCATACAGAGAACTACTGATCCCAAAAATACAAATCATAGCAATAATTAAATTTTTCATATTGTTTGTTTGTTTTTAAATTTATTAATTGAATATTGATTCTTCAAAAGCTATTAAGGCCTAAAAAGAAACATGCTGTTTTACGAATGAAATTGAAATAATTTCACGAATGAAAACGGCAAAAACTCCCATTAATTAAATGGAAGTATCATTTTTTTATGAAGGAATTAAATCAGGAAAGTCCTGTACAGAATGTTCAGTGAAACTTGCCGGATAGGTGGAGAATTTCCGGTTAGATAAGAAACTGGCTTGCTTATATCCGATTTAGAAATAACTGAGTTAAAAAATACGGATACAAATAACCAATTTACTGAGGTCTGTACAATTTGTGAAGGGGAATTATAATTATCGGTTACCTTTTTAAGGTCAACAATGGTTTTGGTACAACAACTATGCGAAGTCTTTCCCTTACAACAACCTGTTTTCATCCCAACAAGGGAAACGGTTGATTTCTTCTTATGTGGACAATAATCAATGGATAAACAAAATCCACTTGATGAGATCATTATCAATAAGGAAAGCAATATGGACAAACTTTTTTTCAATCGGGGCGCAAGTTAAATATATTTATTTTATAAAAAAAAATAAATTTTTTAAAGCTAGTACTCGCTAAGACAATTTCATTGAAAGATAATATGAAGAAACTAAACCGATCTCCAAATATATCCTGGATGATTTTTTTGTTAGAAACAAATGAAAAATAAAATTAAAAAAAATAATTATGTTGACTATGTATGTATCAGTAATCAACTAAAAAATGTTTAATCTAATTTTATTTGCATTAAACCCAAATTTCTTCTATTACCTCCCCTTGCAGACCCACTTTTATCATTTTTACAGGGATTTTTCTATTGGCTGCATTTACCGCAGTCATTGCCATATGCAATAAGCCACCACAACAAGGTACCTCCATAATCATGACCGTGATCGTGTTGACATGGGCATCATTTACCATACTTGTAAGCTTTGTAATATATTCCTCCTGATAACTGTCAAGTTTGGGACATGCAATGGCAATTGATCGTCCTTTCAAGTGTTCTCTGTGAAATTCTCCACAGGCGAAGGCAACACAATCGGCTGCCAAAAGCAAATCACAATTTCTGAAATAAGGAGCCATCGGATTTACAAGATGCATCTGAATAGGCCATTGTTTTAATTCGGAAGGTTGACTGCGCATATTTGGGTCTTCCTTTACAAAGATATCCATATTATCAGGTTCCCTAAAGTCCATGGTTATGGCTCCCGGGCATCCACAACCACTATTTACCGGATGCTGTGAAATGTTTGTTTTCTGATCCGGATGGTCTGCCTCATTTGGGTTGGAAGCGGGTGAATAATTTTCCATTTCATTGATTATTTCCTGAACACTAAATGTCAGTTGCTTTTGATTTTTATTAAGGTAATGAATAGCTTCATTATAGTAGCTAGTCTCCCCATGCTCCTGCAAATGTTTTAAATGTGCAATGGTGGTATTTCTACCTTGGCCTGCAATTACTTTTATCACTTCCAGTTCACTGTAGGTTGCAGCTTCCCTCTTCTCAATTTCAATGGCGTCCTGAGGGCATTCACCAATACAAGCACCTAATCCGTCACACATAAGTTCGCTCACCAACCTGGCCTTTCCGTCAATCAATTGAAGGGCACCCTCAGGGCATCCCGGAATACAGTTTCCACAACCATCACACTTTTCTTCGTCTATTACTATTATTTCTCTTATCATTTTGTACTTTCCAATTACCAATTGCTTCCCGTTTTGCATTTCACGGGACAAACTATACCCAATATTCTCAGAATACTTCCGGATAACCTATTTCAATGAAAATATTTTCGAGCTTATGCTTATGTCCCATCTCCATGTTCGACAAATTTTCCATAGCCTCTTTTTCTGTCGGGTTTAGTGCACTGGCAGCAAGATTCCGGTATAATTCTGCCGCTTCCAGCTCGCGCTTCATCGCAATGGCGATAGCTTCACTCGGTTTCATCTCCAATGAAAGTGCTGGCAAATCCTGTGTTTCAGTAATTTTATAATCTACATCCTGGATTTTAAAGATAATACCCAGTTCCCTGTTATTTCTGTAAATTTCCAATAAATTGGCATGGCCATTTTCATCTGCTGCCAGTTCTTCAAAGATTTTTCTTACCCCGGGATTCGTTACTTTTTGGGCTGCAGCGGTGTAAAATTCAAAGGCTTGATTTTCCTGATCAATAGCAAAATCAATGAGCTTGTTAAAATCGTTTTCGTTCATAATTTTTATTATTTATTACTCTTTTTATTCCTGTTTCAGCGGGAATCTGCGCTTCAATTCTTTATCTAAATAACATCCATTTTTCTTAGTAGCTACAGATAGATGCCACAAAGGCTCTAAGACGCAAAGGTTTTAAACTTTGTGCCTTCGCGTCTTGGCGGCTAAAATTGTTTCTTAGTTCCTTAGTAGCAAAAGAAAATAATAAGGCTACAACAAAGAAACAAATTAAAACTGATCTTCCATTTTACCTTATCCCTATATTCTTAATTATAAATTCTTAATTTTAATTATTAATTTTAATTATTAATTCTTAATTATTAATTCTTAATTCTTAATTATGGCCTGGCCTGCCTGAAACCTCTTGAAACTACCGCTTCTCCTTCACTTACTTTTTCAATTTTTATCGCACATGCCTTGTATTCCGGAGTCTCGGTTACATCATCATAGGCATCAATCGTTAATACATTGGCATGCGCTTCCCTGAAATGAAAAGCACACCAGGTGACTCCCGCAGGAGATCGGTCAGTAACCCACGCCTTCAAAGTAATGGTGCCTCTCCTACTGGTTGCCTTAACCATGTCACCCGTTTTAACTTTCATAATATTGGCATCATAAGGACTGATCTCCAATAATTCTTCAGGAAAAATATTTTCCAGACCGATCGAATTTCGGGTTTGCGTTCCCGTATGGTAATGCCATAACCTGCGCCCGGTTGAAAGTATAAATGGATATTCTGCATCCGGCAATTCAGCCTGAGGCCGGTAATTTGTTTTTGAAAATAAACCTAATCCGCGGGTAAATTTGCCATTTAAATGAAGGATCGGAGTACCCGGATGTTGTACTGTTGGACAAGGCCATTGCAAACCAATATTTTGTATGCGTTCATAGGTAATTCCCCCCATTATGGTTCCGGTTCTGCGCATATCTTCCCAGGTATCTTTTGCCGATTTAAATCCTAAATCCACACCCATCCTTTTTCCCAATTCCTGCATAATCCACCAGGTTGGACGTGCCTCCCCGGGGGCATCTACTGCCTTTCTAAGAAACTGCACCCTCCTGTCAAGATTGGAATAAGTTCCCTCATCTTCATTAAAACAAACATCGGGTAAAATAACATCCGCATACTCGGTGGTCATGTTGGGAAAAATATCTACCACCACCAAAAATTCAAGTGCTTCAATTTCTTTGATTGTTTTTGCCGTATTGGGTTCGGTCTGAACCGTATTGTCTCCTACACAGAAAAGAATTTTGGTTTCTCCTGTTGTAGCTTTGTGCAACATAGTTGGCAGCTTATAACCTTCGCTTCGGGAAAGACCGCTTACACCCCAGGCCTTTTCCATTTTTTCAATCACTTTTTCATTGGTTACCGACTGATAATTGTGATACACATTTGGCAATGCCCCCATATCACAGGCTCCCTGCACATTATTCTGACCCCGCAATGGGTTCACCCCGCAACCCCGTTTACCCAAATGTCCAAGTACCATTTGTAAATTTGCGAGTGTTTTTACATTGTCGGTTCCTGTAGTGTGTTCAGTAATACCCAGACAATAAATCACACTCACTTTTTTTGCTTCTCCCAACATTTTTGCCACATTGCGCATCATATCCTCCGGCACGCCCGAAAGCAGGGAAGCTTTCTCGATTGGGTAATCCTGAACCCACTGTTTGATATCCTCAGGATTCTCCGTATTATTCATCATGAAATCTTCATCGTGCCAGCCATTTTTGAATATTTCATGGATCAATCCATTGATGAAAGGAACATCTGTACCCACACGTAACTGAACATATAAATCTGACCAATGCGCGATGTCAACTTTTCGCGGATCACAAACAATCAATTTAGCTCCATTTTTAGCCGCTTTTTTCACATAATACGAAACAACAGGATGCGCTTCGGTCATGTTTGAACCAATCACAAAAATAAGTTCTGTTTCTAAAATTTCATGGATAGAATTGGTAGCTGCACCACTTCCAAAGGCGTGTGCAAGTCCGGCTACTGTAGGTGCATGGCAGGTGCGCGCACAATGATCTACATTATTTGTTTTGATTACCGCACGGGTAAATTTCTGAATCGCATAATTATTTTCATTGATAATTCGGCCTGAACCCAATGCCGAAAAAACATTTGGACCGTCTTTTTCAATAATCGTTTTAGTACGCTCAACAATATAATCCAAAGCCTCATCCCAAGTTGCCCGTTCATGTTTTCCATTACGTTTAATCAAAGGATATTGCAGCCGGTTCGGACTAGCGTGAAACTCAAAACCATAACGGCCTTTTACGCATAGCATCCCGTTATTTGGCCATACATCCCGTCCGGTTACACGAACCACTTTGTTCTTCATGCGATCAACATGTAAGGTTAACTGGCAACCCACTCCGCAATACGGGCAGGTAGTATCCACTTTATCAAATTCTGCAAACCTGCCTTTACCTCTGGATTTTTTATCTGTTAAAGCACCTGTTGGACAAATCTGAACGCATTCGCCACACTGCACGCAGCTTGATTCTCCCATCGGAATATTGTCATCACACATGATAGTAGTGGCCTTCCCACGGTATCCAAAACCAAGAACTTCATTTACTACATTTTCATTACATACAGCCACACATCGTCCACAACTGATACACTTATCATAATCAATTACAATAAATTCTGAACTTTCATCTTTAATGCCGGTTGGTAAATCAGGGTAGGAAGTTTTCTCAATACCAAGGTGGTAACAAACATCCTGTAATTCGCAAGAGCCGCTTCGCTCGCATGCCAGGCAATTGTGGTATCCTGAGGATAGCATCAAATCCACTATCTGCCGTTGTGTGTCTATTACTTCTTTGGTTTCGGTTTGAACCAACATGCCTTCTCTAACCTGGAGATTGCACGAAGTTTGAAAACCCCGCATCCCTTCTACGGAAACAATACACGCTCTACATTTTGCTGCCTGCCCCGTTTTTACATGGTAACATAATGTTGGAATATAGATGCCATTTCTTTTTGCAACATCCAGAACAGTTTCCCCATCGAAAGCTGCATATGAATTATTGTTGATTGTTATTTGCATACCCATTTTCTTTTTGAGGATCAATACTTAATAATTGCATCAAACTTACAGGTACTTAAACACAGTCCACAACGGATGCAAAGTTCACTGTCAATAGTGTGATGCCCTTTTTTAATTCCGGTAATCGCTTCAACCGGACAAACCTTTTTGCAAACCTGACAACCATTGCATACATCCAGAATTTCGAATACGATAAGCGATTTACAGGTAGCGGTTCTGCACTTTTTATCTTTGATATGTTCCAGGTATTCCTCTTTAAAATACCTGAAAGTACTCAAAAAAGGATTGGCAGCTGTTTGTCCAAGTCCACACAAAGAAGCATTCTTTACGGTAAAGGCAAGTTTTTCGAGTTCATCCAGGTCTTCCATTTCACCTTTACCTTCACAAATTTTATTGAGCAAGTCGAGCATACGGGCAGTTCCTTCGCGACAAGGCACACACTTGCCACAGGATTCCTCCTGTACAAATTCAAGGAAAAATCTGGCCACATCCACCATGCAACTGCTTTCATCCATTACAATGAGACCACCACTTCCCATGATGGCACCTAAATTGTTTAAGGATTCATAATCAAGCGGAACATCCAAATGTTCTTCCGGAACACAACCTCCCGACGGACCGCCTATTTGAGCGGCTTTATATTTTTTATTTGTAGAAATACCACCGCCTATATCATAAACAAGTTCGCGTAGCGGCGTTCCAACGGCCACTTCAACCAGACCGGAAATATTAACCGTACCAGCAAGCGCAAATATTTTTGTTCCTTTGCTTTTATCGGTTCCTACCTTTGCATAATTCTCCCCACCTGCAAGAATCAGCTGAGGAATATTCGAAAAAGTTTCAACATTATTCAGCACGGTTGGTTTGTTCCATAATCCTTTCTCGGCAGGGAATGGAGGTCGTGGACGTGGTTCTCCCCGCTTCCCTTCAATAGAAACCATGAGAGCCGTTTCCTCACCACAAACAAATGCGCCGGAACCCTTTCTTATTTCAAGATCAAAGTTAAATCCGGAACCAAAAATATTATCTCCAAGAATTCCGAACTCCCTGGCCTGATCAATAGCAATCTGAAAACGCTCCACTGCCAATGGATATTCGGCTCTCACATAAATGTATCCCTGGTTGCTGCCAATCGCGTAAGCACCAATAATCATCCCTTCAAGCACGCTATGCGGGTCACCTTCCAGAATACTGCGATCCATAAATGCACCGGGATCACCTTCATCGGCATTACATAAAATGTATTTTACATTACCCTTGGCTTTTCTGGCAAAACCCCATTTAACACCCGTAGGAAAACCTGCGCCGCCTCTGCCTCTCAAACCCGATATCGTAACTTCATGAACAACCTGTTCTCCATTCAGTTCAGTCAGAACTTTTCCCAGTGCCCGATATCCTCCACAGGAAATATAATCTGCTATCTTTGTTGGATTGATAATCCCACAATTTTTCAAAACGTCTTTCTTTTGATTTTTGAAAAATGGAATTTCTGATCTCTTGGAAACTTTCTGATCTGCAACAGAATGAATCAGGCGTTCAATCGAATGACCACCTATTACATGTTGCTCAACAATTTCTTTTGCATCACCCGGTTTCACCTGCTGATAAAATGTATCATCTTTCCCGATAACCATAACCGGACCCAAGGCACAGGGGCCTAAACATCCGGTTTCAACAATACTCACTTTATCCTTCAGTTCTGATACATTCAACTGGGCATCGAGTGCCTCTTTTACCTTTTTTGAACCGGAAGCAATACAACCTCCACCGGCACATATATATATCTTATCAGCTTTGTATTCAGCACTTTCAGTGATAGTTTTGTACAATGTACTAAGATCAGATACACTTTTAACCGGGTACATAAATTTATTTAAGTCCATTATTGTACCTCCACTGTTTTAGGTTGTTCGTGTTTCCGGTAATTCTTAATTATTTTGGCAATATCTTTTGATTTTACCCATTGGTGAACATCGTCGTTAACCATAATTATCGGAGCAAGTCCGCAGGCACCAAAACACCGGCCAATATCCAGCGTAAATAATTTATCGGCAGTGGTTTCTCCAATTTCCACTTCTAATTGTTGCTTCAAAACGGTAAGTACTTCATTGGCTCCCTGCACATAACAGGCAGTTCCCATACAAACACGGATCAAATATTTTCCACGGGGTTTCAGGGAGAAGAAAGAGTAAAAGGTAATGACTCCAAATATCTTTGATAAAGGTTCATTCAGTATCTCCGAAATTTTCAGGATGGCTTCTCTTGGAATGTATCCAAACAGACTTTGGGTAGCCTGAAGGACAGGAATCAAAGCGCCGGGCTTCTCTTTATAGGTACTAACGATTTCCGCCAGCCGCTCTAAAAGGGCTCCATCATCATCATTTCCGCATGAACAGGTTACAGGACTTGACATAGGCCTAAATTCAAATTAAATTAATCTCAAAAATAATACAATGTCAAAAGTAAGGGTAAGAAATCATTAAAAACCCGACATTTATCAGGTTTTGGAGTGGAATTATGTAAAATTTTTTAAGAAGCTGCCTGAGCCATTTCATCCAAATATTGGTGAAGGGCAATTTTCCAATTAAGCATCACATTGATGTCTGATTCCTTCAATCTTGCGTTTTCTAAAACCGAATATTTTGGCCTTTTTATGGTTGGCGGGAAATCGGTTGAAAGGGCAGATAATAAATTTACCGGTGTGCGCGTATAATTAAAAATTTCTCTTGCAAATTCATTCCAGCTACAAAAACCTTCAGATGTTGAATGTACCATTCCATTAAGGTTTGAATCTAATATTTTGACAACTTGTTGGGCAATATTTTTGGTATAAGTGGGTGAAACTATTTCATCGGTAACCACTTTTACTTCCCCTTTTTCTCGTGCCAGTTTAAGCATGAGCTGTACAAAATTTAATCCGTTTTTTGCCCTGCAGGGATGCGATCCATATAGGCCCGAAACCCGCATAACAATACTATCAGGGTTTTCTGCCAAAACTATTTTCTCCCCATTCAACTTACTCTTACCATATTCATTTAATGGATAAGCTTCATCGGTTTCAATATAAGGTTTTGAAGAATTTCCATCAAAAACATAATCGGTGCTGAAGTGAATGAATCTAAAGTTCAGCCTTTTTGATAATGCCGATATAAACCCCGGCGCGATGGCATTGATTTGTTCAGCAATTTCCGGTTTTTCTTCGCATAAATTTACATTGTGATAAGCAGTTGCATTAATCACCACATCTGGTTTTTCTTTTTCAAATAAGATTTCTAGTTCACCTGTATTTCCAACATCCAATTGCTGGTGTGTTATCTCCACAACATCAAATCCATGCTCTCTTAAAACGGACGAAATATCTGAACCTAACTGCCCGTTGGCTCCTAATACAATCACTTTTTTCATGGGGTGGCTACTGAATGATTGTTTAATTTGATGGTCTTGAAAACTTCAAGGTTATAGAATCTGGCTTCATCAAAGTTTTTGAAATCCTCCAAATGCAACAGCAAATCGTTGATAATGTCTTTTTCGGTTTGAACCGGCTGATAATTCAGGTCTGTCATGGCTTTTTGCCAGCTCACTTTATAATTACGGTAATCCTGAATATTATTATCCTTGATATTAATTTCAACACCATACTTTTCTTCAACAATTTCTTTCACACTCTGAGCCAATTCGCCCACTGTGGTATTGAAAGAAGCAATATTAAATATCCCATTTACCGTTAATGGACTTTCCACCGCTTTTTGATAGCCGTCACACAAATCGGTGATCCCTAAAATGGGTCGCCAGATGCGGTGGTTACTCAAGGTAATTTCCTTTTTTGAAACCGCATTTTTGAACATGGTATTGATGGCAAGATCCAGGCGCATGCGTGGGCTGTAACCGCTAATGGTACCTTGCCTTAAACAAATTACCGAGAAATCTTCCGATTGCAGACTTAATAAAGACTGTTCGCCCTGTAATTTTGAGACCCCATAAGGATAGTTACAAACCGCAATATCTTCTTCGGTAAAAGTTTTGTTGTGGGTATAGCCATAAACAGAGCAGGATCCTGCGAAAATAAATCTTTTCAATCCGGCCTCACGGGCAATAAAACCCAGATAAGCAGGCAAAGCTGTATTGTAAATAAAATTTGCCTGTGGGGCAAATTCTGCCATCGGATCATTCGATAAACCCCCTAAAAAAATGATTTCATCGTATTCCTTTATTTCACTGATGGTTAAATCAAATAAATCCTTTTTGATAACCGGAATGGTTGCAGGCAAATAATTACCAAACCAACAGGTATCCATTACGGTTATATCATACCCTTGTTTTTTTAAATGCGGACTCAAAATTGAACCCACATATCCGGCTCCACCGGCAATTAATATTCTTTTTGATTCCATCTTATTTAGTATTTAAAATTATTGGAATCCGGTTTACTCAACCATTGTTCCAGGGTTTGCGCCACTTCATCTTTGGCAGAAGTGGAAGGATTATCAACCGGCCATTGAATGCCAATTGCAGGATCATTCCATAATATTCCCGACTCAGCCTTATTGCTGTAATGCCCGGTGCATTTATATTGTATTTCGGCAAAGTCGCTTAATACACAAAAACCACGTGCAAAACCTGCCGGGGCAAAAACCATCTTTTTATTTTGAGCCGTTACGGTTTCACCATACCATTGACCCAAGGTTGGAGAACCTTTCCTTACATCCACAGCTACCAAAAATGCTTCTCCAAAAGTTACACGCATCAGTTTACCCATAGGTGGCTCCCATTGAAAATGCAAACCTCTTAAAACACCTTTTGAAGAGCGCGAATGATTATCCTGCACAAATTCTTCTTTGATGCCATATTCAACAAACTGGTCTTTGCGATAAACCTCTGCAAAAAATCCCCGGGCATCCTCAAATACTTCCGGTTGGAAAACTTTTAAGCCATTTAAAGCCTCATGAATCAGGTATATTTTCATTATTTATAAACTGTGTTTTGTTAAAAAGATTATAGAATTACCACTGAAAACGAATTAAAACTCCAAACATTATAAAACGATGAGGTTTAAACAGGGTTCAAATTTATTGTTTATTCTGAAATTGCTTAACCTAAAGTTGAATAAGTTTTCCTTTTATATAAAAAATATTGCAGAACGATGCTTTTTGGATACATCATTTTTAGCATTTCCCGGTCATTAATCTTTCTTTTTGATTGAACCTCAGCGCGTTTGCTGCCAATGGTGAGGCAATGAGTCATAATCCAGAAATGTGCAGCTATAATTGCCTTTGGCCGGGTAAATTCAAGTAAAACGATACTTTGTGCGATTGCAACAAAATCCAATAGAACATGCACCGAAGTTTTGGTAATTGCATTCCAAAGATTGTAATTTTTGAGCATCATGTAAAGAGAATTACGGTGATTCCAATACATTTTTTTAAAGCTAACTGCCTGTATGGTAGCCCCGCCGTAATGCAGAATAACGGATTGCGGCACCACTTTACATTTGAATCCCCCGAGGAGCATTCGCCAATTTAGGTCAATTTCATCCATGTGATGAACAATAATTTCATCAAATAATCCAATATCCTGCAAAGCGCTTTTGCGAATAAACATCGCCGCTCCACATGTCCAGAATACATCCCGGATATCATTATACTGTCCGGTATCATCTTCAATGGTGTCAAAAATTCTTCCTCTTAAAAAAGGGAAGCCATATTTGTCCATCATTCCGCCGGAGGAACCTGCATATTCAAATTTATGTTCATCAAAAAACGAAACTATTTTAGGTTGAAGTGCTGCGATTTCCGGGTCAGACTCCGCCACCTCTACAAGATGGTTCAACCAATCCGGTTTAACTTTTACATCGTTATTAAGGCACACAAAGTACTTTCCGGTACAATGTTTCAGGGCAAGGTTATAGGCAGCGCAAAACCCGTTATTGGCAGGATTCAGCAAAATTTCCACTTCCGGATAGGTGGCTTTCACGTAGGCTACATCATCATCGCCTGAACCATTATCCAGCAAAACCATTTTAAAAGCGGGATAATTTGTTTCTTTTAAAGATTGTATGCAATCATCCAGAAACTTTTTCCCGTTGTGATTCAGGATCACCACATCAACAGAAGGAATTATATTAGATTTCAACTCAAATTTTTAGTTTACGAAAATAGGCCGTAATAATAGCCTAAAAACTGAGTAAGATCAAGAATATTTTTTTCTTCTGAGCTGTATAAAAAATTCCTTTTCTGGAACTCCTTCAATGCTATTGGCTTCATTACCTGTTTTAGTGGGTTGAATAATAAACTTGTCCATTTATGGATAATGTATACATTTGAAAATGGAGATAATTTACCCAAAGAAAATACATACAAATAGAATCCCTTATTACCTAATATTTCTGTCTAAACTGCTTTTCGCTTCCTTTTTCACCATGGCAATCTTGCGTATATTCTTGTTGGCATATGTTTCTGCAACAAGCGTAAATTGGTTCGACGCAAATGTATTTACCCTTATTCAAATTGGCTTTCAGTTTGACGCCGTTGTTCTTTCCTACCTATTTGCCTTGCCACTTGTTTTATTGTTTATACAAGATTTTTTTCGAGTAAATTCCAAACTTATTCCTCAGTTTATTCAAGTATATTTAACCGTTCTGCTCCCCGTAGTCCTGTTCATAATTTTTGAAGACATTCCATATTTTGCTTTCTTCCACAACCGACTTACCGAATCTGCATTTCAATGGCTTGGAAGCCCGGCTATCGTACTAAGCATGATCGTGGAGAATAAACAAAATCTGCTTTTTTTAATTGTGGCTTTGTTTTCAGTTCCGGGTCTTGGGTACTTTCTTTTTACCTACACAAAAAAGAAACTGGTAAATTACTATTGGCTTGAACCAAACCTAAATAAGAGCAAGCGTATTGGCCTATTTATTTTGGCAGTAGCTTTCTGCTTTATGGGTTTGCGGGGCAAAATTGGCAGGCCCATCCGACAAGGGGATGCATTTTTTAGCAATGACCCAATACTCAATCAAATTGGCTTGAACCCTGTATTCACTTTATTAAAGAGCTATACCGACAAAGTTAGTTTAATGGACAATAGCGAGGCTGTGGCAAAAGCTGGGCAATACCTACAAATAAAGAATGACTTTCCTGCCATATCTCCTTTGGCTTTTGACGTGAAAACAAAGGGTGAGCCTAGGAAGGTTAACATTGTGCTGGTGCTTATGGAAAGCATGAGTATCAATTACATGACTCGTTTTGGTAACCCCTATTTATTAACCCCAACCTTAGATAGTTTAAGTAAGGTTTCGTTGTTTTTTGAAAATGGATACAGTGCCGGAATACACACCAATAATGGGGTATTTTCTACCCTTTACTCTTTTCCTGCATTAAAAAGAATTAGACCCATGAGTATGGTTCCTGCAAGGCAATACAGTGGCTTGCCTTATGCCTTAAAACAACAAGGCTACCACAATATTTTCTTTACGAGTCACGACGAAACTTTCGACAATCTTGGAACCTTCTTGCCTGCTAATTATTACGACCAATTGTATTCTTCTAAAGATTACCCCGCCGATAAACTATTGGGAACCTTTGGAGTAGCAGATGATTATTTGTTTTCTTATGCAGCCGACAAATTGGATCAAGCCGATAGCAGCAAACCTTTTTTTGCTACCATTCTCACCTCCTCCAACCACGAACCCTACAGCGTTCCAAAGGAATTTCAATCGCACCGCAGCGAAACAGATTTACGTGCGGTAAACTATGCAGATTGGTCGATTCAACAATTCCTGAAGCGAACGGCAAAAAGCAAATGGAGAGAAAACACCTTATTTGTTTTTGTTTCAGATCATGGTTTGGTGGTGGGAGAAAACCCCTACGATTTGCCCTTGTCATACCACCATATTCCTATAATTTTTTATGGCCCAAAAATATTGGGAGAACCTAAAACACGGTCGGAATATATCGGACAAATTGATGTATTTCCAACCCTCATGGGATTATTAAACATGCCGTATATAAATAATACGCTGGGAACGGATGTCATCCAGCATCCCAGACCCGCCATATACTTTTCGGCTGATAACAAGATTGGCTGTCTTAACAAAGACTGGTTATATGTGTATCGTTTTGATGGCGGCGGAGAAAGTTTATATCAGTACAAAACCGGTGAACAAAAAGACTATTCCGAAGCTGAGGGCAAACAAAAATCCTTTTTAAAAGATTATGCCTTTTCACAAATTCAAACAGCAGAATTTATATTCATAAGCGATTTAGCAAAAATGAGTGGAAAGTGATTTTTTCCAACCCAACCCGTTTTTACTCAATTGCCATTTGAAGGAGGAATAGGGCTCTTCTTTTTCTTGTAAATTGCAATGATGACACTGATTTTCATGGCAATAAAAAGAAAATAGCTAATAGATGTAAACTAATTTCTTGGTTTCAAAAAAAGGCTCTACAAAGTAATTTGAGAGGGGAACTTCTTCAATATATAATTTCCTGTTAATGGCTTTTAGGGCTTTGTATTCATCTTTTAAATCCCCTCCTTTCAGAAACAGGTACCCGTTAATTTTGCTGTTAAACTCATTTTTGGGATCCACATACTGCTGAGTCCAGCGGTATAATAAGTCGCATGGGGCCACCGCACGGGCGGTAATAAAATGAAAAGATTCTTGCAGTTGTTCTACTCTGCCTATCACAAAATCAACATTTTGAAGCTGAATGGAATTGGCTATTTCTTCGGCCACTTTTATCTTTTTTCCAATAGAATCAATCAGGGTAAAGGTACTATCCGGGAAAAATATGGCAAGCGGCACTCCCGGAAACCCACCTCCGGTGCCTATATCCAATATTTTTGAACCTGATTTAAATGCTATGAATTTAGCGATGGACAAGCTGTGAAGTACATGTTTTTCATATAATGAATCAATGTCTTTTCTGGAAATGACATTGATTTTTTCATTCCAATCTATATACAATTCTTTAAGCGATTCAAATTGCTTTATTTGAATTTGAGATAAATCCGGGAAATATTTTAGAAGGATATCCACTTTATTTTTTTGATTACCATGTTTTGTTATTACGAACAAACAATCCTTTCATTCCAAAGATAGTAATGTAAAACAAATACATGAAATCGAGTAAAGGGATAAACCAGATGAGGTTGATGCTTTTTAATTTTCTCAGAATAAAATAGTAAATGAAAAGCTGAACCAACAGCCTGAATACATAAATACCAACCGGAATCACCCAATCAATTTGCATGAAAGGCAGACTCATTAAGGATGAATAAAATAAAATTAAACTGGCATAATAGGTTCCTAAAAAAACCTGGTGTTTTGCTTTGTAGTATTTTCCGGTGCTTACGTGCCGACTTTTCTGACGCTGCCAGGTTTCATAGGTTTTTTTGGGTTCGGTATAAATAAAACTATCAGGATCAAGTTGTATGGATACATTTGTGGGAGTGGCCACCTGATTTACAAAAAGGTCATCATCTCCACTTAAGATATGTTGGTGACTTGCGAATCCTTTATGTTTAAAAAATAAATCACGCGTATAGGCCATATTCCTGCCAATTCCCATAAATGCATTTTTGCCAATTGCGGCTGAAAAATAAGCGATCGCAGTAAATACATCTTCAAAACGAATAAAAAGATTTAACAAGCCCGGATATCTTTTTGAAGGAGAGAAACCCAAAACAATTTCCTTATTATTTTCAAACCGGCTTTGCATAATTTGCAGCCACATTTTACTTGCAGGTTCGCAATCGGCATCCGTAAAAAACAATTGATTGTACTGAGCTGCCTTTATGCCCATGGTTAAAGCGAACTTTTTCCCTGTGGGATATTTTTCCTGTTCCTGTATCTGACAGATCTTCAATATCGGGTAAGTTTCCTGATAATATTCAAGCAATTTCTGACTATCATCCCAACTACAGTCATTTACAACAATCACCTCAAAATTGGGATAATCCTGCTCCAGAAAAGATATTAGATTTTTCTCCAGGTTATCATATTCATTTCTTGCTGAGATGATAATGGATACCGGCGGTAAATCATCGTTTGGAACAGGGGTTTTGGCTTTATAAAAGGCAAGTTTGCCGAAAATCAGGGTATAGTATAACACCTGAATGAATGTACTAAAACATAAAACCAGTAAAACAACAAGGTTCAAAGGGCTTAGAGAATCCAACATATTTGGCAAATATAACAGGATTATGGAACGGGTAGGAACACCAATATCAACAAGCTGTGGATTTAGTTATCAGAATATTTCATTTTTAGATACAAAATTTGCTTGAATGGCTGATTACTTTTGACTATCGTTGATGATCGTAGGTTGACTGAACGCAATGCTTCAGCTATGCTTCTTCCAATATCTTTTGCCATAGCTACAGAATAATTCTTCGTCCGCTTTTATATCCCTGACAGCCTTGATGAATACATTTCCGTTTTCATCAATAGAAATGCGGGTATTATTTTTAAAGTCTGAGTGAGTCAACCCTTTAGCATCATTCGCATATTTAGCAAAGCACTTTACGTTCATGGAGTCCATAATGGTTCCATCCGGCAAATTAATAAAATACTTATCGTTTCCCTCATTGGCCCGCTTTTTTGCCTCTATATCATTCAAAATTTCTCCCCTGAAAACCGCTATGGTTTCATCCATAAATAGATCTATTGCCGTATACAGTCCGTTTCCCGAATCCGTTAATTGAGATTGGGTTTTGTATAAATAATCGGCCTCTGGTGCCTCTATCGTATTATCCTTATTTTTTGAAGTTTTCAATGCGCTATTCCCCTAAGCCCTATTCGAATCCCAGTTGTTTAACAATCTGTTCAATTTGCCAGTCTTCAATCGGATCAAATTCTACCTTTAAATTTGCATTATAAATCTTTGCCATTCCCTGCCAGAAAATTGCAGTCAGATTTCCACGATAGGTTTGAAGCAGGTCGTATGACGTTCTCCCGGTTTCCCTGTAAATTAATTTAATCAAAATCCTTCCCTGTGATTGGGTAAGGTTTTTGAGGTCATCCATAAACTGATCTTTAATGGCTTGTTCGGTACGCTTCAGGTATTCTTTACGCGCACTTTCGGTTGGTAAAACCAATAAGTTCTGTTCTAATAACTGAAATCTGAAACTTGCCATTTTTGCGTAAGGAAGTACCTTTTTAACATTATAAACTAAACGTTGGTAGTTCTTTTCATAGTTTGAATCCCGCTGCGCTTCAATGATGAAATCAGGTAAGGTAAAACTATAGACAACCGTATCGGGTACTTCGGTTTGGGCAAACGAATTTTTAGAGAACATCAAAATAACAAACAACACAAGCGAAAATTTTCTCATTGTATCTTTCACGAAAAAATCATGCCATTTTATTTTGTTTTTTAGTGAACAGATAGATCAAACCGATTACACCGCTAATAATAAACAAAGAAGAAATGATTTCAGCCTGTGTAATGTGTTTTCCGAAAATATCATAAGTAGTATTCACCCTTATTTTTTCAATTAAAAATCTTTCTATACCATTAATGATGAGATATAAATAAAAGAGTGTGCCAGGAATAGAGAACCTTTTTCGTAATGCCCACAATACAAGAAATAAGAACATGCAAACCAAACCTTCATACAATGGAGTTGGAAATACCGGATTGATGAGCATATTGCAGTGAGCACCCTCGCATCCCGGTATCGGAATTCCATCATTTAACACATTATGAGGATATCTATATGACCATACCCAATCCGGCAAAAAATTCATCCATTGTGGTTTTGGAGACAGGTTATCAATTCCCCAATCTCCATCTCCGCTCAGCTGGCAACCAAATCTTCCAAGGCCATATGCAAACATCAATGCAGGAGCCGATGCATCCATCATATGTGCTAATGAAATTCCGTTTTTTACACAGTAGTATATTACGCAAATAGAACCAATAATTAAGCCTCCATAAAAGGTTAAACCGCTAAAGGAGATTAAAGAACCAACCGGATCAGCCGTAAACTCATTCAGATTTTCCAGGTTATGAAATATTTTCGCACCCAATAATCCGGCAATGGCTCCTATGGCCACAATGTCGCCCATTAATTCGTGGGGCAGAACCGTTATCATAACCGTTTCTTTTACTTTACCTTTTAAGGCATCCGCTTCCTTCCTTTTGTTATAGTAAGCATAAGCGCCAAGTGCAATGGCTCCAAACCAACTTCCTTTACCCGAAAGAAGAAATGCCTGCGGGTTTTGAACCAAAGAATCATAATCCAGGATCATTTCTAATCCTTTGAAACCAATAAATCCGGCAATAACGGTTGCAGTAATAAAATCAATAATAGTTACCGGAGCATTATTAATTTTCTTTTGAGAAATGGGTTTTAACAGACCATTTCGCTCTTTTCTCTTCAGTTCAACAACAATAATCCAATAGGCAGAAGCATATGACAATGCCATAAAAAAGCCAAAAGTTTGAACGGGTAAGGGGAGGTAAAACCCAAACAGATCCTTTAGTAAATCGGAAATGGTAGCGTACATAATTTCTGAATTGTGATGCGAATAAACAATATTATCGTTGAATTAAGAAGTCATTCGTTTTGCTAATCTCGATTGAAATGTATTAGTTTGTTGTTATGGAAAAGATTTGGATTGATTTAAGAAGTGATACCGTCACTAAACCAAGCCCTGAAATGATGGAAGCCATGATGCTCGCCGAGGTGGGTGATGATGTATTTGAGGAAGACCCATCGGTTAATCAACTTCAATCATACGCGGCAGGATTATTTGGAATGGAGGCTGCATTATTTTGCACAAGTGGAACACAAACCAATCAAATCGCGATTAAACTTCATACTCAACCCGGCGATGAAATCATTTGCGATCAATTGGCACACATTTACCTTTACGAGGGAGGTGGAATCGGATTTAACTCAGGTGCATCCGTAAAATTAATGACAGGCCAAAGAGGTATTTTTACGCATAATCAGGTTTTAGAAAATATCAATAATGACGATGTTCATTTCCCTACTACTCGTTTGGTATGCGTGGAAAATACCGTCAACAAAGGTGGCGGGGCTTGTTGGAGTTTTGATGAACTACTAAAAATAAAACAGGTCTGCATGGAAAATAATCTTGCTTTCCACCTGGATGGAGCCCGCTTATTTAATGCCCTTCTTGCCCAAAATCAGGTGGCAGCAGATTATGGAAAAATCTTTGATACCATTTCAATTTGTTTAAGTAAGGGTTTAGGCGCTCCTGTTGGTTCTTTGCTATTGGGTTCAACACAACACATCCATAAAGCACGCAGAATAAGAAAAGTGTTGGGTGGAGGTATGCGGCAGGCTGGTTATTTAGCAGCAGCAGGCCTTTATGCATTAAAAAACAATATTGAACGTTTGCGCATAGACCATGAGCATGCCAAAGAAATTGAAAAAATTCTTCTGAATTGCCCTTTTGTTGATTTTGTTTTACCTGTCGAAACAAATATTGTAATCTTTAAAATTAATGATCTTTACCAGGCAGGGCAATTAATTGATTTTCTGTCAAAAAATCACATAAAGGCGCTGAGTCCGGGTAAAAATTTAGTGCGATTTGTTTTTCATTTGAACCTGTCTGATAAGGATATAGAGGAGCTCGCCTATTTTCTAAAAATTTTTAAGCCGTAAATTATCTTTAATTTTTTATCCGCTCAGTTTTCCGATTTATGTGATTGCTGAAGATTTGGATGTCTATAATAGTCCACAACTAATGAGTTGGTGTGAATCTTAATATTTCCTTAATCTTATGAAACTATAAAAAAAATAATTAATTTTCGCCTGATTATTTATCTCTACGATCTTAAACTAAAATTGTTATGTACAGAAAATTACTGCTTTCGGTATTTTTATTAGTTGGTTTTTCTGCATTTTCTCAACCCTATACGGATCAAATTGCTGCTTCCGGGTTACCGGCATCCGAAGGTCAGATATTGGACGTTGTTGATTACAACAACGATGGTTTTGATGATGTGGTTTATCAATCAACTGCCACTGGCCAGATAAAATTATACCGAAATAGAAAAGGTGTTTTTTCAGATGTTACAAGTTTTGCCACCCTCCCTGTTATTACAGGTTCAAGCAGATCCGGAGTTATTTCATTTGATTATAACAATGATGGTTTTCAGGATCTGTTGATTGCAAAATCCGGAGCAACCGGTTATATGCGCTTGTTCAGAAATAATTGTGGCGTAAATTTTACGGAAGATTTAGGCGCGGGTATGCCGGCTCTCCTAAATATTGTTCCAAACCCCAATACACTTGATCCTATTATATTGGTCTCCGATTACGATAAAGACAATGACAATGACCTGATTTTTAGCAGAGTGATTGCCAATGTTGCCACGGTTTGTGTCTTAAAAAATGACGTAATTACCAGTGGCACCTTTATTTTGGATCCCGCATTAATAACAGGTTTTGCCCTCAATATCCTTCCTTATCTTTCACTTATTGATTACGACAATGATAACACGGATGATTTGTTGGTAATTAAAAATTCTAACATTAACAACACTGCCGAAATTGTTTTATATGCTAATTTACCTAGTCATGTTATGACCGTAGTGTCTCCAACCGGTTTTGTATTCAGCAGTCCTGTTGGGTTTGCAACCATCTGGGATTATAACCACGATTCATTTCCTGATATCTTATTAGGAACGAAAGAAGTGATACTTCCCGGTTCCAGCAATAATGGCAATAAAGTTTTCATGAACAATGCTGATGGTACGGGTACTTTTACGGATGTAACCCCTTCAGTTAATACGTATAGCGGATCAAATTTAGGCGATTATTATGCCTCACATGTTTTTGATGCCGATAATGATGGAGATTATGATGTTTTGTGGGAAGTAAATAAAACTACCGCCACACCCTCAGTACCTGCCTTGATGATTAATACCGGCAATAATACATTTTTCAATGCGCAGCCATTTCTTTTATCAGGTGTTACAAGTGGAACCAGTTCCAATGCACGCTACACCGTTTTTGATTATAACAATGATGGTTTACAAGATATTTTTAAATTTGGCGGAACCGGTTTAAATGCCGCCTTATACACAAGAACCAGTCTCAACAACTATATAACTTTTCGACTAAGTTCTTGTAATGGCCCGTCTGATGCAAAAGGTTCAAAAGTATTGGTAATTGCCGGAGGTATTGAACAAATTCAAAGTTATTCCTCGCAAAATTCAACTACAGTAAGCGTCAACGGTTCAGAGCGACTCCATTTTGGTTTGGGTTCAGCTTCAATTATAGACACTATTGTAGTTTTTTGGCCCAATGGAGGAACAACTTTACTGACAGGTATCCCTGTAAATCAAGATCTCAATCTCAGGGATGGTTCCTGCATAATCGGCGATCCGATGGTTTTTGATTTTCGCATTAATTATCCAAACGACACCGCGAATTTTTGCAATCAGGATACTGCTGATCTATATGCGCCAAGCGGCTTCCTGTCTTATTTGTGGAGTGATGGTTCATCCACTTCTGCTACAAGGGTATGGCAAAACGGTTGGAATTTCTGTACCGTTTCAAATTTAGCTGGTTGCGTTACATCTGATAGCGTTTATGCTGTATTTGGTAAAGGAAGGATAGTACAACCCGATACCTTAATTTGTTTAGGTGCGAATCTCAAATTGGATGCCTATCCAAGGTATGATTGTGGTCCTTTCGGGGCACCGGCACCGGCCAATGTAACCGGGCAAAATATAGGAGTAGCCTATGATTATGTTGGAACCTATAACGGTCATTATTACTATAGAATGACTGCTGCCATGACCTGGACCAATGCCGCCAAAGCAGCTCAGCTTGCAGGAGGTTATCTGGTTACGATAAATGATAATCTGGAGCAGGTTTTTATTAAAAATAATCCGAAGTTAACTGGTGTTAATTATTGGACAGGATTGTATAGAACTGCAGGGAATCAACCTTTTAAATGGTCTAATTGCGATCCTCTTACCTTTGTCGATTGGTCGCCGGCAGCAGGTGCACCCAGCCCTAATCCGCTTAGAAATTATGTTTTCATGCACAGTAGTACTTGTCCGGATGCCTACCAATGGGAAAACTTGGAAGATGATAATTCAACCAATTCCGATCCTTGTTTAAAAGTTATGTATGGTTTGGTTGAGTTCGATGCCTCAACCAATATTACTTACCTGTGGAGTACCAGTGAAACTACACCCAGTATTACCGTTTCGCCTACAGGAACGACTCCTTATAATGTTACCATTGTTCAAAATGGGGCTACCTGTATTGGAAATATCAATGTAAATATAATTGATATTAATAATTTGCTGACAGATAGCAGTGTGCTCGAGTGTAAAGCAAGCTTTCATTTATTATCGGCTACCCCCGGTTTGAAATCGTATCTCTGGACACCCGGAAATAACAAAACAGATTTTAAATTTGTGTTTTCAAATGGCTGGTACAAGGTTACCGCTACCTCAAACGAAGGTTGTGTGGGGGTAGATAGTATTTATGTTACCATTTATAATGCCTCCATAAAAACTCCGGATACTTCTGTTTGTGTTACAACTCCGGTTTTATTAAGAGGTCCTACACCTCCCGGCGCATTTCAAGCCTGGTATTATGAGGACTTCCAATTAACTCCTTTCGGATTCTGGAGCACCAATAACCGGGTGCCTTTTAATTCTACCTGGGCTATCGGTCCATTTTGTAATGATACCATTAGCTTTAGCTATTCTGGATTACCGGATCATGATAGTGTTATCGTTGATTTTGATTTATATATACACGATGAATGGGATGGAAATTGTACACCGGCAGGAACTGATAATTTCAGGTTTCTGAATGGGTTCAGCACGCTCCTTAATACAACTTTCTCTAACAAATCAGCCTGTACACAAAATTACCCCAGCAATAATTCTCCTTTCACATCGGGGGCAACAACAGCCGGACTTTCTAACAGATGTTATTCAACCGGTTCTTCCACACTTTATCATATAAGCAAAAGGTTTAGACACAGCAATACCACACTTGATTTATCGTGGTTAGGAAACTTAAAAGATCCTGATGTATGTAACAATAGCTGGAGTATGGATAATGTTGCCATTCAGCTAAGAACTGCTTCCGCAATTTTATGGTCAACAGGAGATACTACTCAAAATATTACCGTTATTCCTACACCCCCTTCAACCGATTATTGGGTTAGGGTACCGGTTGGATCCGATTTCTGCTATGATACGGTAACCGTGAGCACCTATACCAGCGTTACGGATAATTTGATTTTCCAGGATACATTAACTATTTGTAATTCACCATTTGTTAATCTATCCTTACCCTCCGGTTACTTCAAATATATCTGGAGTAACGGTGATTTTTCAAGGACAACTCCGGCATATAATTGGGGTTGGTATCTTGGATACGTTGAAACAGAATTTGGAGGTTGCACAGGAATGGATAGTGTTTTCTTAAATAAAGGTCCCTATACGATGAACCAAAATGATACCAGTATTTGTTATGGAACCAGCATTACTTTAAGTCCAAATCTGCACAATAATTGCAATCCGTTTGGAGCACCTGCGAATCCAGGTTATGTTGCCTATCAGACCATTCCGGGATATACTTATAAAGGAGAATACCACGGACACTATTACTATTTATCAGACACCCACAGTAACTGGAGTACTGCAGCACAAAGTGCTTTAGCAGCAGGAGGACATTTAGCCTGTATCAATGATACGCTGGAACAGAATTTCATTGCGGCAGTGATGGATAGTAACGCCTGGATAGGATTATTCCGTAATGCAATGGGCTTTCACCAATGGATGAATTGTGATACTTTAACTTATACCAATTGGGCTCCCGTTGAGCCTTCCCTATCACCTGAAGATTATGTTTATATGGTCAGATATGATTGTCCTGATCGAAAATTGTGGAATAGTTATTTGGATGATGATACAATTTCTATTGATCCTTGCTTCAGAGAAATTTATGGCCTGTTGGAAATTGAGCCCTTCTTTTACAAATTTACCTGGTCATCCGGAGAATCAACCGATAGTATAACGGTATCACCTACTACCTTAACCACCTACAACTTGTTGGTGAGGAGAGACCAAAGCAATTTAACCGGTGGATGTAATGCCGGAAGTGTTACTGTTGATATTATTAATTCTTCATTCAATATTCCACTTGATTCCGTACAGAAAGTAAATTGTGCTGGTGACACTGTAATGATTACCGCAGAGCCGGCCGGATTAAAATATGAATGGCATATCGGGGATCCGAATCTTACCCCGGTTTTTGACACGAATCAAATTGTGGTTATAAAAGATTATGTTGGCTACGTTTATTGCATTTACGATAATGGAACCTGCAGATTTGTGGACAGTGTTTATATAAATGTTCCAGCTGCTTTTAAAGCGGTTGCCAGTAAAATAGATATAACCTGTTTTGGGTCAAATGACGGTATCGGAAGTGCGAATGCCTCTGGTGGAGTAATTCCCTATTCAGTTCTTTGGGGTTATAATGGCTCTACCAATATTACAGAAATTGGTTTGTTTCCGGGCACCTATTCATTTACGGTTACTGATTCAAACGGCTGTTCGGCAATAGATAGTGTTGTTATAACGAATCCGGATTCGGCTTTGTCTATTGAAATACAAATAATAAAAGGAATTGGCTGCTCCGCAGATTCAAATGCAATATTATATCCGAATGTGTTGGGTGGCGGACGTCCATATACAGGAACCTGGGTAGGTTTAGGTGTCACCGATACCCTATATAATTGCAAAGCCGGCAATTACAGCTATACCGTTACAGATAGTCGTGGTTGTACCTTAACAAAGGACACTACTTTAACTGACCCTCCATTCTTATCCCTTAGTTCTTCCATTTTATATCAAATTTTCTGTCCGCTCGATTCGGATGGAGTTGTTTTATTGATCCCAACCGGTGGAACCGCTCCATATAACTTCATATGGAATTTTAATTTGCTGGGTTCCGATACGATAAAGAACGTCTTCAGAAGTAATTTAATGGCATACGTTTTTGATGTTAATTTCTGCGTTGACAGCACTTTAATCAGTATGGTTGCCTCAAACCCTGAAAAATGTGACTTAATGGTACCTCGGGGATTCTCACCAAATGGAGATGGTAAAAATGATTTATTCTATGTCCGGGGGCTGGAAGGATTTCCTGAAAATGAATTAACCATTTTTAACCGATGGGGTGAAATTGTCTTTAGCAAAGTTGATTATGCCAATGACTGGGACGGCAGAATAACCAAATCAACTATGCTTAGTGGTAACAATGGTCTGTTGCCTAATGATACTTACTATTACATTTTAGTTACAAGAGCTAATAATAAAACATATACAGGTTATTTGTATCTAACCCGTTAAAATTTTAAACCTGTTTTAATAACAATTTATAAAAACAAATATGAAAAAAATAATAGGAGTCTTAATTGTCTGTCTGGGTTTTATGGAGGCAAAAGCACAATTAACTCCCGGAATTCAACAGTTCATGTTTAACCCGGTAATGGTTAATCCGTCCATGGCAGGCCTTCACAATAATCAGGTTCAGTTAGCTTATGATACCAGGTGGATTGGCTTGGACGGCGCACCTAAAACTGCATTTATAAGATATGATAAAATGTTTAGTGGAAATACCGGATGGGATTTAGCTATCGTTTCTGATAGAATCGGACCTTTGAGTTCTGTCAGTTTACAAAATGCATTCTCTTATCATGTTCAAACCAGTTCTGAAACAAGATTGGCCTTTGGTATCAAGCACCATTTATCACAAAGCTATTTGAATTTGAGCGGCAATAATCTTATTGACCCATCAGATCCTCAACTTACCGACAATCAAACCGGCATCCCTGTAAATAATTTTGATGCGTCGGTGGCATTTTATAACCCAAACAATTATATGATTGGTTTCAGCTATAGAAATTTAATACCACAACCAAATTTCAGATATGCAAATGCACTCGCTGTTCCCATACTCAGTTTACATGGTTGGTATTCATACGACTTTTCAGATGAGTTTTCACTGGAATCTTTCCTGATCTTGACAACGGCCAGAAATACGCCTATGAATACCAGCATTGGTGTAATGGGTGCTTTTCAGCATAAATTCGGGGTAGGGTTAAATTTCTCTCCAAAAAATCAGATTGGTGTATTTGCCTATATTAAAGCAAGCGATAAATTTAATATCTTCTATAACTATAATTTACCCCTTTCCGATATTTCTAAAATTAGCATGCAATCACATGCGCTCGGGCTTTCCATCAGATTAGGAAAAGACACTCCGGCCGGAAATAAGTTTTTCATACAACCTACCAATGAAAGTACAGTGAACCGATTATTTTAAGATTTTGAACCGATTACCTCAAGGAAGCCTTAAAGAAATTTGAGGCTTTTTTTGTTTTATTTCTATCGTGTAATGACACATCTAATACAGTAATCAGTTTAATAAATCAAGCGCTTTCCTGAGTTTGCTAAATAGATCCGGTATATCTTTGTCGTTTAATGTTCCAACTGAAATGCGATACCAATCCGTGCCATCTGCACAACCAAAAGCAGTAAATGGAACGCCGGCAAACTTTGCATGGTTCAATAGAAAATTATTGATATCCGAAGTGGTTTTTATCTCTCTTCCTTCCCTTGTTTTTTTACCAATAAGCGCAAATTGGACAGAAAGATAAATGGCACCCTCAGGCTTTATGATTTGAACAGGGTAACCTGTAGATTTTAATTTTTCAAACCCTTCAAATAACCCGGTTAATCGCAAATTTATCTTGCTTCGCATTTCATTCAAAAAACAATTTAAATCATTTTCATTGGAAAGAAATTTTGCAGTGCCCACTTGTTCCGGCTTTGGAGCCCATGCTCCAATATGGCCTATTATTGATTTCATTTTTGAAATAACTTCAGCCGGACCTAAGCCCCATCCTACCCTAACACCTGTGGCAGCCAGTGATTTGGTTATCCCATCCACAAAAATGGTATAAGGTTTCATTTCCGGACGTAAGGATACCGGATTATAGTGTTCAACTCCTTCCATCCGGAGTAACCAATAAATCTGATCAAATAGAACATATAATGGTTTTTCTTTTCCTTCTCTACGTTTGTTTTCTTCCAGTACCAAATCGCAAATTTGTTCTAATTGTTCCTTTTTAAAAGTGGTACCGGTTGGGTTTAAGGGGGAACACAAAGCCAGTAATACCACATCGCTGAGGTATGGTTTTAATTCCTCAGCATTGGGCATAAAACCATCTTCAGATTTTGTGTGTACTTCAATTCTTTGCGCATCACTTAAATGACAATAATGATTGTTATTCCAAGAAGGAACCGGATAAAGAACCTTATCTCCCGGATCAACTATCGCCTGGTAAGTTGCATAGATCAATGGCCGGCCACCACTGGCAATCATTAGCTCATCTTCGTTATAATCAAGATGCTCATAATTAAAAATAAAACTTCTTACCGCTTGTTTTAAAGCCATGGTACCATCCCCGGGAGGATAATCGGTTTGCTTTGCCTGATATGCCTCTATGATATGCTTTTCAAGAACTTCCGGTATTGAAAAAAGGTGGGGGTCAAAATCCCCTATTGTTAAATTGTAAATTGATTCTCCTTCCAGAACCTTCCGATTTATCTCATTTCCCAACTTAATAATTTCTGAACCAATTAAATTGGCAGCTTTAACTGATATTTTTTGCATGGTTTCGAAGCTACTACTTACAAAAGAAAAAAGGAAATGAATGTTTAAAGTTTCTGTGTAGTATCTTCGCCACCCAATTTATGCTTGCATTTACGAATATAGGATTTGAGTTTGGCGGACGATTCCTCTACCGCGACGCCAATTGGCATATAAAACCCAACGAACGCATCGGTTTGATTGGCCTCAATGGGACAGGAAAATCAACCCTTTTACGAATAATTACGGGAGAATATACCCTTACCGAAGGAACCCTTTCGAAACCGAAAGACCTGACGATAGGTTTTCTGAATCAGGATCAACTGAGTTTTGATAGTGATGAAAGTATATTAAGTGTGGCTTTAACGGCATTTGAACGTCAGCTCGAACTCGAAAAAGAAATAAATGAAATCATTGAATTGCTCGAAACCGACCATAGTGAAGCTACAATCCACCGATTGGGAGACAAACAGGAGGAATTTGAAAGATTGGATGGATATAATATACATCATAAAACTGAGAAAATTTTAGAAGGTCTTGGCTTTTCAACCGAACAGTTGCTGGTACCTTTTAATAAATTTTCAGGGGGTTGGCAAATGAGAGTTTTGCTGGCTAAAATGTTGTTACAGGAGCCCAACTTACTTCTTCTGGATGAACCTACCAATCACCTTGATTTACCGAGCATTGAGTGGTTGGAAGAATACTTACGAAGTTATAAAGGGACCGTAATTGTGGTTAGTCACGACAGGTTTTTCCTCGACAAAATGGTAAGTAAAATTGTGGAAGTAAGCATGCAAAAAATCTTTGAATATCAGGGTAACTATAGCTTTTATCTGGAAACCAAAGGTGAACGTATGGAATTGCAACAACGAGCTTTTGAGAACCAACAACAATTTATCAAAGAACAGGAAAAACTTATTTCTCGTTTTAAGGCTAAAGCGAGTAAAGCAACCATGGCGCAAAGCAGGGTAAAGATGCTGGACCGCTTAGATAGAATAGAGTCACCAGAAGATGATAACCGGGAAATCAATATACAATTTAAAATTGGTGTGCAACCCGGAAGAACTCTTGCTGAGCTAAAAAATGTGAGTAAAAGCTATCCCGGTATAAGAATCATAAACAAGGCTGAAGCAAGAATTGAAAAGGGTGATAAAATTGCTCTGATTGGTGCCAATGGAAAAGGGAAATCAACCATTCTGCGCTTATTGGCGCAATCCGACTCTTATGAAGGTGAAATAATATTGGGACATAATGTAAGAAAGGCATTCTATGCACAGCATCAATTAGAATCTCTGAATCTTCAGAATGAAATATTACAAGAGCTCGCAAGCATTGCAACCGACAGGCCTGAAACCGAATTAAGAACCGTTTTGGGGTGTTTTTTGTTTAGCGGAGATGACGTTTTTAAAAAAATAAAGGTGCTGAGCGGGGGTGAAAAAGCCCGGGTGGCATTGGCCAAAACACTCCTAACCGAGGCCAATTTTCTATTGCTGGATGAACCTTCCAATCACTTAGATATGCGCAGTATCAATATCCTGATTCAATCTTTGCAAAAGTATGAAGGTACCTTTATCGTTGTGAGTCATGACAGGTTTTTTGTATCTGAAACAGCCAATAAAATTTGGTGGATAGAGGGAGAAAAAATTAAAGAATATCCCGGCACTTTTGCCGAATATGAATACTGGCGGGCGAAAAAAGATGAAGAAATATTATTGAGCCAAAACGCCAAGACTCCGGTTGTGAAAAAGGGCAAACCCAATATAACCGAACCTACCAAATCACCTGAAAAGACAATCAATACCAATCATTCAAACCAAAAGCCAAGTAATAATTACATAAATAATTTGCGCAAACAATTTGAAGATTATGAAGTGCAGCTTAATAAAATTAACTCGAAAATTAAGGAAATAGAATTGGCTTTTACTTTACCAGAAAATATAAGTAATCCGAAGCAAATAGCAGAGCTTAATTCTTTTTATGAAGCCGAGAAAAAAGCGATGGCCCATGTCGAAAAAGAAA
This sequence comes from uncultured Chitinophaga sp., assembly GCA_964355075.1. GTDB lineage: Bacteria > Bacteroidota > Bacteroidia > UKL13-3 > UKL13-3 > B1. Next base: position 138,277 of record CAYHCF010000002.1, read on the forward strand.
TGGAAGCAGTCTTTGAAGAATTGCTGGAATTGGAACGGTAAACCTGAAATTTAATATCTGAATTGAATTTCATTTCCGATTCATTCTTCGATTGAACTATTATTGCCATCATTAAGGTCTATTTTAAAATAAAAATACATAGAAAAATATTACGTAACGGCTATATTAATCACAATACATTAATCAATGTCGACCTTAAGTATTTTTACGGCCTGAAAGGCTGCTATCAATAGCCCAGGGTGGATCCCTGGGTAGTAAACGCCCTATAATTTCCTGCGCGGCTTACATAAATTTAATTAGGAAAAATAATCTACAAGCCGCGCAAATACAAGGTTTGGCGTTTGATAATATAGGTAACAAATAATATTGATGGAGTGACTAGCTTGCCCTGAGTGATTGGAAGGGTCGAACCATAACCAAAATACATCGAGTTAGCCATGTATAATCTTCCGCTAATAATTCTGCACATTGCGCGGTTGGATAAATTTTCTTTCTAACAAAAATTGTGATATCGCGCGGGCTATCGCCACGATCCACCAGACCCAGGGCTCCACCCCAGGCTGATGCTCACAGCCTTTCAGGCCTAATATAATTAACCTGATTTTTGTTTTATTTTTTGTGTTAAATATTTTAGTTGGTACACATATGTAGAGTAAATTTCTTTAACGTCGACACTGATTTATTAATCCCATACAATCAACAATTTTCCGGATGAGTTTGAATTTCTCTGCTGATCAAGGATCTGATAAATGTAAATACCCGATTCCAGTATAGGCAATGTAATAGGTTCAAGGTTCTTAACCTGAACTTTTAAAACCTCATGCATAGTTAAATCAAATAATATAAGCAGAACCAGATAGCTCCTGCCTGTTTCGATAGATAATCTATCTTTGGCAGGATTTGGAAACACTTTAAATGTCGGTGAAAATTCCATTCCTTTCATTCCTAATGGAATACCCCATTTCCCTTTTCGGGTATTAAAATATATTAATTTCCCATATTCGGAATAGTAACCATTGTGATATTCATAATAAGGTCCTCCAATCCCATCATAATAGATAGATTTAGGAATGGGATCCCCCGGAAATATCTTATGAATCCAGCAGTTCCCATTAAAGCTTTTTGAATTCATCCATTGGGTATATGAAAAATTGGGATAGGCCCATCTTTTATAAGTATTGTCGAAATAATAATTATTGTAATATACTCCGGGAATAAATTCATAAAAAGCGTTAAGGGTATAAGGAAAGCGGTCTTTACTAAAATCAATACTATAATTAATAGTGTCTATTTTTTGTTCATTATATACAGAATCATCCTTCGGCAAATATCCACCAAAGTAATAATGGTTATATTTGTTTCTATATACTGAATATACAGTACTATCGGCATAAATCACCTTCGATAAAATAATTCGAATGGTTTGTTGAAAATGAGATTGAGTACGAAATTTGCCACTAGAAATACTAGCATAAAAAGATTCTTCATGGATTTCATCTCCAACATCATGCACCTGGGTATGTTGAGGGTATTTATTATATACCCCCTTTCTTACACTTCCATTTTTTGCCATCAGACCTACCAATTTTATCTGCCCATCATAAGCTTCATAATATGGAAATCTATTCCAGTTGAGACTTACAATCCAGCCATATTTAGACGAAATTTTGAGTTCCGTTAAACTTATTTTGTGATTTTTCAGGGTATCCCCATTAAAATTCAAAACCAGTAAAGATAGGTGAATAACAGAATCCATCTCTTCAAAGATGGAATCAAATGTTTGCCCGGTAACTTTTGCATATATGTTGAGATGTAGGCTATCATTTTTATGCATCAAATACCAACTGCCATTTTGATTTAAATCTAAATATATTGAATCATAGAATTGATTGAATAAAATATACTTTCCCTCTCTTTTAATCAATTGAGGTCCTAAAAAAGTATACAGGGTCATGGGTAAACATTTCCCGCCCCAGTTATTGGTATCTTTGGGTAGTTTCCTAAAAATATAAATTGAATCAAATCCTTCGGTTCTAATGCTGTCAATATATACAGCCTGGTAGTTATAGTAGTATATATAATTTGGATTTATATTGGGATAAGCCTGAGCATACAGCGTTTGTGGCCGAAAATATATTAGCAGGATAATACATATCTGGCAGAAATAAAAAACAGTATTTCTTGGTTGCACCCACATAGGTGCAAGATAAACAAAAAATAATAAATCCTATTATTCCTATGCCTTTGATTCTACTGTTACACTCAAACAGTTTAAACCAACTTCTCTGAATTCCTGTGAATGAAATTAGTTAACTCTTCACCATGCAATAAATTTTGTGAAAGTTTTGCCAATTCAAATGCCTGCTTCATCAATTGGGTTTTGGTATCCCCCTCAGCCAGTTTTGCTAACTTGCGGCTCAAAGCATGATTGCTGTTAATTACCACCTGATAACTATCCGGCATCATTCCAAAAATATCCATTCCCATTCCCTGCATTTTTTGCATTTCCTTCATTCTCCGCTCCCACTCAGGTTTAATGAGCGTCATAAACTGATCATCCGGCGCCAAAGCCTCTGTTTCAAATTTAAACTGACCGTTGTTCGCAAAATCCTTTTCGAACCCTTCTTTTATTGCTTTTTGGTCGTCATCACTTAAAACACTTTCTTTTTTTGAGTCTTTATCAATCAGCTTGTCAATACTTTCGCTATCCACACGCTTCCAGGTAATTCCCTCAAATTTGTGCTCAATATTGCTGATAAAATGATTGTCCAACACGCCATCCATTTTCAGTACATCATATCCACGCTTCTCAATGGTTTTAATAAAACTGTCATGCGCAATCATATCATTGGTATATAGGAAAACAACCTTGCTGTTTTTATCTGTTTGTGTAGATCCCACTTTCTCTTTATACTCCTCAATGGTAAAATAGTCGGTAGTACGATTTTGCAGCAAACAAAATTTCACTCCTCTCTCATAAAACTTCTCTTCACTGATCATACCATATTTCACAAAAGTGCCTACGCTTTCCCATTTGTTGTTATATTCAACCCGGTCGGCTTTAAATATTTCTTCTAATTTATCAGCAACCTTTTTGGTAATATGACTATTGATCTTTTTCACATTTCCATCGCTTTGTAAATAACTGCGACTCACATTCAGCGGGATGTCCGGGGAATCAATCACTCCATGAAGTAACATCAAAAATTCCGGAACAATATCCTGTACACTATCGGTAACAAAAACCTGGTTGCTGTATAACTGAATTTTGTTTTTAACAGGTTCAAACTCATTTTTAATTTTTGGGAAGTACAAAATTCCGGTGAGCTTAAAAGGATAATCTACATTCAGATGAATCCAGAATAATGGTGTTTCGGAGAAAGGATACAATTCTTTGTAAAATGCTTCGTATTCTTCTTTGGTACAATCATTTGGAGCTTTTGTCCATAAAGGTTTTGTATTGTTTAATACCTTTTCCTCATATTCAATTTCAACCGGTAAAAACTTACAATATTTATCCAATATTGATTTAATTTTAAAACTTTCATTGAACTCCAATGAATCATCAGCCAGGTGCAGAATTACTTCAGTTCCTCGTTCCGATTTATCATCATTGGTAATTTCAAACTCCGTACTTCCATCACAAACCCATTTCACGCCTTTTGAATCCTCAGTATACGATTTGGTAATAATTTCAACCTTTTGAGCCACCATAAAAGCGCTGTAAAACCCGAGTCCAAAGTGTCCGATTAACTGAGCTGCATTATCTTTATACTTTTCCAAAAATTCTTCTGCACTGCTAAAGGCCAATTGATTGATGTATTTGCCAACTTCTTCCTCTGTCATTCCAATCCCCTTATCAATAATATGAAGGGTTTTAGCTTCCTTATCTAATTTTATGGTGATTTTTAAATCACCCAGTTCCCCTTTTGCCTCTCCAGAACTGGCCAGCGTTTTAAGTTTTTGGGTTGCATCTACAGCATTACTAACCAATTCACGGAGGAAAATTTCGTGATCGCTGTACAGGAATTTTTTGATAATAGGGAAAATGTTTTCGGTATGAACACTAATGTTACCTTTTGTTGCCATAATAATAATTAATTTGGTGAACCCATTTCAAAATACGTTCCAATGCCTTTTTGGCTGTCAAATTGTCTAAAAATAAGTCATGGTTTCTGCAATTTTAGATACGATTTATTCGTTAAAAATCATATTTTTGAATCCGAAGATGCGCATAAAAATTTTGTTTCCGTTTTTTTTAATAAGCTATTTCGCTCAGGCACAAATCGGGGGCTCCGGAATATACTCTTTTCTCTATCTTCAGCCCAACGCCAGAATTGCCGCTCTGGGAGGAAGTGCGATCACTTGTCCGGATGATGATATTAACCTGGTTATTCAAAATCCTTCTCTATTAACTAAAAATAATAGTAACCAAATAGGGATGAATTTTGTAAATTACTTTGCCGGAATTAAAGCTGGTGATGTTAGTTTTGCTAAGCATATAGATACCATGCATACCACATTTTTAGCCGGTATGCAATTTGTGAATTATGGTGATTTTACAAAAACTGCTCCTGATGGTCAGGTTTTAGGCACCTTTAGCGCCGGCGAGTACAATTTACATTTAAGTGCGTCTCGATCCTTCAAACAATTTCAATATGGTGCCAGCTTAAAACTTATATACTCATCCCTCGAAACCTACAATTCATTTGGAATGGCAATGGATGTGGCCGGTTCGTGGTTTAGCAGCGACAAACTTATAATGGCTACTGCCGTTGTAAGCAATATCGGACAACAATTAAAGGCCTATTCCAACGACAATATTGAAAGTATTCCTTATAATGTTCAGCTCGGTTTTTCGAAAAAATTCGAACACAATCCTTTGCGAATCGGGATTATCGCACATGATTTACAAAGTGCCGGAAAACTGCTCTATCAGATTGACAGTAGGAATAATACAAATATAAATTTGGAAACCGGATTACCCATAGCAGAAAAATTTACCGTGTTTGATCAAGCCCTGAGCCATTTAATTATAAATACTGAATTGGTTTTTGGAAAATCTTTAAATATCAGATTTGGATATAATGTACTGAGAAGAAGAGAAATGAGCTTAACTCAAATTAGAAGTATGGCTGGATTTAGCTGGGGATTTGGCGTTAAAATCAATAGATTTCAGGTCTCCTATGGAAGTGGAAATTTTTTATCCGGACGTAACACAAATAACTTTAGTATTGTAACACGTTTGGACGATTTTAAACGCAAAAAAAACACTACAAATTGAAAAGTATGATCATTGCAATTGATGGCTATTCCTCGTGCGGCAAGAGCACCGTTGCAAAGCAATTAGCCAAATTATTGGGCTACCGGTATGTTGATACCGGTGCCATGTACCGGGCTGTTACTTTATATCTTATCCAAAATCAAATAGATATCCATCATCCTGATATGGTAAGGGAAGCTTTACCTCAGATAAAAATTGAATTCGAATTTAATGAGGAAACTCAAACACCTGTCACCCTGTTAAACGGAGAAAATGTTGAAAATGAAATTCGGATAAACCCACGTATTGCCAGTGCGATAAGTACGGTTAGTGCCCAAAGTGAGGTTCGTAGTTTTTTAGTTAAGCAACAACAGGCATTCGGTTCAAACAAGGCATTGGTAATGGATGGGAGAGATATTGGCACGGTAGTTTTTCCAAATGCAGAAATCAAATTGTTCATTACGGCTGATCCAAAAATAAGAGCCCAACGCCGGTTGGATGAACTGAAAGAACAAGGTCAGGAAACAACCTTTGATGAAGTTTTGGCAAATCTTGAAAAGAGGGATTATATGGACATTACCCGTACCGACAGCCCACTTAAAAAGGCGGAAGATGCTATTGAAATTGATAATTCGTATCTGTCAAAAGAGGAACAACTGGATTTAGTATTGAGATTGGTGAATGGATGCATGGGGGGAACTAGTGTTTGTTGACCGATGAAAATCAACGTCAAAAAATGATACTTTTATTGCATCTTCACCCAACAGGATAAAGGTAAAGAATTTATGCATATGCGAAATTGAATCAAAGAAAGTTGAATAATAACATCCTTAAATTTTTTTATATGAAAAAACAACTACTGTTAACACTTATAATTAGTGTGTTTTCATTACAAGCTCAATCACAGTGTTCGCCTAGTCCCAGCAACATTTATTCATTTACAATCAATAAAGTAAATTACGAAATTGTCAGGGAAAAATTAAATTGGGCAAATGCAGCTGCCTGTGCAGTTACAAGAGGAGGAAAATTAGTAGAAATAAATTCGAAAACGGAACAGGACTCCCTTTTTTATTATGTAAATAAAGCAGGAATCGTCGCTGCAAATACTACTGCACCCGATGGGGGTGGTGCGTCTTACTTATGGATCGGAGGCAATGATTTGGCTATTGAAGGCAATTGGGTTTGGAATGGAGATAATAATGGGACTTCCACTCAGTTTTGGCAAGGAGACGCATCCGGATCACCCGTTGGCGGACGCTATAATAACTGGGGTAATGAACCCGATAACTACAATGATCAGGATGGTTTGGGTTTTGCTTTTACGAACTGGCCACTAGGAGTTGCCGGCCAATGGAACGATATTTCCGTATCGAATTTATTGTATTTTATTGTTGAATATGCGAATACCAACCCGGTTTTTGAAATTAAAAATAATCCGTATTCATTTTATCCAAATCCGGTTAGTGATATCCTAACAGTCAATATTAATATCCATTGGTTGGGTTCAACCTATACGATAACTGACCCGTCGGGCAGAACCGTTTTAACAGGTAAATTAATTTCCGAGAATTCAAACATAAATATCAGGGAATTAATAGATGGGATTTATTATTTTAAAATTGGAGAACAGAGTAAACAATCATTCAAAGTGATTAAGAAGTAATTCTCATAAAATAATGATGGCAAAATTTGTTTTTCCCCTTTATACCCCAAAATAGCTTTGGCATTCCTTATTTTCGCCTCACAAGAACCACTCCGATCGTTGATTTGAAATTAGTTATTTTATGAAGGTAGAAGAATTATTAGCGCTCTATACAACCCATGAAAAGGTTCAATACTTAGCCCAATCTCTTCAATCCAATATTCCAAAGAAGATCCACCTGAATGGTTTAATAGGATCAGCGCAAGCTCTAATATCCGCTGCTTGCTACCAGATGAACAGCAAATCTCAGGTAATTGTATTTAATAATCCGGATGATGCCCGTTACTTCGTTTCGGATCTTGAAAATTTGCTGGAAGGAAAAACCATCAATTTTTTCCCGGGTTCCTATAAAAGAAGCTTTCAGCCCGAGACATTAGATAATAACTTAGTATTGGAGAGAGCAGAAGTATTAAACCGGCTCAAGCAGAATTTTAGCAAAAGCGAATGGGTGGTAACCACTGCTGAGGCATTAGCAGAATTGGTGATCAGTGAAAAAGATCTTTCCAAAAACACCTTTGAATTAAAAGTAGGTGAACCCTTTGATTTGGAATTTTTTATTGAATTTTTAACTGAACATCATTTTGAACGAACTGATTTTGTTTATGAAGCCGGAACCTTTAGTATCAGAGGGGGAATCGTTGATGTATTTAGTTTCAGTAATGATAAACCCTACCGCATTGAATTGAATAATGACCTGATAGAGGCGATTCGAATTTTTGATCCCGTTGATCAATTATCGAAAAAAAAAGTAGATCGTTTTTTTATTATCCCCAATGTACAAAAAGATATTGATCATAACCAACGTCAACCTATTTTTAATTACCTGCCCTCCGACACCGTTTTTTGGGTTCAGGATTTAAGCTTATCCAAAGACCAATTATCAAAAGGACTTGAAAAGGTTAAAGAAATAATATCCGTCAAAAACAAATCTCGCGAAGCTGAACCCGTAGATTTAATTGAAAACACCTGGATTGACCCGGAAAAATTAATTTCATCCATAGAAGCTTTTAATATAATTGAATGCGGATTCCGTAAATATTTTAAAACACAGGTAGAGATCACTTTTAAAATGAGTCCTCAACCTGTTTTTCATAAGAACTTTAAATTATTGATTGATAATCTCAAACAAAACACTTCTGGAAATTATATCAACTTAATTTTCAGTGATAGCAGCAGGCAAATTGAACGACTGTATTCCATCTTTGACGACTTAGACAAATCAGTTCAGTTTGCCCCTATCTACCATGGCTTAAGTGCTGGTTTTATTGACCATGACCTGCAGCTGGCATGCTATACGGAGCATCAGGTATTCGACAGATTTTACAAAGGAAAAGCTAAGATCGGATTTACCAGCACTAAAATTCTAACTTTAAAGGAACTTAGAGAGTTAAGACCGGGTGATTTTGTTACCCATATGGATCATGGAATAGGAAAATTTGCCGGTTTAGAAAAAATTGAAATAAATGGACATATTCAGGAGGCGGTAAGATTGGTTTATAAGGATAATGATCTTTTGTATGTAAGTATAAACTCGCTTCACAAAATTTCGAAATATATTGGTAAAGAAGGGACTGAACCCAGAATGAATAAATTGGGCAGCGATGCCTGGGAGAGATTAAAGGCCAATACTAAGAAGAAAGTTAAAGATATCGCTAGAGACCTGATTAAATTATATGCCAAAAGAAAGTCCCAAACCGGATTTGCATTTTCTCCTGACAATTATATGCAAATTGAACTGGAAGCCTCCTTTATGTTCGAGGATACACCCGACCAGAGCCTAAGTACTGCCGATGTAAAAAAAGACATGGAAAGTCCGCATCCTATGGACAGATTAGTGTGTGGCGATGTTGGGTTCGGTAAAACTGAAGTAGCGGTAAGAGCTGCCTTTAAAGCAATTTGCGACAGTAAACAAGTTGCCATTTTAGTCCCAACTACTATTCTTGCGAATCAACATTACAGGACCATAAAAGAAAGATTGAAGGAGTTTCCCTGTAATTTAGATTATATCAACCGGTTTAAAACTGTTAGTGAACAAAAAGAGGTGCTTAGAAAATTAGCGGATGGTTCATTAGATCTTGTTATCGGAACACATAAATTATTAGGAAAGGAAACTAAATTTAAAGATTTGGGATTATTGATTATTGATGAAGAACAAAAGTTCGGAGTAGCCGCCAAAGAAAAACTGAAAGGATTTAAAACCAATGTGGATACCCTGACTTTAACTGCTACTCCTATTCCCAGAACGCTTCATTTTTCACTCATGGGAGCAAGGGATTTGTCCGTTATTAATACTCCACCCGCAAACCGACAACCGGTCAAAACTGAGCTTCACAACTATAATGATATCATTATTCACGATGCAATAATGGAAGAAGTGAATCGGGGTGGACAGGTGTTTTTCGTACACCATCGGGTAAAAGACATTCATGAAATTTCAATTCACCTTTCAAACTTATGTCCCGGAATTAGAATAGGTGTTGCTCATGGAAAATTAGAAGGCGACCAATTGGAAGATGTGATGATGAAATTTATTGAAGGGGAATATGATGTACTGGTAGCTACAACAATCATTGAATCCGGCCTGGATATTTCCAATGCAAATACGATTATCATCAACAATGCACACCTGTTCGGTTTAAGTGATTTACATCAAATGCGGGGGCGTGTGGGCAGAAGCAATAGAAAAGCTAATTGTTATTTATTGGTTCCGAATATGACAGGCTTAAGCAATGATGCAAGAAGAAGATTACAAGCCATAGAAGAATTCAGCGACTTAGGAAGTGGTTTCAATATTGCCATGCGCGACCTTGATATTAGAGGCGCCGGAAATTTATTAGGAGGAGAGCAAAGTGGATTTATTGCAGAGATAGGTTTTGAAATGTATCATAAAATTTTGGATGAGGCCATTCAGGAATTAAAGGATGAAGAATTCCAGGACTTATTTAAAGAAGACTATACCCTATACAAAGTTGAATCAAAAGATTGCAACCTGGAAACAGATTTTGAAGCCTTAATCCCGGATGCTTATGTGAGAAATATTGGTGAAAGATTGAATTTATACAATACCCTTTCATCATTAGGAACAGAAGAAGAACTTGATGAATTCAAAAAACAACTGGAAGACAGGTTTGGGAAAGTGCCGGTGGAAGTAAATGATTTAATTGCATTGATCCAATTGCGTGAAACCGGCAAGAAATTAGGTTTCGAAAAACTGATATTAAAGAAAGGTCAATTGCTGGCTCATTTTCCAAATGAAAACAAACAGCATTATTTTCAGTCCGATTTATTTTCGAATATTTTGAATTATGTAAAGCAACATGGAAATATTTGCAAACTAAAACAAACAAACAAAACGCTGGTGTTAATGATTCATGAAGCCAATACCATCAAACATGCAAAACATATTTTAGATCAATTGACACTGATAAGAAACTGACCGGATCTGAGTTGACTCAATAGAGATGTGGAATGGTATTGTATTTCAGATCGCAAACAAATGGTAATACGAATAATAGTTTTGTTATTTTATTACATGACCAAATCTATCCCGTTTTAACTTGTACTCCTCATCCTGATTTGAAAAACTAGCACAGCGTTTGGCTCTGCATGCAACGAATGACAGACCCATAATAAAAAGAAAAAGTAACAGATAATTTTTCATCGCTAAAAATATGTTTACTTATTTGTAACAAAGGTAGAAAAAATTAATTATTTACATAGCTATTATATAATTTGATTGCCTCAGGCAGGTTATGCATAGCCTGGGGATGGCAATTAAATAGAAGAAATCCTGCAAAGTTTTCGGATGCTCATAAATAAAAAAAGGCCTCATGAATGCATGAGACCTTTTTTGTTTTAAAGCTAAAGTAAGCTTATGCTTTCTTAGGAGCAGCTTTCTTAGGAGCAGCTTTCTTAACAGCAGCTTTCTTAGGAGCAGCTTTCTTAACAGCAGCTTTCTTAGGAGCAGCTTTTTTTGCAGCAGCTTTCTTAGGAGCAGCTTT
>CAYHCF010000002.1:149342-175889 GCA_964355075.1 uncultured Chitinophaga sp.
CAGCAGCTTTCTTAGGAGCAGCTTTTTTTGCAGCAGCTTTCTTAGGAGCAGCTTTCTTAGGAGCAGCTTTTTTAGGAGCAGCTTTTTTTGCAGCGGCTTTCTTAGGAGCAGCTTTCTTAACAGCACTCTTAGTTGGAGCAGCAGTTTTTTTAGTTTTTTTGGTCGTTGCCATGTTTTTAATAATTTGATTGATTACGCAAACAAAGTTATAGGTGCTGACAACATTTTCAAATACTTTTTAAAAAATAATTTAAAGAAATTAGAATTTTAAATGTTGATAACTGAATTCAAAAGCTGTCATCAACTGATTTTACTATATGTTTGAGGCATCAGGTAAATAAAATAAATGTGCTTAAATATTTGTAAAAAAATATTTCCTATTTGAACTATTTTCAATAAAGTATCTCAATTTTTTATTTTTAAATGTTGTAAATATATTTGACATGGCCTGTGAACGCCTTATTTTATAGGACATCACAGGAATGATGTTAAACTGAAAAAGGTATATAAAAATATTTTTGAAATAAAATATGTTTCTCAATCTTATTAATATAAAATGATTCCTAAGAGGTATTTTTATTAAAAATGAGTACATTTTTTTATACATTTTTTATAAAATAACGCTTTAACTAATTTTGAAATAAATAAAATGAATAAAAAAATAATAAATAAACACAAGATATAAATTTTTTACTCTTACCAAACCAACTTACCTTTAACCATTCAAAATAGAATTATTTTAAAAAGAAACAGGATTATAAAACTCATTTTAAATAATAACAGGAAAGATGAACGCGGAAATAATAACAATCGGAGATGAATTATTATTGGGTCAGGTAATTGATACCAATTCAGCATGGCTTGGTCAGGAGCTCAATAAAATAGGGATACGCGCGCATTTTAAATCAACGGTTAGTGATTCACACGAAGCTATTATAAATGCTTTACAGGCTGCCAAAAACAGAAGCAATGTTGTTATCATTACTGGTGGATTAGGTCCGACAAAAGACGATATCACCAAATATACACTATGTGATTTTTTTGAAACTCAATTGGTATTAAACAAAAAAGTTCTGGAATGGGTATCAAATATATTTTTCAATAGAAAATTACCCATGCTCGAATCAAATAAGCAACAAGCTATGGTTCCTGAAAATTGTGAAATTTTATGGAACAGAAACGGAACAGCTCCAGGTATGTGGTTTTTTGAAAATGAAATCGTTTATATATGTATGCCCGGAGTTCCTTTTGAAATGAAAACCATTTTTGAGGAAGAAGCACTTCCTAAATTAAGATCGGCATTCAACTTCCCCGTAATCATACATCGTACCATTCAAACATGTGGAATTGGAGAAAGTTTTCTTGCAAATAAAATAGCACGCATAGAAGATGCTTTGCCAGCTTATATTAAATTAGCATATCTCCCAAACGTTGGTATCGTAAGACTTCGCTTAAGTGCCTATGGTACCGAAAGACAGAAATTGAATGAAGAATTGAATCTGATTATTAATCAAATATATGAATGCGTTGGCGATGCTATTTTTGGAGAAGAGGAGGATAGTTTGCAATCGGTGGTGGGATCACTCCTTATTAAAAACAAGAAAACATTGTGTACTGCAGAAAGTTGCACGGGAGGTTATCTGGCTCATCTGATAACTTCAGTTCCCGGAAGTTCAAAATATTATACAGGAAGTATTGTTAGTTATGCCAATGAAATAAAAATTTCGGAATTAGGCGTTGACCCCAAAATTATTGAAACCGAAGGAGCCGTAAGTGAAGCCTGTATAATCCAAATGGCTGAACATATTCGTGATAAATTCAATACCGACTATGCGCTTGCAACAAGCGGAATTGCGGGACCTGACGGAGGCTCAACCTCAAAACCGGTCGGAATGGTTTGGATTGCACTTGCATCAAAAACCAAAACCATTGCACAGGTTTTTCATCTCGGCGATAGTCGCGAAAGAACCATACAAAGAACTGCCCTGATTGCTTTGGATATGCTGAGGAAAAATTTACTGGCCTTAAATTAATTTCCAGCTGGCTTACAAATCCACTCTTATTAATAATCCAAATTGTTTTAATTCGTCTAAACATATCAAGTCTCTCAATGCCAGTTTCAGGAAAGATATTTAACCTCACATTGAAATAACGTTCAAAGTATTTATCTTTATTTTTGAAAGCAATATATACCTATAATGGATTTTCAACTCGAATCAGAATTTAAACCGACCGGAGACCAGCCCGAAGCGATAAGAAACCTAATAGAAGGAATTAACCGCGGCGACAGATCTCAGGTTTTATTGGGAGTTACCGGATCAGGAAAGACCTTCACAATGGCCAACGTGATTGCCCAGGTAAAAAAACCTACCCTTATCGTTAGCCATAATAAAACTTTGGTAGCTCAGCTATTTGGAGAGTTCAAACAATTCTTTCCGCATAATGCCATCGAGTACTTTGTTTCTTACTACGATTATTACCAACCTGAGGCATTTATTCCTTCCAGCAATACTTATATCGAAAAAGACTTAGCCATCAATAAGGAGATTGAAAAATTAAGACTTAAAACTACTTCTTCACTCCTGTCGGGCCGAAGAGATGTTATTGTGCTTGCTTCAGTGAGTTGCATATACGGAGCAGGAAACCCAAAGGATTACGAAAGCAGTATTGTCAGGTTAAAAAAGGGGCAGACCATGGCACGTAATAATTTATTGTATGCCTTAGTTGATTCTTTGTATAGCAGAACAACTGCTGATTTTCAAAGAGGAAATTTCAGGGTGAAAGGGGACGTGGTTGATGTGTTTCCTGCTTATGCGGATACAGCATATCGGATTTCGTTTTTTGGAAACGAAATTGAGGAGTTATTAATTATTGATCCGGTGAGCGGGAAAAAACAGGACAGCGTTGAATATCTGGCCATTTTCCCTGCAAATATATATGTTACACCTAAAGAACAGTTGCAAGCCGCCATGCGTGATATTCAGGATGACCTGATTTTACATATTGAATATCTTAAATCTATCGGGAAATTTATTGAAGCCAAACGCATTGAAGAAAGAACAAACTTTGATCTTGAGATGATGCGTGAATTGGGCTATTGCAGCGGTATTGAAAATTACAGCAGGTATTTAGACAGGCGTAATCCGGGCGACCGCCCATTCTGTTTGTTGGATTATTTTCCGAATGACTTTTTAGTGATAGTAGATGAAAGTCATGCAACCATGCCACAGATCAGAGCCATGTATGGAGGCGATAGAAGCAGAAAAGAGAATTTAATTGAATACGGATTCAGGCTGCCATCTGCTTTTGATAACCGACCCTTAAAATTTAATGAATTTGAAACAATGGTTCCACAAACCATTTATGTAAGCGCAACACCAGCCGATTACGAAGTAAGAGAAGCTGAAGGAATTGTGGTGGAACAAGTAATAAGACCAACCGGTTTGCTTGATCCAACCATTGTAGTGAGGCCTTGTTTGAACCAGGTGGATGACCTGTTGGATGAAATTGATGAATGCATTAAAATGGGCGACCGGATTCTGATAACCACCTTAACCAAAAGAATGGCAGAGGAACTCAGTAAATACATGCAAAAGTTGAAAATAAAATGCAACTATATCCATAGCGAGGTAAAAACAATTGACAGGGTTGAAATATTGCGCAATCTGCGTTTAGGCAAGTTTGATGTTTTGATTGGTGTGAACCTGTTGCGTGAGGGACTGGATTTACCTGAGGTTAGCTTAGTAGCCATTATGGATGCGGATAAAGAAGGATTTTTACGAAACGATCGCTCTTTGACTCAAACCATGGGAAGAGCTGCACGAAATGAGAGAGGCAGAGTGATTATGTATGCTGATAAAATTACCGACAGCATGCAGCGGACAATTGACCAAACCTACAGAAGGAGAGAAATCCAGATTGCCTATAATACGATGCACGGAATTACCCCAACAACGGTAAAGAAGACCAGAGAAGAAATCATGAAGCAGACCAGTGTTGCAGATTCCAATATTAATTCAAATCTATTGGCCTATCTTGAACCTGAAGAAATAAACCTTGCAGCCGACCCGGTAATTCAAATGATGACTGTTGAGCAGATAAAAAAGATGATTGACGAAACACAAAAACGCATGATCAAAGCAGCAAAAAATATGGATTTTATGGAGGCTGCCAGGTTGAGAGACGAGATGTATGCTTTGCAGAGAAAACTTAACTAATTCAGGAATTGCATCCTGAATTTTCCTTCTGTAATATCAACGGTATTGGTATTTTCCTCCAACTGCAGATTTCCTGAGAATGTACCTGTTACGATGCCGAATTTAGCCGGATTTAACTTATCGAAAGTTATCGTTAAACCTTCAGTAGGCGTTGCTGATGAAGCTGAACTCTTAAAAATAAATAAGGATTCATTCTGATATTCACAGTGACTGGCCCGGTCTGAATTATCCAATTTATAGGATATACCATTAACCCAACTGCCTTGATTTTGTAAAGTAAAAGTGAAAATAGGATTTAAAGTTGACGGAGACAGCGTTGCAATCAAATACATGGTTTGAAAATTCATTGTATCGTCCTTGGCTACATTTAAACCTTTGAAATTTTTAGCAATACCATCAGCTTTAAAGGTAAAATAAAACTGTTCGCCGGGAGGAGGAGGAGGGTTATTATTACCGCCACCGCCACTGGTTGGCGAGCTCCCTTTTTTACATGAACTTATCAAAAGCAAACAAAAAAAGACAAGAAAAATTCCTTTGATTTGGTTTATTTTAGTCATAATAGTTTTTATTTAATAATTCCAAGGAACAATTATAATTGTATTTTTTTGAAAAATAAAATTAAAATACTTAATTTAGTCTTAATGGTTGAAGCTGTCAATTGTTTATGGTTCAAAAAATTATGCGAAACGATGCGCTGTTTTATATAACTCATCTTGCGACAAGTTTTTAAAGTATTCATAAGTGATTTTGAGTCCATCTGCCCTGTTAACCTTTGGTTCCCAATTTAAAATTTCCCGTGCTCTTGTTATATCCGGTTTGCGCTGCTTCGGATCATCTGTAGGCAATGGTTTGATAATTAATTTTTGATTCGTTCCTGTTAATTTAATTATTTCTTCCCCAAATTCCCTGATAGTAATTTCATCCGGATTTCCAATATTAACCGGTAAAGCATAATCACTGTGAAGCAGCCGGAATATCCCTTCAATTAAATCACTTACATAACAAAAACTACGGGTCTGACTTCCATCACCAAACATAGTGAGATCTTCGCCCCGCAAGGCCTGACCAATAAATGCCGGTAAAACCCTGCCATCATTTAACCGCATTCTGGGACCATAGGTATTAAAAATCCGAACAATCCGGGTTTCGAGCCCGTGATAGGTATGATAAGCCATGGTGATTGCTTCCTGAAAACGTTTTGCTTCATCATAGACCCCACGCGGACCAACAGGATTTACATTCCCCCAGTAATCCTCCGTTTGTGGATGAACCATTGGATCACCATATACCTCACTGGTAGAAGCAATAAGTACTCTGGCATTTTTTACCCGGGCTAATCCTAAACAATTATGAATACCCAGTGAACCGACCTTCAGGGTTTGAATTGGAATTTTCAGATAATCGATCGGACTTGCCGGAGAGGCAAAATGCAGGATATAGTCAATTTGCCCGGGGACATGAATGAATTTACTGACATCATTGTGGTAAAATTCAAACTCCTTCAGCTTCATTAAATGTTCTATATTTTTCAGATCGCCTGTGATAAGATTATCCATCGCTACAACGTCATAACCTTCTGCAATAAAGCGATCGCAAAGATGAGAACCCAAAAAACCGGCAGCTCCTGTAATTAAAACTCTTTTATTTGCCATATATCTGAAGTTTATTTATTTTTTGATCCGAACAATTTTGTTTTTACTCCGATACAATAGTAAATAAACCCATTTTCCTCCATCTCCAATTGATCATATATATTACGTCCGTCAAATATCACTTTGTTTTTCATCAGCCTGCCCATCACATTAAAGTTAGGTGTTCTGAATTCCGGCCATTCAGTAACAATTAATAGCGCATCTGCATCAATCAATGCATCATTCTGGTCTTTCGAATATTCAATCTGCTCGCCTAAAACTTTCCTGGCTTCGTGCATGGCAATAGGGTCATAGGCTTTTATATTGGCACCTGCATTCAGTAATTTCTCGATAATAACCAAGGAAGGAGCTTCCCGCATATCATCGGTTTTAGGCTTAAAGGATAAACCCCACATCGCAAATGTTTTTCCTTTCAGAATTCCATTAAAGTGCATACTTATTTTTTCAAACAATACACTTTTCTGATCCTCATTTACTTGTTCAACCGCTTGTAAAATACGCATAGGATGGTTACTTTCCTTAGCAGTTTTAATAAGTGCTTTTACATCTTTTGGGAAACACGAACCACCATATCCGATACCCGGATAAATAAACCGGTTGCCAATGCGCGGATCGCTACCAATTCCTTTGCGTACCAAATTAACATCGGCACCCAGTATTTCACATAAATTGGCAATATCATTCATAAAACTAATTTTAGTTGCTAGCATGGCATTGGCAGCATATTTTGTCATTTCTGCGCTGGGCACATCCATAAAGATAATTGGATGTCCGTTTAACAAAAAGGGTTTATACAGCCTGCGCATTACCTCCTCCGCTTTTTTGGTTTCAACCCCAACAACGATTCTATCAGGTTTGATAAAATCTTCAACAGCGGCTCCTTCTTTTAAGAATTCAGGATTTGAAGCCACATCAAATTCAATATCAGACGAACGCTTATCCAGTTCTTCCTGAACCGCAATTCGAACTTTTTGAGCGGTTCCAACAGGTACGGTACTTTTGGTTACAATCACAATATGATTCTGAATTCCTGCCCCGATTTCTCTGGCCACACCAAGCACATATTTCAAATCGGCCGATCCATCCTCGCCGGGAGGAGTGCCCACAGCGATGAAAGCAACATCCGTATCGGTTAGATTTTCAGCAAGCCGGGTTGAAAAGCCCAGCCTCCCTTTTCCCATATTTCTCAAAACCATCTCCTCTAAACCAGGCTCATATATAGGCAAAATACCCTTTTTCAGATCTTCAATTTTTTTTGCATTTACATCAATGCAAATCACATCAATTCCCACTTCAGCAAAACAGGTTCCGGTAACCAAACCTACATATCCCGTGCCTATTACAACAATTTTCATTTTGTTTTATCTCTTTAATTATTGTCACGAAAATAAGGAAATGAAACATTTAAAAAAGAGATTAAACTCAAACAGAAAAATTTTTGTCTTATTTAATAGGCTAAAAACGCACATATTTGCCAATTCAAATGAAAATAAGCCGAACAAAACTAGCGCTTTTTGGAAGTGTTTTTATTGCACTAAATGCTTCCGGACAGAGTAAATATGCCTTTAGCAATAAAATTGCAAACATTGAAGTAATCTATAATTATAATATCCCTTCGGGTGATATAAGCAAGCTTTATGGCGATTTTAACGCTATTGGTGCCGGTGGGATTTTTAAGACAAAAACAAATTGGGTACTCTCTCTGGAAGGGAGCTATCTTTTTGGAAAAGAAATTAAAAACGAAAATATTTTAAACAATCTCGTTAATGGCGCGGGTTATATTGCTGCGGCCAGCGGTGTTCCCGGTAATTATTCCGTTAATATGAGGGGATATGAGGCTTTTGTAAACGGAGGCCGCCTATTTGGATTGAACAAATACAATATGAATTCAGGAATAATGGTTCAGGTTGGGGTAGGATTCTTGCTTCATCGCATCAATTTCCAAACGCAGGAAAACAATATTCCTCAGCTTGACGCCAATTACCGGAAAGGATACGACCGCCTAACTTATGGTATTGCGTTTAATGAATTTGTTGGCTATTATTTTCAAAGCAAAAATAGGTTAATCAATTTTTACCTGGGCATTGATTTTGTACAGGGTAATACCTATAACAAGCGGGGTTTTAATTATGATACCCGGCAATATGATAAAGAATTAAAACACGATTATCTGACTTCCATCAGATTTGGCTGGATGATTCCTATTTATTTAAATACAAAAGATGAGAATGAATTTCAGTTTAAATAATAGCTCAGATAAATGGGAGAAATAGTTTATTTTATTACAACCCGGGTTTTTTTTATCCTGACCCGAATCGTTTCCCCTTTCAATAAAAGAGCTAAACTTTTGGTTGCCGGTCAATCCGGCTTGCGCCAAAAAATTCAGAATTTCTATGACCCGAATGGAAAAAAATCAATCTGGTTTCATGTAGCTTCATTGGGCGAATTTGAACAAGGACGGCCTGTTATGGAGGCCATGAAGCATGCTTATCCGGATTGCCGTTTAGTGGCAACTTTCTTTTCGCCTTCGGGTTATGAGGTGCTTAAAAACGATCCTTTATGCGATGGTATTTTTTATCTGCCTTTTGAAAGCAGACGAGCCGCCAAATTTGTGATTAAGTGTTTTAATCCCAAAATGGCCATTTTGATCAAATACGATTTTTGGTATTACTACCTGAAGGCGCTCCATCAAAATCAGATTCCTGTTTATTTGTGTGCTGCCCAATTCAGAAAAGGGCAACGATATTTTAAATCTTATGCAAGTTTTCACCAGAAATTTATCAGTCAGTTCGATTATTACTTTTGCCAGAATCAGGAATCGAAGGAACTATTGAAATCCATCGGAATCGAAAATTCGATCGTTACCGGAGATAACCGGTACGACCGGGTTTATCAACTATTACAAAATTCAGAAAAACTCCCCTTAATCGATAAATTTAAAGGAGATTCCTTCTTATTAATTGCAGGCAGCAGTTATGAGGTGGAAGAAGAACTGTTATCTTATGCAATAGAAAACGTCAAACACGAATTCAAGGTAATTATCGCACCTCATTTTGTTGACACAAAACGAATCACTACTATAGAAAAAAAATTCGGAGAATCAGCCATTCTCTATTCTCAGCTTTATGACCATACCGATAATATTGATAAAAAAATAGTAATCATTGACAGTATTGGTTTATTGGCAAAAATATACCGCTATGGAAATGCAGCCTTGATTGGAGGAGGATTTTGGGAAAAAGGACTTCATAATAGTTTAGAAGCCGCCACCTTTGGAATGCCGATATCTTTTGGCCCGAAAATAAAAAGATTCCCTGAAGCCAAAGAATTGGTGAAAGAGGGAATTGCAGAAATTGTTATGGACAAAATCAGCTTTTCAAACTGGCTGAACCAACTCCTGGCTGAACCCAACCGATGCAAAGAAGTTTCAGAGAAAAGCAGAAAATTCGTTTCCAAAAATGTGGGGGCAACGCAAATGGTTTTGGATAAGATCAAAGAGTTGAATCCTATCTGAAAATTTAATAAAATATCAGAAAATTGCAAAAATTAACCCTCATGAAAATGAAATCTTTATCAATACATTCGCTATACTTTTGAAAAACTGATTTTTAGAGGTGCCCTAAAATTAATTTTTTTTTAAAAAATTTATTTCTTCTTCAACCTCCTGGCACGTTCAACATCCAAATAATTTTTCAAAGAATCGGTCTGAGGTTCTGTAATGGGCTTGGGTTGTTGTACAACAGCTTCTTCTTTACTCTTTTTGCAATGATGCATGCAGTTACATGACATTAGATGAATGCAAAAAACCAAACTAATGCTGAACCATAAACTTACGCGAAAGCAATATTTTTTCATCATTTTTTAAATTTACAAAATACATGCCAGCCGGCAATTCCCCAATATCAATCTGCAATCGGTTCAGGCCGGGTCTTGCCCAATCCTTTGCAATAAGTTTTTGCGTTTTACCCTGAATGTCTGTGATTTCAACACCAAGCAATAATTTCTGTTGAACCTCAAAGTCAAAATGCACATATTGAGAGGCAGGATTCGGATACAAGTTATATTGCATATTTTGTTGAATGGATTCATTCCATCCGGAAAGCGGATCCGTTGTTTGAATCCTGCCAATCCAAGTGCGGTTTTGCCCGTTGAGTGTCCCCCATGAACCATTTAGCCAACATACTCCCAACTCGTTATATTTTCGTTGAATACCGGTATAATCTCCCCATCGTTCAACGGTATCTCCAATTAATACGATGTTGCCTTCTCCCTTTTTCACAAAAACAGGAGCAGATACATTGAAGTTGCGATCCACATAAACCACCGAGGTACCCGGAAACTGGTTCGCTGAAACATGCGAAAATGTAATCATACTTCCATGATCACCGTCTTTTCCTGAACCAATATAGGCAATGCTTGGATACCCATAATCTAAAGTGTCTGATGAAATTACCTGCCCTTTGGCAATGGGATTAGCCGTCCACGAATTTTCAATCCTCCCAAAATAAACAGCAGGACTAAACAAATTAAAATCAATGGTATTTCCAACATAATAAATCAGGCCATTTTCATATACAGCACTTAAAACACGTGCGTCATTTGTTTGCAGCTTTTTCCCATTTGGCTGAATGGCATTGGGCTGTAAACCATAAGCAGTCTGGTTTTTGAGAATCCGGGTGGATAAGGTAGCATTACCGGATTTTATGGTATTGCTGATGGAATGCAAAAACACGGTGTCATTCTGCAAATCGGAAGGCCTCTGTGATAAAAGAAACAAACCCGGTCCATAAAGTTTTGAACCCCCTTTTGCAGGACAAATATTCCAGACAGATTGCCCGTTGAACTGAATATTGCTATAAACTTTTTGAGCTAAAGAATCTCCCGAGAATCCTTTCATTTTATCTACTTGCCAGATATAGGATTCCAGGAATCCATTTTTCCAAAAGGTATTATCTTTTAACCGGTTTACAGTAATAAACAACTCATCTTTTGTAAGGGAAATAATTGGATAATCACTCCAACTGCTGTCCTGAGTGATGTTTCCAGGAAGCTGATATAAATTCCATTTCAGGGATGGATCATTGCTTTGTGAAAAAGCTACAATTATTCGTGTGTCAGTGCTGCTTGAACCTTGTAAAAAGACAATAATAAACCGGTCCTGCTCCGGATCATAAATTACTCTTGGGTCATAAGTACGGTTTAATGGCCCCAGGGCTGAACCCAATGTGGGTAATGTTTTGCCGGAAACATATTTGCCGGTATCATTATATACATTGAAATTGCTATTGGCCACGCTTACAATCATTCCGCCATTACTTATTGCTACGTCATTGTCATTTGGGGTTCCCTGAGTTACATTTCCGATAAAGTTTCTTCCAATTGCAGGAATAAATGTTGAACCCTTCTTGTTATGAATGATTTTCTGTGCAGGCGAAATGAGTGCTCTTTGTATATCGAGATCATGCTTTTTTTGCGCAAACTCATTCAAAGGTGCAGGAGCCGCCTTTAGGGTATAAATATGGGCTTCAGGTAAATCAGGAAGAACACGCATATCTATCACTGCGCCTAATGGAGTACTAATTTCTGTGGTTTTAAAGGTAAGCCCGGAATGGTTTTGTCCTTGAACCAGCATGCTTAACTGCAAAAGAAATACCAATTGGATTGCATTTTTCATTGAACTCTTTTTTGTTATAGATTTAAAAGAAAGTCCATGCAAGTTAAATTTTATCCTCCAAATAGAAAACAGCAATTGTATAATCGGGCAAATGTGTAATATCTTTGACATTGGAAGTACAAGTAATGGAAAACCCAAAAACTGAAAATACACAGGCCAATAATCCTTTACACGGCATAACGCTGGAGATGATTTTAAAACATCTTGTTGAAACTTATGGTTGGCAGGAATTGAGTTTCAGAATCAGAATCAATTGCTTTAAAGAAAACCCGAGCATTAAATCAAGTCTTAATTTTTTACGCAGAACGCCATGGGCAAAGGAGAAGGTGGAGGTGCTTTATTTGAGAACGGTGAAGAAAAAATTGAAAATTGAAAATTGAAAACGGAAATCTACTCAACCCGTTTCCAGGTTTCAGTTCTGCCCAGTAATGAAATGCCAATGAAGCCTCTGATATCTAAGGCGTCCTTGCCGCTCATCGACATCTTACAACTATAGGCTTTGCCATTTTTAGCATCATAAATCTGGCCGTTTAACCACTTCTTTTCAACTGCATCGAATTTGAAATTGGTGAGCATTAACAATCCCTGTACTTTCCTGTTTCGCTTCGTCGGGTCCGGATTTTTTTCATCCAATTTAGGTTGACCAGCATTGTTTAATGGATTTTTGAGCCAAACCAAATTTCCAAAATAAATTTCTCCCACTTTAAATATTTTAATTTTCCCTTCAGCGCTCGGGTTAATCCATGTTCCGATTATATCATCTGCCTGCTGCGCATAAGCGGATAAGGAAAGGGCGAATAGGATCAAAATACATTTTATATATCTCATAATTGAATAATTTAAGAGCAATTTATAGAATTTTAATTAAATATTACAGGAAGAAATAAAAAAGTCCGAATTTATCATGCTGAGATAAAATTTACCCATACAAGGATTTGCTAAAAAGGCAAATTGTCTTTACTCCGCACGACAGGACACGAAAACACCGACTTACGATATCCGCGATACTCATTTATGCTAATTTAAAATTGTAATGGTTGATTCCTTTTTGGCGATCATTTTTCCGATGGGTTCAAGGAAAAGTTCAAGGCCATTTTTCTTAAATAAATCGATTATATTTTTTGCGAAAACGGGATCAACAGAAACCAGCAAACCCCCACTTGTTTGCGGGTCATTTAGCAATTCAATCAAAAACTTATCAGGAAGCGGTGTCACTTTTTTTTCAATGGCATTCCAATTTCTGAAGGTGCTGCCGGGGCTACAGTTCAGATCGGTATAAATTTTAATAAAATCAAAATAAGGTACTTTACTCACATACAATTCGGCACTTAAATTTGAACCCTCACACATTTCGGTTAAATGGCCGAGTAAACCAAAACCGGTAACATCAGTTAAAGCATTTACTCCTTTGGTAATACCTAATTCCATTCCAATTTTGTTGAGTGTGCACATACTCTCAACTACTTTTGCAGCATGTGTGGCCTCCGCCAAACCACGTTTTACAGCGGTAGCCATAATACCTGTTCCCAAAGGTTTTGTAAGAAATAACAGGTCGCCTTCTTTTGCACAGTTATTAGTTTTTATTTTATCGGTTTGAACCAATCCATTTACAGAAAGTCCGAAAAGAGGTTCCTTGCTGTCGATGCTATGTCCACCGGCAATTGGTATTCCTGCCTGCTCACAAACTGCTTTGGCACCTGCCAATACTTTTGAAGCAAGTTCAATGGGCAAAGTATTCACCGGCCAGCCCAGCAATGCGATTGCCATAATGGGCTTCCCTCCCATGGCGTACACATCACTGATGGCGTTAGTTGCAGCAATTCTTCCAAAATCAAAGGCATCATCCACGATGGGCATAAAAAAATCAACCGTGCTGATTAATGATTGTCCGTTTTCCAAATCCCAAACGGCTGCATCATCTTTTGAATGATTGCCAACCAGTAATTGTTTAAATAAGGTAGAAGATTGATGATCTCTTAATATTTCCTCTAAAACAGCTGGAGCCATTTTACATCCGCAACCGGCGGCATGAGAGTAGTGGGTAAGTTTGATGGATTCAGACATACATTTAAATTAAATTTCAAATGTAGTTTATTTTTTGCAATAGCCTTTTTGTACGGACAGGTCGCGACCTGTCCGTACATGGGCGAAAATTATTCTTCTTTTGAAGCCATTAATGCTTCGAATTCTTCTTTGGAACCAACGACTAATTTTTCGTAATCGCGGAGTCCGGTACCTGCCGGAATTAAGTGACCCACAATTACGTTTTCTTTCAAACCTAACATACGGTCAACTTTACCTGAGATAGCAGCCTCGTTTAATACTTTCGTCGTTTCCTGGAAGGAGGCCGCACTCATAAAGCTATGTGTGCCCAAACTCGCTTTGGTTATACCCATAATTATCTGAGTTACCGTTGCAGATTGCGCATCACGAACTTCAATTAATTTCAGGTCTTTGCGTTTTAATTGAGAATTTTCATCACGTAATTTTCGCACGCTGATAATCATCCCTGCTTTCACATTAGGCGAATCTCCCGGTTCAACAACAACCTTTTTATCAAAAATCCAGTCATTGGCTTGTTTAAAATCCCAACGACCAACAAATTCACCTTCTAAGAATGTAGTATCACCCGGATCAGAAATTTCGATATGCTTCATCATCTGGCGAATGATCACCTCAACGTGTTTGTCGTTAATTTTTACACCTTGCAAACGATATACCTCCATGATTCCATTTACGATATAACGTTGCACAGCCAAAGGACCTTCAATGCGAAGAATATCCTGAGGACTTATGGAACCATCAGATAGCGAGGAACCAGCTTTCACAAAGTCGTTTTCCTGAACCAAAATATGTTTTGACAGCGGAACCAGGTATTTCTTTTGTTCACCATCTTTCGATGAGATCATTATTTCGCGGTTACCCCGTTTGATCCCACCAAATGTTACTACCCCGTCAATTTCGGTAACGATAGCAGGATTTGAAGGATTACGAGCCTCGAATAATTCAGTTACACGTGGTAAACCACCTGTAATGTCTCTTGTTTTTCCAACCACACGCGGAATTTTCACCAGGATCTCACCAGCCTTGATTTTGTGACCATTTTCAACAATAATATGAGCACCTACCGGTAAGTTATATTCTTTAACATTTTTATCTTTTCCTTCGGTTACAATAATTACAGGAATTCTTGTTTTATCGCGGCTTTCAACAATTACTTTTTCTTTGTGTCCGGTTTGTTCATCGCTTTCTTCTTTGTAATTAACATTTTCTATGATATCAGCAAAAGAGACTTTACCGCTGAATTCTGAAATAATAACCGCATTATATGGATCCCAGGTACAAATTGGAACTCCTTTTTCAACCTTCTCGCCGCTTTTAACTTTCAGGTGTGCACCGTAAGGAATATTAACCGATAGAATCGGATTGAGCGTTTTTGCATCTAAAATACGAACCTCCCCCTGACGGCCAACAACAACCGAGTTGATATCACCATTTTCATCCGTTAAATCAGTGGTACGGATTTCCTCGAATTCCAAAATACCAGCAAACTTTGCAATCAACTGCGATTCGGTAGCAATATTTGAAGCAGTACCACCCACGTGGAAAGTACGTAGGGTAAGCTGTGTACCGGGTTCACCAATAGACTGAGCAGCAATAACACCTGCTGAATCTCCAATTTGAGAAGCTCTTCCGGTTGACATATTTCTACCGTAACATTTTGAACAAATGCCATAACGGGTTTCACAAGTTAATGCAGAGCGAATTTCAATTGTTTCGAGAGGAGAAGCTTCAATCAGAGCTGCAATATCTTCCATGATCTCAACACCCGAAGTACAAATCAGATCACCGGATAATGGATCATAAATATCATGAACGCTGGTTCTTCCTAAAATCCGTTCATAAAAAGTTTCAACCACTTCTTCATTATCTTTCAGTGCGCTGATTGGAATACCACGAAGCGTTCCACAATCTTTTTCACTCACAACAACATCCTGAGCAACATCATGTAATCTACGGGTAAGATAACCGGCATCTGCCGTTTTTAAAGCAGTATCTGCCAAACCTTTTCGCGCACCGTGCGTAGAAATAAAATATTCTATTACAGAAAGACCTTCTTTAAAGTTAGACAAGATCGGATTTTCAATAATCTCACCGGTTCCACCACTTAAATTCTTTTGCGGTTTAGCCATCAATCCCCTCATTCCACCTAACTGACGAATTTGTTCTTTTGAACCCCTTGCACCTGAATCTAACATCATGTATACGGGGTTGAATCCCTGCTGGTCTTCTTTTAACTGTTTTAACAAGGTATCGGCCAATCGGGAGTTGATACGCGTCCAGATATCAATTACCTGATTATATCGCTCGTTATTGGTAATGTAACCACTGTTGTAATTTTCCCATATTTCGTCCACTTCAGCTTGCGCCTCCTTGATAAATTTCTCTTTCTCATCAGGAATATTTACATAAGATAAATTAAAAGACAATCCACCACGGAAAGCATATTGAAAACCCATGTATTTAATTTCATCCAGGAAATGAGCACATCTGTCCTGACCCACTTCCTTGAACATATTACCAATGATATCACGTAATGATTTTTTAGTTAATAATTCATTAATATATCCATGTTCGGCAGGTACAACCTGATTAAATAAAATACGCCCCACGGTAGTATCTATCGTTTTTCTGATCAGGTTACCATTTTCATTTACATATACCCTGCATTTTACCCAGGCATGCAAGGCTACTTTTTCCTCATTGTACGCGATAATTGCTTCTTCGGGAGAATAAAAAGACAAACCTTCACCCAAAACAAAATGTTCGGGATCTGATTTGCGGCCTTTGGTAACGTAATACAAACCCAAAACCATGTCTTGCGAAGGAACTGTTATCGGAGCTCCATTTGCAGGATTAAGAATATTGTGCGGAGCCAACATCAACAATTGGGCTTCCAAAATAGCAGCATTTCCAAGTGGAACGTGAACCGCCATCTGGTCACCGTCAAAATCCGCATTAAATCCGGTACATACCAAAGGATGTAATTGAATAGCTTTTCCTTCAATTAATTTGGGTTGAAAGGCTTGAATACCTAAGCGGTGTAATGTAGGTGCACGATTAAGAAGAACCGGGTGACCTTTTAAAATATTCTCTAAAATATCCCAGATAACGGGTTCTTTACGGTCAACCAATTTCTTAGCCGACTTCACTGTTTTCACAATACCACGCTCCAGAAGTTTACGGATAATAAACGGTTTGAATAATTCGGCGGCCATATTTTTAGGAATACCGCATTCATGTAATTTAAGATTTGGACCCACCACAATTACAGAACGACCAGAATAATCAACACGTTTTCCCAATAAATTCTGACGAAAACGACCTTGTTTTCCTTTAAGCATATCACTCAGGGATTTTAAAGGACGGTTACCTTCAGTCTTTACTGCACTTACTCTACGGGTATTATCAAAAAGCGAATCAACTGCTTCCTGCAACATCCTTTTTTCATTCCGCAAAATCACTTCAGGAGCTTTAATTTCCATTAAACGCTTTAATCGGTTATTACGAATAATAACACGACGGTATAAATCATTTAAATCGGAAGTTGCGAACCGACCCCCTTCCAAGGGTACCAGTGGGCGTAATTCGGGAGGAATAACAGGAAGTATTTTTACAACCATCCATTCCGGTCTGTTTTCGCCATGTTTTTGAGAATTGCGGAATCCTTCAACAACTTTTAATCTTTTTAATGCTTCATTTTTTCGTTGCTGGGATGTTTCGGTACTAGCTTTGATGCGCAAATCAAAACTCAGATCATCCAGATTGATTCTGGCAAGCATAAACCAAAGCGCCTCACCACCCATTTTGGCAATAAATTTATTTGGATCATTATCATCAAGATGCTGGTTATCCTTTGGAAGAGAATCTAAAATATCCAGGTATTCTTCTTCGGTTAATAAATCCAGGTTTTGCACTCCATCAGCTGCTTTCAGACCAGGTTGACAAACGACATATCGTTCGTAGTAAACAACCATATCCATTTTCTTAGAGGGAATTCCCAAAAGGTAACCTATTTTATTTGGCAAAGAGCGGAAATACCAAATATGTGCAACAGGAACCACAAGATTGATGTGGCCCATTCGTTCGCGGCGAACCTTCTTTTCGGTAACCTCCACACCACATCGATCGCACACGATGCCTTTGTAGCGAATACGCTTGTATTTGCCACAATGACATTCATAGTCTTTAATCGGCCCAAAAATTCTTTCACAAAACAAACCCCCCATTTCAGGCTTGAAAGAGCGGTAGTTGATGGTTTCAGGTTTGGTAACCTCACCAAAAGAACGGGTAAGAATGCTCTCAGGTGACGCCAAACCGATACGAATTTTGGTAAAGTTGGCTTTTATTTTTTGTTCTTTTTTCAAAGACATAATTCGCTATTATTAATTTGATGAAGCCATTAGCTGTACGGACAGGTCGCGACCTGTTCGTACAGCTAATGGCAAAAATATTTTACTCCAATGTAAGATCTAAGCCTAAGCCACGTAATTCATGAGCCAAAACATTAAATGACTCCGGAATTCCCGGTGTTGGAAGATTATCTCCTTTTACGATGGCTTCATAGGTTTTTGCACGACCTATAATATCATCTGATTTAAGGGTTAAAACTTCCTGTAAGATATTCGACGCACCATAGGCTTCAAGTGCCCAAACCTCCATCTCTCCAAAACGCTGACCACCAAACTGAGCTTTTCCACCTAATGGCTGTTGCGTTATTAAGGAGTATGGTCCGATTGAACGAGCATGCATTTTATCATCAACCATATGGCCCAACTTAATCATATAAATTACACCAACTGTAACCGGTTGATCAAAACGTACACCTGTTAACCCATCATTTAGATAGGTTTTACCCCAATCAGGAATACCGGCTTTCCGGGTGTATTCAAGAATCTGTTCATCCGTAGCACCATCAAAAATAGGTGTGGCAAATTTCAGATCGAGTTCTTTTGCTGCCCATCCCAATACCGTTTCGTAGATCTGACCCAAATTCATACGTGAGGGTACACCCAGAGGGTTTAATACGATGTCCACCGGCATACCATTATCCATAAAAGGTAAATCCTCTTCACGAACAATACGTGCTACGATACCTTTATTTCCATGCCGACCAGCCATCTTATCTCCAACTTTCAGTTTACGTTTTTGAGCAATGTAAACTTTGGCAAGTTTTAATATACCGGTTGGTAATTCATCCCCAACACTAATGGCATATTCTTTCCGTCTGAAATTTGCAAGTTCCTGGTTTCTGCGATTTTTGAAATTAGTTAAAATGCTTCTAACCAATTCGTTTTTCTCCCCATCACTAGTCCAGTTATTTGCCATTACATTTGAGTAATCTATATCATTCAGGTTTTTCATACTGAATTTTGAACCCTTTGCAATGATCTCTTCATTGTACACATTAAATACTCCCGATGAAGTTTTTCCTGATAGAACAGAGAATAATTTTTCAACCATTATTTCCTTAATTTCTTTCAGCTTTACTTCATGCTCCTCTCTTAATTTGGCAAGTTTTAACTTGTCATCTACCTTGGCTGCTTTTTCTTTCTTGGCACGTGCAAATAGCTTTTTATCTATAACCACACCATTGGTAGAAGGAATTGCTTTTAAAGAAGCATCCTTTACATCGCCTGCTTTGTCACCAAAAATGGCTCTTAACAATTTCTCTTCAGGAGAAGGTTCCGTTTCACCTTTTGGTGTAATTTTACCAATCAGAATATCTCCTTCTCCAACTTCGCAACCTATTCGGATTAAACCATTCTCGTCGAGATTTTTTGTAGCTTCCTCACTTACATTAGGAATATCATTTGTCAATTCTTCTTCACCACGTTTGGTATCGCGAACTTCCAACTCGTATTCCGTAATATGAATAGAGGTAAATATATCTTCTTTAGTAACTTTTTCAGAGATAACGATCGCATCTTCAAAGTTGAATCCCTGCCAAGGCATGAATGCTACCTGTAAGTTACGACCTAAAGCCAGTTCTCCACCCTGAGTTGCATAACCTTCGCAAAGTACAGTACCTTTAACAACTTTCTGACCTTTACGAACAATGGGTTTTAAATTGATACAAGTATTTTGATTCGTTCTTCGGAATTTTATCAAAGGATATGTTTTAGTATCCGTCCCAAAGCTTACCAATTTATCCATTTCAGTTTGCTCGTAACGGATCCTGATTTCGTTTGCATCAACAAATTCAACCACGCCATTTCCTTCAGCAACCAGCAAGGTACGTGAATCTTTAGCAACTCTTCCTTCCAAACCGGTTCCTACAACGGGTGCTTCGGGGTTCAACAAGGGTACTGCCTGACGCTGCATATTCGAGCCCATCAAAGCACGGTTTGCATCATTGTGTTCAAGGAAAGGAATTAATGAGGCGGCGATAGAAACAATTTGATTTGGAGCAATGTCCATGAACTCCAGTTTATCAGATTCCACCATTGGAAAATCACCTTCGAATCGTGCCTTTATTTTTGTATCGGCAAAATTACCATCTTTATCATATTTTGCATTCGACTGAGCAATTACCTTGCCTTCTTCATCTTCAGCGCTCAGGTAAGTCACAGGTTCGTTTGCTTTAACTTTACCCCCAACCACTTTTAAATAGGGTGTTTCGATAAAGCCCATTCCATTAATTTTGGCATGAACACATAAAGAAGAAATCAATCCGATATTCGGACCCTCAGGAGTTTCAATAGTACACAAACGACCATAGTGGGTATAATGAACGTCGCGAACCTCAAATCCGGCACGATCACGACTCAAACCACCTGGTCCCAGAGCGGACATCCTGCGTTTGTGGGTAATTTCGGCCAATGGATTTGTTTGATCCATGAATTGAGAAAGCTGGTTGGTACCAAAGAATGAATTGATAACAGAAGACAGGGTTTTGGCATTAATCAAATCCGTAGGTGTAAAAACCTCATTATCGCGGATGTTCATACGTTCACGAATGGTTCGTGACATACGGGCTAAACCTACACCGAATTGTGAATATAATTGTTCGCCCACGGTACGAACGCGACGATTGCTTAAGTGATCAATATCATCCACATCAGCTCTTGAATTCGATAATTCAATTAAGTATTTGATAATGGAAACAATATCGTCCTTGCTAAGTACGCGGTTACTTAGCGGTTCATTTTTATTTAATTTCCGGTTTATCCGGTAGCGACCTACATCACCCAAATCATATCGTTTATCGGAGAAGAATAATTTCTCAATTACCCCACGTGCTGTTTCTTCATCGGGTGGATCAGCGTTCCTTAACTGGCGGTAAATGTGTTCGTGAGCCTCTTTACCGCTGTTAGCTGTATCTTTTTGTAAAGTATTTAGGATAATAGCAAAATCATTATGACTCGATTCGTTTTTATGCAGTAAAATAGTTTTCACTTCTGCTTCAACTATCTGATCAATATGAGCATCCTCAATAATGGTATCACGTTCAATGATTACTTCATTTCGTTCGATTGAAACTACCTCACCGGTATCCTCATCCACAAAATCTTCAATCCAGGTACGCAATACCCTTGCAGCCAATTTTCGGCCTAATACTTTTTTCAAGCCACTTTTACTTACTTTAATTTCTTCAGCAAGTTCAAACAGGTTTAAGATATCTTTATCCGTCTCAAAACCAATAGCACGCAATAAGGTTGTTACCGGAAACTTTTTCTTTCGATCAATGTAAGCATACATTACGTTGTTTACATCCGTTGCAAATTCAATCCAGCTTCCTTTAAACGGAATTACCCTTGCAGAGTATAATTTAGTACCATTTGTATGGTAGCTCTGACCAAAGAATACTCCTGGAGAACGGTGCAACTGAGATACAATGATTCGTTCGGCACCATTGATAACAAAAGTACCCCGGGTTGTCATATACGGGATAGTCCCTAAATAAACATCCTGAACGATTGTTTTAAAATCTTCATGTTCAGGATCATTACAAGAGAGTCGTAATTTTGCCTTCAAAGGCACTGAATAAGTCAATCCACGTTCGATACATTCATCAATGGAATAGCGAGGTGGATCAACAAAATAGTCAAGAAATTGGAGTACAAAAATATTGCGGGTATCGGTGATTGGAAAATTTTCCAAAAACACCTTGAATAAACCCTCATTCGTACGACTTTCAGAGGTGGTATCCAACTGAAAGAATTCCTTGAACGACTGCAACTGAACATCCAAAAAATCCGGATAATCAATGACAGGTTTGACAGAAGAGAAATTGATTCGTTCTTCTATCGGGTTGATAATATTGGCCAAAGTTAATTTTTATTTTTAAAAGGTTAACCGATCATACGATTTCCATAAACAGAGAAGTGACCCACGGCCTGGCCGGGGTCACATTTTCAAAATTGATTGACTTTGAACTACTTAAGTTCAACCTCAGCTCCCGCCTCAGTAAGTCTGGCTTTCAGGTCTTCAGCAGTTACTTTATCAACGCCTTCTTTAATGGGCTTTGGAGCACCATCTACCAGTTCTTTAGCTTCTTTCAAACCTAAGCCGGTAATATCCTTCACAATCTTAACAACATTAAGTTTGCTTTGACCTGCTGCTTTAAGAATTACATCAAAAGATGTTTTTTCAGCCGGAGCTTCAGCAACAGCTGCAGCAGGCGCTGCAACAGCCGCAGCAGCAGCCGCAGGTTCTATACCATATTCATCTTTCAAAATTTTTGCTAACTCGTTAACTTCTTTTACGGTTAAGTTAACCAATTGATCCGCGAACGCTTTTAAATCTGCCATTTTTCTTTAATTTAATTGTTTTTTATATAATTTGAACACTAATTGTTTTTTATTCAGGACGCTCAGATAAGGTTTTTACGATTCCGGCTAATTTGCCTCCACCCTGTTGCAAACCACTAATCACATTTTGAGCAGGTGATTGCAACAATCCGATAATTTCTCCAATCAATTCGTTTTTCGATTTCAATGCCAACAGCGTATCCAACATGTTATCGCCGATAAAAACATCTAAATCAATACAGGCTCCTTTTAAGGCAGGAATTGATGCTTTTTTTCTGAATTCTTTGATTAGCCTTGCAGGAGCTTTGATATCTTCTGAGAACATCAAGGCGCTATTTCCTTTTAAAGTGGTAGTCAATTCCAGAATATCACGACCTGATTTTTCAAAAGCTTTTTGTATCAGTGTATTTTTTGCAACCTGCAAAGTGACACCATTCTTAAACAGGATTCTCCTGAAATCATTTGTTTTTTGTGAATTAAGGCTGGATATATCAGCAATATAAATATTCTTGTACTGGCTGAACTTTTCGGCCAATGCGTCAATTACTATTTCTTTGTCTTCCTTTTTCATTTCCTTCTAAGATTAAGTGCCAGGAACAGATTTGGTATCAACAGTAATGCCCGGACTCATGGTACTGCTAACGTGAATACTTTTGAAATAGGTACCTTTCGACGAGGATGGTTTTAACTTAGCAAGCGTTTGAATTAATTCAACTGCATTATCGTATAACTTCTCGGAAGCAAAAGTAGATTTTCCAATAGAGGCATGAATAATACCTGTTTTGTCAACTTTAAAGTCGATTTTACCTGCCTTTATTTCTTTAATCGTTTTTCCTATATCCTGTGTAACCGTTCCACTTTTAGGGTTAGGCATCAGGTTTCTCGGACCTAATATTTTTCCTAATTTCCCAAGCTTGGCCATCACGGCCGGCATGGTAACGATGATATCAATATCAACCCAACCCTGTTCAATTTTTTGGATATAATCATCAAGCCCGGCAAAATCGGCACCTGCTTCTTTTGCTTCGTCTTCTTTATCAGGCGGAACCAAAGCCAATACCTTAATAACCTTACCTGTACCATGGGGTAATGTTGCCACGCCACGTACCATTTGATTTGCTTTTTTGGGATCCACACCTAAACGCACATCAATATCAACAGAAGAATCAAATTTGGTATAGGTAATCTCTTTAACCAATTTAGAGGCTTCCGTTAAAGAATATGATTTGGTAACATCCATCTTTTTCAGCACATCTTTTCTTTTCTTGCTTATCCTTGCCATTTCTATATATATTAATTTTTTAATGGATTTTCGCCGGTAATGGTAATGCCCATGCTACGTGCACTTCCGGCAACCATTTTCATTGCAGATTCCACTTTAAAACAGTTCATGTCAACAATTTTTTCTTCAGCAATCTTTCTAACCTGATCCCAGGTAACTGTCCCATTCTTCTTGCGGTTAGGCTCATCAGAACCTTTGGCAATGTTTGATGCCTCTAATAACTGGGCAGCAACAGGAGGCGTTTTAATTACAAAATCAAAAGTTTTATCCTTATAAACTGAAATCACAACAGGTAAAATTTTACCTGCCTTATCCTGAGTTCTCGCATTAAATTGCTTACAAAACTCCATGATATTTAACCCTTTTGATCCCAAAGCCGGACCAATTGGAGGAGCTGGATTTGCAGCGCCACCCTTAACTTGAAGTTTAATAAAACCGCTTAGTTCTTTTGCCATAACATCTAATTTTTATTCCATCAGCCTTTTTGCTGCTGTATTATTTCTAAATTTAATTTTCTTTTTCTACCTGACCAAAATTCAACTCTAATGGCGTTCTTCTGCCAAAGATCTTAACCATTACTTTAAGTTTCTTCTTGTCTTCACTCACTTCTTCAATCACACCACTGAAACCTGTAAACGGACCATCAATTACTTTTACATTTTCTCCGACAATATAAGGCTCAGCTAATGTTTCTCCTTGTTCTGAAATATTATCTACGTTGCCAAGTATCCTGTTTACTTCTGAAGGACGCAAGGCAGAAGGATTTATTTTTCCACCCAAGAAACCTACTACCCCGTTTATGGAGGTAATAATATGCCCGACCTCACCACTTAAATCTGCATTTATAAGAATATATCCAGGCAAATAGGCTTTCTCTTTGCTTGTTTTTTTCCCATTTTTTATCTGATAAACCTTTTCAGTCGGAATCAAAATCTGAGGCACCTGTATGCTTAAGCCAGCTCTTTCAAGTTCGACTTCCAGCTGTGCTTTCACCTTTTTCTCCTGTCCGGTAACTGCACGAACCACATACCACTTAAATTGTTCAGATACTTGTTCTGTCATAATATTACTTACTCAGGTTGCTTACTACTAGTTCTGAAATAATTGGTAAAAAAAGCCCAGAGAAGTACTACTTACAATATCAATTAAACCTATTATTAATGCGATCAGCAAAGAAGTAATCATCACAATAATGGTGCTCTCCTGTAAGTCTTCCCAGGTGGGCCAGGAAACCTTATTCATCAACTCATCATAAGATAGTTTGATATATTCTGTAAACTTATTCATTTCTTTATAGTTGCACGGGAACAAGGATTTGAACCCTGATCAGCGGTTTTGGAGACCGACATTCTACCATTGAACTATTCCCGTATAGACAATAAATGTTGGCATTTTACCCATACAACACATATTATCTTATTCTTTTTTATTATTTAATAATTTCAGTAACCTGGCCGGCACCTACCGTACGACCTCCTTCACGGATGGCAAAACGAAGATTTTTCTCCATAGCAATTGGAGCGATCAGTTCAACTGTAATTGTAATATTATCTCCCGGCATAACCATTTCAACACCTTCAGGTAACTGGCACTCGCCTGTAACGTCTGTGGTACGGAAATAAAACTGAGGGCGATATCTGTTAAAGAATGGAGTATGACGTCCACCTTCATCTTTGCTTAATACATATATTTCAGCTTTAAATTGAGTATGAGGTAATACTGAACCAGGCTTGCAAATTACCATTCCTCTGCGGATTTGGTTTTTATCAATACCACGTAACAATAAACCTACATTATCACCGGCTTCACCACGATCAAGGATTTTGCGGAACATTTCAACACCCGTTACAACTGAGGTTAATTTTTCGGCACCTAAACCAATAATTTCAACACCTTCACTTGAGTTAATAACACCACGCTCAATACGACCGGTAGCAACGGTACCACGTCCGGTAATAGAGAATACATCTTCAATTGGCATTAAAAATGGAAGTTCAATCAAACGCGGAGGAACCGGAATATAGGTATCAACAGCCTCCATTAAGTCAATTATTTTTTGAACCCAAATTGGGTCTCCGTTTAAGCCTCCTAAAGCCGATCCCTGTATAATTGGAATTTCATCTCCCGGGAATTCGTATTTATTTAACAAATCACGAATTTCCATCTCAACGATTTCAAGTAATTCAGGGTCATCAACCATATCCACTTTATTCATGAAAACAACAATGCGGGGAACACCCACCTGACGAGCCAAAAGAATATGTTCACGCGTTTGTGGCATAGGTCCGTCTGTAGATGCAACCACAAGGATAGCACCATCCATTTGAGCGGCACCTGTAACCATGTTTTTAACATAATCCGCGTGACCAGGGCAGTCAACGTGGGCATAATGACGTTTAGCAGTTGAGTACTCAACGTGTGCAGTATTAATAGTAATACCGCGTAATTTTTCTTCAGGAGCAGAGTCAATTGATTCAAATGAGCGAGCTACTGACAAACCTGCATCTGCTAATACTTTCGTGATTGCAGCTGTTAAGGTAGTTTTACCATGGTCAACGTGACCAATTGTACCGATGTTAACGTGTGGTTTACTGCGGTCAAATTTTTCTTTAGCCATTTTATTTAGTATTTAGTTTTTAGTTAATTAATTTTCTTAGTTACCTGAGCCGTTGAGCAGGATCGAACTGCCGACCTCTTCCTTACCAAGGAAGTGCTCTACCACTGAGCTACAAAGGCTTGTTCATCTACCCTAACCTGCATTAAGGTCGATTTTGTTCTGCTTTCTTTTTTTTTCGAGCGAGAGACGAGGCTTCTCGTCCTATGACGAGACGACCTACAGCTTTCACTTTCTATGAGCGAGAGACGAGGCTTCTCGTCCTATGACGAGACGACCTACAGCTTTCACTTT
>CAYHCF010000002.1:175989-194290 GCA_964355075.1 uncultured Chitinophaga sp.
CTATGAGCGAGAGACGAGGCTCGAACCCGCGACCTACAGCTTGGAAGGCTGTCGCTCTACCAAACTGAGCTACTCTCGCATTTTATCCACCGAATTTATAGTATAGGTGGAATTTTTATTAACGCATCATTTCAGATTAATTTGGTGTGAACCTGAAAGTATGTCCCCCTCGCTGAAGCTACGGTGATCAATGTGGGGAGAGAAGGATTCGAACCTTCGAAGCTTTCGCAAAGGATTTACAGTCCTTCCCATTTGTCCACTCTGGTATCTCCCCAAAAATCAGAGCGAAGAGCGGAACGCGCAAAGTGAATTTTCACATCGCTCTCCGCTCTCTGCTCTCCGCACTCATTTGAGAGCCACTTGCCGGGATCGAACCAGCGACCTACTGATTACAAATCAGTTGCTCTACCAGCTGAGCTAAAGTGGCATATTTTTTCTACAAAATTTGGTTTCACCAAACTCAACGAATCGCGTTAATTATTTATTAATCTCACAAATTTGTCATAATTCAATGACAATCTGCGAGTTAATCTGCAAAGAACTTCCTCTACACGGGTCCTTCTTTTTTAAAAGGACTGCAAATGTAGCGTTTTGCAGGATGTTTACAAGTAGGAAACGAAAATAAATTTAAAGAGAACCTTGAAGCGTAACAGTGCGGCAAAAGTAAATACAAAAACAAGATAGACAAACTTATGTCGGCTTTTTTGATAAAATTAGTATCTGATTGTTAGGGATTAGCTGTTTTTCAACAAATTAAAATTGACCGATAAGAGAATATGGATTGATTTAGAGGAAAAAACAACCCGTTTTATTTGCAATTATGCCTTTTTGATCCAAATCTTTATGAGAAATGAAAAAATACGCATTACTGATCTCTTTACTAAAATAATCGGATGAATGAATCGGGTCAAACCCAAAGTGCTATTTTGAGGTATAAGCGGATAGGCCTATATTCGAATATCAATCTAAGAATTATGTCCCGATTTATTCCGTTCATTTTATTTCTCCAATTTTTTTCATATCAGAGTTTGGGTCAGCCCTTTACTGAACACTATCTTAATAATCAAACCCTAACTTATTCTCAGTTAATCAATTCCTATAAACAACTGGATGCCCGATCGGATCAAATGAAACTATTATCCTATGGATGGTCTGATGGTGGATTTCCTATTCATATGATGGTGATTAACAGGAATAAAAACTTTAACAAACCATCGTTGAACCGCAAAAAAGAAATTGTTGTGTTAATCATGAATGGAATTCACCCGGGCGAAAGTGAAGGGATTGATGCTTCCCTACTCATGATTCAACAAATGGCAGCCGGTAAAATTGAAATTCCCTCAAATATAACCATTTGCATGATTCCGGTTTATAATGTTGATGGCATGTTGAACCGAAAAAGGTTTACACGAACCAATCAAAATGGACCGGAAGAGAAAGGATTCCGTGGAACAGCCTGCAATTATGACCTGAATCGTGATTTTATTAAGGCAGATTCCAGAAATACATTTGCTTTTTACAGGATCTTTCAGGAGTGGGATCCGGATGTATTTATCGACACCCATACTTCTAATGGCGCTGATTATCAATATATCATGACACTAATCAGTACTCAAAAAGAAAAGCTGGGGGGAAAAACAGCTGAATTTCTTTACCAAACCATGAATCCATATTTATACTCCGAAATGGCTAAGAAAAATTTTGAGATGGTTCCCTATGTTAACGTTTGGGGAAAAGCTCCCGATGAAGAGGGCTATGAAGTTTTTATTGAAACACCCAAATTTTCAACCGGTTTTACCGCTTTGTTCGGAACGTTGAGTTTTGTTGCTGAAACCCATATGCTCAAACCCTATCCACAAAGGGTTATAGCTACTTATGAGCTGTTGAATACCATTTTAAATTTTTCGAAAGCACATGGTAGTGAAATAAGAAATGCGCGCTTAATTGATACAGAAAATTTCAAAAGAAGCCATACTTATGAAAGTAATTATTTTGTAATTCGGGAAAACCCGGAAAAACTGCCTTTTAAAGGTTTTAATGCCGAAAAACTCAAAAGTATACTGGGTAATTATGAACGTACTTATTATAACCGTGAAAAGCCATTCACCAAAGAAATAAATTACTATAATTCTTGCAAACCTGCCTTCGTAGTTTCCCTGCCAAGGGCCTATATCGTGCCTCATTGCTGGCAAAAAGTTATTGAACGCTTGAAGGCAAACCATATTAAATTAAAACAATTTGAACAGGATACTTTGATGGATTTGAGTTATTATTCCATCACAAAATTTGAAAGCAGTGCCCGGCCATATGAAGGCCACCATGTAAACAACAAAATTGAAGTGGAGAAACGCAAAACAAATATTAAAATACAAAAAGGGGATTACCTTATTTATACCAATCAAACAGGCAACCGATATCTGGCAGAAGTACTTGAACCCCAAACAGAAGATGGTTTTTTTGCCTGGAACTTTTTTGACCCGATCCTGAACCAAAAAGAAGGATTCTCTGATTATGTTTTTGAGGATGATGCGCTAAAATTACTGGAGTCGGATTCTGTTTTGAAAAGCAAATTCGAAAGCTGGAAACTTGCAAACCCTGAAAAACTGAATAATAGCCATGAAGTACTGAATTTTATTTTTACTCATTCACCTTTTTTTGAGACTGAGTACAGGAGGTATCCGGTTTATCGGTTGGAATAGCCGATGCTGGAATTCAATGAAAGTTATCGTTTTTACCAAAGCAGGTATTCATAAAAAAAGTTTGTGGTTATAGCTCAAACTCCAACAAAAAAGCAGCCTAAGCTGCTTTTTTGTTGGAGTTACATCAGGCTGTTTTCGCAACCAGTTTCTCTTTATATTTTCGGATCTGCGCAATCAATTTTTTTAATACCAGATCAGTGGCCGCTTCAAAAGTACTGTCCTGTTCTTTGGCAAATAGTTGGTTCCCTGATAAATTAATTTTAATTTCTACTATTTTGTTCTCACGCTCTTTGTCCTTTTCTAACCTCAGGTAAACATCAGCTTGTTGAACACCTTCAAAAAATGTCTGAGTCTTCTCAACTTTTTGTTTGATAAAGTCGAGCAATTTTTGATCGGCCTTAAAATGAATGGATTGGATTTCGATCTTCATAATAGATTCACTGTTTATTTGAGTTTCGGCAATTACCTGCTAAATCGCCTCAACTACATAATTATTGGGTAATGCAGGATTTTAGGCTCTTGGATGTTTATTTTTATAAACCTGTTTTAATCTTTCAATACTGTTGTGTGTGTAAACCTGTGTGGCCGATAAATTTGCATGCCCCAGTAATTCTTTAATTGCATTTAAATCGGCTCCATTATTAAGCATATGCGTAGCATAGGTATGACGTAAAACATGCGGACTCCTTTTCTGAATAGTACTCACCATGGAAAGATATTTATGTACCCTATCGTAAACTTTTCTTGGCGACAAGGGTTTACCCGCAGTGCTGCAAAATAAATACTCACTTTCGATATGCTCCTGCCTGCATAATCTAATATAAGAATCAATTTGCA
Organism: uncultured Chitinophaga sp.; assembly: GCA_964355075.1. Taxonomy (GTDB): domain Bacteria; phylum Bacteroidota; class Bacteroidia; order UKL13-3; family UKL13-3; genus B1. The sequence goes on from CAYHCF010000002.1 coordinate 179,526, forward strand.
GGCTTAACTCAGAGGTAATGGGAATTATTCTTTCCTTATTTCTTTTGCCGAGTACTTTAACTTGTTGTTTTAAGGCATCGAACATACTCAGTTTCAAACCGGTTAGTTCTGCCTGCCTCATTCCGGTTCCATAATACATCTGGAGAATTAAAAAATCTCTTTGTCCTTCGAATGTTTCAGGGAAATCAATATCATTTAGCAGGCGCTCCATTGATTTCTCTTCTACAAAAACCGGTAATTGCTTACTAATTTTAGGAGCCTGAATTTTATTTAAGGGACTTTGCTGAACCAACTCTTCTTTCAATAAAAATTTATAAAATGACTTGAGACTGGATAATTTCCTGGCAATGCTTCTGGCAGTTACCCCCTCACTCATCATATGTGCCATCCAGGATCTGATTTGCAAATGGTTAAACCCATTTAAATCAGTTATTTGATAAACAGCTAAGAGATAATTTTGGAATTGCAGTAAATCAGTTTGATAGGCTAAAAACGTATGAGAAGATTGCTTCTTTTCATACTTCAAATATTCAAGAAATTTATTTACAGCAGCTTGTAGCACCATAATGAGTAAATAACATCAGCAATTTAATGAAATAACTTATTTAAACCAAATAATCATTAAACTTTTTACCAAAAAAAAACAGCCAATGAGTCCGGCTGTTTTTTTGTGATATTCAGTTTATGATTACGCTGAAGCTTCTTGTTGCATCTGTAATTTGTAAGCTGCACGGATTTTTTCGTGACGTTTCTTTATACAATGTTTAATAAAAGCTTGACGACCACGTAATTCCTTAACTACGCCGGTTTTCTCAAACTTCTTTTTGAACTTTTTTAAAGCTCTGTCTAACGATTCGTTTTCTTTAACGCTGATATGGATCATAGTGGTGCACCTCCTTTCCTTTTAGATTTTCCCCTATAAGGGACGGCAAAAGTAATCCATTTTTGTGAAAAACAAAATACTTTCTAAAAGTTGAGGAATTTCGGGAGTTTATAAACCCAGTAAAGCCTCACACAAATAATTCCATGTGAATTTTTTTCGCTCTTCTTCAATTCCTTTGATGAATTCTGCTTCCCTGTTTTGGGTATAAAAATCAGTAATTGAATCTGCAATGGCATTGGGTTCAAGCCGACAAACATAACCCACCTTATTGTTAGGAACCAATTCTGCCAAACCTCCAACATCAGTTACCAGCATGGGTTTGTGGTAATAGTATGCAATTTGGGTTACCCCGCTTTGGGTTGCATTTAAATAGGTTTGAACCACCAGATCGCAAGCTGAGAAATAGGTGGATACTTCTCCGTTTGGAATGAAATCGGTACGAAGGATGACATCCTCCTCCAATTTCAGCTCTTTTATCTGATTCAGATAGGGTTGCGCATCTTCATAAAACTCACCGGCAACAATTAATTTCAGATTCAACGCCTTGCGGTCGAGCTTTGCGAAACTCTCCAATAACAGGATTAATCCTTTGTATTTTCTGATGAATCCAAAAAACAAAATATAATTGGTTTTGGGATCTATGCCCAATTTTATTTTGGCACTTGTTTTTTCAATAGCCGGTCCAAACATGTCATACATCGGGTGCGGAACATATACCCTGGGTTTTGTAGGTTCAAGCAAGGCTACCTGTGAAAAAACCTCGCGTGACATACTCAAAAATCCATCACAACTTTGCAGAAAATAATGCGTAAAAGCTTCATCGAAAAAACGTTTTTCGTGAGGCACAATATTATCGGTGATGGCAAGTATTTTGGTAGTGGCATTTCCTTTTAAAAACCGGGAAATGGTGCCAAATGCCGGACCCATAAAACTCATCCAATACCTAAAAATGACCAGATCATATTTCTTTTGTGAAAACAGAATGCCATACCCAATCCAATTAAAAGGATTAATGGAATTTATTTTTGAATGAATAATCAAATCTTCAGGTTTAGGATCAGCAGAAAACTGCGATTTGCCCGGAAATAACAATTTGGGATATTGCAAACTAAAACTCAGAATTTCACAGGAGTGGCCCATGGCATTAAACTCGCGGCAGAGGCGTTCATCGTATGTTGCAAGCCCTCCTCTTAACGGATGTGCAGGACCCACGATCAGTATCTTTTTTTTAGTCATCGAAACCAACACGCTTGGTGATACCAAAAACATTTCTTTCGGTGGCATTTCTCGAAATCATTTCTCCGATAAAGCCCGCTAAAAATAACTGAACCCCGATGACAAGCGTAACCAAAGAGAGATAAAACATGGGTTGTTCAGTAATATTTCTGGGTAAAGTATCGCCATGATAAATGTAGATAAGTTTATTTACGATAATCCATAAGGCGCCCACAAAACCAAAGAAAAACATAAGGGTTCCCAGCACGCCAAAAAAATGCATAGGTCGTTTGCCAAATTTAGAAACAAAAAAGATGGTTAACAAATCCAGAAACCCATTGATAAATCTGGCGATTCCACCAAATTTTGTTATTCCGTATTTGCGGGCTCGGTGTTGAACAACCTTCTCTCCTATTTTTCTAAAACCTGCCCATTTTGCGATTACCGGAATATAACGGTGCATCTCATTATAAACTTCAATAGCCTTTACAACTTCATTGCGGTAGGCCTTCAAACCACAGTTAAAATCGTGCAATTTGATTCCGGAGATGCTGCGTGTGGCGGCATTGAAAAATTTTGTGGGAATCGTTTTGCTGATGGGATCGAAACGCTTCTTTTTCCAACCACTTACCAAATCAAAACCTTCTTCGGTAATCATTCTGTATAGTTCCGGGATTTCATCGGGGCTATCCTGCATATCGGCATCCATTGTAATAATTACATCGCCCTGTGCAGCACGAAACCCAATATTCAGTGCGGCCGATTTCCCATAATTTCTCCTGAACTTAATGGCCTTTACAAAAGGGTTCTTTGAACTGAGATTTTCAACGATTTTCCATGAATTATCTGTGCTTCCATCATCCACAAGCAGGATTTCATAACTGAGCTTGTTCAGAGCCAAAACCCTTTCAATCCATTCAATCAGTTCGGGAATTGATTCTTCCTCATTAAAAAAGGGGATAACAACGGAAATATTTATATTGTCCTGACTCATTGATTAGCTCACTAAATCGTTATAAGCTCCGTCGGGATTTTCCTTTTTGGTGAAAATAGAAAGGATTAACGAAACAATTAATCCCATAAATACACTAGCTAAAATTCCCATTATTGCCATCATCCAGGGTGAATTAAAAAAATTCATCATCTTCATACCCATATTTATTTGATCTTCCGTACTACTCGGATCTTCAATCAATTTTCTTTTGGCTTCATCCATGATATTTTTGGTTAATTCAGGATCAATAAACAAGGAAAAAAACAATTGATAAATGGTTACAACCACTCCGGCACAAAGGGCAATCAGTACACCTGTTCCAACTCCCTGTCCGTATGAAATAAAGCCATTTAACGTTTCATCTCTTCTTGCTTTTATGCCTAAATACAGGGAACCCACAACAATTAAAATATTGATACAGCTTATTATCCAATTACTTTTTACAGCAAAACCTAATATATACAGCAAAACAGAAAATCCGATAGAAGTTAAGGCATAAATCAGGCTATACTTAAAAATGATCTGCCATTTGTTGGTTTGGGCTTGAATTTGATCTTCCATATAGTTAAATTATTATTAAGACAAACAAACAATTCGTTTAAAAAAAATCAGGCATAATTAAACGCATTCAGGGCATCAAAAATTGCTTCTTCAACAGAATTTAATCCTTCGGGCATTTTACTTTGAGGCAAAACTCCTTCAACATATTGAAAAAACAAAACGATAGAAATAAAATAATCCTGAATACCGGTATCTTCTTTCACACTCTTCTGAACCTGTCTCAGTTCAGATAGTTTTAAATCCAGTAAATCCTCATTTTCAATCAGACTTTCATAAATTCGGTGTTCATCCTGAAACTCATCTTCGTTAACCAGTAAAAATTCATTCAAAAAATCATCCATCGAAATTTGAACTTCGGTTTCGTTGGCTTCACTGATATAGAGAAACAGGTTCAGCATTTCTGAACCACGGTCTAAGGTTTTATTCTCAATTTCATTCCATTCCGGCGAATCGAAATAATCTTCTTTGTGTTGTTCGGCAGCTAAAAAGTGTACCATCAACAAATCAAACAAAAGTTCTTCCAGTGGTTGATAATCCGGATTTTTTTCAATGATACCATCCAATAACGCAATGCGGTTTAAAAATCCCTCCTGCTCGCTTCTGATTATTTTTTCAATATCTGAAGTAATTGTATGTAAGGCTTTACCTGATTCGTAAGAACCCAGCAGGGCTCTTACACTATTAATAACAGCAACCTGTGTTTGATTTTCGTTTGACATTTTTTATGATATATGGCAATCGTCTTTACAGACAACGGCGCAAATTTTCCCTGTTAATTTTTGATGAAGGAAAGGAGAATTTTTTGATTTAGATAAATTTTGCTCATACATCCAGGTTTGCTTCGGATCAAAAACAACCAACTTTGCTATTTGTCCGGCCTGGATAGAGATATTCCCTATGCCCAATATTTTTCTCGGACCTGATGTAAGCGTTTTCATCAATACATCATAAGGCAAGTCTTCGGGTTTATTTAGGAGCAACATGGATAAAAATGCCTGAAGTGTAATCATTCCAACCTGGGCATATTCAAATTCGACCTCCTTATTTTCAATATTTTGTGGCTGATGATTACTTACGATGGCATCAATGGTATGATCGGAAATACCTTCCCATAATGCTTTTTGGTCTGATTTACCTCTTAATGGCGGGTATACTTTAAAGACAGAATCATAATCTTTTAAGTTCTCATCGGTAAAACATAAATTCGCAATTGCTACATCGCAGGTAATCGAAAGTCCCTGTTTTTTTGCTTTTCTGATTAATTCGACGGATCCTTTTGTAGAGATATGTGAAAAATGCAGTCGGCTTCCGGTGTATCTGAGCAATTCAATATCCCTGCTTATCATCAGTTCTTCTGCGTGAGAAGGAATTCCTTTTAAACCAAGTAAAGTGCTGATTTCTCCTTCATGGATCCGACCTCCTTCACTAATATTCTGGTCATCGGGGCTACTCAGCAATAAACCATTAAAGATTTTTGCATATAATAGCCCTCTTTGTAAAATGCCGGCATGAACCAAAGGCCGGTTACCGTCGGTAAAGCCAATAGCCCCTGCCTGTCTCATATCAAACAATTCAGCCAGTTCCTTACCTTCCCTTTTTTGGGTAATACAACCGTATGGATGCAAATCAATAGGTAGATTCTGAGATTGCCCGCAAACATATTCAATACCGGTTTTGCTATCGCGGGAAGGATTTGTAGAAGGAAGCAAAGCCACGTCGGTAAATCCTCCGGCAAGAGCCACGATGGCGCCAGATGTTAAATCTTCTTTATATTCAAATCCGGGATCGCAAAAATCAGCACGCAGATCAAACCAACCGGGTGAAACCAATTTCTTTCCGGCATTAAATTGTTTAATGGTTTTAGGAATGGATTTAAAGGCTCTTTTTAAAGATGGTTTTACCGAATCAATTCTGCCATCAATCACAAGAATATCACAAATTTTGCCATTAAAAGGCGACTCAGAATCACAAACAAGTGCGTTGCATACTAGTAGCTTCATTCGTTGGGAACAATCTGGACAAATATATTAATTAAAACGCTAAAATCAATTTAAGTCGGATGAACGTGCAAATTTGACCTGCTTTATCTTATTATTTGTTTAAAACATAAGGCCTTACAATAGAAATTACTTTAAAAACCTGAGAAAAAGAATTTCTAGAATTAAAAAACTTAATGCAAATAATAAGGCAAGTCTCCATAAGGGTGTACCCGTTTCCTCCAGTACAATTTTTTTTCCAAAAAAGGAAATATCCTCTTCCAATATATCCGAACCCAGTGATTCCTTTATTTTTCCGATAGAACCTTTCTTCGGATTTGATTCATTCCGGTTAAAATTGAAAGCAATTTTTGCGATTTCCTTTTCCTGATTCATCGTTGAAAAGACCCCGGCTGTTTTTACCTCATCATTCAAAAACAATTGCCACTTTCCTTCACCCGATCTTGTTTCAAACAATATTTCTTTGTTTTTCAATTTCAATTTAATCAACTTGAGGTTATCAGGATTATCAATGAATATTATGTCTTGTTGACCCAAAATTATGGAAAGCTGGTATGGCGATTTGGCCAACAAAGGCATGCGTAATAACACAGGCACAAACAAGGCATGATGCGAAAAGTTACATGCTGATTTGTTAAACGAAGAAGCGAATAAAAACAAGTTCCCCTTTTTATAGAAAGAATGGGTTAAAAATGGCGCATCATTATTCATTTGAATAATTGTTTTAGACAATGATGACGATTTTGTACCCATTTGCCAGAATTCATAGATCTCGGGCAAATTAGCCTGTTCAGGTATTTTGGTAAATACTTTGTCGAACAACTGATCCCTCACATCCATTTGGGAAACTTTTAAAGCTTGTTTTTGAATCTGTAACAATTGAACTCCGCCTATTCCCATTAAGAATGAATTGATACCCGGCAGATCTTTTGGACCGGGTGAGGGCACAAATAGAACAACACCTCCATTCGTTATAAACTTTGTTAATTCGAGGTTTAAACCGGAAGTGATTTCATCGGGTTCATTCAATATGATTAAGCTTTGTTCAGGAAAGGCTTTAAAATTGATTTGTTCAAAACCTTGCGTATTTAATTTATAAAACTCATCCAACGCAAAAACCTGCTTAAAAGGGTTTTCAGAAGGATTTTTGGTAAGAACCAATATTTCCAGTTTATCCTGAGCTTTTAAGCTAAGAAAATAAGAGTCATCAAACGTTACCGGGTAATCGGTAATACTCAGCATGGCCTCATGCCATGTATGATCCATTAATGAGAAGTTTACCGTAACAACCACATCAGAATTGGTTTGGCAGGAGAAGTTTTGAATGGCTTTTTGGACTCCATCTATTTTTAAAACGAGGGGTTGATTTTCAATGGCGGTTTCACTTCCATTTTTTAACCTTACCAGCAGCTGACTATTCGTGCCGGTTTTAATAAAAGGTTCCTTCATCCACACAGAATCTATCCAAACATTTTGCTCAATCACACTGGTTAACGGGACCAATCTTAAATTGATGGCCGAATCAACTTTTATTCGTTTCAGATCAATCATACTTTCCTGAAAATCACTGATCCAAAAGCTGTTTTTTTGCGCAGCACGATCGGCCTGGAAAAGTTGATTTTGGCGTGTATAAATTTCACTTAACTTTTTATGAGTCGAAGAAATTTCAGCCTCATCCACCATTTGCATGAAATCTTTTTTACTTAACCACCTTTGATGCTTCCCTTCAAAATCATTGGTAAGCAATTGGTATTGGTCAGTTTCTTTATAGGCCTCAGCAATTTTCTTAGCTTTTGCTTTTGCAATTTCAAATAAAGGACCCTGCTTGTTTAGTGCCGTCATAGAAAAGCTGTTATCCAGAAAAACGCTTATCATTTTCGAAGGATACCTGAGTGCTTTTGCATTATTTGGGATATAGGGCTGAGCAAATGCCAATACCAACAGACCAATAGCCAAAATTCTGCAGGCCAAAACAAGCCAATTTTTTAAAGTTTGTTGCTTTTGATTTTGTTCAGTCAGCTGTTTCAAAAACCGGATATCACTGAAAAGAATTTTCTTATACCGGCGAAAATTAAACAGATGAATAACAATAGGAATGGCTATAAAGCCCAGGGCAAATAAAAATGTTGGATACAGGAACTGCATGGCTGCAAATTAACAGGGTTTAGGATAATTTAGCATTTTTTTCTAAAAAAGCATTAATAAATATATAAAGGTACCCATCCTTATGCACCAAATCCTCAGTGTACAATTTTAATTACTAACTTTTATGCCCCATTAATTACATTTGAAGCATGAACATTGATTTAAAAGGAAAGAATGCACTGGTTTGTGGAAGCACAAAAGGAATTGGATTTGCCATTGCCCAACAAATGGCACTTGTAGGTGCAAATGTTACTTTGATGGCCAGGAATGGAGATTTACTATCCAGTATTGTAAAGGATTTACCTTGTGAAGGCGATCAGAAACACGATTTTCTGATTGCAGATTTCAGTAAACCGGAGCAGGTAAAGGCTGCAATTGAAGAAAAAATAAATAGTCATTATTCCTACCAGATTTTGGTAAATAATAGTGGTGGGCCGGGTCCCGGACCAGTCCTGGGAGCAAAACAAGAAGAATTTTCAACCGCCTTTAATACGCATTTACTCAGCAGTCATTATTTGGTTCAGGGCTTAGTAAATGGCATGAAACAAAGTGGATACGGGCGCATTATTAATATTATTTCAACCAGTGTAAAAATTCCTTTAAAAGGCCTGGGTGTTTCAAACACCATCAGAGGCGCTATGGCCAGTTGGAGTAAGACACTGGCAGCCGAATTGGCTCCATTGGGAATTACTGTAAATAATATACTTCCCGGAGCAACAGCCACCGATCGTTTAAAACAAATCATTGAGGGAAAATCAATGAAACAAAATGGAAGTATTGAAGCAGTGAATGAGGAAATGTTGTCTGAAATTCCAATGCATCGATTCGCAAAGCCCGAGGAAATCGCTTATGTAGCCTGTTTTTTGGCAAGTCCTTATGCAGCCTATATTACCGGGATCAATATTCCGGTTGATGGGGGAAGAACGGGTTGTCTTTAGCTAAAAAAGTCCGTTTGTTACCGCTTCAATACGGCTTATGATGCTGCCAAGGTGATCAGAATTCTCGGCAAAATTTAATTCGTCAACTTCAATAATTACATGTTTGGGTTTATAGGCACTGATCCATGCTTCGTAACGTTCATTCAATCTTTTCAGGTAATCCAGGCGAATGCTATCTTCGTATTCGCGGCCTCGTTTTTGAATATTATTCACTAAACAAGGTATAGATGCCCGCAGATAAATCAATAAATCCGGAGCTTTCACGGTTTGACACAAGGAATCAAACATCTTTTGATAGGTTTCAAAATCACGTGTACTCATTAATCCCATGCTGTGCAGATTAGGAGCGAAAATATGCGCATCCTCGTAGATTGTTCTATCCTGTATGATGTTTTTCTTTGCTTTCTGCAAATTGAGCAAAGTACTGTAACGGGTATTCAGAAAGTAAATCTGAAGATTAAAGCTCCATCGCTGCATATCTTCATAAAAATCGCTGATATATGGATTATCTTCAACATTTTCGTAGTGAGGTTCAAACTTATAGTGCTTTGACAACAAAGTGGTAAGTGTAGTTTTACCTGAACCAATATTTCCCGCGATAGCTAAGTGCATAATTTATCCCTTCATTAATTATCTCTGCAAAAAACAACATAAAAACCGAACGAACAAATCTATATGAAGTTAGTGGATATTTTCTTATTATTTTTTAGCATCTTGCAACATGCAGGTACAATTTTTCGGGGCAGCTCAAATGGTTACTGGCAGTAAGCATTTAATAACTACTGCAAAGGGAACTAAAATATTACTGGATTGTGGCCTTATACAAGGCAAATTGAGTAACAGGGAAGATTTAAACCGTAACTTTGGGTTCAACCCGGCGGAACTGGATTACTTAATATTATCTCACGCTCATATTGATCATTCAGGATTAATTCCCAGGCTTGTCAAGAAAGGTTTCAGGGGTTTGATTTTTTGCACCCCGGCAACCAAAAGCTTATGTGAGATCATGTTAGCTGACTCTGCTCATATTCAAAACGACGATTTAAAATATATTAATAAAAGAAGAGCCAGGAAAAAAGAGCCTCCAATTGAATGCTTGTATGACATCCGGGATGTTGAAGAATCGATAAAAATGATGATTGAAGTTGGATACGATGAACATCTAAAAATCGACAATGAAATAACTCTTTGCCTCACTGATGCCGGACATTTATTGGGAAGTGCCATCATAAACCTAGATATAAAAGCTGGCAATCGAAAAAAAATCCGTCTTACTTTTAGCGGCGATATTGGTCGCTATAACGATCCGATTTTAAGAGACCCGCAGCCGTTCAGACAATGTGATTATCTTATTTGTGAAAGCACTTATGGAAACAGACTTCATCCAAAGGCAATTGATGCGGAAAATGAACTTCTTGGTATTGTTAAACATACCTGCGTGGTAAATAAAGGGAAACTCATTATTCCGGCTTTTAGTGTTGACAGAACTCAGGAAATTATTTACCTCCTGGAAAATGCCAGTAATGAAGGGCTGTTACCTGATATCCGGGTTTATGTAGATAGCCCACTTTCGGTGAAGGCGACCCATATCATCCAGGAGCATCAGGAATGTTATCGCCCTGAATTCATTGAATTCTTACAAAATGATGAACATCCTTTTGAATTTAGAAACCTGGTCTATATTACGGATCCCGAAGAATCAAAAGCCCTTAATTCGAGCAAAGAGCCTTGTATTATTATTTCAGCAAGCGGTATGGCGGAAGCAGGCCGGGTCAAACACCATATAAAAAACAATATCGAAAACTCCAGGAATACCATCTTACTCGTGGGGTATTGTACACCTGAAAGTCTGGGTGGAAGACTCAAAAACGGAGAACCATCCGTTCATATTTTTGGAGAGGAATACCCGGTTAAAGCAGAAGTAAAATCAATAGACTATTATAGCGCTCATGCAGATTATATTGAAATTCTAAAATTACTGCAATGTCAATCACCTAAAAAAATCAAGCGTATATTTTTGGTTCATGGTGAACCTACTGCCCAAATAAGTTTAAAAGAGAGATTGAAAGAAAAAGGATTTTCTCATATTTCAATTCCGGAAACAGGTGATCAGTTCGAGTTATGACGAAGGAAAAAAATACAAAATTAGTAAATCGTAGATAAAATACCTGATTACCAATTGCCTGATTACCAATTACCTGATTACCAATTACCTGATTACCGATTACCAATTACCAATTACCCATTTTACCGCTGACTATAAACGACAGCCGCCTTAATAAATCTGATAAACAAGGGATGCGGATTCAAAACGGTGCTTTTATATTCGGGGTGAAACTGTACGCCTAAAAAGTAGGGATGATTTTTTATCTCAACAATTTCGGCCAATTTGGTTTCAGGATTTATTCCGGTAATTGACATTCCCTTGGCTTCAAATTCTTTCAGATACAAGTTATTGAATTCATATCTGTGGCGATGACGTTCACTTACTTTCGATTTATCGTAAGCCTTGTGTGCGATACTGTCTTTGGTAAGTTCACAAACATAGGAGCCCAAACGCATGGTTCCACCTTTGGCTGTGATCTTCTTTTGATCTGGCATCATATCAATTACAGGATGTTTGGTTTTTGGGTTCATTTCTGTGCTGTGTGCACCTTTCCAGCCAATTACATTTCGGGCAAACTCTATCACGGCCATTTGCATTCCCAAACAAATTCCAAAGAATGGTATATTATTTTCACGGGCATATTTGATGGCGGCAATTTTCCCTTCAATTCCTCTGTCGCCAAATCCGGGGGCTACTAAAATACCGTCTAAATCTCCCAATTTTAAATCAATATTTTCTTCATCCAATAATTCGCTATGAATGTATTGAACCCTTACTCTTGATTCGTTGTAAGCACCTGCATGAATAAAGGATTCAACAATTGATTTATAAGCATCAGGTAATTCAACATACTTTCCTATCAATCCAATTCTAAGTTCAAACTTTGGATTTTTATGCCGGGCTAAGAATGTCCTCCAACTTTCTAATTCGGGTTCAATTTTAGAGGATAGCTTCAATTTTGACAAAACCGTTTTATCTAATTTCTCCTTATACATCATCAACGGCACGTCATATATGGTAAGCACATCCAGTGCTTCAATAACTGCACCGGCATCCACGTTACAAAATAATGCAATCTTTTTCCGAACTTCTTTGGTGATCATATGTTCTGTACGGCAAACCAAAATATCGGGTTGAACACCACTTTCAAGCAACATTTTTACGCTGTGTTGCGTAGGCTTGGTTTTTAATTCTTTGGTTGAATTTAAATAAGGTAAAAGGGTAAGATGGATAACCAGTGCATCCTCATCTTTCATTTCCCAGAGTAATTGACGAACCGATTCAATATAAGGGAGAGACTCAATATCACCAACCGTTCCGCCAATTTCGGTTATAATAATTTCAAACTTTCCTGTTTCGCCCAGCAGCTTAATCCTGCGTTTTATTTCATCGGTAATGTGAGGAATTACCTGAACCGTTTTACCCAGATAGGCTCCTTCCCTTTCCTGTTTGATAACATGTTGGTAAATGCTTCCGGTAGTCACATTATTGGCCTGAGAGGTGCTAATATTTAAGAAGCGTTCATAATGACCCAAATCCAGATCAGTTTCAGCACCATCTTCGGTTACATAACATTCTCCATGCTCATAAGGATTCAATGTTCCGGGATCCACGTTGATGTAAGGATCTAATTTTTGTATGGTTACTGAATAACCTCTTGCCTGCAATAATTTTGCCAATGAGGCAGCAATAATGCCTTTGCCTAAAGAGGATGTAACTCCGCCTGTTACGAAAATATATTTTGGTGTCATAATATTATTTTGGTTCACCAAATACGGTTCTAAAAAAAGTGGAAATTATCTAAAATGCTGACAGGAAAGCTCTCAGCATTTTGGAAAATAAAACCGTAAATGTTAACTTACGGGAGGCAAATATAATCTAATATTCAGGGAGCACCAATTTTTAACAAATAAGGTTTTCAAGATTTTTTAAACAAATTCATTCCCGGCATGAATCAAATTCAAAATCTTAGGTCAAAAAAAATGGATTCAACTTAATCAAAACGAGAAGCGTTTAAACTTTTAAATCTCGCGGTTTACATCCCATTGTTCCATATAATCGCCCACTCTTCTCAGAAAACTTCCTCCCAGCGAACCATCCACCACACGGTGATCATAGCTCAATGATAAGAACATCAGATGGCGAATTGCAATTACATCGCCCATTTCGGTTTCCAAAACTGCCGGTTTCTTTTTAATGGTTCCTGTAGCCAAAATGGCTACCTGAGGCATATTAATAATGGGCGTTCCCATTACATTTCCAAAACTACCCACATTGGTCAAAGTAAAAGTTCCCCCCTGAATATCATCCGGCGACAATTTGTTTGTTCGTGCTCTGTTTGCCAGGTCGTTTACCGTTTTGGTTAAACCAACCAGGTTCATGTTATCGGCATTTTTTATGACCGGTACAATTAGATTTCCGGTAGGTAAAGCCGCTGCCATTCCAATATTAATGGCCTTACGTTTAATGATGTTGTACCCATCCACTGATATATTTACCATTGGAAAATCTTTGATAGCTTTTATCACACATTCAATAAACATGGGGGTAAAAGTGATTTTCTCCCCTTCGCGTTTTTCATATATTTTTTTGGCTTTTTCACGCCAGACAACCATATTGGTGACATCGGCCTCCACAAATGAAGTTACGTGCGGACTGGTATGCCAACTCAATGCCATGTGATCGGAAATCAATTTGCGCATCCTGTCCATTTCAATGATTTCATCTCCGCCACTAACTGATACCGCAGGTTTTTCAATAGGCGGAGCAATGGATGCCGGTTTTTCCATAACAGGAACAACTACCATCTGTCTTTCGGTTTGAACCGGAGGAGCAGCTTTTGCATTTCCTTTATTTTGCACATAAGCCAGAATATCCATTTTAGTAACCCTGCCTTCTCCACCCGATCCGGTGATTGTTTCTAATTCCGACATACTCACATTTTCAGCTCGGGCAATATTTAACACAAGTGGTGAATAAAACCGGTTTCCACCGGCATTCGCATTTCCAGCAGTATTTTGAGTAGCCGCAATGACCGGTTCCACTTTCCTCACTTCAGGTTTGATCTCAGCCACTTGCACTTTTGGAGCCGGCACTGAAGGGGCAACAGCCGATGCATGGCTACTTCCTGATAATTCAATCAAGGCAATAGGTGCATTAACTGCCACGACATCACCTTCTTTAAAAAAACATTTGATGAGTTTTCCGGCTTTAGGCGACGGTACTTCAGAATCTACTTTATCGGTAGCAATTTCTAAAACAGTTTCATCAACAGCGATCATTTCACCTTCCTTTTTGGTCCAGCGAATAATAGTTGCCTCCGTTATACTTTCACCCAATTTGGGCATTATCAATTGAAAATCAGCCATGCAAAATTAATTTTAATACCAGTCAACAACCCAAAGATGCAAGAATACATTTATATTTCAAAATTCAGAATTGCAAATTTACCTTAATTGGTCATTTTTAAAAAAACTTTTATTGAGAATCAGACTTTTGGCTTTGTTTTATGTGATCGTAAATTATTAATAAAGGGCTAAAGCCCTCAACAAGGATTTTGTTTCATTTTTGAACCCTACCCTGAAGGGCAGGGCTATTGATTAAATAAATCTCCAACGATAAATTATTTTGGCTTCATTTATGAACCCTACCCTGAAGGGCAGGGCTATTGATTAAATAAATCTCCAACGATAAATTATTTTGGCTTCATTTATGAACCCTACCCTGAAGGGCAGGGCTATTGATTAAATAAATCTCCAACGATAAATTATTTTGGCTTCATTTATGAACCCTACCCTGAAGGGCAGGGCTATTGATTAAATAAATCTCCAACGATAAATTATTTTGGCTTCATTTATGAACCCTACCCTGAAGGGCAGGGCTATTGATTAAATAAATCTCCAACGATAAATTATTTTGGCTTCAT
>CAYHCF010000002.1:194390-212518 GCA_964355075.1 uncultured Chitinophaga sp.
AAGGGCAGGGCTATTGATTAAATAAATCTCCAACGATAAATTATTTTGGCTTCATTTATGAACCTACCCTAAAGGGCAGGGCTATTGATTAAATAAATCTCCAACGATAAATTATTTTGGCTCATTTATTAACTCATTTCTTAACTATTTTACTCGTTTTTCCTAAGGATTCGCTGGGCAATTTGCCCTTCCGTTCCATTCGAAGAATATAAAAACCCTTGTTTAAGTCATCTGTTTCAAGTTTAATTAGATTGATTCCTTTATTCAGGTATTGCGTTTTATTCATTACCATTTTCCCTGCAATATCAGTGAAGGAAAAATCCAAATACCCCTCGGCCGAATTTGATATTTTTATGTAAACATCATCCTCAACTGGATTTGGATATACCGTTATTATTTCATCTCTCAATTCATCGCTTTGGTTCACACTTACTGTTCCTGAATATTCGTAATTGCCATCATCGTCAATAATTTTTAACCGATAATAAATTGTTTGTTCAATGACATCCATGTTGAATGCGGAATAATCAATAAACTGATAGCGTTGCATGGAATTGCTATTACCAGCAGCTTTCACTGCATCAAGTTTCATCCATTGACTATTGACAACAGACTTTTCAACTTCAAATGAGCGGACGTTCTTCTCCGATGCAGTTGCCCAATTTAAGCGTACATCCTTATTGACTTTTGTTGCTGAGATATCAAGCAATTTCAAGGGCAAAGGGTTATTATAATCTGTGCCTGTAAATATTCCAAGGGAGTCAATACTAAGTATGGACATATTATTTAAGAGTGTATCCAAAGTGGTTTGTGTTGAATAGATGCGCCAAGGTACCGTAGGGGTATTTTTTTGAGCCATTACCATATTCGCTTCCACAGGATTTGTGCCTGTCCATGGATCTTCATAGTGCAATTTCAAATTGAAATTATAGGAATTTGAGGGCGGGATTGCAACTAATTTCCAATAAGCATTCATGTAATTATTTGTTGAACTACCTACATTTGGCGCCGTATCCCCCGAAAATAACTGCACAAAAACTGCTGCCGGTACGGGAGCAGATGGAGCCCATTCTATTTTTGCAACCGTATCATAACCGAAAAGAAAAGCTTGCATACTACCCGGAAATGGCATAACAGGACTTGCCACCGCGTATGGAGGTTGAACATTGGGAGTAACTTCATAAGCCCCGATGTCGGGTACACCCGCTGCACGTGAAGGTGGTCTGATACTGTCATTTATATCTTTTGGCACAAGCGTTAAATGTGTAGCTCTCCCATTGAGGCTCCACGTTGCCGAATCATTTGCATTGGGAGTTAGATCAGTTTTACCTGTGAATCCAGGGCGATGGAATAAAGAATTGGTATCGCAATGACAAAAATCTCTCCACGCATTTAGATTTGTATAATTAGCCCCTGAAAAAATGAATGAAGCGGTATCAGAAAAGTAGTTATTGTAATTGAGACGGATAACGGAAGCCGGAGCTGGAAATGGACCTGTATAAAAGATTTTATAAGTACCTAATATAAGCGTATCATAGGCATTTTGGATATGCGAAAAAACATTGTTTCGGATATCTATACCACTGTTTGCGTATAGAGGATGCACCTCAAATAAAATACGGCCATGTGGGCTAACGGTTTGAATGGAGTTATGATAAATTCCAACATTTACACTCGAATAGCTTAATAAGGTGATATAGGGGGATGTGACAATTGAATCATTTGTGATCACATTATTTGCGAGCAATGAATTGCTTAAATATTTGAAAAAAACATAACCGCAGCCATTATAGCTAGCAGAGTTCAGATGAACTATATTATTTCTGAATATGAGTCCGTTTTGATATTTGATATCAATAGGGCAATCAGCATTTTGGATTTTATTGGATTCAATGGTAAAATTATTTGTATAGCTTGTTGGTGATACTCCATATAAAGCCAAAGTACCTCCGAGTATGGTGTTTTTCTAAGTACAAAGTTTTGCACAGCAGCCTGATTAACTAAAACAGAAAAAACCAGACCGGGGATAGCGATTGATGGCCTGGTAAGTTTGCAATTTTCAATGGTATCGTAGGAAGATGTTCCATCAAGCGTAATGATGGCTGAATTAGATAGGGTTCCATTGAGTGAAATAGATACAGACCTGAATTTAACAAAGGATGTGTTTGTTAACTTTAAGGCGAAGAACCCATTTGTATTGGAGTTAATTAAAACCGAATCCGCCTGATTGGCAAGCGATTTAAAAAGGATAGTATTAGTCACTGAGCTTCCCGAAATGGCTGTTAATGCAATACTTTCAAGGTAGGTACCCGTTTTGATATTGCAAATTACCCTACCTGAAACACCACGTGTAGCCAAAGCATTACAAGCAGAATTTATAGTAGTAAAATCAGATGGAGCGGACCCTATCAGATAAGTACCTATCATTGGCGTGGCAAGGGTGCTTACAAGTGTATCATTCAAAGTATTGCGGTCAAAAGAACCATTGGGAGATGAAGTAAATACTTTTAGTGTATTTACTCCATTAATGAGATTAATTTGTTGTAAACCTGTAAAAAGAACTAAGCTTGTATCACATGGATTAAGTGTTCCTGACCAAGGTTGTGTTACAGCCAAACCCGAATTGAGGATATAGCTTATATTAAAAGATATAATTGTATTTGTTCCATTATTGGATATTTTAACGCTAAGATTCTGCAAGCCTGGCGAAATTGGAAAAACAGGTTGTATCAATTGTGTTACAGAGATATCATTACTATCTGCTTTAGCCTCATCACAACCTATATCAGGTGAGACCGGTCTGACTTGGTTGTCAATATCATTACTGACAAAAGTATTCAGATTAACACCCTTATTCGTGCAGATATTAGCAAGGTGTAAATCATATTTACTAATTATGGAAGGAAGTACATTAAATGAGGAGTCGCCCCCTCCCATAGGATTAAGAAAGTTGCTTATTGTATAGCTATTGGAATTACGGAAAATGATATTGCTGTTGGCAGTATTATAGTAAATATTGTAATTTATGGAGTTACTACCGGGACTGTTTGAAAAATAAGCAGGGTAAACAATGCCTGAAACCGCACTTATCATACAAAGAAAGATGTTATTTTTTACGGTTACTGTACCCGGGCTGTTGTGGTAAAACCCGTAAACAGTACCGGCCGCAAAATCCATATAAATGCTGTTGTGGTAAACTTCGTTATAATAACCACTAAATGTAGTATATACATAAATGCCATAATTTGTGGATGAATTAGCGAATCAGCCGCATATCATGTTGTTAGACACTTTTGTAGGGCTCGAAACTGTGCCCCCTGTATGTGCAAGGTAAATTCCCATGGAGCTTGCCTTGGATATTTTATTACCGGTAATTCTGTGAGAATTGACTGAATTATTCAGGCAACTGAATAGGGTAATGCCAACGGACGCAGGTATGGTAATATCAGCCATGATTATATTATTTTGCATTACATCCAGGGCATTATAAATAGATCTGGCAGTAATACCAGTGGCATAACAATTGGTGATTACATTATTTCTTATTTTAATTCCATTGTTATAAGCGCCGGAACTGTTGCCATAAATATAAATTCCGTAATATCCTCCATTTAATATATTGCTGTCAATCAAAATGGTGTCTGAGTTTAAAGGGCCTCCTCCTGCTGCCAAGCATATATGCAACTTGAAGTAATAGTATTTCCAGAATTAGGAAGCTTAATTATACAATTTTTTATACTTGATCCTGTAGCGTTATTGTTCGAAGTATTTCCCGTGATGCCAATTCCAGAGCCTTGGTTTGAAGAATAATTATTTACAGTAAGGTTGCGAAGATTTACATAACTGCACTGATTTAAATTTAGAATAGCAAATGAATCTATATTGCCACTTAAGGTGCAATTAGAGGCATTTCCCCCATCAAATATTATGGTGTTTATTGAACTTGTTCCGACAATAGGAGGAATGTTTACAGTGTTTGTAATCGTATAAGCACCGGTAGCTATTTGAAATACTACCGGACCTGAAACGCCAAAGGGCGAAGAATTTGAAGGTCCTCCATCGCTTCGTGTACCCGATCCGGTAATATAGGTAATGGCTGATGTGATATTTTGAAAATTTGTGAAACTAGCCAATAATTGTGGATCAATGGTATAGGTTCCACTTAATTGAATGGAATAGGAATTATTTGCAAAGAGAAAGGTTAAGATTATATAAATCTTTAGGATTTTCATGTTATTTTTCACTCCAACCAATTTACCTCTATAAAACCTGAACAAATTAATTGTAAATCAAAGGTATAAAAATTTTGCGTTAAATCAATGCTGTTTTTAAATTGAAACCGGCTAATTCTCATTTATTTTTTTTAATTTTGAAACAAGTAAATATCTTGCTTTAAATATTAGACAGCTCTTTTTTACAAAACCAATGAAATTTGATAAATCAAAATTTTCCATGCAAAGTTTTGAAGATGCTTCTAAGCACCAAAGGGAATACAATAAAATGACCGACCGGGAAAAATCCGAATCGTTTTTTTTATTAATGCAGACTAATTTTGGCTTTGTAAATCAACCCTGGCCAAAAATGGATAAAACTTATTTTAGAATCAGATCACATGAAGGAAAATAGGTCCTTTAATATTTTCAACAACGATTTTAGAGATTTCATTCAATCTTTAAACGAAGCTGATGTTGACTATCTGGTTGTGGGCGGTTATTCAGTTATTCTTTATGGGTATCATCGGGCAACCGGAGATATGGATATATGGGTGAATCCAACTGCCGAAAATTTTAAAAAACTCATGGTCGCTTTTTCTCAATTCGGACTTCCGACTACTGCAATAACTAAAGAAGTTTTCACAAATGCAGATCAACAAGATGTTTTTACATTTGGAAGACCACCCATGGCTATAGACATTTTAACAAAAGTAAAAGGGCTGAATTTTGAAGAATCCAGCCAGAATGCAGAAACTTTTAATATGGAAGGTCTTAGTATCCGGGTAATCCATTTAAATGATTTGAAAACTGCAAAAAAATCAGCCGGAAGACATAAGGATCTTGATGATTTGGAAAATTTGCCTTAATGAATCAACTCCCAAAGTTTATCTTTTAATTCATCCAATCCGAAGTTGGTGGCCGAACTGATAAATATAGCAGGTACTCTCGGTAGTTTTTTCTTAATAGCTGCCAGAACTTCTTTTGAAACCAAATCGCATTTTGTAATGGCAAGAATTCTGTTTTTGGTACTCAGCTCTTTGTTGTAAAGTTTCAATTCCCTCAATAATACAGCATATTCTTCCTTCACATCAACACTGGTTGCAGGCACCATAAACAACAAGGTGGCATTTCGCTCAATATGTCTTAAAAACCGTGTTCCCAATCCTTTGCCTTCATGCGCGCCTTCAATAATTCCCGGAATATCAGCCATTACAAACGATTGATAATTGCGGTAATTTACGATACCCAGATTAGGCACCAGTGTAGTAAATGGATAATCGGCAATTTCGGGTTTTGCAGCCGTTAATACCGACAGTAAAGTAGATTTACCTGCATTGGGAAGACCAACCAATCCAACATCTGCCAGTATTTTTAATTCTAAAATTTTCCATTCCTCTTTTCCATCCTCACCGGGCTGTGCAAACCGTGGATTTTGATTGACCGAATTTTTAAAATGGTAATTTCCTAAACCGCCCCTTCCACCGGCCAATAAAACGTTCTCCTCTCCATCTTTTGTGATTTCAAACAAGGTTTCTCCCGTTTCGGCATCTTTTGCAACGGTGCCCAGAGGGACCTCTATGATCTCTAATTTGCCATCTTTCCCTTTTCGCAAACCTCCTTCTCCATTGGCACCGGGTTCAGCAATCAGGTGTTTCCGGTATTTCAAATGTAATAGAGTCCATAACTGGGAGTTGCCTCTTAAAATAATGCTTCCTCCCTTTCCGCCATCTCCCCCGTCGGGCCCTCCTTTGGCGGTATGTTTATCCCGGTGAAAGTGCATCGCACCTTGTCCGCCCCGCCCGCTCCGGCAACATATTTTTACATAATCAACAAAATTCGAATCAGCCATTTTTCTACTTTAAACTTTCCTAATTTTTGTCTGAACCTACAGGAAAGGCCATTAAAAAAGCCCACAAAGATACACTTTATGGGCTTTGATAAAAAGTTAGCAGGCTAGATTTGTTCGTTAACCCTGATCAATCTCTTTGCAAATCGCATTGAAAATCACTTCAATATCACCAATCCCATCAATACCTTTGTATTTTTTCTGATCTGAATAATAATCTTTTACCGGTCGGGTTTCGTTGTTATAAACATCAATTCTTTTTTGGACAACAGCCGGGTCCTGATCGTCAGCCCTGCCGCTGTCGGCACCCCTTTTTAACAATCTTTTTCTCAACTCATCCTCACCCACTTCCAATGCCAACATCATGGTAATTGAGGTTCCTTTTGATTCGAGCAAAATGTCCAGGGCTCTGGCTTGAGCAGAAGTACGGGGGAAGCCGTCGAAAATGAATCCTTTGGGATCCATTTGTTTGTTTACCTCAGAGGCAAGCATTCCAATGGTAACTTCATCGGGGACCAACTGTCCCTTATCCATATAGCTTTTTGCCAACAAACCCAATTCGGTTCCGCCTTTAATATTGGCTCTGAAAATATCACCGGTTGAAAGGTGCACCAAATGGTATTTATCAATCAACTTTTCCGATTGTGTTCCTTTTCCCGCCCCGGGAGGTCCGAATAAAACTAAGTTTAGCATAGGTTATTTTTTGAGGATGCGAATAAAATATAATAATGGGTAAAAAGAAAGGCCATCGTTTGATATGCGAGAAACTTACTCAAAAATTACGTGTGAAACTTCCCTAAATCTCTTTGTAGATATGTTTCAGGTTTCTGCCATATCCATTATAGTCTAAGCCATAGCCAACCAAAAAGTGGTTTTCAACTTCGAAGCCAACAAAATCAGGTTTAATGTCCACTTTTAATGCCGAAGGTTTTAACATGAGCGTACATATTTTAATACTTGCCGGATTCTGTTTTTTGAGTTCGTTCATTAAGAAATCCAGCGTTAAACCGGTGTCTATAATATCTTCTACCACAATTATCTGTCGTCCTTCAATGGAATGGTTCAACCCAATGAGTTGCTGAATTTTTCCGGTACTTTGCGTTCCCGAATAGCTTTTAATTTTAATAAACTCTATCTGACAGGGAATTAAAATTTCTTTCAACAAATCAGAAGCAAAAATAAAGGAGCCATTTAAAACAGCAACAAATAATGGATTTTGCGCAGATTCATTAATTTGAGTTGCAATTTTTTTTGTGGTTTTTTTTATGAATTTTTCATCCACCAATAGGTCGAAAGTCCTGTCGAGTATGTTAATTTTACGCATTAGGTTAATATTTTTAAATCCTTATTTTTGTCAAAAATAGGTAAAGCTGATGAAAGTTAATTTTGAATGTAACTTATGTGGTGGTAAAGAAGGGAATACCATTCCATTCCGTTACGCTTTCAAAGATAAATTTTTGTGGGGAGTAAAATGCGCAAATTGCGAATTGGTTTCCATCTGGCCACGACCTTCTGACGAAGAGATCAAGGAAATGTATGAAGGGGATTATTTTTCAGGCACCGATCCTCAAACCCATCATATGGAGGTTTCTTATTTAGATATTTTATCATCCGGTAATTATGCGGAAGGGGTTAAAGAAATTAAAAAATACTGCCAATCCGGTAATATTTTAGATGTGGGCTGTGCTACCGGAAATTTCCTGTATGTGTTAAAACAAAACGGATATCAGGTAAAAGGAATTGAACTTTCCACTTTTGCTGCAGATTACGGCAAGAAAAATTTCGGGATTGAAATTATAAACAAACCTTATAATTCGAAACTATTAAATCAGGAATTGCCTGAAAATCATTTTGATGTTATTTTAATGGGTGATGTACTTGAACATTTTACCAACCCAATGGAAGCCATGCAATTGACGCACAAAATACTTAAACCGGGTGGTGTTGCTTTGATCCAATTACCGGGAACCTTAAATTTGATTTCCAGCAAAATTGCATTTTTGATTTATAAAATGATGGGTTCACAAAAAACCATGTACATCCCTCCTTTTCATTTAACCGAATTCAATGCCAAAACTGCTTTAAAGATGTTTGAAACCTGTGGGTTCAGCAAGACCAACATCAGGGAAGAAGTTAAGCCTCCTTCAACGATAACTTTAAGAGGAAATTTTTTAGAAAATACATTTAAAGTGGTTTTCCAATTTCTTAATTATTACTTAAATAAGTGGTTTGGTGTTGCAGGAGACAGAATTATTATTGAAACTTACAAGTAAACATGCATTGAATATATTCGCCATCATTTCATACCCCTTTCTACCTGCCACTTCCGGGGGTGAGATTTCCACGCTGCAATTATTAAATTATTTGGGCAAAATTAACCGTGTAAAGGTGTTTACGGTTGAACCCTACAAGGATGTGAGCAAACAGAAATTCGACTTTGAGCTAATTTTCGGAATGCCTTTCAAAAGCTCCCGTTATCTGAATATTTTGCTCTTGCCCCGCCTCATTAAACTTATCAAACAGCACCAGACCGATGCCATTT
The DNA here is from genome assembly GCA_964355075.1 of uncultured Chitinophaga sp. GTDB lineage: Bacteria > Bacteroidota > Bacteroidia > UKL13-3 > UKL13-3 > B1. Next base: position 202,993 of record CAYHCF010000002.1, read on the forward strand.
TTTTTGATCAGCCCTGGATGGGATGGATGATTCCTTTCCTGAGATTATTTACCGGCAAAAAGGTTTTTATCAGAAGTAATAATATTGAATACCTGCGGTTCAAAAGCATAGGCAAATCCTGGTGGACGCTATTGTATATGTATGAAAAATTCGTTTACAAATCTTCTAACTTAGTAATTTTTGTGAGTGATGTGGATCAGAAAAAGGCCATTTATGAATTCGATCTGAAGCCGGAAAACACCTTTCTTACCCCATATGGTATTCCACTGTTAAGCATTCCTGAACCTACCCTGAATGCCCGGGAAAAATTGCAACGATTGCATGGAATCAAACCCAGCGAAAAGATACTTTTGTTTTTTGCAACCATGAGCTATCAGCCAAATTATGAAGCAGTGGAATACATTGCAGCGGAAATATACCCACGGCTGAAAAGCACAGGTGAAAATGAATACAGAATTCTGATTTGCGGTAAAAACCTTCCTGAACCCATCAAAGAAAAATTAATTGACAAACCCGAAATGAACTATCTGGGTTTTGTAGAGGATATAGAATTATATATTGATGGCGCTGATGTGATGATTAATCCTATCTTAAGTGGCGGCGGAGTGAAAACCAAAGCAATTGATTCATTGGGAAGAAGTCAGACCGTTATTTCCACTCAAACCGGGGCCGAAGGCATTGACCCAACCGTTTGCGGGAACAATTTAATTATTTGCACAAACAAAGATTGGGATGCATTTGTAAATGCGATCATAAAACAATTGACACAAGGAAGAAACAAAATTCCTGCAAGCTTTTACGAAACCTATAGCTGGAGTAATATTATTGAGAAGTTGATGGATAAGCTGTGTCATTTAGAGGGGAAATGACCCTTCGTTTTTCCCAGTTGGAATTAAATATAAAAATAGCAAAACTCTATTTTATACGTATTAAATATTTTCTACGTACATTTGTTTTATGAATACAAAATTAACCCTGAGTATGGATATGGAAACCATTGTTAAAGCAAAAAAAATAGCTAAACAAAACGGTGAGTCATTATCAAAATTGATTGAGCGGCGCTTACAGGAACTGATTTCAAATAATAAGAAAAAAGACAAAGTTATTTCTATTGCAGATGAACTTTGTGGTATTATGAGCGAACCGGAAGGGGATTATGTAACCAATAAAGTTAAACATTTACTCAAAAAACATGCATAAACTCTTTTTGGATACAAACATAATTCTGGACTGGGTTTTCGACCGGAAAGAATTTGGCTCCTTTGCAAAAAAAATCATTGAATATTCTGAAATAGAAAAGGTAAAGCTTTATACATCAGCGATTACTATTTCAGACTTCAATTATATTGCTTATCAATCAATACAAGATCGAAAAAAGGTTAGGTTTTTAATTGAAAAAATAGCTGAGGTTATTCAAGTAGTACCAACCTTTCACCAGCAAATAATTAGCGGCATCCAATCTGATTTTACTGACCTGGAAGACGCATTTCAATATTACACAGCTACTCATATAAAAGGAATCAGTGCGATCATCACCCGAAACAAGAAAGATTTTAAGCATAGTAAAATAAAAATTCTGACAGCAGAAGAATATCTTCAAAACTATTGGTTATAAATCAAATACATGAAACGAGCTTACCTTACGGAGTCATAATAATTTGTTCATCAGCTAACAATGCCTCATTCCTGAACCCGAGCAGCAGTTGGGCAACGGTTACTACATCTTTTTGGCAATAAATTTTAATTCGTTCCAGGTCCTGTTCCTGCCAGTAAACTTTCCAGACCATGCTTCCGTCAATATCATCTTTGGGAGTAGCAATACCAAAGGATTCGGCTAATAACTCTAGAGAAGTATAGCTCTTGTAATCGCCAAATTTCCAGAGTTCCATGGTGTCTAACAGGTTAACTTCCCAGGGCTTTTTGCCTGCTGTGTTGAGCATGCCTGGAATTTCTAAACCATTCAGCAGGCACCTGCGCGCGATATAAGGATAATCGAATTCTTTCCCATTATGGGCACATAACAAATGGCCTGCATCGTTGAAATGGCGTTCAAGCATTTGGTTGAACTCCGTTAATAGCTTTTTTTCATCCTCTCCATAAAATGATTTTACCCTGAACTGATATGAATTTCCATGGCTACTAAAAAAACCGCAGGAAATACAGATAATCTTTCCAAATTCGGCATAGATACCGGCCCTTGGATATACATCCGCTTCGGTCTGATTTTCTTCTTTTTTTATCAGTGCAGCCTTTTTGCTCCACAGGTATTTCCATTTCTCCGGTACTTCGTTAAAGGAAGGATATTGAGGAACCGTTTCAATATCCAGCACCAGAATTTTTGTTAAATCGAGATGATTGATCATGGGTTCAAAATTAGGATGACAAATAACAAAATGTTTTTTAGGATAAAAACCCCAAAAGCAGAAAAAGCCGCATTTTGGTGCAGCTTTTTCTTATAAATGGGATTTTCAAATCCTGAAAATTATTTCTTCGGTATGTTCTTTAAGGTCTCAAGCAAATAGTTCCAAAAATCTTCTACCGATTTAATATCTACCCTTTCATCCGGTGAATGCGGGGAGCGGATCGTAGGGCCAAATGAAATCATATCCCAATTAGGATAAACACTGCCCAACAAGCCACATTCCAAACCTGCGTGTACCGCTTGTAATTTGGGTTCTTTTCCATATAAATTTTTGAATACCGTTTTCATAGTTTCAAGAATTTCAGAATTTACATTTGGTTTCCATCCCGGATAAGAACCTGTCCGCTCCAATTCAGCTCCTGCCAATTCAAATCCGCTTGCAATGGCATGGGCAATATCTTCTTTCTGTGATTCAACCGAACTGCGCTGTAAGGTTTCAACCTGAGCCAATCCGTTCTCCACTTTTACTATGGCCACATTGTTTGAAGTTTCAACCAAACCGATCATATCGGCACTCATCCCAAAAACGCCATTCGGACAGGTATAAACCGCATTTAAAAACTTATTTTGATTCACTGAATCCATCACATTTTCAGGCAAAGTTGTGGCTTCGGCAGAAATTTGTAATCCTGGATCTGTAGTCGCCAGTTCTTTTTGAACCATAACCGTAAAATCTTTTATGAAATTAACAAATGCATCTTTTTTATCGTTCGGTACGGTTACCACTGCATTCGATTCACGCGGAATTGCATTTCTCAGATTGCCACCAGAAACAGTTGAAACGGCTAATCCATATTCTCTTGAAGCATTCCAAAGAATACGGTTCATGATTTTATTTGAATTACCACGACCCAAATTAATATCTAATCCGGAGTGACCGCCCTTCAAACCCTTTACAGCAATTTTGAAGGCGCTTGAATTTGGATTTGCGGCCTCGGCAGTGTATCTTATTTTAGCCACTGTGTTTTCCCCGCCTGCGCAACCAATAAATATTTCTCCATGATCCTCAGAATCGAGATTAATAAGAATGTCCGCTTTTAAAATTCCGCCTTCCAGTTCAAAGGCTCCGGTCATACCTGTTTCCTCATCAAACGTAATTAAACATTCGAGCGGACCATGTTGTAAATCCTTTGATGCCAAAATTGCCATGGAGGCGCACATGCCAATTCCATTGTCAGAGCCAAGCGTTGTGCCAGTTGCATGAACCCAACCATCAACGATACGTGGTTTAATCGGATCAGTCAGAAAATCATGCACGGTATCATTATTTTTTTGTGGAACCATGTCCATATGGCTTTGCATCACCACTGCTTTCCTGTTTTCATATCCGGGCGTTGCAGGTTTACGCAGGATTACATTTCCTGCTTTATCAGTAAAACCTTCAAAGCCATTTGTTTTTGCAAAATTCAAAATGAATTCGCGAATTTTCTCTTCATGTTTTGAAGGGCGTGGAACATTACATACATCTTCGAAGATGCTCCATACTTCCTGTGGTTTCAGGCTTCCTAGTACTCTTGTCATAATTATTATTATTTATTTAGATCGTTAAATCGGATGAATTGATTGGTATATAAATGGGTTAAAAAAGAAGTTACCCTTTCTTCAGCAGGTTGAATTTTTTCGCCATATTTTTCAGTCATTAAATCGCAAATACCCTGTACGTTTTTCTTGCCGTCAATCAACAACCAGGTCTCCGTACCAAATTCATCCAGTTTCAAGGGAATATACTTGTTCTTTAATAAAGGCAGTAAATATCTTCCAAAGAATTTACTGGTAAAGCGGGGAATTAATATGGAAACTTTCCCATTATCTTTCATCTCATAACCATGAATACATTCAGGAGTAAGTTCGAGATAATTGATTGGTGTTTTTTTTGAGGTCATTATTAATAAGGACTGAATGGCTTAAATTATTTTATTGCATAGAGATTAAAAAAGTGTGTCAGGATAAAATTCCTGACACACTTTTTTAATCATTATATCTTAGAAATTTGCGGTGGGAGGAGCTGGTTCATTAGGATCACCGGCATTTTTAATTGGAACACTTACCAATATATATCCGATAATAACCAATACCAACAGACTCACCAGGAACGATGGTTCTTTAAATATTTCGGGAATAGGAACCTCCAAAAAGTAGAACAAAGCAAATACAAGACCCATCAAAGCTTCTCCAGCAATAAACCCGGATGCAAGCAATACACCGGTATTTTCAACCCTTGCTTTTTGTGCTTCATTGTGTTTTTTCCTTTCGTTTATCAATTCTACAATTCCTTTAATGATTCCACCGAGGAAAATTGCAAAGGTAGTAGCCAGGGGTAAATACATCCCCACACTCACCAGCATCGGGCTTTTCACCTGCATTAATATGAATCCCAATCCCATCAGCATGCCAACAATAATTAAAGGCCACGCCATTTGACCACCTACTATTCCTTGTGATAACATCGCCATCAGACTCGCTTGTGGTGCCGATAAATTCTTGCTTCCGAATCCACCTTCGTAACCATCTTTTATCCCTTTAGCAATATCACCTTCATTTAAAATAATCAGTACACCAAACATCACAGAACCTGCAAGAACAACACCAATTAAATCACCAATTTGCATCTTCCAGGGTGTTCCACCTAAAATATGTCCTGCTTTTAAATCCTGTAACATTTCACCGGCTACTGCTGCCGAAACGCAAACAATGGCCGCCACACCCAAAACGGATGCAACACCTTCATTTCCGGTAACGCCCAGAGCAACCAAAATTAATGCGGTAATAACTAACGTTGTTAAGGTAAGTCCGCTAATCGGGTTATTACTTGATCCCATAATTCCAACCAGGTATCCGGATACGGCACCAAAGAAAAAAGCCAGAATAATGAGAAGGGTTGAGGCGGCTATTGCAACAATCAATGAAGTATTGAAAATAAAATAGGTGATAGAGAAAGTTGCAATCGCTACTCCCAAAATTCCCATCATAATCCAGGTAAAGCTAATGTCTTTTTCATTTCTCGGAGTATCAACCACCGTACCTGATGCTGCTTTTTTTACATCACCTACCGACCGCGAAATTCCTGCTACCAGGCTTTTTCTCATCTTAAATAAGGTAAATCCGGCTCCCATAAGCATACCACCAATAGCAATAGGACGTACAATAAAGCGCCAAACCTGACTGATCTGAAAGTCAGGATCACTCACTTTAGCCAAAGCGGCGTCCATAGTAAGCGATGTGTCTTTTCCCATTATGTATATCGCCCAGGCATTAAGGTCAAGGCCGGGACTGATAAAATATAAAATGATAGGTGCCAATAAACCCCAGGCAATCAATCCTCCGCTAAAATTCAATGCGCCCAATTTAGGTCCGATGATATAACCAACACCCATATAGGCAGGGCTTATTTCAGGAGAGCTCAGCAGCAAACCTCCCTGTCCGGTGATAGTTGTTCCGGCGATGGTTTGTTTTGAGAATGGCATAAAATGCTTCCAAGTGAGTGCAAACAATTTAAAGTCACCGAGAATTTTTATGATGGCACCGGCACCCATGGCTGCAAAAAGAAATTTTGAACTGTCACCGGAATTCCGGCCAGCTTTATGAATTTCGGCAGCGGCGATAGATTCTGGAAACGGAAGTTCAGCATCTTCAACCATCACTCTTCTCAGCAGTGCAACGAACATAATACCCAGTACACCACCAGAAATTAAAATCAGAGTTGAGGTAAGGTAATGACCCGGAGTATAAAAATCAGGCCATACACCCGACACAAAAAATGCGGGTAAGGTAAAAATCGCACCGGCAGCAACCGACTCCCCTATTGAACCAACGGTACGCGCAAAATTTTCTTCAAGGATACTTCCTTTTAATACCTTTAAGATTGCCATACTAATAACTGCAGCCGGATAAGTGGCAGCTATGGTCATTCCGGCCTTCAATCCAAGGTATGCATTAGCTGCTCCAAGAATAACCGACATGAAAAGACCTATGACCAGAGCCCTAACGGTAAACTCTGCCATATTTGTTTCCGGAGAAACAAAAGGTACAAATTTTTTCTGTTGCATTTTATTTTATTAATTATGTATATGCAAATATATTTTTTTTGCAATACTACACAAGTCTGGCAACTGAGATATTGGATTTTTTTTGCCAGTTTCTCCATAAACCCAAACATATGGATTGAAGATCAGCTTTTTAGAATATTTCTAAATCCTAACTCCACAAAAAAAACAGCAAGATCAACGGAAGTTTGCAAATCCCACTTCAATTTATATCTTGCACACTGAAAAAATAATACAAGTTAATATGAGTCAAAAAGGACATCCAAAAGGTTTATACCTTCTTTATTTCACAGAAATGTGGGAGCGCCTGAGTTATTATGGAATGCGCTCTATCTTTATGCTTTATATGGTGAATGCGCTTTTGATGGATAAAGAATTTGCGTCAAAAATTTATGGAAGTTTCATCGGGCTTGTTTATCTAACACCCTTGTTGGGAGGATATATTGCCGATCATTATTGGGGAAACAGGCGCTCCATCATTTCCGGAGGTATATTAATGGCCATCGGGCAATTCTTTATGTTTTTAAGCGGTTCCTATTATCAATCTCCGGAGCTGGCTCATACGCTCATGTACACCGGTTTGGGTATTGCCATCATCGGTAATGGATTATTCAAACCAAACATTTCGACCATGGTAGGTTCTTTGTACGAAAAAGGTGATCACCGGGTTGACTCGGCATTTACGATTTTTTACCAGGGCATTAATATAGGTGCGCTGTTGGCTCCACTTATTTGTGGTGGTTTGGGAGAAAGATATGATGCTGCCGGAGCCGTAATTCCAACTGCTTTCAAATGGGGATTTTTTGCAGCTTTTGTCGGCATGTCAATAAGTATGGTGGGTTTTGTGTTTCTGAAAAAGAAATTCCTGGTAACACCTGAAGGTCATGCCATAGGAGTTTCACCTAAGGAAATAAGAGAAAGAAAAGGGGAAACGAAGGTTGAAGTTGCCATGAATCCATTAAGAATTGTTATTGGAATTGCCGCATTTATACTCACATACTGTCTGTTTTATTTTGTTTTCGATACGGATATAATTGGTTCCATCATATTCTCCAGTTGTATTGTATTACCAGTGATGATCCTTTTTGATCCTTCCTTAACAAAAATTGAAATTCACAGGATTCTGGTTATTTATATCATTGCTTTCTTTGTAATCTTCTTTTGGAGTGCCTACGAACAAGCCGGTTCATCGCTTACTTTTTTTGCGGATGAACAAACCGACCGGCATATTTTCGGCATTATACTTCCTGCCAGTTTCTTCCAGGTGGTAAATCCTGTTTTCATTATTATCATTGCGCCCATACTCGTTTCAATCTGGACTTTTCTGGATAAACGGGGTAAAGAACCCATCTTCTCTGTAAAACAGGCAATGGGTCTTGCGCTACTCGCTTTGGGATATTGGTTTATCGCTTTGGGCGTTAAAGGTATTCAACCCTGGGAAAAAGTAAGCATGTTCTGGCTTACCGGATTGTATCTGATTCATACGGTTGGTGAGTTGTGTCTCTCCCCAATAGGATTGTCAATGGTAGTAAAAATGGCACCTGTTCGTTTAGCATCGCTGATGATGGGGGTTTGGTTTTTAAGCAATTCATCTGCCAATAAATTTGCCGGGAATTTAAGTGCCTTATATCCTCAGGAGGTAAAAATGGAGACCCTTGCAATGGCTGATACCAGCCTTATAAACCAGATTGCAGCCAACCCGATCGATACCAATGTAAAAAACATGACGGCAAAAGATTTTGTTAGTTTACCTTCAGCCAATGTTAAATTTGATAATGAGAACTTAATATCCCTGCAAATGGACACTGTAAAAAGAGATGTTTCAGTGTACCATATCAAGCTGATCCGAATCGCAAACGCACAATTTAATAATGCAGTAGTGAGTTCTGATGGAAAATTTTTATTGGGTTACAAGAAAATTGTGAAGAAGAATGATGGTATAGAGAGCATTACTGAAAAAGTTGAAATCTGGAATCTTCAACCTACCAAACCTAAATTTTTGGGTTATTCAATCGATAATCTATACGACTTTTTTATGATATTCGTTTATATGGCAGGTGCGGCAGCTATTCTGCTATTTGCCATCAATAAATGGTTGATCAAAATGATGCACGGTATCAGATAGAATTTAGATACAACATGAGAAAATCAATTCTGTATTTTAGCTTTATTGCCCTATTTACCGGTTTCGGATTCAGTTCCTGTGAGCAGGCAAAAGAAATTTTGACTGCCACGGGCTTAAGCAATGCTGAAGTAATTGAAGGCCTGAAAACTGCCCTGAACATTGGAAGCGACACTTCAGTAGGAAAACTATCAAAATTAGATGGGTATTTTAAAGATGAGCTGGTAAAAATTGCATTGCCTCCTGAAGCATTGCCTGCCTATAATGTGGTTAACAGCATTCCCGGTGGCAGTATTTTGATTGACAACGCAGTTTTATCCATTAACCGTGCAGCAGAAGATGCGGCACCCGAAGCCAAAACCATTTTTGTGACTGCCATTACCGGCATTACCATAGCCGATGGTTTTGCCATATTAAATGGTGGCGATACCGCGGCAACGGTGTACTTGAATAACAAAACCTATACACCGCTGGTATCTGCATTCACTCCTAAAATACAAACTTCTTTAAGCAAACCCATAATATTAAATACTTCGGCAGAAGAGGCTTATTCAAAATTAATCAGCGCATACAATACTGCCTCTTTGGGAGGTCTCTTGTTTCCACAAATTACAACCAATACCTTAAGTCAGCATGTTACCCAAAAAGCATTGGATGGTTTGTTTATAAAGGTTGCCGAAGAAGAAAAGAAAATTCGCAAAGATCCGCTTCACCGGGTGAATGATATTTTGAAGAAGGTTTTCGGGAAGTAGTGACAATCTCTTTTAACAAATTCTATCAATGAATAGTTTTAGAATTTGTCCAAATAATAGGGGGTTAAGACAATACTTTGCATTTCAAAATGGGCAGGTGGAAGCATTAGGAAATGATGAATGATGAATGATGAACGCCGAATGTCGAAGTAAGGGAAATAGGAAATGATGAATGATGAACGCCGAA
>CAYHCF010000002.1:212618-217197 GCA_964355075.1 uncultured Chitinophaga sp.
GAACGCCGAATGTCGAAGTAAGGGAAATAGGAAATGATGAATGATGAACGCCGAATGTCGAATGTCGAAGTAAGGGAAATAACAAATCAGGCAAATACTATAGCTTCTCTAAAATAAACCTCGTCAGTCTGTCATATAAATGGATGCGGGTTTTTCCGCCACTGATCCCATGGTTTTTGTTAGGATAAAATTCCGAATCAAACCGTACCCCTTTTTTAATCATCGCGTCTACCATCTCAACCGTGTTCTGAAAATGCACATTGTCGTCGGCCGTTCCGTGAATCAGCAGGTAATTACCTTTTATTTTTTCAACATGGTTAATGGGTGAATTGCTGTCGTAATTATCTCCGTTTTCTTTGGGTGTACGCATAAAACGTTCGGTGTAAATATTATCGTAATAACGCCAATTGGTTACCGGAGCTACCGAAATGGCTGTTTTAAAAACATCATTCCCTTTGCTGATGCCCAATCCTGCCATATAACCACCATAACTCCATCCCCAGATGCCGATACGGTTTGGATCCACATAACTTAATTTGCTCAATTGTTTTGCTGCGTAAATCTGGTCTTCTATCTCAAATTTACCCAGGTTCAGATAGGTGCATTTTTTAAATTCTTCTCCCTTAAAACCGGTTCCGCGGCCGTCAATAGAAACAATTATATAACCTTTTTGAGCCAATAACTGATACCAGAAATAATTGCCTCCCATCCAGCGGTTTATTACTGTTTGAGAACCCGGCCCTCCGTAGACATACATCAATACCGGATATTTTTTGGTGCTGTCGAAATTGGCCGGTAATATGCGCCAAATATTCATTTCCTGACCCAATTCATTTTTGATTGTACTAAACCTGGCCAGACTCAAACCATATATTGCAATTTTTGTTTTTAACGCATTGTTATCTTCGAGTATTCGAATCATTTTTCCTTCTTTGTTTCGCAAAGTGTATTCTGAAGGCGTATTCATGGTGCTCATAATATCCAGGAAATAGGTGAAATCGCTGTTAAACAGGGCGCTGTGCCAACCCGGGTTTAAAGTCATTTGTTTTTTATTTTTACCATTTAAACCCACACTGTAAATATACCGCTCCGTTGAATTTATCTCGGAAGAGCTGAACCAAACGCACTTGCTTTTTTCATCCACACCCAAAAAATCGTCCACATCAAAACGGCCTTTGGTAAGCTGTTTTACCAATTTACCTTTCAGATCAAACAAGTATAAATGGTTAAATCCATCGCGCTCGCTGCTGATTAAAAATGTTTTTCCATCCTTTAAAAAAGTCAGATTATCGGTAATATCAATATAATACTTATTGTTTTCAGTAAAAATAACAGTTGATTTCCCCGTTTGTGTATTAGCTAAAAGCAACTCCAGTTTGTTTTGCAAACGGTTCAAACGTTGAATACATAAGGTATTATTGTCCAGTGTCCATTGTACCCTTGGCAGATAGATATCGGTTTCTTTACCTGTCTCCATTTCAGCAATCAGTTCCGATTTCAGATCATAAACAAATACATTTACCAGGGAGTTAGGTTCACCTGCTTTTGGATATTTAAATTTGTCTTGTTTCGGATAAAGGGTTCCGTACATGGCCATTTCATATTCGGGCACTTTGGTTTCATCCATTCTGTAAAAAGCGAGTTTATCACTTTGCGGACTCCAGAAAAAACCCTTCCAAATCGCAAATTCTTCTTCGTAAACCCAATCGGTTGCCCCGTTGATTACTTGATTCTCCCTGCCATCTTTTGTGATCCGTTCTTCTTTCGAAAATCGTAAATCATAAATATACAAATCATTTACTTTTACATAGGCCAGTTTATATCCATCAGGCGAGAATGTGGCATACCGAACTTTTTCGGTAATGGGGTTGAATAATTTTTTAGTTTTCAAATTATATATATAGACGATTCCCTTGCTACTGTGCCTGTAGATAGATTCCGACTCGGCAGAAATAAGCAGTTGACTTTCGTCGTCGCTGAATTTAAAACCATACAAATCAATACTTTTCCCTCCGCATGCATCCACAAAATCCTGATGCTTAACAAGTGTATCCACGCATTTTCCACTTTCAAATTCATATTTTAACAGGTTTTGCTTTTCATCGAGTTTGCAATAGAACCTGCCGTCATTCAACGAGGTGAATCCCGAAACACCCTTAGACATAAAGACTCCTTTCGAAAAAATATCTTCTAAGGTAATAGGCGTTTGAGTTTTTGTAAATTCATCTACTATAGTAACATTTTGAGCTCCGGTAAACTGAAGCGAAATAGCCAAAACGGCTGCAAAAAAGAGAATTCTGTTTTTCATTTAATGCGTTTTAATTTGTGCAAACCAAAGGTATTTGTGGCAAATAAAAAAGCTTTGCAGGCTGACAGGCTGTAGGGGGTTAGAATACTAAAATTCTTATCTTCGTCCCATGGAATACAAAACCCTTAGTGAAATCCAAATAAAAATATTTGAGGAACTTATTGGCAAAGAATATGTGATAAAAGAAAAAGAGGGTATCGAACCCTACTCAAAAGATTATACCGAAGACCTTCGGTATTATCCTGAGGTAGTTTTGAAACCGGCGAATACAAAGGAGGTATCGGCCATACTGAGTTACTGCAATCAAAATAAAATTGCGGTTACACCGAGAGGTGCCGGCACCGGTTTGAGTGGCGGAGCATTAGCCATTATGGGCGGTGTTTGTTTAAGCATGGAACGTTTCAACAGAATCATCCATATTGATGAAAGAAACTTCCAGGTTAGCGTTGAACCGGGTGTGATTAACGAGCTGCTTCAAAACGCAGTAGCTGATAAAGGTTTGTTTTACCCTCCAGATCCCGCCAGCAAAGGCAGTTGTTTTCTGGGAGGAAATATTGCCCACAGCAGTGGTGGACCCAGAGCTGTAAAGTACGGCACCACCAGAGATTATGTATTAAATCTGGAAGTGGTTCTGGCAAATGGAGATATCATAGAAACCGGAGCCAATACTTTAAAATATTCTACAGGATATAACTTAACCCAATTGATGATAGGCAGTGAAGGAACCTTGGGTGTGGTAACCAAAATAGTTTTAAAGTTGATCCCATTGCCCAAAAACACACTACTGATGCTGGCTTCTTTTGGTTCACCCGAAAAAGCCTGTGAAGCCGTAAACGGAATATTTTTGGCAGGTAGCAATCCATCGGCCTGCGAGTTTGTAGAACCCAATGGGTTCAGGCTGGCAGCCAATATGCTAAACATTCATTTCACAATTCCCGAGGATGTGGAAGCCTATTTACTGATTGAGGTAGATGGAAATGAACTGGAAATGATGATGAAAGAATGTGAGCTTATTTCTGAAGTCTTGTATCTGCACAATGCCACCGATGTGTTGTTTGCCGATTCTGCCGACCAAAAAGAATATTTTTGGAAATTACGGAGAACCATTGGGGAAGCAACCAAACACAATAATTTATATAAAGAAGAAGATACCGTTGTGCCCAGAGCCGAATTACCTGAGTTATACAAAAAAGTAAAAGAAATTGGCAATCGTTATGGCTTTCGATCCGTTTGTTTCGGACATGCAGGAGATGGCAACCTGCATGTAAATATTTTAAAAGACCAGTTGAGCGACGCTTTCTGGAATACTGAACTTGACAAAGCCATTACTGAAATATTCGAGGTCTGCAAAAAACTCAATGGAACCATTAGCGGTGAACATGGTATTGGTTTGGTTCAAAAAAAATACATGCATATAGTAATGCCTGAACACCAATTGCAGTTAATGAGAAATATCAAACTGGCTTTTGATCCGAATTCTATTCTGAATCCGGGGAAGATTTTTTGATTTCCATAGCTTTTTCAAAACACAAATTGTAAGCAAAATTACATTTGCATTCGAAATTATTTTATTGTATTTTTACTGCATGTCAACAAAAGAGATCATTCAAAATATTAAGCAATTGACTTTCAATGAGAGAATTAATGTCATTGAAAAAGCTTTAAAAACCCTGCAGGAGCCTGAGGATATTCAGTTAAAAAGAGCTGCACAAAAACTATTATCTGACTATCATACAGATAAAAACCTAACCGCTTTTTCGTCATTAGATTTTGAAAATTTTTATGAAACGCGGTGAAATTTGGCTCATTAATCTTGATCCCGCTATTGGAGCAGAAATTAAAAAGACCAGACCAGCAGTTATCGTGAATTCAGATGCTCTCGGGATTTTACCTTTAAGTGTAATTGTCCCCATTACTGATTGGAAAAATCATTATTCAATTGCACCCTGGATGGTTAAACTGACTTCAACTTCTTTAAATGGCCTTTCTAAAACCTCAGCAGCAGATTGTTTTCAGGTTCGATCAGTTTCACATAATCGATTTACAAAAAAACTCGGCCAAATAAATAATGACAAAATGAATGAAATAGCTCGAGGTTTGGCCTTAATTTTAAAAATATTATAGACTTATAAAGGGTCACGTTTATAAGTTGGGGAGTAGACAAAAAAAGTTCTGAAAACAATCAAACTTTCTCAAGGGAAGCCAGGAGGGCTACAACAATAATAGCCCCAAATGCGTTTTTGGTCCACGAAATCAATCAAACCTTCGCAT
>CAYHCF010000003.1:0-138161 GCA_964355075.1 uncultured Chitinophaga sp.
TGAATTATGAATTGTGAATTATGAATTGTGAATTATGAATTATGAATTGTGAATTATGAATATCGAATAATATAAATAACAGCAGATGATTGACGGAGATTGGTTTAAAGAGATTTTTCAAACACTGAGCAAAAATAAACTCAGAACCGCATTGACTGCTTTCGGTGTGTTTTGGGGAATTTTTATGCTCATCATTATGCTGGGTTCAGGCAAAGGATTGGAAAATGGTGTTTCAAAATCGTTTGGAGGTTCCGCTACCAACGCGGTTTATTTATGGGCACAAACTACAACGATCCCTTACAAAGGATTGCCACGTGGAAGAAGTTTTAATTTTGAAGATGGAGATATACAAGCGATCAGAGACAATGTTCCCGAAATAGCGGTATTGGCACCTTCTGCCCAATTGGGCGGCTACCGGGGTGAAAATAATGTTAGTCGTGGTATAAAAACAGGCCCTTTTGTGGTAAGAGGTGATTTTCCTGAAAATAGATTTATTCAAATTATCAAAATTACTTCAGGCAGATATATCAATGATCTGGATATAAAAGAAAAACGTAAAATATGTGTGATCGCTACCCGGGTGCAGGAAATTTTATTTAACAAAGGTGAAAACCCGATCGGACAAGAGCTTCAGATTAACGGAACGTATTTTAAAGTGATAGGAACCTTAACGACCGATAAAGCAGGGGAAGATGCTGAAGAAAAAATGCAAACAATTTATATTCCATTTACAACTTTTCAGCAGGCATTTAACAGGGGAAATAATATTGGATGGTTCAGCCTGACTGCTAAAGCGGATGTACCCGCTTCTTTGGTAGAAAAAAAAGTGAAAAATGTTTTGGCTCAGCGTCATAAAATTTCTCCTGAGGATCCCTTTGCAATCGGAAGCTGGAACAGTGAAATTGAGTTTTCGAAAATTCAGGGTTTGTTTGATGGTATCCGGATTTTGGTTTGGGTAGTGGGTATTGGAACCTTAATGGCGGGGGTGATTGGTATCAGTAATATTATGCTGATCATCGTAAAAGAAAGAACCAGAGAAATTGGCATCAGACGAGCTATTGGCGCCTCACCGGCTTCTATCATTAAACAGATTTTGGCAGAATCCATTATTCTTACTTCCATGGCGGGTTATTTTGGTTTGATGTCTGGAATATTTTTGATGGAAGCAATCAATGTGGCATTACAAGGTCAGGAAACCGGGATGTTTCAAAACCCCGGTGTAGATATTGGCATTGCTTTAAAAGCTTTGGGAATTTTGATTTTTTGCGGAGCTTTGGCAGGAATTATACCTGCAAGAAAAGCTGTTTCTATCAGTCCGGTGGATGCTTTGCGGTTTGAATAAATTTTAGTAAGAAAAAAAGGAAGAATTATGAAAAGTGTTTTAAGAATTATTTTGTTTAGTGCCCTGGGTATATTGTTTATATATACGCTTTGGTTTTTGTATAAAAAATCGGAGCAGAAACCTGTTGTTTTCAAAACAGCAATGGCTTTTAAAACCAACATTATTAAAAAGACAGTTGCTACGGGAGCGGTATTGCCAAGAAGAGAGATAAATATTAAACCACAGGTATCCGGAATCATTGAAAAATTATTTGTGATTGCGGGGGATATGATTCGAAAAGGGGATAAGATAGCCAGGATCAGAATTATTCCAAACATGATCGCCCTGGCCAATGCCGAAAGCCGTGTGAACAGGGCCAGACTTTCCTATGAAAATTCAAAAATAGATTATGAACGCAACCAGAGATTGCTGGATTCAAAAATGATTTCCTATGCTGATTTTCAACAGGTAAAATTAGCCTTTAACAATTCAAAAGAAGAATTGGATGCTGCTGAAAATAATATTCAATTGATAAAGGATGGCGTAAGTAAAACTTCGGGGAAGACCACAAACACGCTTGTAATAAGTACCATTGATGGAATGATATTGGATGTTCCCGTTAAAGAGGGGAGCAGTGTGATTGAAAGCAATACTTTTAATGAAGGAACAACCATTGCCATTGTGGCCGATATGGGTGAAATGATTTTTGAAGGTAAGGTGGATGAAAGTGAGGTGGGGAAAATTAAAACCGGAATGGATTTAATCTTAACAGTTGGAGCCATTGATATCGAAAAATTCGCCGCGAATCTTGAATATATTTCCCCAAAAGGGATAAAGGAAAATGGGGCAATTCAGTTTCAGATAAAGGCCAAAGTTGAATTGAAGAAAAACACTTTCCTTCGTGCAGGATATAGTGCCAATGCCGATATTGTCTTAGCCAGAAAGGACAGTGTTCTGGGGCTATCTGAATCCGTCCTCCAGTTTGATAAAGACGGCACCTTTGTTGAAGTGGAAACTACTCCCCAAACTTTCGAAAAACGCTATATCAAAACCGGTTTAAGTGATGGGATTAATATTGAAATTTTAGAGGGAGTTACCTCTAAAGATAAAATCAAAGATCCGAATATTCCGATAGAGGAGGGGAAGAAATAAATTTTAGATAAAATAAAGGCCGCTTAATCATGAGAGATTAAGCGGCCTTTATTTAAAGAGCTATTAAAAACGCACAATTAATTCACCTGCAATTTCTTCATATATATTGCATCTCCGGTTTGAACCTTTAACAGGTAGAATCCTTTGGGTGAAGTTTGAAGATCAATTTCTTCTGTTTGTAAATTATTTTTACTGATGGTTTTATGCATCACTTCTTTGCCCAGCATATCCAAAATAAATAGCTGAACATCTTCCTTCTGAACATCCGCCAGACGAACATAAATCAAACCATTACTTGGATTAGGATATACACTCATTAGGTTCTCAATATTCATTATATCACTAATGCCAGAAGGGCCTTCTTTTAATACATTTATTCTTCTTACCGCCTCCTCAGATTCATTGCCCGACAAATCTTTTACCTTACACCTCACACTAAATATACCAACTCCATTACCAAATGGCTTAAAATTAGAATTCAGCGGCAAATTATTTGTGCATATAAGGAATGGACGCATTTCTAAATCTGTATTGTAATTGTCTGTCAACTGCACCGGAGGATCAATGTATTCCTTCCATCTTGGAAGATTTATTTCGGTAATGTTCAACAGGTTAATAACAGGTTTGGTGGTATCCACCACTCTTATCTCCCTGCTCACCGAATCCTGGTTTCCGGATGGATCGGTGGCAATATACCAGATGGTGTAACTGCCCAGAACATTCATGTTTACTGCGCCTTTTTTAGTTACCACGATGGTATTGGTTGGCCAGTAATTATCGGATACCGTCACCCATGGATCTGCAAATCCACTGAATACCTCTGCGGTCATCGGACTGTTTCCATTCAGGTAAATATTGGGCACTTTTGTGTCTCTTACCCGCACTTCCACTGCTACCTCATAGCCAATATTTCCGCTTCCGTCCCTTAAATTATACAAGATCAAATAAGTGCCTACCTTGTTCACATCCACCGAACCCTGCCAGGTTAATACCAGGGCATTTGCTGACCAGAAATTATCGTTTTTTCCAACTACTTTTGCCAGGTCAATGGCCGAACCAACCTGCTGAATGTAAATGTTATTGAGCGGTGGAACAATAACAGGTCTGGTAGTATCTCCAACAACGATTGCCCTGCTTGCTGTTTTGAAGAAACCAAATGCATCTGTTATCACATAACCGATGCTGTATGCACCCAGTTTTGAAGTATCCAGATTACTGCTTACTACTACCTGACTGCTGATATCCATTCCCTGATTGTCTTTGGCAACATAACCCGGTTCAGTATATTTTTTGTAAACTTCAACATACATGCTTGCCGAACCATTCAGGGTCAGACTCGGGCCGGTTTGATTGAGTATCACATACACGGTTCTGTTCAGGGTATCACTCACATTTCCATACAGATCTTTTACAATATAGCGCAGGTAATTGGGTCCCACTTTGCTGGTATCTACCGTCCCAATTGTTATATATTTACTGCTGATATCTCCCTCAATATTGTCCATGGATATTACGCCCGGATCTACAAAAGCTTTGTGAATTTCGGTAGTAAAGGATGAACTGCCATTCAATGAAATGCTTGGTTTTACGGTATCCATTGGAAAGTTCACTATATAATCTCTGAATACACCCAAAAACAAGACACTCGGATTCAGTTGGGTACCGGCATAGCTTACACCTACTCTCAATCGGGTGCCGCCTAATTGCTGGGTGCCGCTGATGGAAATCGTATCTGTTTTCTGCAAGATATTGCTGGCCATGTCGTTCATCACCAACTCATCAATGGTAAACAAACCATCCATGTTTCTGTCTAACCATGCTTTTCTGTCCATCGGACTGCTGATACCCGGACGGGCAATCTTTAAGACATGTTTCATGCCTCTGTACATATTAGCTGATTGGTTGCCCAATACCATCTGATAGCAAGGCGTAAATGAATTTACTGCGGTATCTAAACCACTTTGTAACTGAACCCGGCTAATCCCGATACTGCCATCGGCCAGACCAATATCTGTTAAACACTGTGGCTGATCGTAAGCACCAATATTGATATAATCAACCTTGATCAGCGAATCGGTACCAAATTGATTGGTTGCAACCAGTTTTACGGTGTATTTGGTTCTTTGGGTAAAGCGGATGATCGGATTGCGGCTGGTTACCACATTGCCCACTTTTACTGTTCCCATGATGGCCTGATAATTTCCACCGGTAATGATCCAGTTCCATACACTCGGTCCAAACAAACTCTGATCGGTAAACCGGAAGGTATCGGTATTAAATCCCTGAACTTTATCTACTGTAAATCTTACCAAAGGTTTTTGGTTGGTAGGCAGGAACAATACATTTTTACAACTGGTATCTGCACCCAAACAGTTATAGGTTACCAAACATATTTTACGGTAAACGGGAGAGCTTACCACAAAGGTTCTGGTGGCAGTAGGTCCTGTGGAATCATAACCGTTTAAGCCATCGGTATCCCATGAGTATTGCATGAGGGTTCCTGTTGAGGTATTTGAATACTGAACCGGCTGGTTATGATAAATGGTATCGGGCACCACAATATGAGATTGTGGAATGCCATAACTCGCTCCCTTAATAGCCCACCTGATCGAGAAGCCTGCTGAATCATATGGATTTGGTATGGTTCCGTTGCCGGTCATAAATCTTAAAAACAAGCGGTTGCCACCCCTGATTCCATTATTGATAATGGCTTGTGGCAATACCCCCACACTGGCAGCTCCCAGTTTTCCGATGATAGGTGCGCTTTGACTCGTTCCGTTATGGATAACGAGTGTATCGGTTGGCAACATCTTAATGCGATCCACAAATAAAAAGATACTATCGGCGCAAGGATTTAGCAGAAAGCCCGGGCAGCCCGATACCTGCGACCTTGTATAAGAGAAGGCCGGTCCACTCGGACCAAACACAAAGCCCTGATCCCAGCTACTACTGGTTGAGCCACTGCCACTGCACATATTTACACTATTGATAACCTCTATATAGTTTTGCTTGCATATCGTATCCCATCCCCGGGCATTCCATACCTGGAGGCAGATGGCATATTTACCCGGAAAGCCTCCAAACAAGAGTGGGTTCTGACCGAGTGGATTAGAGAAGAAATTGGCAAAATACGGATTGGGTACATTCGTTACATCCGGCACGATCGTCCAGTACCATTGGTTTGGGCCGTAGGAGCTTATATCCACCATGGAGGCATAATCGGCAATACCGATCTTGGTTCGGGCCGAAAAGAAATTAGGTACTGGTGCTCTGCTAGGTGTATCCACCCAAATGTATTTTACGATGCTATCGCGCAGGGAATCTCTTTTGTAGGCATTGATAGAAAGCAGGCGAACCGGCCAGAAACCTCTTCTGCCAAAAGTATATCTGAATTTTGAACTGTATTTAGCGGTATCAATATAGAGTTGTGAAGTAAAGCCCACATTGGTTCGGGCATAACCCGGGTTCAGAGTTGTTTCTCCGGGTAGATCCCAATAACTCCGGGTTGTACTGGTACTGGTAGCTACCAAATCAAACGGACTATTTATCCAAACAGTATCGGTGGGTATGGAGCTGGTGGTGGCCTGACTTGGGAAAAAGTTAGCGATGGGTGGAAGTAAAACATTAGAACCAATAATGGTTACGTTATAATCTTCTGTTTCGGTCCAATCAACAATATTGCCACAATTCTCGGATTGAACGAAGGGGCCTCCGGGAGCACCGCCTCTGTAATTCTGCCAATTTCCTCTAACTCTTAAACGAGTTACTCCTGGAGTTGCGGTTACGGGTATTGTAACAGTAGTTGCCCATAATTGTGCTGTTGGTAAAGTTCCATATGCACCCGGAGAAAAATAGACAAATTCTCCCGGATCATTGAAATCCATATCAATATTAAAGTCAATCCAAACTCCAAAGCCATTTGGTTTTGTTGAACTTCCCTGAACAGTCATATTATAAGTATTTCCGGGGAATACCGAAGTAGTTTGTGCCCATCGGGTATAATATGGAGCCGTTGCATTGCAACCTGAAGCCAGATTTGATAAAGTACTGAAAGTAAAATTATTGATATAATCATTTGTGCCACAACCGGCATAGGTGGCACTTACCGTACAATAGGGGGCGGGATCTGTTGAAATTACCTGCCCTTTTACCTGATTAAATATTGATAAAACAACGAAAATCAAGATTGAGTAATGTATATATTTTGATTTCATAAAACTGAATTAGAATTCAATAATATGAAATAATACTCAAAGTTCTTTTTTAAAAATAAAGATATTCAAAAATAAAAGATACGGTTGTTTGTTTTGAAAAAAATTGAAAAGATCAGCTAATTGAAAAATTAGCCGATCTTTTACCATATGATTTAAATTAGTTCACCTGCAATTTTTTCATATAAACACGGTCTCCGGTTTGAACCTTTAACAGGTAGAATCCTTTTGGTGAAGTTTGAAGATCGATTTCTTCTGTTTGTAAATTATTTTTGCTGATCGTTTTATGCATCACTTCTTTTCCCAGCATATCCAAAACAAATAGCTGAACATCTTCCTTCTGAACATCGGCCAAACGAACGTGAATCATTCCATTGCTCGGGTTCGGATATACACTCATCAATTTGTCAATATTCATTATGTCTGTTAAACCGCTGGGTCCTACATATAAAGAACGAATAGCCTCATCAGATTCATTGCCCGATAAATCCTTTACTTTATAGCGAACACTGTACAAACCAATATCATGTGCAAAGGGTTTTCCATTTTGCAATGGCAAACTATTTATTGCCACCAAATTTGCCCGCATCTGTGCATCGGTATTGTAATTATCTACCAACTGTACCGGAGCATCCACATATTCTGTCCACTGAGGAACGTTCACATCGGTAATGTTCAACAGGTTTACAACAGGTTTGGTGGTATCCACCACTCTTATCTCCCTGCTCACCGAATCCTGGTTTCCGGATGGATCGGTGGCAATATACCAGATGGTATAGCTTCCCAAAACATTCATATTCACTGCGCCTTTTTTTGTTACCACGATGGTATTGGATGGCCAGTAATTATCGGATACCGTCACCCATGGATCTGCAAATCCACTGAATACCTCTATGGTCATCGGGCTGCTTCCATTCAGGTAAATATTGGGCGATTTTGTGTCTCTTACCCGCACTTCTACTGCTACCTCATAGCCAATATTTCCGCTTCCGTCTCTTAAATTATACAAGATCAAATAAGTGCCTACCTTGTTTACATCTACCGAACCAATCCAGGTTAATACCAAGGTATTTGCTGACCAGAAATTATCGGTTTTTCCAACTACTTTTGCCAGATCAATGGCCGAACCCACCTGTTGAATGTAAATGTTATTTAGCGGTGGAACAATAACCGGTCTTGTGGTATCTCCAACAATGATTGCCCTGCTGGCAGATTTGTAGAATCCAAATGCATCTGTGATCACATAACTGATGCTGTATGAACCCAGCTTTGAAGTATCCAGATTACTGCTTACTACTACCTGACTGCTGATATCCATTCCCTGATTGTCTTTGGCAACATAACCCGGTTCAGTATATTTTTTGTAAACTTCAACATACATGCTTGCCGAACCATTCAGGGTCAGACTCGGGCCGGTTTGATTGAGTATCACATACACGGTTCTGTTCAGGGTATCACTCACATTTCCATACAGATCTTTTACAATATAGCGCAGGTAATTGGGTCCCACTTTGCTGGTATCTACCGTCCCAATTGTTATATATTTACTGCTGATATCTCCCTCAATATTGTCCATGGATATTACGCCCGGATCTACAAAAGCTTTGTGTACTTCGGTAGCATAGGCAGAGCTGCCATTCAATGAAATGCTTGGTTTTACGGTATCCATCGGGAAGTTCACTACATAATCTCTGAATACACCCAAAAACAAGACACTTGGATTCAGTTGGGTACCTGCATAGGTAACACCTACTCTCAATCGGGTGCCTCCTAATTGCTGGGTTCCACTGATGGAAATCGTATCTATTTTCTGCAAAATATTGCTGGCCATGTCGTTCATCACCAACTCATCATTGGTAAATAAACCATCCATGTTTCTGTCTAACCAGGCTTTTCTGTCCATAGGACTGCTGATACCCGGACGCGCAATCTTTAAGACATGTTTCATGCCTCTGTACATATTAGCTGATTGGTTGCCCAATACCATCTGATAGCAAGGCGTAAATGAATTTACTGCGGTATCTAAACCACTTTGTAACTGAACCCGGCTAATCCCGATACTGCCATCGGCCAGACCAATATCTGTTAAACACTGTGGCTGATCGTAAGCACCAATATTGATATAATCAACCTTGATCAGCGAATCGGTACCAAATTGATTGGTTGCAACCAGTTTTACGGTGTATTTGGTTCTTTGGGTAAAGCGGATGATCGGATTGCGGCTGGTTACCACATTGCCCACTTTTACTGTTCCCATGATGGCCTGATAATTTCCACCGGTAATGATCCAGTTCCATACACTCGGTCCAAACAAACTCTGATCGGTAAACCGGAAGGTATCGGTATTAAATCCCTGAACTTTATCTACTGTAAATCTTACCAAAGGTTTTTGGTTGGTAGGCAGGAACAATACATTTTTACAACTGGTATCTGCACCCAAACAGTTATAGGTTACCAAACATATTTTACGGTAAACGGGAGAGCTTACCACAAAGGTTCTGGTGGCAGTAGGTCCTGTGGAATCATAACCGTTTAAGCCATCGGTATCCCATGAGTATTGCATGAGGGTTCCTGTTGAGGTATTTGAATACTGAACCGGCTGGTTATGATAAATGGTATCGGGCACCACAATATGAGATTGTGGAATGCCATAACTCGCTCCCTTAATAGCCCACCTGATCGAGAAGCCTGCTGAATCATATGGATTTGGTATGGTTCCGTTGCCGGTCATAAATCTTAAAAACAAGCGGTTGCCACCCCTGATTCCATTATTGATAATGGCTTGTGGCAATACCCCCACACTGGCAGCTCCCAGTTTTCCGATGATAGGTGCGCTTTGACTCGTTCCGTTATGGATAACGAGTGTATCGGTTGGCAACATCTTAATGCGATCCACAAATAAAAAGATACTATCGGCGCAAGGATTTAGCAGAAAGCCCGGGCAGCCCGATACCTGCGACCTTGTATAAGAGAAGGCCGGTCCACTCGGACCAAACACAAAGCCCTGATCCCAGCTACTACTGGTTGAGCCACTGCCACTGCACATATTTACACTATTGATAACCTCTATATAGTTTTGCTTGCATATCGTATCCCATCCCCGGGCATTCCATACCTGGAGGCAGATGGCATATTTACCCGGAAAGCCTCCAAACAAGAGTGGGTTCTGACCGAGTGGATTAGAGAAGAAATTGGCAAAATAC
The DNA here is from genome assembly GCA_964355075.1 of uncultured Chitinophaga sp. Classification (GTDB taxonomy): domain Bacteria; phylum Bacteroidota; class Bacteroidia; order UKL13-3; family UKL13-3; genus B1. The sequence goes on from CAYHCF010000003.1 coordinate 9,888, forward strand.
GGATTGGGTACATTCGTTACATCCGGCACGATCGTCCAGTACCATTGGTTTGGGCCGTAGGAGCTTATATCCACCATGGAGGCATAATCGGCAATACCGATCTTGGTTCGGGCCGAAAAGAAATTAGGCACAGGCGCTCTGCTGGGTGTATCCACCCATATGTATTTTACGATGCTGTCGCGCAAGGAATCTCGTTTGTAATCATTAACCGAAAGCAGGCGAACCGGCCAAAATCCTCTCCTTCCAAAAGTATATCTGAATTTTGAGCTGTATTTAGCGGTATCAATATATTGTTGTGAAGTAAAGGCTACATTGGTTCTGGCATAACCAGGGTTCAGAGTTGTTTCTCCGGGTAAATCCCAGAAACTTCTGCTTGCATTGGTACTGGTAGCAACCAAATCAAAGGGACTATTTATCCAAACGGTATCGGTAGGTGTAGAGCTGGTAGTGGCCTGACTTGGGAAGAAGTTGGCGATGGGGGGTAAAGGAATACCACCAGGTCCGGTTAATGTTTCATCTATACCAAAATCAAAAACATTTGCATCCTGACCTGAGTATGTAAATGTACAGGATGCTGCATTAATGTAAGATCTTCTGCCAGCACCTGATCCATTATTAATGGTAAGCATTGAAGTTGTCGTTGATGCACACTGCGAAACATCCACTATTAAACTGAGTGAAGTATTATAGGCAAAAGGTGTAGTTAACGTAATGCCCATCCAGCCGTTGGCATCAGATGAACCACTATAAGAAGGGGATGAAAATGCTGTTGTAAAAGGTCCAGTATAAATACTGGTTGGAAGGGAAGTTATTGTTGACTGACCCAGCTTAATGGTTAAGGTAGTCCAGGTTCCCGATGTAGAAGGTGTGACCTTAAAATAAACTTTGGTAATAAACCCATTATAGGCACTAATAATTTCATTGGGAGCAATTAGGTATTGGGTTTCTTTCCCAGCTGCTGTAGCCCATGGAAAACTATTGCTTGGAGAGCCAGCATTACTGTTATAATACTGGGGAGTTTGAGAATTTACGTTTAAACAAATTATGAATTGAAATACAATAAATAAATATATGTATCTTTTGTTTATGTTTTTCATGATATTAAGTTTATTAAATTAATCCACTAAATTAATAATAACATCCTAAATGTCAATAGAAAAGGCAATAAAGTTATAAACTTTAAACTTCCTGTTAAACCTCTGTTCTTTTGGGTTAAAATTAAAAGACAGGTCAATCCTTACGGATTAGCCTGTCTTTGTAAAACTAATATATCAATAAATTGCTTCTAAATTCGATTAGTTCACCTGCAATTTTTTCATATAAACGCGGTCTCCGGTTTGAACCTTTAACAGGTAAAATCCTTTTGGTGAAGTTTGAAGATCAATTTCTTCTGTTTGTAAATTATTTTTACTGATGATTTTATGCATCACTTCTTTGCCCAACATATCCAAAACAAATACCTGAATATCTTCCTTCTGAACATCCGCCAAACGAACATGAATCATTCCATTGCTTGGGTTCGGATATACACTCATCAATTTGTCAATATTCATAATGTCTGTTAAACCGCTGGGTCCTACATATAAAGAACGAATAGCCTCATCAGATTCATTGCCCGATAAATCCTTTACTTTATAGCGAACACTGTACAAACCAATATCATGTGCAAAGGGTTTTCCATTTTGCAATGGCAAACTATTTATTGCCACCAAATTTGCCCGCATCTGTGCATCGGTATTGTAATTATCTACCAACTGTACCGGAGCATCCACATATTCTGTCCACTGAGGAACGTTCACATCGGTAATGTTCAACAGGTTTACAACAGGTTTGGTGGTATCCACCACTCTTATCTCCCTGCTCACCGAATCCTGGTTTCCGGATGGATCGGTGGCAATATACCAGATGGTATAGCTTCCCAAAACATTCATATTCACTGCGCCTTTTTTTGTTACCACGATGGTATTGGATGGCCAGTAATTATCGGATACCGTCACCCATGGATCTGCAAATCCACTGAATACCTCTATGGTCATCGGGCTGCTTCCATTCAGGTAAATATTGGGCGATTTTGTGTCTCTTACCCGCACTTCTACTGCTACCTCATAGCCAATATTTCCGCTTCCGTCTCTTAAATTATACAAGATCAAATAAGTGCCTACCTTGTTTACATCTACCGAACCAATCCAGGTTAATACCAAGGCATTTGCTGACCAGAAATTATCGGTTTTCCCAACTATAGTGGCCAGATCAATGGCCGAACCCACCTGCTGAATGTAAATGTTATTGAACGGTGGAACAATAACCGGTCTGGTAGTATCTCCAACAACGATTGCCCTACTAGCTGTTTTGAAGTATCCAAAGGCATCTGTTATCACATAACCGATACTGTAAGAGCCCAGTTTTGAAGTATCCAGATTACTGCTTACTACTACCTGACTGCTGATATCCATTCCCTGATTGTCTTTGGCAACATAACCCGGTTCAGTATATTTTTTGTAAACTTCAACATACATGCTTGCCGAACCATTCAGGGTCAGACTCGGGCCGGTTTGATTGAGTATCACATACACGGTTCTGTTCAGGGTATCACTCACATTTCCATACAGATCTTTTACAATATAGCGCAGGTAATTGGGTCCCACTTTGCTGGTATCTACCGTCCCAATTGTTATATATTTACTGCTGATATCTCCCTCAATATTGTCCATGGATATTACGCCCGGATCTACAAAAGCTTTGTGTACTTCGGTAGCATAGGCAGAGCTGCCATTCAATGAAATGCTTGGTTTTACGGTATCCATCGGGAAGTTCACTACATAATCTCTGAATACACCCAAAAACAAGACACTTGGATTCAGTTGGGTACCTGCATAGGTAACACCTACTCTCAATCGGGTGCCTCCTAATTGCTGGGTTCCACTGATGGAAATCGTATCTATTTTCTGCAAAATATTGCTGGCCATGTCGTTCATCACCAACTCATCATTGGTAAATAAACCATCCATGTTTCTGTCTAACCAGGCTTTTCTGTCCATAGGACTGCTGATACCCGGACGCGCAATCTTTAAGACATGTTTCATGCCTCTGTACATATTAGCTGATTGGTTGCCCAATACCATCTGATAGCAAGGCGTAAATGAATTTACTGCGGTATCTAAACCACTTTGTAACTGAACCCGGCTAATCCCGATACTGCCATCGGCCAGACCAATATCTGTTAAACACTGTGGCTGATCGTAAGCACCAATATTGATATAATCAACCTTGATCAGCGAATCGGTACCAAATTGATTGGTTGCAACCAGTTTTACGGTGTATTTGGTTCTTTGGGTAAAGCGGATGATCGGATTGCGGCTGGTTACCACATTGCCCACTTTTACTGTTCCCATGATGGCCTGATAATTTCCACCGGTAATGATCCAGTTCCATACACTCGGTCCAAACAAACTCTGATCGGTAAACCGGAAGGTATCGGTATTAAATCCCTGAACTTTATCTACTGTAAATCTTACCAAAGGTTTTTGGTTGGTAGGCAGGAACAATACATTTTTACAACTGGTATCTGCACCCAAACAGTTATAGGTTACCAAACATATTTTACGGTAAACGGGAGAGCTTACCACAAAGGTTCTGGTGGCAGTAGGTCCTGTGGAATCATAACCGTTTAAGCCATCGGTATCCCATGAGTATTGCATGAGGGTTCCTGTTGAGGTATTTGAATACTGAACCGGCTGGTTATGATAAATGGTATCGGGCACCACAATATGAGATTGTGGAATGCCATAACTCGCTCCCTTAATAGCCCACCTGATCGAGAAGCCTGCTGAATCATATGGATTTGGTATGGTTCCGTTGCCGGTCATAAATCTTAAAAACAAGCGGTTGCCACCCCTGATTCCATTATTGATAATGGCTTGTGGCAATACCCCCACACTGGCAGCTCCCAGTTTTCCGATGATAGGTGCGCTTTGACTCGTTCCGTTATGGATAACGAGTGTATCGGTTGGCAACATCTTAATGCGATCCACAAATAAAAAGATACTATCGGCGCAAGGATTTAGCAGAAAGCCCGGGCAGCCCGATACCTGCGACCTTGTATAAGAGAAGGCCGGTCCACTCGGACCAAACACAAAGCCCTGATCCCAGCTACTACTGGTTGAGCCACTGCCACTGCACATATTTACACTATTGATAACCTCTATATAGTTTTGCTTGCATATCGTATCCCATCCCCGGGCATTCCATACCTGGAGGCAGATGGCATATTTACCCGGAAAGCCTCCAAACAAGAGTGGGTTCTGACCGAGTGGATTAGAGAAGAAATTGGCAAAATACGGATTGGGTACATTCGTTACATCCGGATTGATCGTCCAGTACCATTGGTTGGGACCGTAAGAGCTGATATCCACCAAGGAGGCATAATCGGCAATACCGATCTTGGTTCGGGCCGAAAAGAAATTGGGCACCGGTGCTCTGGAGGGCGTATCTACCCAAATGTATTTTACGATGCTATCGCGCAGGGAATCTTTTTTGTAATCATTGATAGAAAGCAGTCGAACCGGCCAAAATCCTCTCCTTCCAAAAGTATATCTGAATTTAGAATAGTATTTAGCGGTATCAATATAGAGTTGTGAAGTAAAGCCCACATTGGTTCGGGCATAACCGGGATTTAAAGTTGTTTCTCCGGGCAAATCCCAGTAACTACGAGTCGTATTGGTACTGGTAGATACCAAATCAAACGGACTATTTATCCAAACAGTATCGGTGGGAATAGTTGAAGTGGTTGCCTGACTTGGGAAAAAGTTGGCGATGGGCGGTAATGTTAAACCACCTCCTGGCGGAGGAGAAGAAAAGACTTCAATTTCCCTGAAATTCATATTGGAGCTTTGAGTTCCTCCAACAGTCATATCAATGAACCTGAACATAGAAGTTGATATCGCCGTAAAGTTTATATCCCAACTACAAACAGCCATATTTGTTTGCGTAAAAGTGGTATGCGTAATCCATGAACTTCCATCCCATCTTTGAAGAGTTCCGCCGTTCATAAAACGGTTGTTTTGTTCCGCATTATGAATGGTAATCTTATTAAATGTTACAGTACCTGGCCAAGTAAATTGAATAAAAATTGTTGCTCCAGGATTGGATGCCGCGGAGGTAATCCACATGGATTGTGTGCCACAGGTTCCATAATTGAGATCATTTAAAGTGGTACAGGCGCCTGTATTGCAGGTACTGGCTGTTGGAGTTGCAAATGGGGCAATATTTGTTTGGGCATGACTGGAATTTAGAAAGGTTAACACCAATAAGGCTATGGGTAACAATTTTAATGCACCTCTTCCTGTAAAAGTCAGCGGTATTAGTTTACGCATAATAGATAATATTTATTTATTATGCTAAGGTAATCTTTATTCATCTTGTTTTTCTTAATTTTTTCTTAATTTTTTGATTATCGGAGGACATCGAATATAAAAGGCAGGTAAATCAATCAGATTTACCTGCCTTTTAATATTACCTTAATGTTTCAATAATTATCCTAAATAATTAATATCAATTCACCTGCAATTTCTATTAATAAAAAAATAAATTATAAATCCGATTTGCATGTAGAATATTGAAAAATAGCTTTCAAAAATATTCTAATTAAAATCCGTAAAGCTTATACCAAAAGCCTTGGGCTAACAGCCCTATTTCGCTCTTACTGTAACCTGCTCAATCCGCTTCTCGTAATAGGCGCCTTTAAAAATTCTGTTTACATAAATTCCGGGAGTATGAATCATATCAGGGTCCAGCATTCCGGGTTCAACCAGTTCTTCAACCTCTGCTATGGTAATTTTACCTGCCATAGCCATCAAAGGATTAAAATTTCGTGAAGTAGCCCGAAAGATCAAATTCCCTTGCGTATCGCCTTTCCAGGCTTTTACAATGGCATAATCAGAATCAAAAGCATGTTCAAGTAAATAGGTTTTTCCATTAAAATCACGTGTTTCTTTGCCGATGGCAACTTCTGTTCCAACCCCGGCTGGCGTATAAATCGCCGGCATTCCATATCCGCTCGCCATACAACGAGTGGCTAATGTTCCCTGTGGAATTAACTCAACTTCCAGTTCACCACTCAATAATTGTCTTTCAAATTCGGCATTTTCACCAACGTAAGAGGATATCATTTTTTTAACCTGTTTTGTTTGCAACAATAAACCGATTCCAAAATCATCCACTCCGGCATTATTGGAGATACAGGTTAAATTTTTTATACCTTTTTTAACCAATTCATTAATACAATTTTCAGGGATTCCACATAAACCGAATCCACCTAACATGATCACTGCCCCATCCGGAATATCCTGAATGGCAGCTTTGGCATTTGCAACTACTTTATTTAACATTTAATTATAGAATTATAAGATTACAATAGTTCGACAGGTTCACTATGACAGCAATAGTTGTCATCCTGAGCTTGTCGATTAAAAACTAAATACCGTTCTCGACTCCGCTCGAACTGACAACCAATTACATTGTTTGTTATTATTCCAAAACAGCTGATAAATCCCGGTCACACAATGCCTGGCAGATTCCCTGCATATCTTCTAATTCTCCGGATTTAACATTTGCCTTCCCTTTGAAATGAACGATAACAGCACATTGTTCAGCCTGTACCGGATCATGTTCGCACACATCAACCAGACTTTCGATTACCCAATCGAAGGTATTATAATCGTCATTGTACAGAATCACCTTGTGCGAAGGAATATCTTCAACAAATTCTTCAATATCTTCTTGCTTTTTAGTTATTTCTTTTGTCATTTTTTTTCAAACGGTATAATAAAAAGGATATATTCTGTTCATATACTTTTCATTCATTATCAAGAACTACTTATCTCAGGTTTACTATTGAAGTTGAACTTGCTTTCGGAACCTAGCCATAATCTTTTTATATTGGTTCGGTGCGTATATACTGCCATGATTGCAACTATTGCACAAAAATAAATAAAAAATTTATCATCCTGGCCATATCTGAACCAAACAAAAAATGGACTAAACAGGCACCCTAATATTGATCCCAGTGAAATATATCTGGTAAGCAAAACGGTTAGCACAAAAACTACGACAAATAATACCGAAACTGGCCAACTGATACCCACCATTGAGCCCAAAAGTGTTGCAATGCCTTTCCCACCCTTAAACCCAACAAATATAGGATAAACATGCCCTAATATTGCAAAAATGGCGAGCAACATTTGTATGTTTCTGAAATCAGTAGTTCCGGGTTCTGAAGCATATTGAAAAAAGGCCATGGCAGTTGCAGAAAGTCCTTTTAAAAAATCAATTATAAGAACACTGATTCCGGCTTTTTTCCCAAGTACTCTTAAGGTATTGGTTGCACCCGCATTTCCACTTCCATGCTTTCGTACATCCACACCATAAAAGGCCTTGCCAATCCATACTGAGGAAGGGATAGAGCCAAGAAGGTAGGCACCGGCTAATCCCGAGAGGGTATATAATAAGGATGGGTTCATTCTTTTTTCTTCATTGCTTTTACAAACTTATTTCTATCGGATATATTGGCTGTGCGAATTTTATAATCATCTTTCTCCTTAGAAATTTTGTCAATATTAGTTTTTATAATTTCATTAAACAAGATATCGGAGCTAATCACAGCCATTACTCCTTTTTGGTATTTAAAATAGTACCAGCTACCCTGAGGCTGTTGTAAGTATATTACCATATCATCTCCTCCGCGGCGTTTGGTGATTTCTATCTTACCTTTTACTTTGCGTTCAATCTGATATTTTTCGATGCTTCGCAAGCCCATATCTCCAACACTAACATAGGACCGGGTGGGCTGCGACCAGGTCATCGTAAGGTCGCTGAAGAAAAATGTTTTTTGCAGATCCTCCATGTTTTTACTGCTTATTTCTTCCTCCATATTATCTGAAAGTTTTCGCAGTATTTTTTCATCAACCAATTCGGGCAGGCTGATTTTAAGAACTCTGGTGTCAAAGTAATCAGATGATGCCTGACTCGATTGTTCACTAATTGAATCGTACATCATTTTTGTTGCCTGAGCAGGAAGAAGCATATTGACAATCATACTTATTTTCATAATGAATGAAGTGTCCGACAATTTGTAATTTGCGTAACCGGCACTGTGAACAAAAAAACCTTCCGTTTCAAATCCCAGATTAAATTTGCCATCACCATAAATAAGTTTCTTTTCTTCACTCATGGCCATAAAATTCCCTCGTCCGCCAATACCATATACTTTTTGAAAAGGCCCTACTCTGAATTCATCAAATTTTTCGATATAGGAAAAAGTTCCTTCACATTTTAACAATTCAGGATCGCTTGTATTTCTCTTACGGGAGAAAAAGGCAGGATATACATGGGTGGAATCATTTGATACATAAAAACCATTGTACAGAACCTGTCTGTTTAAATTTGTTAATGGCGGAACAAAAGATATGTAAACAGAATCAGGATTAATGGTTGCTGTTGCTCTGAACCAATCTGTTTTAGGCAGAAATTGCTGGTGCATGGCTTTGAAGAATCCATTGTATTCAAGATTTTTATCAAAACTGTGTAGTATCGCATTGCCTCTGAATCCAATTTTTGAACCCACATAAAAATTAATAGAATCAGGTATTAAAGTCTTTCCCTCCAGAAATTTTTTAGACACCACATAGATCTGATCGAGATAAAATTTCTGGGGCTTTCTGTTCTTGTCATAATAAGTATAAGTACCGGCGCCTATACAATCTGTTCGTCCGTTTATTTTGATAGTCACTTTATCAATGCCATGGTATTTATTTAAAGTATCCGCAATAATTCTTGCATTTAAGAAAATGTCCAAATCGGCATTTGTTCTGATAATCGCGTTACCGCCATCCGGAATAACACGGCTGTCGGCAATATTAATATAGGGGATTTTACTAACTTTCATCACATAATCACCCAGGGTAAGCAAGGCGCTGCCTGCAGAGAATCTCAGGCTGTCCTGTGAAGGTTTATTACTTAACAGGTAACTGCCTGCATCCATCTTTTCGGTATTAACCGGACCATTAAACTCAAGTGTTTTAGGTATCATATCCCATTTAAGTTTCTGAAAGGAACCGTAATAATTGTTCAATACAAAGTTATTATTGATACCGGGGAAATTATTATACGTAAAATCGGCATATTTCTTTTCCAGATTCACGTAGGCTTTTACCTTTCCGGTTGAAAAAGAAATTTGGGTGGTATCCTTTGGATTTCTTTGTCTGAAAATTGCATCATCAGAAAGTAATTCAACCGGTTTCATTTCTATCAAATTGGCAATCAGCTCTCCACCTTCAATGTCCATTCTTCCTTTGGCTTTCATTGCTTTTGGTGTTAAAATAATGGTTCCGTAAAGTTTGGCTCCATCGTAAGCAATTTTCATAGGTTCACCTTTATTTGTAATAAACATGGTATCCTGCAGTGGAAGCCAATGGGTAAAAACATTAGGTGATCTGATGATCGTCGGGAATAATGAAGTCCGGTCGTTTTCAAACATATAACTATTTGAATTAACCGAATCAGGCATAAACTCAAACCGGTGTGAAGAAGTTCTGGAGGCAAGATAGGTTAATGTTCCTTCTCCGATTAAACCATCATTACTTAATCTCAAACTCATATTAGAACTCCCTTTCCCATCATATAAACGGTACTTATAGGTTGAATCTCTCGGGATAAAAAAACCAAGAGATTTATCAGGTTGCAAATAGATTTCCTGCCGCATATCAGCCAGGATTCCTCCCGACACAAAATTTCCGGCAAGTGCCAATGAGTATAAATTCAAATCAGCTAAGCTGTCTAAAGTGAAGGGATCCACATCAAAGTAAAACTTTTCCCGATTGTAAACTCCGTTTAGAGTGGTTGGGTAATCATAAAATACTTTTGATCCCACCTCGGAAGTAAAGATGGGATACGTAGGGTATTTTTTTCTGCCCGATTTATTATAAGGATAGTCAATTTCAAGAGTACCATAAATATTCTGAATAACACTCTTTACATGTACCATCCTGCCCAGTGAATCATCAACATAAAGGAATTTCAGAGAGTCAACATTATTGAGCCTGACCTTAAAAGCATTATAATCAAAGGCGAAATTATTTCCGTAAAAATCTACCATCCCCGCTCTTAATTTTCCGCTGAAATCCATAGCACGGTTTTTCTTTACGGTGAGCATTTGTTCTCTGGGAAGAATATATACATTCTGGGAATCGCTGAAGAAAAATTTTGGCACACCCTGAACCACCAGGTCGTTATTTATTAAACTAATATGCGCGTTTGGAATCGCACTGATTGTGGAGCTAAACGAAATGGCATCATAATCCGTTCTGCCATTATGGGCATTCACATAATCAATTAATTTACGTTTAACATATACAATATTTTTAGGACCATCAAAGTTCACAAATCCCTTATCATTTAAATCAATCATCTGTATCCTGATTTCACTGATATTGCTTTTAAAGGCTGCCGCATAAGCTTCAATAGTGAAGCTGTTTATTTTGTTGTCTTCACAGTATTTTTTTATACGTTGAAGTGGGTTATAAGCTAAAACACCCCCAATCTTTTCATACATCACATCCCTGAAAAAATTATGAGATTCAAATTTTGCGGGCACATCCCCTGCAATATTATCCAATTCAATTTTCGGGCTGTTTAAATCCCATTTTATTTCGTCCACGTAAAATTCCAGGTTATGATAATTATCCATGAACGGAGCAGAGGAGATTCCCATTTTATTATCCCGGTATAATGAAATTTTCTCTTTATCTATCAGGTAGGTGAAAGCGAGCTGCGGATGATAAATCGAATCCTTATCTAAAAAGATGGTTACTTCGGCTTTTTCTACTGAAATTTTATTTTCACGGACAAAAAATTCGGGAGATTGGATGCGCAGAAAGGGTTTGTTTTTAAAGGTGAACCATAATTCTGCTTTCCGATCGGTATTACCTTTGCCAATAACAAGCGCTCCTCTCATTCCGAAACCGCCTTTAAATTTTGCCTTTCCATAAGTTACTCCGGTAAATGATGAAAAATATCCTTCAAATTGAGGATAGATAGAACGGTCGCCCTGCGACTTTCCCATGGGTTTGTCAATTACTTTACCCAGCATTGGTTTCGACTGAAGATCCAGGTTATAAAAGGTGCTGGAATCGGCAATCAGCATCCCATCATTTAAATCAATTTTGTAGTTTTTAATGAGGGCATAAACTTTACCCGAATCTAGTCCGACTCTTGTCCAATCAATTCTTCCTCCTTGGCCAATCCATAAATTTTTTGAGGGGAAAAATTTGCCGGAAGTATTGTAAAGCTCAAAAGTATCACCGGGTGTATAACAAATTAAATTTAATTTTTTAAATAAAAACAAGGGCTCTTTCTCTATGATCAAATCGGCGTCGGCAGTTGTGCTGACCCAGGTATACCCTCCAAGTTGCAGTAATTTATTCTCGGCAAAAACATTTTTTGATACCAAAACAAATTTTTGAAAACTTTCTTTTGATTGCTTTAAAGATGCTGAAACATTTTTATGCCAACCATCAAACTTGCTCATATAATTATTGCTTATTAAAGCATTGATTGTTTTCAGGTAACCTTCAAAATCAGGGCTTACCTGGCAATTGGCCATTAACATTTCATTACATAAACGAATGATTTGATTTTTTTGTGGTGTGGTAAATTTCCCACTCGAATAATATCCGCTAAACTCCTCTGCCATATCGCGTACGTCTCGTTTGGATGAAGTAGAAATAAAGGATTCAAATTCGCCGAGAAATACAGTTTGATCGAAAGAAAAACTATTGGGTCGCTGGGCGAGGCCTGATCCCAATAAAACATAAAAACTAATTATTATCGTCCAGATCTTTTTCATTTTTTACTGATTTTTTTAACCTGTTTTCACAAAACCCAATGCTCAATAATAATATTTTGTTACTTATTATTAGTTATTTCAACGGGAAAAATACAAATGAATTGTGAATTCGAAAGTATGAAAATAACAAAAGAATAAAGAGTAGCCCCAATATCCTGTTAAATACGAAAGCCGGTTTTGAATTTTCAAAACCGGCTTTAAAAATTTGGTTCAATATTAAGCCATCGCTTTAATTATATCAACAAAACTTCTGCTTTGTAAAGCGGCTCCGCCCACCAAAGCTCCGTCAATATCAGCTGATTGAAAAAGTTCAACGGCATTATCCGGCTTTACACTTCCGCCATACTGAATCGTGATATTTTGAGCAGTTGAATCATTGAATTTAGCGGATAGCAATCCGCGGATAAAAGCATGAATTTCCTGTGCCTGAGCAGTACTGGCAGTTTTGCCGGTTCCGATGGCCCAAACCGGCTCGTAGGCAATTACTACCTGCATCATTTGTTCCTGACTCAAGTGAAATAAACCCTCGCTTATCTGGGTTTTCAAAACATCAAAATGAGCGTTGTTTTCACGTTCTTCCAGCGTTTCACCGCAGCAATAAATAGGTGTTAATCCGGCTTCTAAAACGGCATTTACCTTTTTAGCCAGCCAATCGTTGTATTCGCCAAAATACTGGCGGCGCTCGCTATGTCCAATGATCACATAGGTGGCTCCGCAACTTTTAAGCATATCAGCGCTTACTTCACCTGTATAGGCGCCACTTTTGTGGTTGCTGCAATTTTGAGCGCCACTTTTTAAACGGGGATTTTCGGCAATTAATTTGCTTACTGCATTAATATGGGTGAAGGGTGGAAAAAGCACCACTTCTGCACTTCCTTTATACTCGTCTTTCAGCATATTGCTGATTTCTGAAACCAAACCCATTCCTTCTTCAAGGGTTTTGTTCATCTTCCAGTTTCCGGCAATTATTTTCTTTCTCATGGTATTGTTTAGTTAATTATTTGATTTTTGTAATGCTTCAAATGTATAAAATTTGAATTAATATAAAGATGATATATGATTCAATGTCGACGTTAAGTATTTCTCAGGCCTGAAAGGCTGCCATAAATAGCCCAGGGTGGAGCTCTGGGTAGTAAATGCCATATATTTTCCTGAGCGGCCTACATACATTTAATGAGGAAGTACAAACTACCAGCCGCGCAAACGCAAGGTTTGGCGTTAGATAATACAGGTAACAAATGATATTGATGAAGAGCCTGGCCAGCCCTGAACTATTGGAAGGGTCGAATTATAAGCAATAAATTTCGTGTTTGCACACGTATAATCTTCCGCTAATAATTCTGCACATTGCGCAGTTAGATAAATTTTCTTTCTAACAAAATATTGTGATACCGCGCGAGCTATCGCCACGATCCACCAGACCCAGGGCTCCACCCCGGGCTGATGCTCACAGCCTTTCAGGCCTAAAATAATTAACCTAATTTTTGTTTCAGTTTATGTGTTAAATATTTTAGTTGGGACACACTTGTAGTGCTGTTATGCACAGGGCTTAATCGTGTTTTCTGTCTTTCTCCGTTTAAAATACGCTATGATTTCTTCCCTGGTCATCTTTGATAACTTCGCACTTAAATTTTCGCGCTGTTCACGCATATACTTCACCGAATCAAATGTTTTCTCAATTGTTGTTTTCATAAATTATAAAACCACGGGGTGAACGAATGTCTTCCTGTTTTTATAGGGATTCTTCATACTTTATCCTTATTTTCTTCCCAAAACCTATATTTTTTTGTTTGATTAAAGACTTCTCTTAAAATAGACTTATCTGCCTCCGTAAAAGGCACATCCCTTCTTTTATAGACCGCTTCAGCCGTTTTATAAAATTTATTGATTACAAAGGTTTCAAATCCCTGCGGCCCGCCCCAACTGAAATCCGGAATAAAGTTTCTTGGATATCCCGAACCGAAAACATTGGCTCCTACACCCACCACCGTTCCGGTATTAAACATCGTATTGATCCCGCACTTGGCATGGTCGGCAATCATTAAGCCGCAAAAAGTCAGTCCTGTTTTTTCAAATCTTTCGCTTCTGTAATTCCATAATTTCACTTCATCATAGGTGTTTTTCAGATTGGAGTTATTGGTATCGGCACCTATATTTACCCATTCGCCTATTACCGCATTGCCCATAAAACCATCATGTCCTTTATTACTATATGCGTAAAAGACCGAATTGTTTACCTCTCCACCTACTTTGCAATAAGGTCCAACCGTGGTTGGGCCATATATTTTTGCACCCATTTTAAGTGCAGCATGTTCGCAAAGTGCAAAAGGTCCGCGTATTTTGCATCCTTCCATTATATCAGAATCTTTACCAATATAAATAGGACCGGCGCTTGCGTTCAAAATGGAAAAATTTATTTGGGCACCTGCTTCAATAAAAATTCTTTCCGGGCAAATTACCCGGTTTCCATCAGGAATTGGCTGTGAGCTTCTGCCATGGGTTATGATGGCAAAATCTTCTTCTATCGCCTGTCCGTTTTTTGAAAAAATATCATAGCAATCATTTATTTGAATAAAATCGGTCTCCAGGGTTTGAATTTGTATATCGAAGGTTTGGTTTGGTTCAAAGGATAAAGCTTCTGCCTGATTCAGGCATACTGCTATAAGATGCGTTCCTGAAACCAAACTTTGGTTCGGCTTAAGCGCCTTTATTTCACGAACAAGACGGGCCGTTGGGCAGATACTTCCATTAATAAAAGTATTTTCTGTACCAATTTTTTTTGGGAACTTTTCCGTTAAGTAATCTTCGGTTAAATATCCATAAGAATTGATATTCAAGTGCTTAGCCCATTTTTCGTCAATCGTTAAGATCCCTATTCTTAAATTGGCAACGGGACGGGTAAAGGTAAATGGCAATAAATTGCTTCGTTGTGGTTCACTATCGTAAAAAATGTAGTTCATAGATAAATCCTATTTTTGTTCAACAATGTGTTATAATTTTAAAATTTTAAACCGGTCAATCATTTGATAAATGTAAGGGTTTAATAAAATTAAAAAAAAAGCCTTCCAAATTGGAAGGCTTTACAATATTACAATTCAGATTACTTTTTATCGTAACGTCTTTTAAATTTATCAATACGACCCGCCGTATCCACAAACATAGTTTGTCCGGTAAAAAACGGGTGCGATTTATAAGAAATATCCAGTTTAAACATCGGATAATCGTTCCCGTCTTCCCATTTTACCGTCTCTTTTGTTTCAACGGTGCTCTGACACATGAACATAAATTCATTAGACATGTCTTTGAAAATCACTTTTCTATAGTTTTTTGGGTGAATGCCTTCTTTCATTTTCTTTCAAAATTTAGGACCGCGAAAGTAGGCAAAATAAATCAAAATCAAAATAAATGAAGAAATATTTTTCTCTGGTAATTTTCACTTAAATAATAGGGGTTTGGTTTAAATTCTTTTAAATTGCCGGACAAATATGTGCAAAAATAGTTATGAAAACGGAAATTGTTGATCATTTACAGGTTCAAAAAATCATCAAAAGAATGGCATATCAAATTTATGAACGCAATTTTGATGTAAAAGAATTGATTATTGCCTCCATTGATGGACAAGGAAATGATGTTGCATTATTAATTGGAGAAGAACTAAAAGGAATAGCCAAAATAAAAATAAAATACATATCTATCAAACTCAATAAAGTGAATCCGGAAATGAATCACATTAAGGTTTCAGAACCTGATTTGAAATTGAATGAAAAAACTGTTTTATTGGTAGATGATGTTTTAAATACAGGAAGAACATTGGTTTACGGTTTAATGCCTTTTCTAAAGTCAAAAATCAGGTCCATTCAGGTGGCAGTGTTGGTTGACCGCAATCACAACAGTTTTCCGGTGTCGGCAGATTTTGTTGGCATTTCATTGCAAACTACTTTGCAGGAACATATAAGTGTGGTTGTAAAACAGAAAAAAATAAATATTTGTTTAGAATAGATTTGCCTGAAAAGTCCATTAACAAAAAACCCATCCAGTCAGTAGACGGATGGGTTTTTTGTTTTACAAACAAAGTAAAAATACTATTTTATCTTAGCTTGTAAACCTGAACCTGCTTTGAATTTAACTACCTTTTTTGCAGGGATGTTAATTTCTTTTCCTGTTTGAGGATTGCGGCCTTTGCGGGCTGCGCGTTTTGTAACTGAGAAAGTACCAAAGCCTACTAAAATAACTTTGTCACCTTTTTTTAATGCACTTTGAGTTGATCCCATGAATGCATCTAATGCAGCCTGAGCTTGAACTTTAGTAACACCGGCAGCTTTTGCCATTGAATCAATTAAATCTTGTTTGTTCATAATTATTATGTGTTTTAAGGGTTTTTGCTTAACAAACATAGTAAACACAATCAAAAAGTCAAGCCTTTTCAAGCGCTAACGCAAAAAATAATCTTTTTTTTCTTTAACAAGTTTTCAACAAATTCCTTTTTTGCTTGAATTTTAGACTGATATATTTTCGGATTTAATAAGCTCAAGCACCTGAATATAAAGGGATTTGTAAGATTTTACTGGCAATAAAAAACTTGCTTTTGCCTGAGCAAAGACCGGACTTCTTTTGTAGTATAAATCGCAAATATTTTTTTCTAATTCTTCTTTATTTAGCGTTTTAAACAGAGGTCTTGAGGTTTTTGAGTCAAAAATGCGACTCATTAAAAGTGGAATTGGTGCATTCAAATAGATCGTTATACCATGATTATTCATCCAAATCATGTTGTTTTCATAAATTGGAGTACCTCCTCCACATGCTATTACTATTTGTTCTGATCTTTCAGTTTCAAACAGAATTCTTTTTTCAATTTCTCTAAAATAGGATTCGCCGTCTAAAGCAAAAATGTCTGAAATATTTTTCTTTTCCTGTTGTTCAATTAAATGATCCAGATCCGCAAAGTCCCAGTTAAGGTATTTTGCCAATTTTTTCCCTAGCGTACTTTTCCCGCATCCTGGCATACCAATTATATAGATCCGATTCTGAATATTCAAGTCAATAAAAAATTATTGCTGCATGTATTTGAGCACGGTATTATAGGAAGGTAAATTAAAGGCTCCCCATTTTTTTATTACCTTATCTTTTTTCAATAGCAGTAATCCGGGATTTGAACGCACCATGGATTTGATAGGTGTTCCATCCATATTAAAATAATTAAAAGGCAATTCATTTTCTGCTTTATAAGCATTAGCTTCTGAAAGATTAGAAGCTGTTAACGCCCAGAATTCTAAACCTTGTTTCATCCATTGATTGGATAATTCAGCGATTTGAAGCCCACTTCCTTTACGACTATCTTTTATATTAAGCTGAACAAAAATTAGTTTATAGGTATCTTTCGCAAAGATGCTGTCTGTGTACTCAACACCTGCTTCATCATAAATTTTAAAATCATGAATGAGCGGTTTAAATGGTTCTTTGATAACTTTATCGATCCGGTCAATAAATTTATACTGATCAATATCCTGTGGTAATGTTTTGACGGTAAATTCGAATTTCTCACCTGCTTTTTCATAAATAAACAGCATCTCATATTCTCCTTTCGATTCCCCTTCAGGAATAATCATTAATTCCTGTAAATGGTTGCCAATTTTATAAGGAAGAAAATCAACAACAGGTAAAAACATATAAGTATAAAAAGTGAAGAAAGTAGAAATCAGTAGAGATACCGATAATAAAATATTCATTAATACTTTATTGAATAATGGCCTGATATGTTTGATGCCGGAGAATATGACTAAAATGAAGACCAATAAAACAACATCTTTCATAAAACTTCCAAAAGGCTTAAGCTTTATAGCATCACCAAAACATCCACAATCGGTCACCTTATGCGTAATGGCGCTGTATCCCGTTAACAGGGTAAAAAATACAATCAACAATAAGAGTAACCATGCATTTAATCTTGCATATATTCCTAATAATAACGCCACCCCCGAAACGATTTCGAAAATGCAGATAAGCATGGAAAATGCAACTGCATAAGGTGCAAAAAAAGAAAGATTAAACAGGTCAAAGTATTCAACCAATTTATAACTAAAACCGATCGTATCATTTGCTTTTATTAATCCTGAAATAATAAAAAGTACACCTACAAAAATTCGACTAAACTGTGTGAGAAATTTCATAATTTGATAAATTAATTTATTAGTGAATATAAAAATATATTTATTGGGGAGCCCACCCTGTTTCTGCTTTTTTTTGTTTCTTTTCCATCCATCTGACCCGGGCAAAAATACAATTAATTATCTTATCTATATATTCAGGTTCCATCCTTCATCAATATTCCGGCTCCCTTTTGTTACTAAATTTAGGATTCGGATGGTCTTGATGTATATTTGATGCATAATTTAGGTTTTTATTTTCTGTTTTAAACGCGAAATTAAGGGAGGAGGTATAATTGCAGGCATTATTAAGAAAAAATTTAATAAATTGTAAGGGAAAGATTCTCAACCTGGAGAAACCGGCCATTATGGGTATCCTGAATGTTACCCCTGATAGTTTTTATGCTTCTAGCAGAGTTCAGGATGACAAAAGCATATTGATGATGGCTGAAAATATGTTAAAAGAGGGAGCATCCATATTGGATGTGGGTGGGCAGTCAAGCAGACCGGGTGCTGAGTTATTGTCTGATGTGGAAGAACTAGAAAGAGTTATTCCGGCTATCGAGATCATAATTAATGAATTTCCTGACGCTATTATTTCAATTGATACTTTTTATGCAAGGGTAGCAAAAGCGGCAATTGGGGCAGGTGCGTCTATCATCAATGATATTTCAGCAGGTGATGATGATGACCAGATGCTGGAATCAGTTGCCTCCCTGAAAGTACCTTATATTATCATGCACAAAATGGGTTTGCCACAGGTTATGCAGGAAAATCCACATTATGAGGATGTAGTAGGGTCGGTATTAAATTATTTTACGCATAAGGTGACTCAACTTCAACAATTGGGCGTACCGGATATCATTATTGATCCCGGATTTGGATTTGGCAAAACGCTGGAAAATAATTATCAATTGTTGACAGGTCTGGATGCGTTAAAAATATTTGAACTTCCGGTATTGGTTGGAGTTTCACGAAAGTCAATGGTCCAAAAATTGTTGAATATTAATACCGACAATGCATTGAACGGGACTACTGCCTTACATATGATAGCGCTCCAAAAGGGAGCAAGAATATTAAGAGTTCACGATGTGAAAGAAGCAATGGAATGCATAAAAATTGCAGATGCCATTAAATAGATGGCTGTTTTGTTTGAGAAATAAATAAGGTGAGAAGAACGCATGTTTTTCTAAAAATACGGGGTTAAGTTGTCTTTTTTGCTTTTTTTTATTTAGTATCGTAACATGTACAAGGGAAATTTTGAAATAGCCGATTATCATTTTACACTCATCAATATAATTGATTTATTGTTAGTGGTATTGCTATCATTTCAGCTTTTTAAATTGTTGAAAGGTAGTTTGGCTTTCAATATTTTAATTGGAATTATCACCATTTATATGTTTTGGCTTTTGGTACAATACTTCGAAATGCCACTGTTAGCCGGTATATTAGGAGAGTTTACTAAGGTTGGTATTATTGCTGTTTTGATCGTTTTTCAGCAGGAAATCCGAAAGTTTTTGTTGATTATTGGCAATAGCTCTTTACTTGGCGAAAATAAAAGGTGGTGGAATATCTTTCCCTGGAAATGGAAAATCAAAGATGCATTCAATACGCCATTTGATGAAATCGTAGAGGCCTGCAGAGAACTGGCAAATGATAAATCAGGTGCGATTTTGGTTTTTCCTATTACCTCAGAAATGAAGTTTATCGGAGCAAGTGGCGAAATGATTGATGCCAATATTACCAAACGACTCTTATTAAGCATTTTTAATAAAACCAGTCCTTTACATGATGGAGCCGTAATTATAGCAAATGGTAAAATTAAAGCGGCAAATTGTGTTTTACCTATTAGCGAAAACCCGCTTGTTATCAATAAATATGGGTTACGACATCTTTCGGCGATCGGTATTACCGAGCAAACTGATGCGGTTTGTTTGGTTGTAAGTGAAGAAAAAGGAATTATCAGTTATGTAAAAGAAGGGAAAATTGAAGAAGGTTTATTAGCAGAAGAAATAATTGACCGGCTCAATGAACAATTCTCTAAACAAATGGTTACCATTGGGGAGTAGCTGAATTAATTAAATAAATACGGATTCTAAATATTGTCTCGGGTAACCATATTTACCGATTGGGGATTAATTTCTAAAATTTTCAAACTGAAGCGGAACCTCAAAATCCGTTTGGCGGAGATTGGCCATCAGCTCCTGTAAATCATCTATTTTTTTCCCTGTTACCCTTACCTGATCCTCATGAATTGCTCCCTGAAGTTTATTGAAGGATGCCTTGATATATGCCACAATCTTTTTTGCAGTTTCCTTTTCAAGACCTTCTCTTATTTTCAAATCTTTTAAAATGAGCTTTCCACTGGGTCTGGATTCTGCACTTAAGTCAATTGTTCTCACATCAATACCTTGTTTGCTCAATTTCCCCAAAACAATATCAATCAAAGTTTTCATTGCCATCTCTTGCTTGGCTTCAAGCTTTAATAATTTTGTTTTCTTGTCTAATTCAATCGCACAGGATTCGTCTTTTAAATCATAACGATTCAACAATTCCTTCTTTGCTGTATTAATCGCATTGTCAATTTTTTGTAAATCTATTTTACTTACAATATCAAAACTTGGCATAATGTTTAATTAAATGATTAATAATAAGCCTTCCGGTACATTTAAATTTAATGGCAACTGCAAAGGTAAACATTCACCATATAAAATTGCATTCTCAAACAGTTTCTACCTTTTGCTTTAAAAATTTTATTAAAGGAGGCATGAACCAACTACTTAAAGAAAAAATTGATTCGGTCAACTCTTTACTTCTTTGCCTGATACTGAAATTGTTAATCTTTTTCACAATCTGAAAAATTATTGTTGTTTTTGACTTTTTTTTTTATCTTCGGAGAATAATAATTTGTAAAATATCTCAACTATGAAAAAACATATACCAATTAAATCCTTTAGTGCCCTTATTATTTTCTTTTTTTGCTTTTCTAACCTCAAAGGGCAATCATCGTTCAATATGTGTTCATCCAACCCCGGAGCAATCTATTCTCTCACAGGGTCATTTTATGATTCTGGTGGCCCATCAGCTAGCTATTTAGACAATGAAAATTGTACAGTTTTATTTACCGCCCCTCCGGGAGGTACCATTAGCTTAACATTTAATTCCTTTGCCACCGAAGCTAGTTGGGATTATATGCAGGTTTATGATGGAAACAGCATTTTGGGTATTCCTCTGCACCCTACAACCGGGGGTTCCGGTTCCTCAGGTTATGGTCCCGGATTTAATGGAACCGTAACCGGCCCTTTTACGCTGGTTGCAACTACCGGTTATATGTTTGTTCAGTATAGAAGTGATGCCTCAGTTACTTATGCCGGTTGGAACGCCAATTGGGTGATGACTACTCCTGGTTCAGGTCTAGCCTTACCCCCCATCGCCAACTTTTTCCCAAGTCAGGCCACCACAAGCTCCATACCCACCGATACCGTTTGGATAAACAGCCCTTTTGATTTAGTGGCTACCAGTACCAGTTCGAGCAGAAGCTATTGGGATCTACCCGGAGAAACAACTCTGAACCCGGGTTATGCCCGAACCAATGTGGGCTTTACTTCACAACTCTATATTGATACCGCTAAATACAGTTCAAAATTCAGATATACTTTTGGCAGAAGAGGTTTCTGGCCGGTTCGCCTGCTTTCTATCAATGCCTACAAACGAGATTCCCTGCGCGATAGCATCGTGAAATACATTTGGGTGGATACGCCCAGCAGAGCGCCCGTTCCTAATTTCTTTTCGGCCCGAACCAAGATCGGTATTGCGGATTATGCCTCCTTGGTGGATATCAGCTCTTACGGTCCCAACCAATGGTACTGGACGATCAATCCGGATGTAACGAATGTACCCAATCCGTATTTTGCCAATTTCTTCTCTAATCCACTCGGTCAGAACCCACTCTTGTTTGGAGGCTTTCCGGGTAAATATGCCATCTGCCTCCAGGTATGGAATGCCCGGGGATGGGATACGATATGCAAGCAAAACTATATAGAGGTTATCAATAGTGTAAATATGTGCAGTGGCAGTGGCTCAACCAGTAGTAGCTGGGATCAGGGCTTTGTGTTTGGTCCGAGTGGACCGGCCTTCTCTTATACAAGGTCGCAGGTATCGGGCTGCCCGGGCTTTCTGCTAAATCCTTGCGCCGATAGTATCTTTTTATTTGTGGATCGCATTAAGATGTTGCCAACCGATACACTCGTTATCCATAACGGAACGAGTCAAAGCGCACCTATCATCGGAAAACTGGGAGCTGCCAGTGTGGGGGTATTGCCACAAGCCATTATCAATAATGGAATCAGGGGTGGCAACCGCTTGTTTTTAAGATTTATGACCGGCAACGGAACCATACCAAATCCATATGATTCAGCAGGCTTCTCGATCAGGTGGGCTATTAAGGGAGCGAGTTATGGCATTCCACAATCTCATATTGTGGTGCCCGATACCATTTATCATAACCAGCCGGTTCAGTATTCAAATACCTCAACAGGAACCCTCATGCAATACTCATGGGATACCGATGGCTTAAACGGTTATGATTCCACAGGACCTACTGCCACCAGAACCTTTGTGGTAAGCTCTCCCGTTTACCGTAAAATATGTTTGGTAACCTATAACTGTTTGGGTGCAGATACCAGTTGTAAAAATGTATTGTTCCTGCCTACCAACCAAAAACCTTTGGTAAGATTTACAGTAGATAAAGTTCAGGGATTTAATACCGATACCTTCCGGTTTACCGATCAGAGTTTGTTTGGACCGAGTGTATGGAACTGGATCATTACCGGTGGAAATTATCAGGCCATCATGGGAACAGTAAAAGTGGGCAATGTGGTAACCAGCCGCAATCCGATCATCCGCTTTACCCAAAGAACCAAATACACCGTAAAACTGGTTGCAACCAATCAATTTGGTACCGATTCGCTGATCAAGGTTGATTATATCAATATTGGTGCTTACGATCAGCCACAGTGTTTAACAGATATTGGTCTGGCCGATGGCAGTATCGGGATTAGCCGGGTTCAGTTGCAAAGTGGTTTGGACACCGCGGTGAATTCATTTACGCCATGTTATCAGATGGTATTGGGCAATCAGGCGGCTAATATGTACAGAGGCATGAAACATGTCTTAAAGATTGCCCGTCCGGGTATTACCAGTCCAATGGACAGAAAAGCATGGTTAGACAGAAACATGGATGGTTTGTTTACCAATGATGAGTTGGTGATGAATGACATGGCCAGCAATATTTTGCAGAAAACAGATACGATTTCCATTAGTGGAACCCAGCAATTAGGGGGCACCCGATTGAGAGTAGGTGTATCCTATGCCGGTACCCAACTGAATCCGAGTGTCTTGTTTTTGGGGGTATTCAGAGATTATATAGTGAACTTCCCGATGGATACCGTAAAACCAAGCATTTCATTGAATGGCAGTTCATCCTTTACTACCGAAATTCACAAAGCTTTTGTAGATCCGGGCGTAATATCCATGGACAATATTGAGGGAGATATCAGCAGTAAATATATAACAATTGGGACGGTAGATACCAGCAAAGTGGGACCCAATTACCTGCGCTATATTGTAAAAGATCTGTATGGAAATGTGAGTGATACCCTGAACAGAACGGTGTATGTGATACTCAATCAAACCGGACCAAGTATCGCCCTGAGTGGTTCAGCCAGCATGTATGTTGAAGTTTATAAAAAATATACCGAACCGGGTTATGTTGCCAAAGATAATCAGGGAATGGATATCAGCAGTCAGGTAGTAGTAAGCAGTAATTTGGATACTTCAAAACTGGGTTCATACAGCATAGGATATGTAATAATAGATGCCTTTGGTTTCAGTAAATCAGCCAGTAGAGCAGTAGCAGTTGGAGATACCACAAGACCGGTTATTGTTCCACCTACGGGTAATATTTACATTCAGCAGGTTGGATCGGCCATTGACCTGGCCACTATAGTTGGGAAAACCGATAATTTCTGGTCTACAAATGCCTTGGTATTAACCTGGCTGGGTTCGGTAGATGTAAACAAGGTAGGTAGCTATGTGATCTTGTATAATTTAAGAGACGGAAGCGGAAATATTGGCTATGAGCTTGCAGTAGAAGTGCGGGTAAGAGACACAAAAGCGCCAAATATTTACCTGAATGGAAGCACTCCGATGACCATAGAGGTATTCAGTGGATTTGCAGATCCATGGGTGACGGTATCCGATAATTACTGGCCATCCAATACCATCGTGGTAACAAAAAAAGGCGCAGTGAACATGAATGTTTTGGGTAGCTATACCATCTGGTATATTGCCACCGATCCATCCGGAAACCAAGATTCGGTGAGCAGGGAGATAAGAGTTGTGGATACCACCAAACCTGTTGTAAACCTGTTGAACATTACCGAGGTAAATGTTCCACAGTGGACGGAATATGTGGATGCTCCGGTGCAGTTAACAGATAATTACAATACCGATGCACAGATGCGGGCAAATTTGGTAGTAGTGAATAATTTGCCATTACAAAATGGAAAACCCTTCGCACATGATATTGGTTTGTACAGTGTTCGCTATAAAGTTAAGGATTTGTCGGGCAATGAATCAAAAGAAGCTGTTCGTTCCTTGAATGTTGGAGCGAGTGGCTTAACAGACATCATGAATATTGACAAATTGATGAGCGTATATCCGAACCCGAGCAATGGTTTGATTCATGTTCGATTGGCGGATGTGCAGAAGGAAGATGTTCAGGTATTTGTTTTGGATATGTTGGGCAAAGAGCTGATGCATAAAACAATCAGTAAAAATAATTTACAAACAGAAGAAATCGATCTTCAAACTTCACCCAAAGGATTCTACCTGTTAAAGGTTCAAACCGGCGACCATATTTATATGAAGAAATTGCAATTGAATTAACTGAAGAAATTGCTGGTGAGTCATCTCACACTTTCATAAAACAAAACCGACTACCTTTTCTGGTAGTCGGTTTTGTTGTAAAATGGATCAGTATCGACTCGGTTTTCTTAATTATTTATTAAAATTTTAGAAAGTTAATTTGCCTATAAGATTGTTTTTAAGATAGTTGAGTTTCATTTCGATTCGAAATCAAGATTTGACTTTTGTAAGATTGTATTGATGTTTCAATTTGAAAAGTTTATATTTGAAATCCATTTGAGAAAATTAAAGATTATGAAAAAACAAATACAAACCGGTTTACTTTTATTATTGCTAATTTTTAGCTTAAGTTCCGGTAAACTTTATGCTCAATACTGTCTCACAACAGGTGCAACATCTTACTTTGATGATGAGATTGCAAGAGTTTATATTATAGGGGCGTTTGGAACCTCTATTAACAATCCAACAACTTGTTATACAACGGTACCGCAATATGTTGATTTTACAAGTACCTTGGCCCCACTTTCATTAGTGCCGGGGCAAACCTATTCCATGACCATTGATTTAACTCAATGCAGCGGTTTTTTCTATTCCAATTCTTGTAATATTTGGATTGATTTTAACAGGAATTTCACTTTTGATGCTACCGAATTGATTCAGAATGTTGTTGCGAATTCAACTTTCCCCTCTACCCATACTTTTACTTTTACTGTTCCTACCACAGCAACTTTAGGGGCATCCCGCATGCGTTTGGTGGATGTTGAAGGAGGTACTTCGGCATCTATTACACCTTGTGTTACTTACACCTGGGGAGAAACTGAGGATTATGCAGTTAATCTGGTAAATTCTTCCGGCGGAGCAATTTTGCCGCCTATCGCAAACTTTTTCCCAAGTCAGGCCACTACGAGCTCCATCCCCACTGATACCGTTTGGATAAATAGCCCCTTTGATTTAGTTTCTACGAGCACCAGTTCCAGTAGAAGTTATTGGGATCTACCCGGAGAAACAACTTTGAACCCGGGTTATGCCAGAACCAATGTAGCCTTTACTTCACAACAATATATTGATACGGCTAAATACAGCTCAAGATTTAGATATACTTTTGGCAGAAGAGGTTTCTGGCCGGTTCGCCTGCTTTCCATCAATGATTTCAAACGAGATTCCCTGCGTGATAGCATCGTAAAATACATTTGGGTGGATACACCCAGCAGAGCACCTGTGCCTAATTTCTTTTCGGCCCGAACCAAGATCGGTATTGCGGATTATGCCTCCTTGGTGGATATCAGCTCTTACGGTCCCAACCAATGGTACTGGACGATCAATCCGGATGTAACGAATGTACCCAATCCGTATTTTGCCAATTTCTTCTCTAATCCACTCGGTCAGAACCCACTCTTGTTTGGAGGCTTTCCGGGTAAATATGCCATCTGCCTCCAGGTATGGAATGCCCGGGGATGGGATACGATATGCAAGCAAAACTATATAGAGGTTATCAATAGTGTAAATATGTGCAGTGGCAGTGGCTCAACCAGTAGTAGCTGGGATCAGGGCTTTGTGTTTGGTCCGAGTGGACCGGCCTTCTCTTATACAAGGTCGCAGGTATCGGGCTGCCCGGGCTTTCTGCTAAATCCTTGCGCCGATAGTATCTTTTTATTTGTGGATCGCATTAAGATGTTGCCAACCGATACACTCGTTATCCATAACGGAACGAGTCAAAGCGCACCTATCATCGGAAAACTGGGAGCTGCCAGTGTGGGGGTATTGCCACAAGCCATTATCAATAATGGAATCAGGGGTGGCAACCGCTTGTTTTTAAGATTTATGACCGGCAACGGAACCATACCAAATCCATATGATTCAGCAGGCTTCTCGATCAGGTGGGCTATTAAGGGAGCGAGTTATGGCATTCCACAATCTCATATTGTGGTGCCCGATACCATTTATCATAACCAGCCGGTTCAGTATTCAAATACCTCAACAGGAACCCTCATGCAATACTCATGGGATACCGATGGCTTAAACGGTTATGATTCCACAGGACCTACTGCCACCAGAACCTTTGTGGTAAGCTCTCCCGTTTACCGTAAAATATGTTTGGTAACCTATAACTGTTTGGGTGCAGATACCAGTTGTAAAAATGTATTGTTCCTGCCTACCAACCAAAAACCTTTGGTAAGATTTACAGTAGATAAAGTTCAGGGATTTAATACCGATACCTTCCGGTTTACCGATCAGAGTTTGTTTGGACCGAGTGTATGGAACTGGATCATTACCGGTGGAAATTATCAGGCCATCATGGGAACAGTAAAAGTGGGCAATGTGGTAACCAGCCGCAATCCGATCATCCGCTTTACCCAAAGAACCAAATACACCGTAAAACTGGTTGCAACCAATCAATTTGGTACCGATTCGCTGATCAAGGTTGATTATATCAATATTGGTGCTTACGATCAGCCACAGTGTTTAACAGATATTGGTCTGGCCGATGGCAGTATCGGGATTAGCCGGGTTC
This sequence comes from uncultured Chitinophaga sp., assembly GCA_964355075.1. Classification (GTDB taxonomy): domain Bacteria; phylum Bacteroidota; class Bacteroidia; order UKL13-3; family UKL13-3; genus B1. Next base: position 37,369 of record CAYHCF010000003.1, read on the forward strand.
AGTTGCAAAGTGGTTTGGACACCGCGGTGAATTCATTTACGCCATGTTATCAGATGGTATTGGGCAATCAGGCGGCTAATATGTACAGAGGCATGAAACATGTCTTAAAGATTGCCCGTCCGGGTATTACCAGTCCAATGGACAGAAAAGCATGGTTAGACAGAAACATGGATGGTTTGTTTACCAATGATGAGTTGGTGATGAATGACATGGCCAGCAATATTTTGCAGAAAACAGATACGATTTCCATTAGTGGAACCCAGCAATTAGGGGGCACCCGATTGAGAGTAGGTGTATCCTATGCCGGTACCCAACTGAATCCGAGTGTCTTGTTTTTGGGTGTATTCAGAGATTATATAGTGAACTTTCCAATGGATACCGTAAAACCAAGCATTTCATTGAATGGCAGTTCATCCTTTACTACCGAAATTCACAAAGCTTTTGTAGATCCGGGCGTAATATCCATGGACAATATTGAGGGAGATATCAGCAGTAAATATATAACAATTGGGACGGTAGATACCAGCAAAGTGGGACCCAATTACCTGCGCTATATTGTAAAAGATCTGTATGGAAATGTGAGTGATACCCTGAACAGAACGGTGTATGTGATACTCAATCAAACCGGACCAAGTATCGCCCTGAGTGGTTCAGCCAGCATGTATGTTGAAGTTTATAAAAAATATACCGAACCGGGTTATGTTGCCAAAGACAATCAGGGCAATAATATCAGCAGTCAGGTAGTTGTAAGCAGTAATCTGGATACTTCAAAACTGGGTTCATATAGTATCGGTTATGTGATAACAGATGCGTTTGGATTCTTCAAATCTGCCAGCAGGGCAATTATTGTTGGAGACACCACCAGACCTGTTATTGTTCCACCGCTAAATAACATCTACATTCAGCAGGTGGGTTCGGCCATTGACCTGGCCACTATAGTTGGAAAAACCGATAATTACTGGTCACCAAATACCCTGATATTTGCCTGGCTGGGTTCGGTAGATGTAAACAAAGTAGGCAGCTATGTGATCTTATATAATTTAAGAGATGGAAGCGGAAATATTGGCTATGAGGTAGCAGTGGAAGTGCGGGTAAGGGACACAAAATCGCCCAATATTTACCTGAACGGAAGCACTCCGATGACCGCAGAGGTATTCAGTGGATTTGCAGATCCGTGGGTAACGGTATCCGATAATTACTGGCCTTCCAATACAATCGTGGTAACTAAAAAAGGCGCAGTAAACATGAATGTTCTGGGCAGTTACACCATCTGGTATATTGCCACCGATCCATCCGGAAATCAGGATTCGGTGAGCAGAGAGATAAGAGTAGTGGATACCACAAAACCCATTGTAAACCTATTGAACATTAACGAGGTAAATGTTCCACAGTGGACGGAATATGTGGATGCTCCGGTGCAGTTAACAGATAATTACAATACCGATGCACAGATGCGGGCAAATTTGGTGGCAATAAATAGTTTGCCATTGCAAAATGGAAAACCCTTTGCACATGATATTGGCTTGTACAGTGTTCGCTATAAAGTTAAAGATTTGTCGGGCAATGAATCTGTGGAGGCAGTTCGTACCTTGAATGTTGGAGCGAGTGGTTTAACCGACATCATGAACATTGACAAATTGATGAGCGTATATCCGAACCCGAGCAATGGCTTGATTCACGTTCGATTGGCGGATGTTCAGAAGGAAGATGTTCAGGTATTTATTTTGGATATGTTGGGTAAAGAAATGACGCATAAAACGATCAGTAAAAATAATTTACAAACAGAAGAAATCGATCTTCAAACTTCACCAAAAGGATTCTACCTGTTAAAGGTTCAAACCGGCGATGCCATTTATATGAAGAAATTGCAGGTGAATTAAATAAATAGGAGAGCCTGGGCCTCTCCACTAATCATTAACCCAAAATAAAAAAGGCAGACAAACCAATCGGGTTAGTCTGCCTTTTTTATTTGAATCAGAAGTACTGACTGATTATCCGGAGTAACTTTAAAAACTTCAGATATTTGAAAAGGGATTACAGCGCAAATCTCCTTTTCATTTTGAGTCAAAACCAGCGTTTTCTCTTTTTTGAATCTATCCACTTTTTTATCTATTAAATAATCGGAAATTTTTTTACTGTTTTTCATTCCAAGAGGTTGAAAACGATCGCCGTGAATTATTTGCCGTAATTGAAGTGGAAACTGAATTTTATCTGCATTTAAATATAAACAGTCCTCGTTAAAAATTTGATCTTTAACCATATCAATGATCGAAAATTCTAATTCAAAATCTGGCAGGATAACATTGAATGGAAAAGCAGAAATTTCAATATGGATACTTTGATTGTTGAGATGCTCAATTAACAGTTCTTTCCGGTTTAAATTTGCCTGAAAATGATCACTGAAAAAGAGTCCTCCTGTTTTATTGTTTTTATATCCTTTTATAATCTGCGAACACTGCAAAAAATTGAAGCCATATTTGTGAATAATTTCAAACAATAATTGAGTAGGGTAGGGCTCATCTAATAATTTTTCTAAATTTATGGTAGCATTTCCATCACGGGATTTTATGATATTCCGGATAACCGTATCAATGCCTTTTTGGTAATAATGTGAACCTGCCAGCATAAGCTCACTAAAATGCAGACTATGCTCCACAAACGATGGATTAATTTTTACCAGGTGTGGTAATATATGGTGACGGATATAGTTTCTGGTATATAGGTCTTTTTCATTGGATGAGTCAATTCTAAATTCAATTTGATGCTTCGTTGCATACTGTAATAAATTATTTTTTGTTGCAAATAATAAGGGTCTCCTTTTATCGTCGTTCTTGCATTTTATGCCTGATAGGCCATTAATTCCGGTTCCTCTTACCAGATTAAATAAAATTGTTTCTGCCATATCATTTGCATGATGGGCGGTAAGTATAAAATCCAGCTTATTTAATGCAATTATTTCTATGAACCATTGATACCTTAATATACGTGCTGCTTCCTGTAATCCTAAGCCGCTGCTTTCAATAAAATTTCTGGTTTCAAATTCTTTTGAATGAAATGGAATATGATACTTGTGGCAAATCGTTTTTACCAGGGTTTCATCCTGATCACTTTCTGATTCTCTTAATTTGAAATTGGCATGAGCAACCTCAATTTTATAGCCTGTTTGAACCAATAAGTCAAGTAAAACCATCGAATCCAAACCTCCGCTTACAGCCACCAACAGCTTATCAGTGGGTCCAAAAAGCTGTTTATCTTCAATATATTGTTTAAATTCTTTTAAAAGATTCATTTTAGCAAACAAAAATATTTAGTTTTGGCATCAAAACATGGTAAAGTTATTCAAAAGTAGTTTTTTAGTTTGTTTCTTCGGGTTTTTATCGGCAACATCTTTGGCGCAATCAAAGAGTAAGGTAGAAATATTGAATGCGGGAAACTTCGAATACATTAAAGCTGACATTGGCCCCATTATTAAATTAATAGGAAATGTAAAACTTAAACAGGTGAGTACTTTTATGGATTGTGACAGCGCATTGATTTATGAAAATGAGAATAAAGTGGAGGCTTATTCGAATGTTAAAATTAATCATAAGGACAGCGTAACCATTTTTGGGAATTACTTATTGTATGATGGATTATCGAAAAAGGGCTATATCACAAAGGATGTTAAAATGATTGATAAAAACATGACCCTGACTACAGACCAGCTGGATTATGATTTTACAAACCAGTTCGGGTATTACGGTAATGGTGGAACCATCATAAGTAAAAACAATAAACTTACCAGTGATGTGGGTTATTATTATGCGCGTCAAAAAGAGTTTTTTTTCAAAAAGAACGTGGTGTTAACCAATCCGGAGTATGTTATGACGAGCGATACTTTAATGTATAACACTTTTTCAAAAATTGCCTATTTCTTTGGTCCAACAAAAATTATCGCAAAAGCAGATCAGATCTATTGCGAAAATGGCTGGTATGATACAGAAAATGATATTTCTCAATTCAGTAAAAATGCTGTTTTGTTCTCTGATCGCAAAATGCTTAAGGCAGATAGCCTTTACTATGACCGAAAAATTCAGTTGGGCAAGGCATTCCGTAATATCCATGTGTATGATTCTGCCCAAAAAATTCATTTGTTTGGCTATTATGGTCGATCCAACGGCTTAACAAAAATTACATTTGTAAATAAAGAGAGCTATGCCATTAAAATAATGGATCAGGGTGATAGTTTGTTTTTATTTTCCGATACCTTAATGATTTTGCAAAGAAACAAGAAACAAAAACAAATGTTGATCGCATACAATCAGGTGAAAATTTTCAAAAGTGACCTCCAGGCGGTGTGCGATAGCCTCGTTTATAACAACGATGATTCGTCCATGTTCATGTATCAGGCACCGGTTATGTGGAGCGGGCATAATCAAATCACCTCAGATACCATTGTGTTTTTTATTAATAATGACAAATTGGATTCATTTAACCTGTTAAGCAACGCCTTGGTTATCAGCAAAGAAAAGGGAGCTCATTATAATCAAATAAAGGGAAAGGAAATGACGGGTATTCTGGATAGCAGTGCAATTAAGGTAATTAAGGTATTTGGTAATGGGCAAAGCATATATTATTCTAAAGAAGATAGTATCAGGTATATTGGTGTCAATAAAATTGATTGCAGCGAAATGATTTTTTATTTTAAGAAAGGAGAGCTCGAAAAAGCGGTATTTATTACTGACGCTGATGCAACTTTATATCCTTTAGATGAATTAAAACCGGAAGAATTGCGATTGAAAGGCTTCAAATGGCTTGAGAAAAGACGACCGCAAAAGCTTTATTATCAAAAGAAATATTAATATTTTCTCAAAATTTTTAATTAATTGAATAAAAAACTTGTAAATAGTTCTGTTTTTATTAACTTTGGTTTTCGAGAGAAACAATTTTTTATCTATAACATATGAAATACAATTACAAACTACAGGTTGTTCGTTTCGTTTTTTTGCTGAGCCTGATTGGCTTGCTAACTATTGAAAACGCTAGATCACAAGGGCTATTAACAAACACTACTTACATTGTAAATGGTGCTAACGATTATGCGGCTCCTGTTGACACTTTTGCCAATTTAACCGGTTCTGCTACAGGTCCGGCTTATGGCGCAATTTCTTATCTGAATCTTAATGGAATGGCTGCCAGCCAAACTACTGTTGGGCCGGTTACTATTTTGTTGAGTGCGGGTTATAATTCGGTTGAACCCAGTACGATTAATATTGGAAACAGTACCGGAAATGGCGGTTGGCCAAATATGTACTGGAATGCAAATAGCCCAATTGTATTGAAACCTGCCCCCGGACAGAATTTTACCATTTCCAGCTCAACAGTTGTTGGAGCCAATTTAGCATTGGTTAGATTTAATGCTGCATGGTATTTTACCATTGATGGCTCAAATGACGGAACTCCCGGTCAAAGAAATTTGACTTTTAATATCGGTGCCAGTTCCAATCAGGGTTCTTCAAGGGTAATTGATATTATTCCAACAAGCGGACAAAGAATTCAGTCGGTTGGGGTGAAAAATTGTGTTCTGGTTGGTAACTCAACCGCAACAACTGCAAATACCTATGCCGGTGTGTATTTTGGAGGAATTGGCGCGGGTTCGTCGGTTGCATTGGCAAAAAATATTAACATTACAGTAACAGGTAATTTAATTATGGCCGTTCAATATGGTATTTACTTCCGCGGTTTAGCAAACGCCATAAATAATCAGGATAAAAACATTACCATCAGCGATAATATTATTGGTGATTATGTGAATCCAATTAACCCGGCAAACACAGCCTTTATTGGGGGTGCGAATGCTGCAGGTATCTATGTGAACACAGTTGCAAATGCTGTAATTGATAATAATATAATCAGAAATACAGTGGGTACTTGTCCTACTTTTATTGGAATATTTTTGAATAATCAGGGTGGCACTCCGGGCCTTGCATTAGACTCTAATATTCAGGTTACCCGCAACCGTATCTACAACTTAAATAATACCTCATCGGGTGGTATAACCGGTATTCGAATTAATTTGGGTTCTCACACCAACCATTTACGTTTATTGCTTGCCAATAATTCCATATCAAAATTATCTGCTATTAATGCTCAAAATGTATTGGCAGGATTTGCGTATCCAATTGGAATATTGGTTGAAGATGCTTCCACATTAGTAGGCTTAGAGGTGTTTTACAATTCTATTAATTTAACCGGAGCAACTTTGCCGGCCAATGCATTCTCTGCCTGTTTTGCAACTTCTGCCAGCACATTGGGCGGTATTATTATGATGAATAACTCCTTTGCGAATAGTATGAGCAGACTACCTAACAACACAATTGCCTATACCAATTATAATGTTCTGATTACAGGAACCGTTAATCCTTTCAGATACACAGGTTTTAATAATTATTATACAACTACTTTTGGAGGTGGAAATGCGTATGTAGGTCGTGCTAAAAATTTAGATTATACCTCTCTGAAAGGTTTAAATTTATTTACCAGTTCTGATACCGCTTCTTTAACCAATCTTCCTCCGTTCAAAAATGATTCAGATTTAACGGTTAATACAGGTTACAGTCATGCAACCTGGAACCGGGCAGCTAATCTGGAGCAGTTTTATATGTTCTATCCAAGTGTTTTTGACAGCATCCGTTTTAAAGTAAATTATGATATTAACGGTACGATCAGAAATAATATGGGAAGATTTAGTGCTATGGGTTGTCATTTATGGGCAGGCGATTCTACCAATAATAATGTTGCATTAATTGCTCCAAGAACTTTTGCAATTAATGGTTATACCAGCAGGCCAACCGCATTAAACTTAAATGGTAGTTTTGCTACTTTAGCGGAAGCTATTGATTATGTGAATCATTATGGAGTAGGTGGTTCCGGATTAGTAAACTTAGAATTACAGCCCGGCTATAATGGTGAAACTGCTTTCATGCCTGGATTTATTGATTATCCGGGAACAAACATCGGACGACCGGTAAATATTACCGCACAAATCGGTTTTACCACAACCATATCAACGCCTAATGTTCCAGCTGTAAACAATAATTCAGTTATTCGGTTCATGGGTGCAAGTAATGTAATCATAGATGGAGGTTCTAACAACCGACTTACCATCGCAATGCCAGATACCAATACAAACAACATTTCACGAGTAATTGGTATCACGCCGGTTGACACTTTTAGTTCAAATATTACAATCAAAAATTGTAATATTATTGGAAACTCAAAACCTATTGGAGCCAGTGTTACAAATCCGAATACGGCCATGGGTATTTATGTTGGAAACCCAACAACTGCGGGTACTCCTTTGGTTGCTTTGAAAACTTTTATGAATAACCTTAGCTTTATAGGTAATAATATTTTTGCAGTAAGAAGTGGTATCGTTATTATGGTTCCGGGCGCTTCTACAGCTACCGTGATAAAAAGTAATATCATTGGGGGGTCTATTCCTCCGGGAACAGCCCAGAGAACTACTTATATCGGAGGTGCCGCAAATCAAACCGGTATTCTTGTTAGGGGATTAAATAATTGTAATATTGACAGTAATGTAATCAGAAATTGTATCTCAACCACTGCCTTATCAAATGGCTTTGTTGGAATACAGATTGACGAAACCGGTCAACCTATCACAGGGATATTTGCGAGTGTTACCGCTTCGAGAAACTTTATTTATAATTTAGCAACCGATAATGGTACATTTTGTGCCGGTATTCGTGTTTACCTGACTGCCGCCGCTACTCCCCGGGATATTAATCTGATCAATAATTTTATCGGTAAAATAGTGGGTCAGGGTTCCGGATTAAACTTCAGCAATCAAAACCCCGTAGGAATACTATTAGATGCTGCCGGATTATTAACCACTCCTGGAATATCCCTTGCACACAATACGATTAATTTAACCGGTTCCGGATTGTTGAATGGGGTAAGCTCTTCGGCTGCATTATTTGTAAATACAAATATTCAGGGTGGTGTTGCCATTGATAATAATATTTTTGGTAATCGTTTGAGTCGCGCCAATGCCGCCGGAAACAGATACGCTGTACTGGTAGGCCACAACGCTTCTCCATTTACAGCCGCCAATAGTTTGCCTTTCGCAACCAATAACAATAATTATTTCTGCGAAGGTAATTTCTCAAATTTCGTTGGCGCTAATACTAACGGTACGGTAAACAGGGCAAATATCAATGACTGGAGATTATTTACCACAACCGCTCCGGGGCCTGCCGGCTCAGATGGAAACTCATTTAATTGGGTGAATACTTTTAAAACAGATACAACGCCTGATGTCGATTTATTGTATGCAGGCCTGGTACCGGGTGGTGCTTCCATTGTAACCGGTATTTGTTTTGATATTTATGGGAATGCCCGTTTCTATTGCCCAGGAGGTTCAACAAGCGTTACCCGTTGGGTGGGTGCTGCCGAAGTAGGTTTCCCTTATCCTTCTTTACAGGGTAATGTAACTTATGGGATTAATGGCATCAATAATCCTCCATCTCCTACTAATCCGGGATCGGGAACCTTTAAAACCGTTCGAAGTGCTGTAAAATATTTAAACTCACAAGGAGTAGATGATCCTTTCTTTGGTGGTTTAAGACCGATTCGTCTTGAAATTCAAGCCGGTTATGTTGGTGAAACAGATACTTTTATCGAGCCAATTACTGTTTTGGATTATCCAAGGCAACATCAAAACCGCCCTGTTGTTTTAACGCTTGCTACCGGAAGAACAGATACCCTCCGTATCGTTTCCACTATTAATCCGGGTATTATTGCCAATCAGAGTGTTTTCCGTTTCAGTGGTTGTAAATATTTCACCATTGATGGTTCTAATGGTTCAGGAAACCGCGATTTAACCGTTATGACACCATCGGCTTTTACCGCGGGGACCAATAAGGTTATTGACATAATAAGCGGGGTAAATACAATTACTTCAACGGTTCCTTCCACTACAAATAATACGGTTAAAAATTGTAATATTATAGGTACCTCCACCATTTCAACTAATTTAAATTTTGCAGGTGTTTATATGGGAGGTGTTACAACTCCATCAAATTCTTTACTTGGATTTAACAATAACAATTCAATCCAAAACAACTTTATAGGTGCCGTTCAGTATGGTGTTTATTTGAGAGGTGCAACTGCCCGCGCGGATATGGATAATAGCAGCTTTGTTTCCGGAAATACAATCGGAGGAAATAATGCACCGAATGTTTCAGGCGTTACCAACTATTTTGGTGGAATAAATAATGCAGCCGGCGTATTTTTGATGGGTCAGTCAAATGCTACTGTTACAGGTAATACGATAAAAAATAATATCAATACTTACTTAGCACCAAGAGGAATTGAGTTAGCTACAATCGCCGGACAATATACCGGTTTAGATAGTGTTGTAAGAATCAGCTCGAACATCATTGATAATATACGCACAGTTTCAACCGGTGGTGCTTATGGAATTTATGTAAACTTTGGTGGAGATATTTCAAATGTTAACCGAGGTATCATTATTTCCAATAATATGATTTCAGGAATCTCCTCTCAGGGTAATACATCAACCGGAACCACTTTTGGTGCCAATCCTTATGGAGTTTATCTGGATGCAACCGTAAATATGGGAACCATAACCAATCAAACGGTTGGGGTATCGCTATTATTTAACTCAATAAATCTGGGAGTAGGAACGAACCTTGCGGTTGGTAATTCATTGAGTGCTTGTTTCGGAATGCCGACATTTATTCGCAGCGGTGTTGTTTCCTATAATAATATATTTCAAAATCGTTTAGGGGGTACTGCCACTTCCACCGCTTACGCTGTTGCTGTAGGAGGTGCGGGGAATCCATTCGTATTGAGTGATAATAATGACTATTATACTGCAGCTTCGGCACCAACTGTGGCAGCAAATTTCGGATCTAATGTGAGTACTACACCGGTTCTCTACAACCAGTGGTACGAAATTCTTTCTTTCACAAAGCAGGATACTTTATCCATTACTTCTCAGGCTCCGTTTACCAGTGATAATAATTTATTTATTCCTGCTTCCACCAGCTCTAACCTATATCAAAGTGGAAAACCTTTGGCTGGATATGGGGTTGATATTACCGGTGCCGGTAGAAATGTATTTCAACCTACCATTGGGGCGCATGAGTTTTCAGGTTCCTATAATGATAATATCCCTCCAAGAATATTTAATGTATCCGATGTGACGGCTTGCACAGCAGGTCCTATTTATATTTACTTTAATATTTACGATAAACAATTAATCGGAGATTCGCTCTATTACAGAATCAATAGCGGAGCGGTTCAAAATGTTCAGGCTTCTTTCTCTTCGGGTACTTTTAGAAGATATACAATCCCTGCTCAGGCAAGTGGAACCCTTATCGAGTACCGTGTTACTGCCTACGATTATCCTACTCCTCCAAATACGGGAGTCTATCCAACCGGAAAAGTTTGGGATACCTTAAGTACGGGTATTACGGTTTATCCTTATACCAATAGCTTTGAAGGGGTGAATAATCCTATATGGAATACGCTGCCTTTATCGGGTAATGCTTTGTGGGAAATTGGTGCGATGGGATCTATTTCCAGTCCTCCTTTAGGTGCAAGAACCGGAATAAGAAATTGTTTATTCCGTTCGTCTACTATGCCTGTAGGAGCCTCCGCGCGTTTAGTTTCTCCTTGTTTGGATTTAACAAATATGATCAGTCCGACATTGCGTTTCTGGATTTCACAAAACAGCGATTTGCCTGCCAAAAAGGATTCTATCGCTGTTACGATTTCAGCGGGTGGAAACTATTGGACAAATCCATTAAGAATTGTACAAAGGGTTAATGATAACTTTAGTTTACCGGGTTGGGCAATGGTTGAAGTTTGTTTGTCTCAATACGCCACCAGTGGAATAAGAATCGGTATTGAAGGTTATTCTTCAGGTACGGGTCAGAATATTCTGATTGATGATATCCAGATCTATGATGATGTTCAGGCACAGACTTTCACACCTAAAGTTTTTGCGGCCTGTTACAGTGATTCAGTAAGAGTTCTTATTACGAATTCTGATAATCGTTTTATGTACCGTGCTGCTGATTTAAGCAACTCCACATTGGCAACAAAAGCAGGGTCAAATACAAATATGAGTATCGGGTTCCCAAGCCCTAATATGGACACCCTGCGGTTCTTCATTGAAGCAATAAATTCAACTTCAATTTCTAAAAATACCGGCTTTGGCGGAGGTACTGTAACTTGCAGCAACATCATGCAAGATACCGTTACTGCTTATATTAACAGGTACTATAATGGTCCGTTCATTACTGCCGGTACTCCGTTTAATGGCACCTATAATATTGGAACCACCAATAATCCTGATGGAGCAAAAGTAGGCGATACCATTACATATAGATTTGTTCCTCCTTCCATTTATTTGAATTCAAATTATGGATCTTTATGGTCGATTCCTACTATTACTGCTTATGTATTAACTACAGGTGTACCTTATACGAACTTTAGTTTTGTGGCTCCATCAGGTTTAAACTCAGGTTATATCAGGTTAATTGCCCCATCTAATATGTTTGACAGTTCAATCGTATTCACCTTCAGATTAAGAATAAATGCTTCTTCCTGCGATACCGTATTCAACCGTGTATTGAGGGTTACCAATCCACCGATTGCGAATTTCTCCTATACTCCGGCCACAAATTTGTGTGCAACCAATGATATCGTATTTAATGCATTGTCTTCCACCAAACCGGCCAATAACTATCCGTTCTTGTTTACCTGGTTCTTTGGAGATGGTACGCAGGCATTTGTTGAAAATCCTACTAAACAATACGCAGCAGCCGGAACGTATACGGTAAGGTTTGTTTTAACCGACCGTTATGGATTATCCTCAGAAAAGGTTTCGGTAATTACCGTATTGCCTTCACCTGTTGTTAATTTCACTTATATCACACCATGCGCCACAGATTCAACTGTGTTTACACCAAACACACAGCCTGCAGGTTCAACATTCTTATGGAATATGCCAAAAAATACGACTCAAACCCGTCAAGTTGCCAAATACAATTTCCCTAAGTTTGATACTGCGTACAATGTTACTTTAACCGTTACCAACACGAGTGGCTGTTATGCTTCAATTACTAAAAATCTTTTTGTATTTGCAAAACCAAAAGCAGGATTTACTACAGCTCCTCATTGTCTGGGATTGAATGTTCCTATTGTAGACACCAGTTCAATTCCTTCCGGTAATTTTGGAGTTTCCTGGGATTGGGGTAATGGACAAATAAGTCTGGGCCTTCAGCCAACCTATAAATATCCTGCCAGTGGAACCTTTAATGCAAAAATAATCGTAACTTCAAGCTTTGGTTGTATTGATACCATGGTAAAAACAGTTACGGTTTACGATCGGCCATTTGTTGGATATACGGTTGTTAATCCTTGCGTGGGCGATGGAGATATGACAACATTTACCAATAATTCAACCTTCGTTGGTGGTGCGCTTAACCTTGATTATACATGGAATTTTGGCGACAATAGCGGTACCTTTACAACATTCAGTCCTTCACACTTGTATTCGGCTACTACCCCAAGGCAGGTAAGTTTATTGGCCGTTGACAAAGTACATGGTTGCCGCGATTCATTAACAAAAAATGTTAATTTATTCTATAAACCTTATGCGCAATTCTCTACCGCTCCCGGAACCAGTATATGTCAGAATAATGAGCTAAAGGTGGTAAATACTTCCTATACCATTGATGCAGGTATTTTTACCTGTGCATGGAGTTGGGGTGATGGAAATTCGGATGTTGCCTGCAGTGTAAACCATACCTACACAGTTGCCGGCTCAAATAGTATCAAATTAACGATCACAACTGTTGATGGTTGTATGGATACCGCTACACAAGGAATGCAGGTTGTACAAGGTCCGGTTTTAACCATTGATACAACTTATATCAACATTCAAAATTATCCTTATGGTAAAAACAATATCAGATTTACTTCTTCCATTAAAGGGGGTACTTATATCTGGAATATGGGGGATATTAATAATACTAAATTGTACAAAGATGTAGTAGAATTTGTCTTTAATCAAAAAGGCATCTATACAGTAACATTAACTGTATTGGATAGCAATGGATGTACAGTTGTTAAAACAATTACCGTTGATGTTTGTTGTTCAGTTGGTGTTCAGGAGCAATTGGCTAATCATTTTAACCTAACAGCTTATCCGAATCCATTTGCACATACTGCCAACGTTGGTTTTGAAATTGATAAAGCCTCACAGGTGAAAATCAGTGTATTGGATATGCTTGGCAGAGTGATTAAAGTTAATGACTTAGGTAAATTGCAAAGTGGTAAACAAACGTATCAACTGGATGAAAACAACTTTGGAGCCTCGGGATCATATGTTGTGAAAGTTGAAATTGATGGCGTAAGCATTTACAAACCGTTGATCAGACAATAGAAGGAATTTATTCTTCTTTATAAAAAGAGCCGCTCCTTTAAAAAGGGCGGCTCTTTTGTTTGTAATGAATTTCCATTTAATATTCAATGTCGTTTAGTTAACGCTTTTGAGTAGGTAGTTAACCTTGGCAACACCATTTGAGGATCCTTCGGCAAGCTCAGGATGACACGCTAGCCAGTTATATTTGGTAATGATTTTGGCGAGAGAATTTTTTGCTATGCAAAAAATTCTCTCGCCAAAATCACTACTTCACATGAATTACGAGATGTCATCCTGAGCCTGTCGAAGGATAGTGGTGAAAGCATATCCTGGTACGATTTTTTGTTAATTGCAATAAAAAAGCGATTCCCATTTGTTGTGTGTGTCAATCCCATCTCTCATTTCTCATTTCTCATTTCCCATCTATTTGTCACCCTGAGCTTAGCTTGTCCTGAGCTTGTCGAAGGGAAGGGTCACATCTCTCCTTTACAAGTTCCCAACCATATTCCCGGGAACAACCCATTGGTCAAATTGTTCGTTGGTAACTAAGCCCAATTCAATAGATGCTTCTCTTAAAGTTTTGTTTTCTTTATGCGCTTTCTTTGCAATTTTAGCGGCATTTTCGTAGCCAATATGTGTGTTTAGCGCCGTTACCAACATCAACGAATTTTCCAGGTGTCGTTTGATAATTTCATGGTTAGGTACGATCCCTATGGCACATTTGTCGTTAAAGGATACACATACGTCCCCGATTAACCTGGCACTTTGCAGCACATTGGCCGCAATTAAGGGTTTAAATACATTTAATTCAAAATGTCCGTTGGTTCCGCCAATGCTCACCGCAACATCATTGCCAATAACCTGGGCAGCCACCATGGTCATAGCTTCCGGTTGTGTTGGATTAACTTTTCCCGGCATAATAGACGAACCGGGCTCATTATCCGGAATAACAATTTCTCCGATACCACTTCTGGGTCCGGATGAAAGCATACGGATATCATTGGCAATTTTCATCATGCTTACTGCCACACGTTTTAAGGCTCCACTTAATTCTACCATCGCATCATGTGCGGCAAGGGCTTCAAATTTGTTCGGGGCAGTTACAAAGGGTAATCCGGTAAAATGCGAAATTTTTTCGGCAACCAAAACATCATAGCCTTTTGGAGCATTTAATCCGGTACCAACAGCAGTACCACCCAAAGCCAGTTCGCCAACCATTTCCAAAGCGTTTTTTAATGCCCTGATTCCATTATCTAATTGTTGAACATATCCACTGAATTCCTGGCCAAGCGTTAAGGGAGTTGCATCCATAAAGTGAGTGCGACCCGTTTTAACGATAGTTTTGAATTCTTCAACTTTCAAAGCCAATGTTGAACGCAGCTTCTGAATGCCCGGAATGGTATTTTCAACAACCAGTTTATATGCTGCTATGTGCATGGCTGTTGGATAAGTATCATTGCTGGATTGAGATTTGTTTACATCATCATTGGGATGAAGGATTTTCTTTTCATCTGCCAGGTTTCCTCCACTTACCACATGAGCCCGGTAGGCAACCACTTCATTTACATTCATATTGCTTTGGGTTCCTGAACCGGTTTGCCAGATAACCAATGGAAATTCACTATCCAGCGTCCCTGTTAGAATTTCCTCACAAACTTTACTGATCAATTCGCATTTTTCTTTGGATAATACGCCTAAATCCATATTTGCATGTGCGGCTGCTTTTTTAAGATAGGCAAATGCATAAATTATTTCTTTAGGCATGCTTCCTTCCGGGCCGATTTTGAAATTGTTTCTCGACCTTTCTGTCTGGGCTCCCCAATATCGGTCGGCGGGAACTTTTACCTCGCCCATGGTGTCATGTTCAATTCTGTATTGCATAATTTTAAAATTAAGGGGCAAAAATAACAGAATACAATGGGCTTTATATAAATTTTTAATTGATTTTAAGCAGTTTATGCCTGATGATTAAATTATTCTGAAAAAAACCGGTTAAACATGACTCAGACTTCACAATTTCAAAAATCTTTTATTTTCAGTTAGTAATTTTATCAGCAATTAAATACCTTTATAAAAATTTTTAATTTATGAGTACAGCGATAGCCCAAAACTTGCTTTTTACTGAACACATCTTATGGATAAAAAATCTTGATCAGGTAAAAATAGAGTTTAAAGAATTACAATCCCGGCTTGAAAAAGCCTTACCTAATTTTCAATCGCAGCCTATTTTGGCAAGGGTTGAACAGTTTCAAAATCGTTTTATCCGGCAACGGGAAGTGGTGGATGAACTGAGACATGAAATTAAACAACACGAGAATCACCTCGAACGATTGGATGAGCCTACTCATGTTTTATTAATGAACCACGTTACACTTAGAGCGCAATACAATCGTTTTTACGAATTGTTTATTGAAATGGAGCGGGATTTTGATGAGTTCCTGGCTTAGAAGCTGTCTAGAAATAATCAATCCTGATCTTCAATTTGCGATTCAAAATCGCCCATTGAATTGACTTTGTTCGCATAATAATTTCTCGTAAAATTACACCAGACACAATCTTCTTTTTCACAGCCTTTGGTAAATTCTTTATTCATTATTTTGGTGTAAACGTTCCCTATTTGTTCTTTTACAATTAGAACATCCTCAGGTGTTATTTGAATTCTTTCTTTGTGAAAACCAGCAATCTCTTTCTGGTTTACATCCGATTTGATAATAGGTTCAATAAAATCAAATTCGCTGCTTTTCATTTCCCATTTTTTGGTTTGGTCATAATCCATCAGAATTTTATAGAATATCGCCTGACGCCAATAGTCTCCACCAAATTGATCCTCAAATTTAGGATCTTTGCCTTCAGCAATTTGTTGTGAAACAGCTGATAAATCGGGTCTGTTGAATTTATTTTTGGCATTTTTATACTGCCCGGTTTTATAATCAACCACATTTACATAGTTTCCATCAAATTCCATTTTATCGAGTTTGCCATTCAATGGAATTCCTTCCATTACCACATTTCTGTACGATTTTTCAATACTGGTAACTTTGTTCCATTCCAAAAAATAGCGTGTGTAATATTTGGGCAAAATGCTTTCCCCGTACTCTAATCTTCTTTTAAAGTCGGCTTCAACAAAACTTTCTTGGTTTCTTCTCATGTACCATTTAAAATCTTTTACGAACATTTCGGGCTCGGGAAATTGTTTATTTTCACTTGCGTTCATTTTCTTGAACAATTGCTCAAGAGCGTAATGTACCGCTGAACCAAAGGTCATGCCGGCACTTTTTGGAGATGGAACTTTAATGAAATTGTTAAAATAGAAGGCAATCGGACATTTTAAATAGCTGTTTAAATGCGTTACACTCAGGGAATATCTTTCCAGCAGGCTATCGGTAAACGCATTGTCAATGAGTGGGTATGGAATGTTGCTTTCCTTATGGGTCCGGGTAGCCTTAAAAAAATCAATCAGGTCATTTTCATGAACAATTGCACTTTCGGTTTTAATGATTCCATCTTCACAAATTTCTGAAATAAAACGACTGGGCTCAAGCTCTTTTAAATTATTATCCTGTTTACAGTAGCTTATTTTTAAATAACGCTTTGCTCTGGTCATGGCAACGTAAAATAACCTTCTGGTTTCCTCGGTTTCATCTCCTGCTATTGAAAATAAGTTATCAGGTAATTTATAATCACGATTGGCTCTGGCTTTATCCCATTTATGGCTGTTGCAACCTATTATAAATACGTATTCAAACTCTAAACCTTTTGCGGAATGGGTTGTTATGAAATTAACTCCCTGTTCACTGTATATGATTTTTTCAGCTGGTAAAGGAATATCATTTTCAAGCATCAGGATGAATAATTTTGTGAGACCTGACAGGTTGGTTTGTGGATTTTTACTGCATTCGCTTTTAATAAAGTCAAAAAAAGTATTCAACAATTCCATCTGCCAGAATTTATTATTTGAACTTAAGGCAGAAACTAAAAATCCACAACGGGTTAATATTGTTTGGAGTAATTCCTGTACGGTAATATTCGCAACTTGTAGAATTAAAAATTCAATACAATTGCTAAAACGCATGAGTTCTTTTCCATAAGTGGCGTGTTCAAATAAATCAGATTGTTTTTTTTGCGCCATCAACCTGATTTCTTCACGCCATGAGGTCTGCCTTTCGTTGAAATTCCTGCCAGATAAAAATACAGATAGTCTGGCTATTTCCAGTGTTGGAATGGAGAATTCATCGTAATGTAAAATCTCGAACAGATAAGGTTCCCCGGAGTGTGGAATTTTCGATTCTGCATCCAGGTAATGCATCACATGAATGATTTTTTTTATAAGAGGTTCATTTAAAATGTCAACTCTTCTCCTCGAATTTACTTCAATATTTCTCGCTTTAAAATAAGAAATCATTTCCTCCGACTGGGCATGATTTTTATAAAGGATAGCAATTTCATTCAATGGAACACCGGTTTTGTACAGGCGCTCTATTTCCTTTGCAATTGCGGTGGTTTCATGCGCAGTATTATAATATTCAACTATTTCAGGGAGGTTTATTAAATGGGCATTTAATGGATTACAGGCAATTAGTTTTTTATCGTTGGCCAACCTGATAAGATTGCGATCAATCAACTTCTTTGAGGCATCTAAAATTTGCTGGGAGGAGCGATAATTATTCTCTAAGGTAATGATTCTGATTCGATCCTGAAACTGTTTCGTAAAGCGCTCAATGTTTTCAATATTGGCTCCCTGGAAGCGGTAGATAGATTGGTCATCGTCGCCAACAACAAATACATTTGGCTGATCCCAAAAACCAATCAATAACTGTAGTAAATCATTCTGAGAACCACTGGTATCCTGAAATTCATCAACCAGTAAATACAGAAACCGCTCCTGAAAATCCGATAATAAGCCTGCATTTTCCCGGAAGGCCTTTATCACCCATAAAATCATATCACTGAAATCAAAACGATTGTTTAATTGAAGCTTTTGCCTGAAAGGTTCGAACAGATCAACTGCAGCAAGCAATTGTTCCATTCTTTTCAACTCATCAATTAGTTTTTCTTCATTTAAATCTCCTTTTGAATAGGTGCTTCCATCTTTTCTCTTTCCGCCACGCTTATAAATATATGCTTCTCTGGTTTTTATTTCTTCACAATAAAGTTTGGTTCTTTCTTTTAAATATTCTGCCGTCCAATCTTCTCTTTTCATGATCGAAAATAATGCAAGTAAGCGGTGAACCTCATAATACACCTCTCCGGTATAGCGCTTTAAGATATGATTCTTTGGCAGATCATCAATGATATCTCTGAGTAATTGTATTTGTTCAAGGTCGCTCACCGGGTCTAAATTTCTGAACCCAAACACATCCAGGTTTTCTTGTATTACCATATTGCAAAAACCATGAAAGGTAGAAATGGAAACACGATAGGCATCAGGCCCGATAAACTCAAGCAACCTTTTTCGCATGGCAATGGTTCCTGCATCGGTATAGGTTAAACACAGAATATTTTCGGGTGATGCATCGGTTTGCAGTAAAATATTTGCAATTCGGGCTGCGAGTATTTGCGTCTTGCCTGTACCGGGTCCGGCAATAACCATTACGGGTCCGTCAATTTGATCTACTGCCCGTTTCTGTTGCTCGTTCAGGCCATTATAAATTCCATTGTATTTTTGAAAGTACTGCTGGTTTGCCATGAGGTAAAAGTAAAACTTTGAGGGCAAATAACCGTATTAATGAGAAGAACTTTCTTTGCACTTTAAATTAACAGAAAGAGAACCTGAAAAGGAGTTTTCTATATTTTTTCAAGCAATACCACAGCGTAAGCCGCAATGCCTTCCTCACGGCCAATGAAGCCTAACTTTTCGTTGGTGGTAGCCTTAATTGAAATATCATCTGGGGTTATCATACCTATTTCGGCAATGCAGGCACGCATAGCATCAGCGTAGGGCATGATTTTTGGTTTCTCACAGACAACACTGCTGTCCATATTTACGATTCTAAATCCTTTTTCCGTCATCAACCCAATGCATTTTTTTAGGATCAGTTTGCTATCTATTCCCTTTATATTTTGGTCAGTATCCGGAAAGTGTTTGCCAATATCTCCAAGGGCTAAAGCTCCCAGAATGGCATCACAAATTGCATGTAATAAAACATCTGCATCGCTATGGCCAAGAATTCCTTTTTCGGCAGGAATTTTTATCCCTCCAAGCCAGAACTCTCTTTCTTCAGAAAGTTGGTGTACATCATAGCCAAAGCCTATTCTGTTCATTACTGGGATGGAGCTGTATTTCTCTCCTCTTTGTTTTGTGTAGCAAATGCATCCAGATCAAAAATCAGGCTGAAACGAAGGGTTCTTTCCAGCGGATTTCTTTGCTCGAAAGGTATGAGATAGGAAACATCTAAACCAAATACATTAAAGCGAAATCCGGCCCCAAAAGTTAAATATTTACGATTGCCTTTAGTGGGGTGCTCATAAAAATAACCGGCACGTAAAGCAAACTGTTTATCATACCAGTATTCGAGTCCGCCGGAAATATTAATTTCATGAAGCTCTTCTTTCCAGCCACCCGGCGCGTCACTAAATGATTGCACCATACCCTGAACAACAGGTACATCCGGATCCCTTCCGGCATCAATAACAGGCTTGTTGTCTTGAATAACAATAACGCCGGCGCTGTCTCTTCTATAAACAGGACTTGTAGGAACCAATAATTTATTAAAATCTATCGCAAAAGCAATGGTATTGTATTTGTCAATTTCAATTTGGTCATAAACTCCGGCACGCATATTAATAGGTATAAAATTCTGATATTGCTTGCTGGTATATGAAATTTTTGAACCAATATTGGTAATGGCAAAACCTAACCCATAGTTCATATCATATTTTTTACCATCTAATTTTACTTTTCGGGTATTTTTATAATAAGCGGCAATATCACCGGCATAGGCGTTTCCGGCCTGAACCGGTGTTTGTGACTGGTTGAACCCTCCGGCCAAATCAGAACGGATATATCGCAAGGCAACTCCCAGAGAGAAATGCTCAGACAATTTGGAAGCATATCCTAAATCTATTGCCAATTCATTCGGGGTATAATTCCCGGTACTATTTCCAAACTGATCTGTAAACTGAATTTGACCCAAAGAAAAATATCTCAATGAACCGGCCACCACAGAGCGGTCGTTAATTTTTGCAAACCCCGACATATATCCCAAAGAGATATCGGGTACAAGATTTCTTAACCAGGGTGTATAGGAAAGAGAAATAGCCCCTTTTTTATCGTTAAATGGATATTTGGCTATATTCCAATGCATGGCGTTTGGGTCGTTAGGGGTGGCAACGCCAACATCTCCCATGGCTCCACCGCGTGCTTCAGGGGTAATCATTAAAAAGGGAACGGCTGTAGTAATGGTGTTTCTTCTTCCGTCTAATCCGGTTCCGGAATTATTTACTCCTCCTGTTACCTGGGCTTTTACATTAAAAAAAACACCAAATGATAGCAGGCATACAAGAGCCGTTTTTTTAATATATATATTTTTTATGTTCATAGAATTTCCGCGAACAAAAATAATTTTCTGTTCAAGTTTAGCAATTAATTTAGAATAACCAATTTTTCGATTTTTTCAACAGCTTTATTTCCAGGCGATTTAAGTTTGAGTTTGTAAATATAAACTCCTTTTGCCAGACGGTCGCCGAATTCGTCTTTTGCATCCCAATTGAGTTGATCAAAATGATTCCCATCGGCAAATATATCAGTTTGTAAGGTCTTAATCATTTTTCCGCTTACCGTAAAAATCTGAATCATTACAGAAATGTTCTCTCCTGGCTGGTTGTGATCGAAATGAAATGTGGTGTGATCATTAAAAGGATTTGGATAATTTAATAAATGGGTAATTTCCGGTTTAGCAGAATTTTTAACCTCAAAATCCAGGATAGCCTCCGATAAATTATTGTAGACATCGTAAGCTTTAAATTTTATCTGGTGTTTTCCTGCCCTTAAATTCTTGTATTTATATTGAACTTCCCCACTTTGATAGCTGTTAATAGTTGCCTGATAATAGTCGTTCATGATGATACTTTGCGTATAATTATTATTTAAGATCCCCGTTAAATCGCGTCCGATTCCTCTGCCTGTTGTGTTTATTCCATTTTCATCATAGAGTTTGGCTATAAAAGTAGGACTTTCATTAGATAAACCGCCGTTCACAAATTTTTCGTCGTTCAGAAATAATTTAATTTCAGGTCCTTTTTTATCAATGGAAGCGCTATCACTGGTTCCACCAATTAATATTTTATTATCATACCCGTTGGCGTCGGCAATATCATTATTTGAATAATAACTTATTTTGCCTTTTCCATATTCGTAGGCAATATCTTTTGGTACGATGAATGTAAATTTAAAGCTTCCGTTTTCAACACTCGATTTTCCCCGGTAAAGAACATTATTCTGCATAATAAAAGGTACCGCAAGATTTGATGGGGCATCGTTTCCCAAAGTAGTATAGATGGCAAATTTGTCGTATACGGTTGGGAAAATAATGCCATTGAAATTTTTCATGATATTCCCGCTTTTATCGGTAATAACCCCACTCATCTCAAATTTTTTTAAGGCCTTTAACGTATCCGAAAAAATAGAAGAGGCGATACCGTTGATGAAAGTAGTTTTAACTTCATAATTGGGATAGGCCAAAGTTAACATGGGATCTCCCAAAAGCGTGAAGTTTCGGGTATTGGCAGAAACAGTGGCATTTTTTGTTTCCCGAATAATGTCACCTAAACGGGGAGGGTTCAGTTGCGATATGGAATCGAATCCGGCATGCTCATAGAACCGTTCATTTAAGAGTGCATTTTCCCCTGAATATACCAGGCGAACAGTTGTAAACAGGCCTATTCCTCCTCCATTTGGATTCAATAAAACCAGTTCTCCGGCCGCGTTTCTGGCGGGATCATCAAATCTGCTGAATTCGCAGGTAGCAGTTACAAACAAAGGCAACCTTACATTACCCGTAGAATTCAATCCGTTAGTCCAACTGTTAATATCATCAATCCCCATTACCCGTTCGGCGGTTAAGCCCACCTCGCCTCCGTGTCCGGTATAGTTAAATACCAAACATCCTTTATCAACCGCGTTGTTAAAAGCAGTTTGTGCATCAGGATATCTCGAACCACCGGCTGTACTTTCTTTTTTGTAAGCATCTAAAAATATCTTCTCAACATTGTATTCCGGATATTTGTTTAAAATAATATTAGCCAGATCATCTGACTGCTTTTGGTGCGTGTTACCATCTCCGTCATCAGCTGTAAAAACAAGTACATTTCGCCAATTTGCCAATGAATTATTTGAAGTATAGGAAATAATTTTGTTAACCAAAGAATTGGCTTCTTCATTGTTGGAAACAGGTAATCTGCCAATTCCAATATCCAATAATTCATTGCCGGCACCTAATTCCCATCGCCCCTCATTATCATCTAACAGGGCAATAAAGTCATCGCTGCAATAGGAACCCGTCGGATCAAATGATTCAATACTTTCGAAGGTAGGAATGAAATTTGTATTGGGGTTTTGACGATACTTATAATCATAAGAAGCTCTTCCCATCAAAGTAACAAAGGCCGGAATTTCAGCGGGAACAGTTGCGCGTTTATAAAACATGCGTAAAAAATCGCGGGTTGCACATAAATCCGGAGCCCCGCCAGAAAACTCGTTATAAATATCCTGAATATTTACAACATGTACAGTCATGCTGTCAAATTTTCTGTGGTGTTCGGCCAAACGTTTCGCCTCAGTCAGGAATAAAGGGTGCGTGATAATAAACCCATTCGCAAAAGGCAGTGCATGTAAATTCTGATTGGCAACTTTCCCTGCATTGATTACCTGAAAAAAATTGCTTCCATCATATACGGCAAATAATTTTAAGCTATCAGTATTTGCAATAAAACTATAGGTGCTTCCAGTGAGGGCGCCCTCAATAATAAATGGAGAAACAGGATCGCTTACATCTAAAATGGTAAGGTTGCGGTTTGCGGCAATATCAAACTGTGTTTTTTTTCCTGAACCGATATTTGCGGAACTTCTGAAGACAAAATTACCATTATAGTTTCTCAACTCGGCTTTTGCCTGAAGTTCAAAATAATCTAACCAACCTATACTTCCGCTCGCAGGTTTGTTATAATAATAATCAAGCGTAAAATTAGAGGAGGCATTTGTAAATGTGGTGCTGCCAAATTGCAAACCACAAGTAAAGGGTTGCTCATAACCCGGTGAAATGGTGGAACAGGGATGTGTTAATATCGTGGTCCCGTTCAGTATTACTTTAAACTCACTGCTTACAAATGACCGTGCTGTAACAGATGAGTTGAGTAAGATCGGTTCAGTACTTATTAAAAAAGGTATGCTTACATTAAAACTCTGTTGCGTAACACGGTCAAATTCTTCGCCAACCCATACTTTACCGGATTTAATTAAATTCGACTTTTCGTTTTCATAACAATAAAGAAAATTATAACTATTCTGAACCGCATCCGGATTGGTTTGAATGGAATTTTTTTGAATACGCTTCCCGGTCTGATTACCGATGGTCAGGAAATAATAAGTTGTATCGCAGTATAAATTTGAGAAATGAGAGAATTTTGAGCTTGCAGGATCAAACTTCCATTGATTCAATTGAGATTCTCCATAAAACGCTATGTAATCGCCTGGGTTAAATTTCCCGTCACTTTCTCCCTGAACCGTTATTGAAATTTCGGCTAAATCATCAATTCTGTTTTTTGAATTTCCCTGCGGTAACATCCCGGCTCCATGTCCAAATAATTGAATTTTTCGGGGATCAATGGCATCTACATCCATTCCGATATTTTTTAAAGTGGCATAATCAATCCGGTATATTCCATTGGTAACAGTCGCAAGTTTGAACCAATTTCCGCTTGACAGTACCGAACTTGATGCATAAGGCTTTTTATTCCTAACCCATGAATTAGCTAATTTTGGCCTGCTCACAATCCGAATAGAAAATGAAATCAACTTTTGGATCATGCCCTGATTTAAGGCAAGAGGTATAAAACTCACAATAACGGTTGGTTTGCCTCTTTGAAAACCCAACTCATATTTAAGCTGAAAATTATCTTTCAAAAAATTATTTGATTGAACCCAATCCGGATTAATATTTTCAGATTTCGTAGAAATAATGGAAACATTTTCCAATATTTCATCATCAATCGGGAAAATTTCCTGAAAAAATGGAAGATAATTTTTTTCTAAAAAATTATTTGCACCGTCAAAAGTCAGGTAGTTTGTGAAGGTTTTACCGCCAATTGAGTAATCATGATACAATTTCCAATTTAGGGTCCTATTTATAGTAAAAGTGCCTGCAAATAAAGCAGTTGGAAACAAAAGGAAGCTCGATAATATACAGCATAATGGTATCTTAAAATCTCTATTTTTACGAAAAAATTGCATATTAAAATACAAAATACTTATTATTGAAAGTTAATTAGGTAGCTTTTAAACGACAACAAATAAAAAGAAATTGTGTTATTCTATTAAACTTTATTAAAAGTTTAACAGTACTATTGCAATAAATTACGTGTAGTATTCGAAATTTAAAATGATCTTGAGAGAAGCCTTAACGCTTAAAGCATACATATTAATTCTATTGTTTTTGACAGTAGAAATAGAAGCGTGGGCGCAGGATCCTCAGTTTTCTCAATTCTATGCAAATCCAATTTACACAAACCCTGCGTTCGCCGGCAGTTCTAAAGTCGGCAGGTTCGTTATAAATGCACGTAACCAATGGCCAAGCATTTCAGGGGCTTTCCGCACCGGTTCGTTTAGTTATGATGAACATTTTGATAATATTAATGGAGGAATTGGGGTACAGGCAACTTATGATGAACAGGGAGTGGGAACCTTGCGAACAACCGGTATAACACTCATGTATTCCTACCAAATTGCAATTAACCGGAGGCTTACGATGCGGGCTTCCGTACAGGCAGGTTATATGCAAAAAACGATCGACTTTAATAAATTACTTTGGTATGATCAAATAGTTTTGACACAGGGTTTTATTCGTCCTACCAGTGAACCCAATGGAAATAATGCCGTTAATATCACAAATTTTGCTGCAGGGATTGTTACCTATACCAAGAATTTTTATGCTGGGATGGCTGTTCATAATATTTTTGAACCGGAGCAGGATTTTTATTCAGGCATAGGAAATAATATCCCGAGAAGGTACACAGCCAATGTAGGATTGGTAATTCCGGTGGTTGAAAGCAGGCATGAGAGCCGGCAGGTAAATATTTATCCAAATGTGATTGTAAAGTCGCAGCGGCAATTCAATCAATTAAATATAGGATTGTATGCAAGTAAAGGCAATTTCGTCGGAGGACTCTATTTCCGCCAAAATACAGTAAATGCAGATGCCTTTATTTTTCTTATTGGAATTAGAGCCAAAGCCATAAAAGTGGGTTATTCTTATGATGCCACAGTTAGTACTGCGCGCACGGGTGCGGTAAATTCACATGAACTTTCCGTAGCCTTTGAAATTAAGAAAAGAGTTCCAAAAGTGGTTATCAGAAAGTTGACTTGCCCGGATTATTAAATATTAAAATTAATTTTGTATATTGCGGTAACATTTGAGTCAGATGAAATCAATATTTAGCATATTTATCCTGCTTATAGTAACGCTTTCGGAGGTATTGGCTCAGGATCCTCAATTGAGCCAATATTATTCATCAGCCTTATTTACCAATCCCGCCATGGCCGGAGCTTCCAGAAATATTCGGTTTGCTACTTCAGCAAGAAGCCAGTACACCAAATTGAATAATAATTACAAAACCGGTGTATTTAGTGCAGATGCTTATATAGGTAAAGTAAAAAGTGGATTAGGGCTTGTTGGTATATATGATGTGGCCGGAGATGGCTTTTTGACTACTACTTCGATAAGTGCTATTTATTGTTATAACGCTGAAATTAGTCGTGAATGGGCTTTTAATGGTGCTTTACAGGGAGGAATCATTCAGAAAAAATATGATTTCAATAAGTTCATTTTTGAAGATATGATTGATCCGATTAGAGGTCCTGTTAATCCTACCGCTGAGAAGCTGGTAGTGGACCAGATTTCGATTCCAAATTTTTCTTCTGGGTTTATGCTTTATAACAGCAAAATGTTTTTTGGAACGGCCATTCATAACATGTTGGAACCCAATCAATCATTTTATACGCCGAATAAGGACAATTCTGAATTGAAACTGCCGAGAAGGTATACTTTCCATGCCGGTATCAATATTGATATGAAAAAAACCCGTTACGAGGAAAATAGAGTTATTTTTTCTCCTAACCTGTTATTTATGCAGCAGAGAAGCTTCTACCAATTGAACTTAGGTTTTTACGTTAAACAAAAATCTTTAACCCTGGGAGCCTGGTTCCGGCAGACTTCAAATAATGCTGATGCAGCAATATTTATGATTGGATTGCGTTTTCCTGGTTTAAAAGTGGGTTATAGCTATGATGCTGTGGTTTCAAAGGCCAGAACAGCTACTGTTGGGTCACATGAAATATCGTTAGTGTTTGAAATTCAGCCAAGAATAAAATCCGGAGTACGTTATAATAAACGTTTAAAATGTCCGCAACTTTAGCTTATAGGTGCTTAAAACAGTGAGAACAGGCAATAAAATCAGGCAAAAAAAAATTTTTATTTGAAAAATCCGTTATATTTGAAAATTCCTAATCATATAATAGCAATGAAAGTTGTGTCAAAAATTTTCTTCTTTTCGTTTTTGTGTGCAGTCGTTTTTTCAATGACTTCTTGCCATAAAGCGGGTAAATCGAGTACTACCGGATGGAAGTACAATGATCCAAAATGGGGTGGCTTCGAAAAGCATAAGTTTAAAGAACAAGAAACCGGCCCGGGCCTTGTTTTTATTGAAGGGGGTACCTTTACTATGGGTGTAACAGAAACCGACTTAACCTACGACCATAATAATTTCAAGCGCAGGATTTCTGTGAGCAGTTTCTATATAGACGAAACTGAGGTAACTAATTTTCACTACCTCGAATACCTGCATTGGTTGATGCGGCAGTACTCCGACAATCCGATTATTTTCAAAAAAGCCCTTCCTGATACCTTGGTTTGGCGTGATAAATTATCCTATAATGAGCCTTATGTGCTTTATTATTTACGTCATCCGGCCTACCGCGATTACCCGGTTGTTGGTGTTAGTTGGGTTCAATCCAGTGAGTATTGCAAATGGCGTACTGATCGCGTAAATGAAATGATTATGGTTCGTGAAGGTTTAATTCGCCTGGATATCCAGAAACAAACCGGAGATGTTAACTTTAATACAGAAGCCTATTTACTCGGTTTGTATGACCCTACAGTGAAAAAGGAATTAAGAGATTACTCGCCGGGAGGAAAAACAAGAAAAGTAAGGATGGAAGATGGTATTCTGCTTCCTAGCTATCGGCTTCCAACAGAATCAGAGTGGGAATATGCCGCAGCTGGTTTTAAATCAGCTGGTTACAACGAAAATGTGGATATTAAGCGTATATATCCATGGAATGGCTTAACCTTACGCAGGTCGGATACCGAAAAGACCCGTGGTAAAATGTATGCCAATTATCAACGTGGACGTGGGGATGGAGCAGGTATTGCAGGAAACTTGAATGATGGTGCACTCTATACTACGCATGTAAAAGACAAACAATTTTTACCGAACGATCTGGGTTTATACCATATGGCTGGTAATGTGAGCGAATGGACAAATGATGTTTTTCGCCCCCTATCTCTCGAAGATATGACCGGCTTTAACCCTTACCGTGGCAATAGCTATAAAAAATTTAAAACCGATGCCGATGGTTACATTTCAGAGAAAGACAGTCTTGGGCGCTTAATTTATATTGATGTTACCGAAGAAGACAACGCAAAGCGCAGAAACTATAAACGTTCTGATAATATTGGCTACAAAGACGAGTTGCAATATATTGATATTGAGCAAAAATACGAATATGGAGCGACCACTTTAATTGATAATGCTGCCCGTGTTTATAAAGGAGGTTCATGGGCCGACAGAGCCTATTATTTAAGTCCGGGTAACCGTCGCTTCCTTGATCAGGAACAAGCGACTGCTACAATCGGTTTCCGTTGCGTAATGGATAGAGTGGGTGATATGACAAAGAAATAATGATCTGAATTTAATAAAAAAAAAGGAGCTCATAAGGCTCCTTTTTTTTGTAGTTCGACAGGCTCACTATGGATTTCCTCTGATTAAAGTAATGGTTCCGTGATGCTCAATTGTTTTGTGGGTCTTCTTTTTGGTAGTTCTCAGCATAAAAAAATAGACTCCTTCGGGGGCTTCAATTCCTAAATTGTCTTTTCCATCCCATCTGAAATGGCTTTCCCTGTCCTCAAAATATAACTGACCCCAGCGGTTAAAAATGGAGACTTCTGTTTCATCGCACTGTCCATTAGGTCCTTCAATTAAAAAGAAATCATTTAACCCGTCATTATTAGGTGTAAATACATTAGGGATCTTTACTTCATATGCGGGATCAGGTAAATTTACAAAGCCAACCGCAGTATCTTCACAATTGGTTCCGGGCTCAATAATCAGCAGGATGGAATCGCCATAATATTTTGGATCAATAAATTTAACCGGATCTACCGCATGTGAAGTATCACCATTTGGGAACTTCCAATAAAAATTTTTAGTTGAGGTGGTTTTATTATAGAAGTGAAAGATAGATTCGCAGGAATCAGCCTCAACCGTAAATTGTGCTATTTTGATTCTGAAATCAAATTTCAGGGCGGCATTGCTACAACGCGGGCTCAAATTTTTTGGAGAAAAAGCATTCGCTGTTGTTTTCAAATCACTCAGCATGGTGGTGGCGGGATAGGATAATGGACAGCTCGCACACATGCTCTGATATACGACTCCTTTTTTATCAAACCGGCTGGTTCCTCCATCAACGTGGTCGCCTTCGTTTTGCGGGTCTAAACCTCCCATATAAGTTGCATATAACAGGCCTGTGGCATTTTTTTCAAGTAGCATTAAATAAAAATCGGACCCATCGGTTATTTCCTGAAAAGCGCCTGAGGTAAGTGGCATGTTATCGGTGGAACTTAAACCTCTCAAACTAACCGCCCCTCCCCAGGAGCTGACGTAAATCCGTTCGCAGTCATCAACCATAAAAGCATTAATGGTTAAATCTACATTTTTACTTCCCGAACCCCATACCGTCGACCAACGCAATTTTTTCAGGTCGGGTTCAAAACTTGCCAGAAACTGATGACTACCCGGATTGTTGTATTTACCGGGGGTTACCGGAATACTTCCCTCACTCTGGCCAACTACATAAATGTTACTGTTTTTATCCAATTCCAATGAAAAAATCTGATCATAAGCGCTGGTTCCAAAATAAGTAGCATGAACAATGGAATTGGCAAAAGGATCTATAATGCAAATAAACCCATCCATCAGTCCGCCATTATTGGAAGGATTGTAATGACCGGCGGTACTCGTAATTGTTTTACTTCTGGTTCCCCCCGACATATAAATTTGGTTATTGGAACCAATGTCTATACTGTACAAAGCATCAATGCTTTCCCCTCCAATGTAGGTGCTCCAAATGAGTTTACTAAAATCAGCGCTGAGTTTAAATACCACGCCATCCTGGTACCCTTTTAATATTTTCTGAACCACATTAACGGTAGTGGGGAAATTTGAAGATTGTGTAAAAGCGGCTACAAAAACTTCGCCTTTGCTATTTGTAATTACATCGCCACGGTAGCTGTCGCCGAAAAAAAAGTTGCTGGTATCGTTATAATTTAAAGCATCATTGGCCGAACCTCCCATGTAGGTTGAAGCAATGAGTTTACCCGAAGAATTAAACTTAGTGATAATAAAATCGGTTCTTCCATTTTGGGAGGTATCATATGCGTACTTGCTTACCGGGAAATTATGGGAATAGGTATCACCCATAACAATTAAATTGCTGCTATCATCTACCACCAGGCTGTGAGGTACATCGTTACAGGAACCGCCAAGGTATGTTGCATATAATAAGGTAGTTCCATCAGAACTGTATTTGCTCAAGGTGATATCACTGAAAAATGTTTTGAGTTCACGATCCGGACCTTCCCCCGGGCAACCCCCTGCAAAATTGAGCTGAAAAGCACCAGTTGTAACCGGGTATTTTCCGGTAGGAATAGTTGAATAGGCGCTGGTAGTAACCCCTCCAATATACATCATCCCATTTTCACCGGGTGTGGCTGTACACCCAAAATTATCGGCAGAGGAGCCCGAATACGTTAGGAAAACAAGTTCGGGATCAATCACTAAAGGATAATTTGAATTGTACGATTCATTCACTGAATAGCTTATGATATTATTATTCAATTTAAATGCAACAGGAACCTGAACTTGCTTTCCTTCAATAAACTGGTAGGCATAAGGTTTGTTTTCCTTAATAATTCCTTCGGGAGTTTCGATGTACAAATCGCCATATTCGAGAAAGATCTTAGTTGCGCCCAAAACCTGCATTTGAATGGCATTGGGATTGGCTTTTGGTTGGAGCCAAAACTCATATTTTAACTTTTCATCTGTTGAAATGTATTTTAGTGAAATGCCTTCATATAGTTCACGAAGCGTTACCTGATTAGAGGATTTAGCTCCAAAAGCCCAGTGTTCACGCTCATTCCCCTGATAAAAATTATAATACTGTTTATGAGGTTCAATCAGTTCAGGAATGGGGGTGCCGGTATTTAAAAAATTGAAACGTAAAGCAAAGATGTCCAAACTTTGAGGAATATTTGTAATGTCTTTGTTTCTTGGGTGCTGAACCAAGTTATTCCATTGGGTTTTGTTGTAAAAAAAATAATTGATAAAATTATTTCCAATTTGGAGATCGAGGGTCTGTTGTTGCGCTCTAAAAATAATTGTAGAATCCCACTGACCCTTGTTTTCAATGAATTCAAAACCCTTACTAAAAGGCAAAGAATTGTTGCTAAGTGATTGGGAATAAATGGGTTTAATAAAAACAATAGCCCCGAAAACCAATAGAATTTTTAGGTTCAAACCGTTTTGAATTAAACTACTAAGGTAACCTAATCTGATGATATTTCACTATTATAAGCAGTATTAACTAATTATTAAGATTTTTTTTGGAGTATTGCAACCTTCAATACAGAGGTAACGTCTAACATATAACAAGGCAAAAGTGAGCAAACAACTTGAGGAGGATATTTTACAAGGGTGTTTACGTAAGGATTTAAAAGCTCAAAAGGCTTTTTATACTCACTTTAGCAGTGTTATGTATTCAGTATGTTTGAGATACAGTAATAATAGAGAAGATGCAAAGGATATTTTGCAGGATGGATTTATTAAGGTATTTACCAAGCTTACCCAGTACAGTGGAAAAGGTTCTTTGGAAGGTTGGATGAAAAGGATTTTTATTAACAGTGCATTGGAGTTTTATCGTGTAA
Source organism: uncultured Chitinophaga sp. (assembly GCA_964355075.1). Classification (GTDB taxonomy): domain Bacteria; phylum Bacteroidota; class Bacteroidia; order UKL13-3; family UKL13-3; genus B1. The sequence goes on from CAYHCF010000003.1 coordinate 69,298, forward strand.
ATAAAGTTCACATGTACCAAAGCGATGTTGAAGAAGCTTATAACGAAGGTACTCAATCTTTTGCTTTGGAAAAAATCTCTCAAAAGGAGATTATGGAGGTGTTAAGTAAGATGGCCCCGGGTTATCGCACCGTACTGAATCTGTTTGTAATTGAAGGTTTTACCCATGCCGAAATTGCAGAAATATTGGAAATCAGTGAAGGAACATCCAAAAGCCAATTATCAAGAGGAAGAGCGATATTCATTCGAACCTGGTTAAAATTAAATAAATAAATTGCTTTGAAAGCACCGGAACACATAGACGAAATTTTAAGAAAGAGTTTGGAGAATTTTCATCCAAACCCTCCGGCAGAAGTGTGGGCTCATCTGGAACAGAATTTGTCGAATCCCTTTTTAGGTTCAACCCAAACCAGCCTTACAAAAGCTGCAAAATTGATTAAAGCCTTTAAATCAGCAAGCATACTGTCTAAAGTTGCCATGGTTGCCAGTCTGCCTGCATTGGTTGGGATTATTTATTTCGCTCAGCCAAAACCGAAAGAATTACCGATACAAAAAGAACCTGTTGAACAGCTTACTTATTCGAAACCTTTGAATGAAGTTATTGAGCCTGTTGGCATAACTGTTGAACCCAAAGCCAAGGAAAATAAAATTAAACAAGTTGCTACTACCCTGCAAAAGCCGGGTAAACAGGTTGAAAAAGAAAATAGTAGTCAGGCCGAAAGTATTTCTAATACAGAAGTACAAATCAATCAACCAGCGCCAAAAATGACTATTAACCAAGTATCCACCCCAACTGTTACCCTGCCCAATACGAAGGTGCAAAATGGGGGGGAATCAAAATTGAAAAAGGAAGATCCCTTGTTAAATGCAAAGTCTTTAAATGAAAATGTTTCGAACTTATCTGAATCAAAAATTGAGGTCGATATACCCAATACCATTACCCCGAATAATGATGGTTATAATGATAAGTTTATTGTTAAATTGGATAATCCGGTTTTCTTCCGAATCATGATATTTGAGAGAAGCGGTAAATTAGTGTATGAAAGTATGCAATCAGACCAATATTGGAATGGTTCAAATTATAAAACAGGCGAGGAATGTGAAGATGGGTACTATACTTATAATATTGAATTTCAGTTAACTAATCATGAGTCGGTACAAGTAAAAAGGGGACAGATAAAGCTGTTCCGATGAGGGTTGGAAAGAACAAAAAATAGAATTATGTTAGCGAAATAATTACAAGAATTAAAAAACATAAATTAGAACATAAATTAAACCATAAATTAATAACAATTAAAATGAAACCATTATTTACACGTTTGAGTTTATTTAGCTTGCTTTGGCTTTCTGCCTTTGCAGGTTTTGGCCAATCTCTGGCAGTGGATGTTGCTCCAAGAGTAATCTGTTTGGGAGGAGCAGCTCAGATAACAGCCCTACTCAATGGAGTTAACGCCTCAGACATTATCTCTTGCACCATTTATCCGGGTACTGGAGATTCAATTGTGTTAAACACCGGAACTCCGGTTACCACCTCATCAAATTTTCAATACATTGCAGCTGGTGTTTACAATGTACGGATTGTAATTACCCTGAAAGGTCATATTCCCATTGAAAACAACCTGTGGGATACCGTATATAACCTGCCTGTTTCAAATTTCAGTTTAACCACATTGGATAGTCAGTGTTTTACCAATAATTATTATGGTTATTTAAATAGTTCCGCGCAGGGGGCTTTTCCGAGTTTGCCGCTTTCAGGCTCTTATTTAGCTTACGGTGACGGAGACAGCGCCGTATTGGGTGCAACCGGAAGTGCTTATCATAATTTTACGATTGGGAATTCCCTGTTTTTTACCTCTGTAAAAACCACGGATGTGGGAGGTTGTTATTCAAAAGTATTCAAAACAACTTATGTTGCTCCCGATTTAAATGCACATTTCCAGGTAAACGGAATACCCAAGTGTGATACTTCCTGTTATATCTTTAATAATTTAACACCTTTATCCGCTTCAAATTTTGCCTGGTTTAAATGGTATTTTGACGATGGAACTTACTATTTTTCATCCAGCCCTGTGGTACCGGCAGATATTGCACATTGGGGAACCTTCACCCATTGTTATACCAAGAACGGTGTGTTTAACCCAAGTTTGGTGGTGAAGCATAAAAAGTATAATTGTATCGACAGGTTTGTTTACTCTCAATCGGGAAGTCAATTACCTGAAAATATTGTTTTGAGGTATGATATCCGAAGCCGGAGAACCACCCAAAATGATACCATTGCGGATAGTGTTTGTAACGATAACCTGAATGTTGCCAGCCTTTGTTTATATAATATGTATCCTTTACAAGGTATCAATACGCCTATTCAGATTTTGTGGGATTTCGCTGATCCAAATGCAAATCCGCCGGGTTCAGATAAAAAATTAAATGAAACAACTCCTTGTTATAAATATCAGGGTATGGGTCAATATTTCCCGACCTTGCGCATTGGTTGTCCGGGTAAACCGCCTAAACTGGTTAATTTCTGGTCGAGAATTGATACGGCTAAGCTGAGCGATTCGCAATATGTACCGCCACCTATCACCAATCCGATCTTGTACACGGTTAATGGTTATTTGTTTCAACCCAACGATCAGATTTCTCAATACCGTCAGATTTATGCAACACTTCCTGGTACGGTGATCGTTACCGCTGCGGATGGATCTACCGAAATATTTACTGTTCCGGGTCATTTGATGGCAAACGGAGATATGATTAGATTTAGTGATACCGGATCGGTAACGGGATTAAGACTCTACAATGATTATTATATCATTACTGCAACAACCAATACTTTCCAATTAGCCCTTACGAAAAACGGCTTACCCGTCAATATTGGGACATTAATTACACCTTTTGTTACCCCATTGTTCTCAAGACTTGATCCTGTTCTTTTTGATAGCATTGTGAGGTATTGGAAATGGTTTAACGATGATGTAGATAAGATAAATTATCGTAAAAAGAGAGCCGATCTGCAGGGATTTGGTGTAAATATTATGGGACCAAAAGTTCAGGTGGAAGATCCTCCGGTTCCGGTTCTAATGAAAAAATATTTGAAGATGCAATGTGGTCCTGATTTGCCGGTTGAGTTTACCAATGCCACCAATCTGTACCAATCCAATAACCTGTTTATCAGATGGGATTTTGCCGATGATTATGCACCTAAATGTACCTCGTACTCTGTTCCGGATCCAGGTAAACCACCGGGATATCCGGGTGGTTGCAATGGTTGTGAGCCTTATACCACCGCAAACGATATGTTTAACCGCACCTTGGGTCGCTTTATTGTAAATGGGGTGATTTATCCGGGAAGAGTAAATTGTAATTTCTCACATGATACCTTACCCATTCACCAATATGAAAAATGGACAAATGTGTTGAGATGGTATAAATACGGGCATGATTTCCCTCCATTTGATACGGTAGGTTGGACCAAAGATTACTCAATAACTACTAAAAAACATGTACCCCCACAGGATACTTTAAATTGGGGAAAACCCATATTTTCTGCAGGACCCACAGCAGTTAGAATTGATACCATACCCGGTATCTGGCCTGCTGATATGAATCCGAACAGAACGATTACCTTAACCAATGATATTCCGGATCCGATCGGGGTAAAAAAAGGATATTGGAATGCAGTTATTGGTTCAGGTCACGTAATTGATACCTCTAACTTTATATCCCCGAACGATTTGTCGAAATTACCTAATGGGACGCTAAGAAGGTACAGGGGAAATACCCCAACCGGCTTAACGGGTCATCCTACTTTGTATGATTACTTCTTTCAACGAGCAGTTGAAAAATGTTATACGGTTAGTTTGAATATGAAGGATAGTTTTAATAACCAATCCGACGATCCCTATAAGGAATTTACACGTATTGATATGGTTAGCGGAAAAATTGTAATCCAACAGTATAGTACACGGGTAGGAAAACCCCCTGTGATCAATTCAAGTGATACTTTCTCCTATACCAGCACGCCTCCTTCCATTGTGAACGATACCTTAATTTATAACTATAAACCTTATCCGGTTTATACCGAACCGGGCACGGGTATTAAGTATATCCTGAGAAGGAATGATGAGTTTTTTGTTGATTATTTTGATTGTGGAAAAACTGCAACCATCCAATTACCGCTAACCGGTATTGATGCACTTGGATTGGGATTTAGCGGTAAAATGTGTCCCGGTTTATTTAATGGTATTAGCGGAGGTAATCCAAAAATCCATTTTGATAATTCAGGATTTGTGGATGAAGCTCAACAAGTTAAAGCTCCGGGAACTTTACCTGCCTGTAACCAGCGGACTTACTTGTTATTTAACTACGACTCTATGTTAGACCGACATGACAATACTCCTTGTGCTTTGGATGGTTTTGTGGATTACCAGGGCAAATCGCCATTAACCGGAACTACTGTAACTCCGGGTGGAAAGACTTTCCCATTGTTTTATTTACAGTCCAATTTCCCTGCACCTCCACCTACACATTGGTCGAGTGCTAGTGGAGCCATTAACTATACCCATTATAATCCTTCGCTTACCGCACCTCAGCAGTATTCTCCTATGCCTTTCGACAGAAGAGGTTTTACAACGGTGGGTGTAATAGCAGGTACCGGTTGTGCAACTTTTGCCTGTACGGATCCAGCCTGTTTGTCGGACACGGTTTGGTATCATAATTTCATGCAGTTTATTACCCTGGATGCATCTTTTACCTATCATCTGGCCGGTGGATACCCTGCATATGGTAATCCTTCGAGGTTGCCAAGCAATGATTATCTGTATGATACTACAAAAACCTTCTTTGCAAATAACCCTGCGCCTCCTCCACCTATTGTATATATTCAAAATGGTGCTTACAGGGAGCCATGGAGCCGCTTATATGGTAAGGGAGATATCGTGGAAGTGGTACCTTATACCCCTATCCAGGATTATGTATTAGCCGATATTTGGGATTGGGGTGATGGAATAGTTACCATTGACTCTTTTTATACCAATATCGAGGACACCTTTGTTCATCTGGATCCGATAAACTTCCCGAACGACAGTTCGTTCTTTGAAAAGAGAACCTATCCAAAAAATCGTATACGTTATGAGTTTAATACAGAAACCTTCCCATGGACTATTATCAGTCAAACCATACCATATCCAATGGGAGTTCATGTGAACAGCTCCTTCTATTTTGATACCATCTGGCAATGTCAGGATAATATTCATGCTTTATTACCGCAAAGTGTTACGAGGGTAAATGTGCTCATTGATACGGCGTTTTTCCTCAAACCGGTCCAGCACCGATATGTCAAATCATCGTGGGAAATGCTTGCAGGACCCGGTAGTCCTGTTCGTAAAAATGAAATTACGCTCATTCAGCACAATGTAATGACTACAACCAAGTGTGCCAATACAGCCGGTCGTTATATTGTTATTGGCGTAATGGATACTTTCTTAACCTGGAATAAATATGATGACTTTGGAAACCGTATTTTGAGTCAGGACAATGTGTTATGTGTGGGAGAAGAACTAAACTTTTATGATTCCATACGCTATTGGTTCCCATTCTCAAATGGTACGCATAATCCATCCAGACCTCTTTTACCGGGTATGTATCCATTATTATTTGGTAATAATGGTTCTGTAACCTGGGGTTCGAATATGCATGGTACGGGAATGTCGGGATGGCCAATGGATACCATTAAGACCTTCGTTAATTTTACCAAGTTTTATTCTGTATTGGGTTCCGGGCCAAGCTCATGTCCATATGGATGGCAAGATTATACCCAGGCAATTGGTGGAATTCCATTTAACTTCTGTATTAAGATAGATACGGTATTTTATGAAAGAGTTCTTTGGGATTGGGAATCAGATGGTGTGATTGATTGGGCAGGATGCAATGCCAAACATAAATTTGATAAACCGGGAAGATTTAAGATTTCCATGATTTCGAGAGATACCGTTGGCTACTTTGATACTTGTTCCATGCTGATTGATGTGGTTCAACCGATGGCCAAGTTTACCAGTAAAACGTTCTTATTGTGTAGTGATCCAACCATCTTTAATGATTCATCCTATGTAATTGAACCTGGAACGGTGCAATCGGGTATTGCCAGCGATCAGGTAAAAGGATTACGCTGGTGGTTTGGTGATATTGGTTACGGTCCCAATGATTTCCGTTCTACCGTTAAAAATCCGTTCTATCCATATCGAAATAATGGATGGTATAAAGTTCAGGAGGCTATTGTCACCGAACAGGGTTGTGTGGATACCTTCCGGAAGGATATCTTTATTGCAGGGCCGCGGCCAAGGATTAAGCTCTTAAGCGACACTTTTGGTTGCAATCCATATACAGTGAAGGTATTATGCTATCCGAATGATTCGGGTGCGGTAGCCTTAACAGGTTCAACCCAAATATTTTCAGGAAGAAAAGACCATGGATGGGATGTGATTTCAACCAAAAACCCGGATACGATTTACATTACCTATAATGCAGAGGGAATTTATTATATATCTGCTATCGGTTACGACAAGTATCCACCTTCCATGGCAACCTGTCCACCGGTATATTTACCGGATACGGTGGGGGGCTTTGAAAGGCCGATCCGAATCTTTGTCAAGAATCCGTACAAGGTTCAGTTGGAAACCTCAAAAGAGATAGTATGCGTTGGGGAACAATTTAAGATCAGTAATTTATCAAGTTTTGATACCATTACCCGATTCAGAATGTATGCCTTTAGAGCGGATACCATACCAACAGATACCTTGTTCAAGACTAACTTTGTGCAGGATACTGCATTTAAATACGTGTTAACTTCACCGGGCTTGTACAGCTTAATATTACACTCCACACGGGTAATACCGGGTTCACCGTATTGCGAATCATTTGATACGGTTCATGTAACTGCATTGAAGGCGAAAGCTGATTTGCAAATTGACAGCATCGGTGTTCCAAAATACAATGTGTGGAACAGAAGTGACAGTTCACATGCAAACGGTTATATCTGGAGAATCTATAATCCGGATGGTGGCCTGAGAACTGAATATATTGTACCTGATAACCAATCGCCATTATTCCATTTAGGTGTAATTGACTTTAAAAACGATACAGGAATATTCAAAGTTTGTATTGTTGTTGCAACCAGTGGAGTGGATAATTGCAGAGATTCTGTGTGTAAGAATATCAGCAACAACTTCATAACCGAAATTACCATACCCAATGTATTTACTCCAAATGGCGATAACATAAACGATTTGTTTAATGTTAAAATCAAAGGGGAGGAATTATTTGAGTTGAAAATCTGGAATCGTTGGGGTGGAGTGGTATTCGAATCTACCGATGCCAAGGTTCAATGGAATGGTAAAACACATAACAAAGGAGATGATAATCCGGAGGGAACTTACTACTTTGTATTGAAATACCGTTTAAGGGCGCATGACGAGCAAACTGTAAGAGGATCCATTACGCTGATCAGAGATTAGTGGACTGATTCCATCATAATAAAGGCGGCTTCAAATTAAATTTTGAAGCCGCCTTTTTTGTATCCTGAATTCAACTTGTTTCTTTGTTGCTTAGTAGCCATAAAAGATATAGCCACGAAGACGCTAAGACGCAAAGAAATGTATTCAAATTCTTCGCGCCTTCCCGCCTTAGTGGCAAGAAAAAAAATTGAATATTTACGCAGAATCTTAGTAGCCTACAATTGATAAATTACGATCAATGATGACGGCGCTTAATCATTTGTTCCAGTTCATGAACCAGTTCATGGTCGTTTTGCCATTGGTATAAGTGCTTCAGCTCATTAAAAATTCTTAAACCCTCGTCTCTGTCGGCGGCATTATTAAGCCTGTCAACCGCTTTGGCATATTCTACCACATTTTCATTAAAAAGGTCATTTACAAAGGCAATCTTTTTGTTGAGATTAATGGCAGCCTTAATATTAGCTATCGGTGCCTCAATCGTTTTATGCACAAATGGAATGGGATCGGGTTGAATTTTTTGAGCGAATTTTTCATTGTAACTAATTTCCTTTCCAACCACTATTGCGTTTAAAGGAACCGCTTTGGGTCCCTCAACAGGAGGCAATACCGTGTACTGAATGCGTTTGTTTTCAACAATTTTATCGACCATAAACTCAGCAACAGGTTCTGTGTATTCGGGTTTGGCTTCATGTTTTTCTTCCATAACCTGATCGTTCTTTTCAATGTCGATGGCAAAAAACTCAGTTTTCTGTTCAAGGGTATCAAGCGTTTCCAGATTATTACTTCCCCAGTCGAGCACTTCCTTAAAACTTTCCGACACCACGAAAGAATTCTCTGAAATGAATGATTCCGGTGAATGTTCAGTTATTAAGTCCAGTGGCAAATGTCCAGGAAAAGGGTCCGGCTCCTTTTGAGGTTCGTTAAATACAGGTATTTTTGAGAATGTTTTTTCGGCATTCTGATCTGATTCGGACTTCAGTTTTAGCAAGAGTTCGTATAAATCAAGGCATTGCTTTTTGAGTATTTCCTTTTCAATTGATTGCAAAGCCTCGCTGGGATTTAATAATTCCGAGATATTTTGATTAATATCTTCTGCTTTTGATTTTATTTTGCTTATTAATTGTAAGGAATTCATAGCTATACAGTTTATTTTTACAAATTTTAGGATTCTTAGGAAAGATTAATCAACAATTTTCGATATTGTAACGCTTTGTAGGATAGAATAAAGAACACCCATGATTGATGAAATGTTTACAGAACGCCGAAATAATCCTCACCAGAGAAAAGGCTGGATTGAAGTGGTTTGTGGCTCCATGTTTTCCGGAAAAACAGAGGAATTGATCAGAAGGGTTAAGCGGGCAAAAATTGCAAATCAGAAAATTGAAATTTTTAAGCCGGCTCTTGATACCCGTTATGATGAGATAAATGTTGTTTCTCATGATGAAAATGCCGTACCCAGTACGCCGGTAAGTTCCTCGCTTAACATATTGTTGATGGCAAATGATGCCACGGTTGTTGGAATTGACGAGGCCCAATTCTTTGATGACCAATTGGTTTATGTTTGTGAAAAACTGGCAGATCAGGGGATAAGGGTAATTGTTGCCGGTCTGGATATGGATTATCTTGGAAAGCCTTTCGGCCCCATGCCGCAATTGATGGCAGTGGCTGAATATGTTACAAAGGTTCATGCAATCTGTGTGGGTTGTGGTGATTTGGCTACGCATACCTTTAGAAAAGTACATAACGATTCACTGATTATGCTCGGCGAAAAGGATACCTATGATGCCAGATGTCGTTCTTGTTTTCATAAAGGAATGCAAAACAGAGGATGAGCGATAAAAATTTTGACATTATCATTTATTCATTAACCCGCTGGGATTATCCAATGGTGGGGTCTTCAATGGCTTTTGCCAAAGAGTATAGCATAAATCACCGTGTGTTTTTTATTGACAGGCCATACTCCATCAAGGATCTTTTCACAAACTTCCGTTCTTATGATTTGAAAAAGAGGTTAAAAGCAATCTTGTTCAGGAAAAATCCATATATAAAAGTGGAAACAGGCTACTCTTCCTTTATCGTGGCTATTCCGGGTATTAGTTTGCCCTTAAATTTTCTTCCGAAGGGATTTATTTTCAATTTTTTTAATATCTATAATCGTTGGGTTGTTAAATCCTGTATCAAAAAACTGATTAAGACCTATAGCATAAAAAACTATATTTATTTTAATCATTTTAATCCGATTATTCTTCCGGTTTTAAGGTATATAAAACCACTTCCTTTGGCCAATATTTATTATATTACCAATGATATCAGTCATGCAAAATATATTTCACGTCATGGTGTTGATGCAGAAGAGAAGGCATTGAAAAGGGCAGATCTTATTTTTGTCAATTCAAAATTCCAGTTCAAAAAACTGATTTCACAGCAATCAAATGTACATTATATTCCCAATGCGGTGGATTATGAATTATTTGAAGCTGCCGAAAAAAGTGGACTGGAGAAACCATTTGATTTGGCAAATATTGGAGACACCAAAGTAATTATGTTTTGTGGATACCTGAGTTCAGTCAGGATTGATTATCCCTTACTGAAGATGGTTTGCGAAACCTATCATCAGTATCTCGTAATCATTGTTGGAACCTATGAAGAGTCTGATTTAATAAAATACAACCTCGAACAAATCAATAACCTCCTGATATTGGGTAACAGGAGATATGAATCAATCCCGTCCTATATCAATGCTGCTCACGTAACCATCATACCATATTTGCGTAATGATTTGAACAAAAGTGTATATCCGCTAAAATTAAATGAATACCTTGCAATGGGCAAACCTGTTGTAACCACAAATTTTAGTTCAGATCTGGAAGGGTTCTCCGACATTATTTATATATCCAATTCCTATGATTCCTTTATTGACAATATACAATATGCCATTGAAGCAGATAATGACAATTTAAAAGAAGCCAGAAAAGACATTGCTGCAAAAAATACCTGGAAAAAGCGCGTTCAGCATATGGAGGATATTTTTATCAACCATTTAAGCCAGAAAAACTCATAACATGAAACCAGATTACGACATCATTATGTTTGGTTTGATCCGAACCGATTTTAAGCTCTCTTCAACTTCGGTGGCATGGGCAAAAGAATGGGCTAAAACCAATAGGGTGTTTTATATTGACAGGCCTTATAGCATTAAAGATGTAAGAGAAAACTGGAAATTGCCTGCATTTAAAAAACGAATGAATGCGCTATTTTTTGGGAAAGACCTATATGAACCGAATCAATTTGGCTTACCCGATTTTGTTCAGGTAACTCCACGTATTACTTTACCCTTAAACTTTCTTCCGGATGGTGTTGTTTATAATATATTAAACAGATTTAACAACTACATGGTAACTCTGGCAATCAGGAGAATTATCAGGGATAATAAAGTTGAAAAATATATCTATTTTAATTCTTTTCATCCGGTTCTGTGTCCTTTTGTACCTTTATCTGTTAAGCCACAACCTTTAGCCAATATTTATCAGTCACTGGATGAAATAAGTGAAGAACCCTATATCGCCCGTCATGGGGTTATGGCTGAAAAATTTGCAGTGAAATATTGTGATATCGCTATAGGAACTTCAACAAAATTGTGTAAACGACTTTCTGAAGAGAGTCAGCGTAAGGTTCATTTATTAGCGAATGCAGCAGATTTTCACACCTTTGAAAACGCAATGAATAAAGATCTCCCGAAACCCGATGCGTTCACTCAATTTACCAAGCCGGTAATTATTTATACCGGTCATTACAGTGATTTGCGCATGGATCATGATCTGGTCATAAAACTGGCAAAGGTTTTCAGCGACCATGAAATGGTATTTGTAGGCACTTTTGATGAGGCTGACCGGGAAAAGTATGGTTTAAACAAAATCCAGAATTTGCATTTTTTAGGTTCCAGACCCATTGAACAATTGCCAGCTTGTTTAAAATATTCAAAAGTTGCCATCATCCCATATAAAAGGAATTCGCTTACCGAAGGAATTTATCCGCTCAAAATTAATGAGTACCTCGCAGCGGGCATTCCTTGTGTTTCGACCCATTTTAGTACAGACATGGATGCGTTTAAAGAGATGATTTATCTTGCGGATACACATGAACAATTTATTGAAGGCGTAAAATCTGCACTTCAGGAAAACCCATATGAAAAATTAGCCGGGCGAATTCAGGCTGCCAGGGAAAATTCCTGGAGAATGCGGATCAATAAACTGGAAGGGATTATAGACCAATTTTCCAGTCAGAACTGAGACTCCTGACTATCTCGACTCCGCTCGACATGACATCCGCTCGACAGGACATGTGCTCGTCTATTTTCAAAAAATCCTTCGACAAGCTCAGGATGACCTGGTATTTGCTCTGAGGATTAAAATGAGAGGGTATAATTTTTTGCTTGCAAAAAATTATACCCTCTCATTTTAATTTTAACAAAACACATACAAGCGTTGTCATGGTGAGCTTGCCGAACCATTCATAATGGGTTCAGGATGATAAGACTAAATAAATCCGTTCCACTTCCTGATAAACCATTCCAGGCTTAAGAGTAAAATCAAAAGTCCAAATAACCATTTTTGATGCATCAATTCTTTCACTTCATTTTGCGCATAAATTACAGGTTTGATATTTTCGTTGGCTGATAATTCATTCAGAACAGATTGCATGTTATTGGGGTAAAATAGTTTGCCTCCATTTTTATGGGCAATATTGTATAAAAGCTGATGATCGGCTTTGGTTTGCAGCAGTTCGGTTTGCAGCGCCCGAATTAAAAACTTGCCGGTTTTCTTCTGAAATTTATTGATGCCGGCAACTTTTGCTTCATAGTAATAATCTCCTGGAGGCAGGGCACCGGTTTCCAGGAGATAAGCTTTATCCGTTTTACTAAAAGTATATTTATAGGTTTTTCCTTTTTCGTTTTTAAGGATTAATTCAATTTCTGCCTCATTCATTAGTTCATAGGCATCATTATATAATTCGGCTTCTATTTGCACCGCTTCGTTTTCATCAAAGACTTTTTTAGCAGCATTTACTCTGAACTTGCTTTTATCGTCTTTACCGGCAACTAATTGAACCGTTTTGCTTAAAATCGACTGCGTAAAGTCATGATTTCCATTTAAGAAGTAATCCATTAAACGCCAGCGCCAAAATCCTTCTCCACAAAGAAAAGCCTGTTCTATTCCCTTGCTACGCGTAAAAAATAAAAGGGGTAAACCTGTTTTTACATAACCAATTTGCTGATTAAAAAGTACCGAAGCATCATTTGGAATTTTATAAGTACCATAAGGGGCAATCAGGGGGGCAAATTTGGGTAATAACTCCAGTTGATTCATATCCAGCTGAAAGGAATTAAAGTTGCCCGGATACAATGCCTGCGCTTCATTAAAATTGCCTATAGGTCCTGAAATTTGTAAAGGAGTAAGTTGAGCCAATAGCGGGATATTGCTCTGCCTTCCCAAAATAAACAGACAAGGAATATTTCTTTTGCTTAACTGTGAAACCAGCGAAACCCCTTCGCCTCTATAGCCCGGGATTTGGTGCAGAATAAACAAACTCGCTTCGTCAAGCCATTCATTGTTAAAATCGTTTAATAAAGAAAATTTTACTTCATAATTTGGATTTGCCTCCAAACTTTGTCTGATAGCCGAAATGTCCGGGTGTGGACTTAGGGCTAGCAATACAATTTTCTGTTTTGATTTTATGACATTCACCTGAATTTGAGATTCATTATTTATATAACTCATCTCATTTGAAAGATTTTGGATGCGAAGGGTATAGTTATGAAATCCTTCTTTGGCTCCTCCAATCGTAAATGGCATGGAGTTAAAAAAGGAAATATCATTTGCCCGGATATTTTGTGAATGGATGATTACGCCATTTTCTAAAACCTTTACCACTAATGCCTCATTTTTACAATAAAACGCTTTTAATTCAACCAAAATTTCAAAAGCGTTACCTTCATATACCAGCTGATTGTACCGAACCTGTTTGATAAGGGCATCCCTTCTTTGTAAGGTATCACCAAGAGCAATAGTATATATGCTGCATTTTAAACCGTCGGTAGCATACAAAGGGTTACTGCCCTGATTGTATATACCGTCGCTGGCTAAAATTACGGCAGCTAAATTCAGGTTGTAATAATTATTTTGAACAGAAAGAAAGACATCCGAGATATTGGTTAATTTTTCATCAAACCCGATGTTTCCGTCAGGAGTTTGTTTGGCTCCAAAAGTAATTACCTTCAGTTGGTATTGTTTACCGATTTTATCTTTAAGTTGGTTCAGTTCCTCCTTAAATACGCCATGATAATAGGCGGAATCTTTATTGCACAGGATTGACTGACTGTTATCAATAGCAAAAACAATAATGGGTTTTTCTGTTCTATGGTTGATCCACTTGATGAGCGGACCCAAGAGCAAAAAGCAAATGCCAAATAAGGTTAAGAAACGCAGGACATAGAGAGCATATACAAAAAATTTATTAGTGAGTTTTAGCGGGTTGTTTCTGTATAAAAAATAGCTGCCCCCTGTTGCCAATAATAGACTTGCTAAGAGGAGAATCCAAGGGTAGCCGATACTAAAACTCATGAAAAATACATAAAAATTTGATTGCTATCTATGCAAGACAGGTCTTTACATAACCATACCGCCACAAACATTCAGGGTTTGTCCGCTGATGTAGGTGGATGCATCACTTGCCAGAAACAAAACGCAATTGGCAACATCTTCCGGTTTCCCAATACGTTTTAGCGGAATTCCTTTAATCCACTCGGCCTTAACTTCCTCACCGAGCGTTTTGGTCATTTCTGTTTCAATAAAGCCCGGGGCAATCGCATTGCAGCGGATATTTCTTGAACCCAATTCCTTTGCTATCGATTTGGTTAAGCCAATCATGCCCGCTTTGGAGGCAGCATAATTTGCCTGACCTGCATTACCGGTAATTCCAACCACCGAAGTAATATTAATAATGGAACCGGATTTCGCTTTCATCATAGGGCGCATGGCAGCTTTACACATGGCAAAAGCCGACTTTAAATTGGTAACCAAAACATCATCCCACATTTGTTCAGTCATACGCATCATCAGATTATCACGCGTAATGCCAACATTATTTACCAGGATGTCAATGGTTCCAAATTCTTTTACAATTTCTTCCACTATAATTTCAGCCTGTGCAAATTCGGCAGCGTTACATTGATAGCCTTTTGCTTTAATACCAAAAGCTTCCAGTTCATTTTGAACAGCAATTAATTTCTCAACCGGGCTGATATCCGTGAAAGCAATATTTGCTCCGGCTTTTGCCAGGGTGAGGGCAATTTCCCTACCAATTCCACGTGAGGCTCCGGTAATGAGGGCAGTTTTTCCGTTTAGGTTCATGGTTGTTTGTATTTATTTTGGCAAATATAACCACAAAATGCAAAGTATTGAAGAACTTTCAGGTTTGTAAGAAATCGTTTAGCTTAAAAAATTCTGATGTGGATCTCCGTGTGATTATTTTTATTACACTGAGTTACACAGAGAATTCACAGAGGTTCACAGAGTTTCAATGCTGCATAATTTATCTCTGTGGTTCTCCGTGACTCCTCCGTGGTTCTCTGTGAAATTTTATACTTTGAGAATTGGTAAAAATAATTCTGGCCTTGAACACAATTGGGCTATTTGCACCAACCTTACCCGCTATATTCCAAACAGATCCTTTATTTTTTATTTAATGGGGCAAATTGGTTTTCATACAGATTTTTGTATAAGCCCTCATTTCCCAGTAATTCAAAATGGTTTCCGCTCTCCACAATCCTACCCTTATCCAAGACCAAAATTTCATCGGCGTTTTGAATGGTGCTCAGGCGGTGTGCAATGACAATACTGCTTCTTCCTTTGCGCATTTCTTCAATAGCAGCCTGAATGACTTCTTCAGCCTCATTATCAATAGATGAGGTAGCTTCATCTAAAACCAAAATTGCCGGATTGGTGACCATAGCCCGCACGAATGAAATCAATTGCCGCTGGCCTACCGATAAACTTGTTCCTCTTTCCTGAACTTGCTGATGATAACCGTTTGGCATTTGCACAATAAACGGGTGCGCTCCCAATTGTTTTGCTACGTTAATAATCTGTTCTTCGGTAATTTCGTTATTGAATAACCTGATATTATCCAAAATGCTTCCACTAAACAAAAACACATCCTGCAACACCACACTGATGTATTTCCTCAAACTTTGTGGGGTATAATATTTTATGGATTCTCCATCAATATAAATTTCCCCTTTTTCTATTTCATAAAATCTGCTCAGTAAATTTATGATACTTGATTTCCCTGCCCCGGTGGCGCCAACCAATGCAATGGTTTGCCCTGGTTGAACCTTAAAATTAATATTTTTTAATATAGGGACATTGGGTTGATAACCAAAAAAAACATTTTTGAATTCTATATTTCCAAGCGGTCTTTTCATTATTCTGGTACCCTTGGGTTCAAGCCATTCTTTTTGATCCAACAATTTAAAGATACGTTCACTGGCCACCATTCCCATTTGAAGGTTATTAAAGCGGTCGGCCATTTGCCGGATAGGTCTGAAAAATAAATTGAGATACATAATAAAGGCAATGATACTTCCGGGTGATATCTGGTGATTCATCACACCTTTTGATCCATACCATACGATCAAGCCGATGGAAATAGCAGATAACACTTCTACCACCGGAAAGAAAACCGAATAATAAAAAACCGACCGGATATTTGCATCTCTGTGTACTTTGTTAATTAACTTAAATGCCTGATATTCCCTTTTTTCACGGTTAAATAATTGAACAATATGCATACCGGTCAAATGTTCCTGAACAAAAGTATTTAATTTAGCAACCTGGTTTCTAACATCTTCAAAGCTCTCTTTTACTTTTTCTTTAAAAAGGTAGCCACTGTAAAAAAGCAAGGGTAAAACGGAAAGGCTCACCAGGGATAATTTATAATCGGTTGCAAACATTAAGATCAGTATAAACACAATCTGAAAGGCATCTCCGGCTATATTTATCATCCCTTCACTAAAAACCTCACTTATTGTTTCAATATCGCTGATACTCCTTGTTACTAAAGTGCCAACCGGGGTTTTATCGAAGAATTGCAATTGCAGACTCAAAAGATGTTTATAGACTTTGTTTCGTAAATCTTTGATAATATTCTGGCCTAAAAAATTAGCCAGAATGGTGCTCCATAACTGGAGAAGTGCATTAAAAATTAACAGTCCAAAAATTAATAAACACATCCAGAACAGACCCTTAATATTTCCTGATGAAACAAAATGATCAAGGGTATATTGTATTAAATAGGGTCGAAACGGCCCCAGAAATGACATGGATAGGGTTAGGCCAAAAGCGAGGTAGAACTGCTTTTTAAAAGGATTGGAAAGGGAAAATATTTTTCCAAATAATGCCCAATCAAAGACTTTTCCCGGATTAATTAAATTTGTACTCACAATTTCTTTAGAAACCAAAAATAGAACAATACATCAATAATATGCAATCCTGGAGTGAATATTTTGTCGATAGCCATTCTTATTGTTCCTGATTATTTTTGAAGAAATTTTAGCTCCGGGAAGTATTCAGTAAGATAATTTGTTTATGTTCGTAGATAAAAATTGAAATATGATCAGAATAATCCTGCTTATTATACAAGCTCCCATATTATTCTATTTCCTGGTTCCGGCTGTCAGCTATTTTTTGGTAACCATTAAAAAACTATTTGGTTTTGATAAGGCAAAACAGGTGCCCATACTAAAGGAATATGATTTTGCTGCCATTGTTTGTGCCCATCAACAGGCTATTTTTATTGAGCCTTTGGTTGATTCTTTGAAAAAGCAAACTTATAAGAATATTCATATCTATGTGGTCGCTGATAAAATTTTAGATGATTTAAGCTATTTAAATGCAGCCAATCTAACTATTCTACAACCTAAAGAGGCGCTAAATGCAAAAACCAAATCCATCTATCTGGCCATCGAAAATTTTGTCAGGAAGCATGATGCTATTTCAGTATTTGATGCAGATAATTTAGTTCATCCTGCTTTTTTTAGTTTGATGAATCAGAAATTTAATCAGGGGTATAAAATGGTTCAGGGAAGGATTGCACCCAAAAATCTGAATACTGATGCTGCCTGCATGGACGCTGCTAACGAAACGTATTATACTTTTATTGATAAATTTAGTCGCGACAAACTGGGATTATCTTCAGGGACATGGGGCTTAGGATTTGCGATTGACCTGGAGGTTTTTAAAAAGGTAAAATTTGATGTTTTTCTGTCGGGTTTTGATAAGAAGTTGCAGGCAACGGTCATTACTTTGATTGATAAAATTGCCTATGAACCACAGGCTATCGTATATGATGAAAAAACGTCAACCGATGATGGTCTCATCATGCAACGTTCAAAATGGCTTTTTGGCTATTTCAGGTATGCAAAACTTGGATTGAATGTAATAAGGAAAGGGTTGCAACAATTAAGTCTGGATAAAATTTATTATGGAATCAACCACATGAGACCCCCTTTGGTGATTTTATTTCCGGCCGCATTCCTGTTTTTTATCCTGGATTATTTTCTGGCACCAGGTCTTGTGGTTGTTTTATTGGCTTGTGCTTTATTGTTTTTTGTTGCTATTATTTTAATCATCCTAACCTACGCAAATGACAGACGAGTTGTGAGGGTTTTACCAAAAATTCCAAGATTTATTATTTTACAAATGTTAGCGGTATTAAGGGTAAGAAAGGCAGGAACCCATACCCATACAGCGCATAATCACGCAATATTTATTGAAGAGGTTATGGAGGAAATAAAGCCTTATGAAAAGTAAAAAAAAAATATTTTTTCAGTTCTGTTCTATACTTCCTTTAGCCCCCTTATTGGCCATAAACAAAACAAACAGTTTGTTTATTCCCATCTATCATGCCATCACAAATGAGCGACTGATTCACCTTGAACATATTTTACCTTATGGATCAAAAAACAGTAAACAATTTGAGCAGGATATAGATCTACTGCTAAAAAATCTTACCCCAATTTCTTATGATGACTTATTAAATTGTTATCAGAAAAACATTCCGGTTCCGCCTAAAAGTTTTATCATAACCTTTGATGACGGATTGAGACAGACTTATGAAAACGCTGTTGAAATCCTTCTCAGGAAAGGGGTTCCGGCAATTTTCTTTTTAAACACCTCAGTACTTGACAATAAGGCTTTGCTGCATCGGTATAAAGCAAGCGTTTTGATTGATTTTGTGAAATCTGATTCTAAAAAGAGTTTAGCCTCAAAAGTAATTGAGGTCTTAAATGCAAACCAAATAATTACTACCGATTATTATTCAGGAATCAAGGTAATAAATTTCAAAAACAGGCAGGTGCTTGACAGGATAGCAGATGCGATTGACTTTTCATTTGAAAATTATTTGAAGGAAAACCGACCTTACATGACCTCTTTGCAGGTACAGGATATCAAAAACAAGGGATTCGTTCTGGGTAGTCACAGTGCCAATCATCCGGAGTTTTGGAATATCGAAACCGATGAACAGGTGCGGGAAGCCGAAGCGGCCATGAAATTTTTAAAGGAACACTTTAACGAATTGAACAGAACATTTTCTTTCCCTTTTACCGATATAAGAACCCCTTTAAGTTTCTTCAAAAAACTGCAAAATGAAGCACCTTTTGAATTGCTTTTTGGTTCACAAAAGCTAAAAAAAGATGTGGTTCCTAATATGGTACACCGGTTTGACGGGGACAATAATTTAAGTGATATGCAAACCTATCTAAAGGCTTTGCTGGTATTTGAAACACTTCATTTAATACGCGGAAATACACTCGTAAACAGGGCTACCGATTAAGGGAAGAACCTGCATATGATTGCGGATTACCGGCAATGCATGCTCAGGAAAATTTATTGGTTCTATGACCTAATTTTTCCTACGAAACCAAAAACTCAAATAAAACTGATTTCCCGGTATTTTGCCAGATTATGTATTTTGAATGCAAACATTAAATGAAATAATTATGGCAATTATTTTTATGGAAATACAAATTGATGCAAATTATTATGCATATTCGAAGGTCAATACGATTAAAGAAAAATGTGTCCTCAGAATGAATTAAGTATGAAAGAAATGATTAACAGCTTTGTTGATCAAAATAGATTGAAACCCAAATTGTTAGAGGCCAGGTTAATTGAATCATGGCCGAAAATTGTTGGGGAATTGATCGCAAAAAATACAGATAAAATTTCTGTTTATAAAGGTCAGTTAATCTTAACCATCAAATCGCCGGCCTTACGACATGAACTTAAATTTCAGTGTAAAACTATTATTAATTTAGTAAATACGGAGTTGAATTGTGAATTTATTGATGGTTTGGTAATCAATTAGTCCCTTAGCATAAAAGTTTGATATAGGTTACTATTTGAAATTAATTCTATTCATGTCAATCCAATTCCTTTCCTAAGGTGAAAAACTTTAGTTAATTTCGCCGGAAATTATAATTATTTTAAATGAGCCAAATTATTGAATGTGTGCCAAATTTTAGTGAAGGCTATGATTTGCATGTAATAAAACAAATTACAGATGTGATTGAATCTGTGGATGGGGTAATGCTGCTGGACGTTGATCCTGGCAAGGCTACAAACCGAACCGTAGTAACTTTTGTTGGCGAACCTAATGCAGTAATTGAAGCTGCTTTTTTTGCCATTAAAAAGGCATCTGAGCTCATTGATATGCGTAAACACAAAGGCGAACATCCGCGCATGGGTGCAACCGATGTTTGTCCTTTAATTCCGGTAAGTGGAATTACGATGGAAGAAACTGCCGCTTATGCTCAAATACTTGGAAAACGGGTAGGAGAAGAACTTGATATTCCGGTTTATATGTATGAATACGCTCAACTTAATAGGTTGAGAAACAACCTATCCGTTATCAGAGCGGGAGAATATGAAGGGTTCTTCAAGAAAATAAAACTACCTGAATGGAAGCCGGATTATGGCCCTGCTGAGTTTAATGAAAAAGCAGGTGGAACGGTAATTGGGGCTCGTGATTTCTTAATAGCCTATAATATAAACCTCAATACTAAATCGGTTCGATTGGCAAATTCGGTTGCTTTTGATGTGCGGGAAGCTGGAAGGGTAAAACGGGAAGGTAACCCCATTACTGGAAAGGTATTGAAAGATGAAGCAGGAAATGATATCCGGATTCCGGGAACTTTAACAGCTTGTAAGGCTATTGGCTGGTATATTGAAGAATATGGAATTGCACAAATCAGTATGAACCTTACCAACTATAAAATTACATCTGTTCACAAAGCATTTGAAGAAGTTTGCAAAAGCGCTGAAAGTCGTGGATTGCGCGTTACAGGCAGTGAATTGGTTGGTTTGATCCCTTTAGATGCCATGTTAAGTGCAGGGAAATATTATCTTCAAAAACAAAAGCGTTCTATAGGCGTGAGTGAAGAGGAGCTGATTCAAATTGCTATAAAATCGTTGGGTTTGGATGAATTGGGAAAGTTTGAACCCGGACAGAAAATAATTGAATATAAATTGCATAAAGCCGAAAATGAAAAATTGATCAGGATGGATTTACGTGCTTTTGCGAATGAAACTGCCAGCGAAAGTCCTGCCCCGGGCGGTGGCTCCATAAGTGCGTATGTGGGTAGTTTAGGTGCTGCTTTAGGTGCAATGGTAGCTAATTTGAGTGCTGGTAAAAGAGGTTGGGAAGACCAGACCAACTTTTTTAGTGAAATGGCCGAAAAGGGTCAGCAAGTAAAAGAAGCATTATTAAAAGCCGTTGATGAAGATACGGCTGCATTTAATGAAATCATGAAAGCTTTTGCCTTGCCAAAAGGAAATGAAGAGGAAAAAGCCACTCGTATGGTAGCCATTGAATCGGCAACAAAATATGCCTGTGAAGTTCCGTTTAAAGTAATGGAAACAGCGCATTCAAGTTTGGAAATGCTGGGTGCGATGGTTGAAAAAGGGAATCAAAATTCAATTACGGATGCCGGAGTGGGTGTATTATGTGTAAAGGCAGCAGTACGAGGAGCCTATTTCAATGTTTTGGTGAATGCCAAAGGATTAAAAGATAAAGGATTTGCTTTGCAGATCATTACAAAAACACAGGATTTATTATCAAAAAATACCAGAGAGGCCGATGTCATTCTGGCAAAAGTTGAGGCTGCAATTATGTAATTTGTTAAGCCCAATAAGTTTGTTCGAATACATTTTTAAATCATGCTTAAAAAATTAATCTCTATTGCCTTATTAATTATCGCACCTATTATTAGTAGTAAGGCATTTTACGAATATGTAAATGTCAGGTATTTTAGTCAGGCCCCCTCATACCCATTCGGGAAGGAACTCATGAAGAGTCTGCAAACCAGCGATGTGCATTACCTCTCAAGCTACCAAAATGAACTCTTGAGTATAGGTATTGTATTTTTGGCAATCAGTATCATTGCTTTTGTGAGTTCCTTCATAAAAACATTAGTGAACCTGATCTGGATCGCATTATTGATTTTGTTGGCTTATTTTATCGGTCACAATATATTCGGACTATCCTTTCCTTTCCGCAATTAATACATCATTATTACCCTCCATGTGGTAATTGCTAACCAGCAAATTTCTTTGCATTTTGTACAGTTGATGCAAGCGTTCAAATTGAGCGGCCTGAGCCAAAGTACAATTAATAAAATTGAAAATAATTTTACCCTTGTTCAATAAATTTATCAGGGCAGTATTGAATTCCTCTTCACAAAATTGTATCGGAACATGGTTGTCAATAAATAAATCCACAATTATAAAATCAAATTTATGTTGCGCATGAATCACATATTTAAAGGCATCTGTTTCCACAATACTCAGGTTTTTAAATCGGTCCAGGTCAAATTCTTTACGGGCAATGGCGATCATGATGGGATCATGTTCAACAGCGGTAATATGGCAATCAAGGTGTAATTCATCGAAAATAATAGTGGGCACGCTTCCTCCTCCCAAGCCCAGTAGCAATATGTTCTCAGGCGAACTTTTTATCAGGTCAATCTTTAAAAATAGTTTCTGAAAAATCCGGTGCAAGCTGTCAAAACTTTGATTTGCGTGTTTGCTATTCAAAACTTTTTTGCCATTAATCAGCCACAATTCAAGTCTTCCATTCGGGCCATTTTCATAAACAGAAAGCCGTACCCCAAATAAAAAACTATTCAGGTTCAAAAGTTTTGCTTTTATCTTGCTTATGTAGTTCAATTCTAAATTAGCTAATTAGAGTCTGTCTATAATGTCCTTTGGCGGCGTTATGCTCATCCCCAAAAATGCTCATGTACACAAGCACACTGCGCTTTTTAGGGATATCGCATGCCTTGCCAAAGAACATTCTAGCTCAGACTCCGACATAAATGGACAGGCACTTATTTAACAAACATAATAAACCACTTTGGTGTTTTTTGTTAAATTTGGGGACAAAAGTAAATTTATAAAAACATGAATAGAAAAAATTTTATTAGAACAGCGGCTTTTGGGGTCGTTTCGGGAACTGTGTTATTAAGCGCTTGTGGAGGAGATTCCACTACCAATCAAGATTCAAAAGCTACAGCAGATTGTAATGATTTAAGTAGCATATCAGATGCTGACAAAAAACAGAGAGAGGCGGTACAGTACGTAGCAAAATCGCTGGATCCTGAAAAAAAATGTAGCAATTGTAAGTTCCAAAAGGTAGCCTCAGAGCCAAATGGTTGCGATGGATGCCAATTGTTCAAAGGTCCGGTGAATCCTGAAGGGAATTGCAAAACATGGTTTAAAAAAGATGCCTAAATGAGTATCCAGTCAGGTAAGGGGAAATAGCCTGATTATTGATTTTTAAAAGCCGGGGAATAAACTAAAAACGCATTCTCCGGCTTTTTTCATTCCTTCTTAATATAAATGTCAAATTAGGGTCAAAAATCTTTGCTGTAAGAGGATTTACAAAGGATCATTATACACTTTGCACTTTTTTAGTGTTTTTGCTGTCCAAACATGGAACCAAGATTTGTTTTCCATTTCTTAAATTAATGCGCTTTCTTATCTTGCGGACATGGATGAAAAGAAGTTATTTTTATTGGATGGGATGGCCTTGGTTTATCGTGCCTATTTTGCCTTCAGTAAAAACCCGCGCATTACCAGTTATGGATTTAATACATCTGCCATTTTTGGCTATGTGAATACGGTTTTAGATATACTCAAAAAAGAAAAACCTACCCATATTGGGGTTTCCTTTGATACAGCTGAACCAACAGCCCGACACATTGAATTTGAGGCTTATAAAGCCCACCGCGAGGAAATGCCGGAAGATATCTCAAAGGCCTTACCCTATATCAGACAAATAACTGAAGCGCTCAATATCCCCTTGCTCATTATGCCTGGATATGAAGCTGATGATATCATTGGAACCCTGGCAAAAAAGGCCGCAGCTGCAGGTTATACAGTTTTTATGATGACTCCCGATAAGGATTTTGCACAATTGGTATCGGAACATGTTTTTGTATATAAACCTGCACATTTAGGGAATGATTTTGAAATAATAGGTGTTCCCGAAGTATTGAAAAAATGGGAAATTACCGATGTAAAACAGGTAATTGATATTTTGGGTTTATGGGGTGATGCGGTTGATAATATTCCGGGCGTTCCGGGAGTAGGAGAAAAAACTGCGAAATTATTGGTTCAGAAATATGGCAGCATGGAAGGTTTATATGAGCATACCCATGAGCTGAAAGGGAAGCAAAAAGAGAATGTTGAAAATTTCCGTGAACAGGCATTTCTTTCAAAACGTTTGGCAACCATTGATGTGAATGTACCGATTGATTTTGATGAAAATGCTTTGGTTTTGGACCCTCCAAATCAGGAAGCAACCGAAAAATTATTTGCTGAACTTGAATTTAAAAACTTGCTCAAAAGAGTTCTGGGAGAACCGTCGCAGGCAATATTCCTTCCTTCGTCTAATCAAGCCCACGCATCATTTGATTTGTTTAATCAGGGAAGCATTCAACCAGCGCTTGCAAATGCAGCTGTTTTAAACGATACAAGAGAGAAATTGGATAGTATAAATGAGCCCATATCTCCAAAATTAAATATTCATCAGGTTAATCATAATTATGAGCTTATTGATACGAGAGAAAAACGGGTTTCCTTATTGAATATTCTCCTGCAACATAAAGAGGTTTGTTTTGATACCGAAACCTCGCAATTGGAAAGTACGGAAGCAGAAATTGTAGGCCTGTCATTTTCATATCAGCCTCACCATGCCTTTTATATTCCTTTTCCGGATTCGTTTGAGGAATCAAAAGCAATTTTAAATGAGTTCAGACCTTTATTTGAGCATCCATCTATTATCAAAATCGGACAAAACATAAAATATGATTTAAATATCATAAAGAATTATGGTCTTATATTAAAGGGGCCACTTTTTGATACCATGCTGGCGCACTATTTAATTGAGCCCGATTTGCGCCATGGGATGGATTATTTATCCGGAATCTATCTCCATTATGAACCGGTAAGTATAGAAACACTTATTGGGAAAAAGGGCAAGAATCAGCTCAGTATGCGAGCGGTAACAATTGACCAGATAAAAGAATATGCTGCCGAAGATGCGGATATTACCTTTCAGTTGAAGCAAAAATTAGAACCTGAACTCATTTCAAAAAATGCTGCCGACTTGCTTTATAAATTGGAGATCCCCTTAATTGATGTATTGAGTTCAATGGAATTGGAAGGGATCAGAATCAATGAAAGTTTCCTCCGTGAATACTCAAAAGAACTTGAGAAGGAGTTAACCATTCTCGAATCTCAAATATTGACATTGGCGGGTGTAAAATTTAATATATCCTCTCCAAAACAATTGGGTGAAGTTCTGTTTGATCACCTAAAGCTGGATCCAAAAGCAAAGAAAACGAAAACCGGTCAGTATCAAACCGGAGAGGACGTGTTACAGGGCTTAAGCGAGCATGAAATAATAAGATGTATTTTGCAGGTGAGACAGTTTCAAAAATTAAAATCAACCTATGTTGACGCTTTGCCAACCATGATAAACCCAAAGACAGGTAGGGTACATACTTCATTTAATCAGGCAGTGGCGGCCACAGGCAGATTGAGTTCAACCAATCCGAATTTGCAAAACATTCCGATTCGAACAGATCGGGGCAAAGAAGTGCGAAAAGCATTTATTCCACGTAATGATGATTTTGTATTACTGAGTGCAGATTATTCACAAATTGAGTTACGAATTGTTGCATCCATTGCGAAAGAAGAAGCCATGATGGAGGCTTTTAGAAACGATTTGGATATTCATGTGGCAACAGCTGCCAAAGTGTACGGAAAGCCTTTAGGCGAAGTTACAGCAGATGAAAGAAGAAATGCCAAGGCTGTAAATTTTGGAATCATTTACGGTCAGTCGGCCTTTGGGTTGAGTCAGAATTTGAAAATACCACGTAAAGAAGCTGCCCAAATTATTGAGGAATATTTTAAGCAGTATCCACGTATCAAAAATTACATGGACGATACGATCAACTTTGCGAAAGAGAATGGCTATGTTGAAACATTATTGGGGAGAAGAAGATATTTGCGCGACATCAATTCGGCCAATTTTACGGTAAGGGGATTTGCTGAACGCAACGCGATTAATGCGCCCATCCAGGGAAGTGCAGCCGATATGATTAAAATGGCCATGATAAAAATTCACAGGCAAATGCTTCATCCTGAAAACGGAATCAAACACTCAAAAATGATCCTGCAGGTGCACGATGAATTGCTGTTTGATGCGCACAAAGATGAGATTGAAACATTGAAGAAATTAGTGATTGATTCGATGGAATCGGCCATGCCATTATTGGTGCCGGTTAAGGCAGAAGTTGGTGTTGGTTCTAATTGGCTGGAAGCGCATTAAAATTATTTTACAGGAAACGGTACTATTTTGTACATTCCGATTAAGGTAATCAGTAATCGGTATAAGAAAAGTAATCGGTATGGTTATTACAGATTACAGTAGTTCAGACAGGCTATGACAGCAAAAAAATCTAAGAGACCGATTACCGAATACCTGATTACCGATTACCTTTTCAGGTAAATAGCAGAAGTTATCCCGTTCTCAGTATTAAGATATAATAGGATTAGCTCACATTTTTAAATTCTGATAGCAGGATAACACAGCCTGCTTTGCTTTGTAAACGGATATCAAATTGCGTGTCATTTTCCTCTATAACCAGGCTCATACCTTCTGAAAGTTTAAAGGCTTTATCTGAAATAGATAATATTGCCTCTCCCACAGGCAAATAAAAGTGAATCAGTTTAGTTTTGCTTTCAACCGGAATGCTTGTTGTTTGACCCGACTCTATTTCCAATACTTTGACTTCTGATCGCACTTCCCTATGAGTCATCACATTAAAATCAGTGCCGGTCCCTTTGCATTTTGTATTCCAGTCACCTTCAAAGGTATCGGTATCATAAGCAAGTAGTAAGGTAGTATGGTGCGCTGGATGCTCAATTAATAAGGCACCGGATAAAACTGTTAACTTCCTGTGAATACCCGGTAAATGGGTAAATTCTGATTCAAATCGCTCAATGATTGCCGTACTGATCCGAATAGAAAAATTTCTATCTTTATAGGAAGTATGGAAGGGATAAATGAAAATTTCAGTCGAATTACCTCCAGCCCATTCTGTGGTCTGATATTGTTCTTTATTGACAAGGGTAGTTTTCATCGAAACAAAAAGCTTGTGAAAGGGTATTAGGGTTCAATAATTGCCAATTCCATCGCTCCTTTACAAAAGTGGTTTTGTGTTTTGTGACAGGGTTGATGTGCAGCGCATCATTCATGCCGCAACTTATAAAAAAATCTAAAAATAAATAAAGAATGAAATGCTACTTATCCACGTTTATTACTGGTTCAGCCAATTTTTGAATTCAGATGCCTTTTCCCTGCTTACCAGAACCTCTTCTTCTATAGCTGGTTTGAGGCTGATTTTTAGTTTCCCATTAAAGTAAGTGCTTATAGATTCTATGGAATTCAGACTACAGAAGAACTGTCGGTTTAAATGAAAAAAATCTTTAGGGTTTAGCAAATGACTAAGCTCGTCGAGGGTATGATCAATAATAAATTTCTTGTTTTCACGGGTAATCAGAAACACCAACTTTTCACTGGCATTAAAATAAGCGATATCATTCACCAGAACCGAAACCAATTTCTGACCCGACTTAACCAAGAACCTTTGTTTGTATTCGGGTTGTAATTCTTTCCTGAAACTATTTAACAAGGCATCTATATTTATGCCTGCCTGTGGTTTTGGTTTAAGGTTATAATCTCTGAATTTATGAATGGCTTCCGATAATTCTGTTTTATCAATTGGTTTTAGTAGATAATCTATACTATTTACCTTAAATGCTTTCAACGCAAATTCATCGTAGGCTGTTGTAAAAATTACCGGAAAATTGATCTTAATACGGTTAAATATCTCAAAACTCTGCCCGTCGGCAAGCTCAATATCCAGCAAAGCAAGTTCTGTATCCGGGAATCTTTGAATCAATTCAATCGCTGAATCAATACTATCGGCTGTCCCACATATTTCAATGTCAGGATCAATCTCCCCGATCATTTTACGAATCCGGTTTAATGCGGGAGTTTCATCTTCAATAATTATAATTTTCATAATAATTTTAATTTGAATTCAAGCTGTTTTACAAAAGAGGCACACTAACACTGAAACGGATGCCATCATTGGTGATTTCAACTTTCTTTTCGCTCAGGAAGCTGTAACGACTTACAATATTATTCAGGCCAATTCCATTGCTTCCGGTTAACACGGTTTTAACCTTCAGATTATTGCTTACACAAATCTGGTCATTCCTGCTTTCGATGGTTATGCATAATGGATTGTCTTTACTGATCACATTGTGCTTAATGGCATTTTCAATAAGCATTTGAAGGGTAAGGGTCACAATTTCTTTGTTAAGTGCT
Organism: uncultured Chitinophaga sp.; assembly: GCA_964355075.1. Taxonomy (GTDB): domain Bacteria; phylum Bacteroidota; class Bacteroidia; order UKL13-3; family UKL13-3; genus B1. The sequence continues at coordinate 97,826 of CAYHCF010000003.1, forward strand.
TTTGGATCAACTTTAATAATAACTTTTAGATTATCACCGAACCGAATTTTATTCAAAAATATATAGGCATTAATAAAGTCTAATTCTTCTCCGAGGCTTACGGTTTCCTTATCTTTTTGCGATAAAACATAACGGTAAACACTTGCCAGTTTTTGAACAAAATCTGTTGCTACCTTAGGTTCTTCTTCAATTAAATTTGAAAGCGTGTTCAAGGCGTTGAATAAGAAATGAGGATTAACCTGATTCTTTAAACTTTCAAATTCGGCTGTTATGCTGTTTCTTTTAATGGCTTCTTTTTCGATAACCGTTGAACGCCAATATTGGAAGAATTCGGTAGCGGCAAAGATTGAATTAATCAATAAGGTGATGGTAATAGAAGTAATCAGGTAAATGATACTTTCTTTAGAAGTCAGGTCACATAGGTGCTGATGGATGAGTGGATAAACATATATGGCAAAAAAGAAATGAGCAATAACAGGCCATAACAAAGCAACCGCTCCTGCAATACTGATTTTTAATGCCGCATGTTTTTCCCAGGTAAACCGGTCGAAAGGGATCAAAACGGAGATCAACATATTCCCGTTCCATACTAAGAAGATATAAAAGAAAGTAGAGATAATGCTTCTGAATAATTCAGTATCCAATATCAAATCACCTTCTTTAAAGAACAGAATCAGGTTTTCCATACCTCCGAAAAGAATAGCCAGAAAGAGAATTATCAAATGCCTGATTGCAAAATTTTTGAGGTTAAAAAACGCTTTCATTTCTATTAAAAATAAATTTTATAGAAAGGTACAGGAAATAAACCAATTTGATATGCTTTTTGAATCTGGCCGGTTTGCGGGTTATAATAACTGCTCAGGTAATTTTGGGTATTGAACAGGTTCTGAATATCCAGGGCAATCTCCTGAGAATACCGTTTGCTGTTTTTTCTGTAACTAATTTTCAGATCGGCTCTGAAATAGTCTTGTTGCCTTTTCTCATATACGTTTATTAAATCATATACAGCTTGTCCCTGAGCTTTTGATTTGAGCTCATCTATGGGAATATATCTTCTTCCGCCCGCATAGGTAACTTTTAAATTAAGCGCAAGGGTATTGTTTTTTGATTTCCCCATTTTCCATTCTTTGCCAGCTAAACCATTCAATACAAAATTGCCGTTAAATGCAGTATTTCTCCATACCTTATCACTTGCCTGATAAGTACTTTGGTACAATGAACCGGTTAGCAAATAATAGAATCCTTCATTAAAGAATCTTTCAAGGGTTAATTCAAGACCATAGTTTTTACCCTGTCCTTTATTCACCAGGCTATCAATATAAACAGGGCCAAAATCAGCACCAAAATTTACAGTTGAGAAAGAGGAAGAATAAGTTGTTACCGGTAAATTATATAAGTATTGGTAATAGGTTTCAACTTTTAAACGGGTATGCTCGCTTACCATCAAATCATAACCCAGTACGAAATGCTGTGCCTGACTCATTTCAAGATTTTTATTGAGTTGCACGTATTTATTGTTTGGCGTATCAATCAGGGTTCTCGTAAAATAAGTAATCAAAGGTTGTATTTGTCCGTGTTTTCCATATCCGAAACTGATACCTTGTTTGGGCGAAATTTGCCAACGAACACTCGCTCTGGGATCCAGAGAGCCGGTATTATTAATATGTAAATAATCGTAATGAAGCCCCAGATTGAAGGTTAGCCTCTCCGTATAACGGTAATTGTAATTAAAGTAGCTTTGGGTTTGAAAAGCATTCTCGTTAAAATCAAGTCTTTTGAACCAATTACTTATCTGACTCAGATAAAAACTGTCACTCATATTTCCATTCAGGCGATTTACGATCACTCCAAATTTTATGGAATTTTGTGCATTCATTTTCCGGTTATAAAAAGTATGCAAAGAAATTTTGCTATAGGTGGTATTTCTATTCATGAAATAAAATACATTATTGGCTTTGTCTAAGGTATCAATTTTTACACGGTTCCCCTCACCCGATAAACTTAATACACTTTTGATATATGATTTTTTATCAATCTGAGCCAGATGCATTGCTCCAACAACTCCCATATTGCTGTTGAAATAAACATCCTGATAGAAAAAAAGCTCTTCTTTTTCTTTTCCTGTTTTCTTGCTGTCAAGAAGCTGAGTTGAACTATTACCACCCATTCCAAACAGACTGAAGCCCCCTAATTTTGTATTTGGGAAATTGAATTTAAAAGATAAATCCTGATAGAAAGGAACACCCGAATTGCCAAATTTTATTCCCATTGCTTCAAACACGCTTAAGGTTGAATACCGGTAGCTGACCAAATACGATGAACCTTTTTTCCTGTTAATGGGACCTTCTGTTAATAGCTCCACACCACCAAAACCAATCTGACCGATAAATTCTCTTTTTTCATTGTTTCCTGAGCGCATTTTTAAGTCAAAAACGCCGGAGTTTGCATTTCCATATTCCGATGGAAACGCACCTGTTAAGAAATCGGAATTAGCGAGCAGGTTATTATTTAAAATACTTACCGGTCCGCCATTAGCCCCTTGGTTGCCAAAGTGATTGGGGTTAGGGATATCTGCTCCCTCAAAGCGCCACAGCAAACCTGTTGGGGAATTCCCCCTGATGATAATGTCATTGCGCATGTCGTTACCACCACCTGCCACTCCGGCAAAACTTGCAGCCATTCTGCTTGGGTCACCAAAACCACCTGCATATCGTTGGGTTTGATCAATGGTAAATGAACGCCCGCTAACCAATACAAGGTCGTTATTGGCTGAGGCTTTACTAAACTTTGCTGAAATAACCACTTCTTTGTGGCTCACCACTTTTTCCTGCATTTCAATGTTTACCACCACTTCTTTAGCAGAATTTACGATGAGATCGTTGAGTATGCGATCCTCATAACCTATGTAAGATACTTTAATTGATTTTCGTCCAACCGGAACATGCGTTAACCTGAAATTACCATTTTCGTCGCTGGTAATGCCCATGGGCTTGGCTTCATTGATGGTTTGAATGGTTGCACCCATTAATACCTGTTTGGATTCCTTGTCAATAATGGTTCCTCGAATGGTTTGTGTAAACTCCTGAGCACCTGACCAGTTTGAAGCGAATGCTAAAATGCTGAATAATAATATGCGTTTCATTGTATTAAAATTTATGGCACAAAGATGATTCACATCTGTATTTCAATAAAGTCAATTCAGATTAAACGGAATATTTTTGGGATGAAGTGTAAGAAAACTAAGCTGAAATGAAGGGGCAGAAAATTTTTTATTGTGCGATTTCATTCAAATAAAAATCTTTACGGAACAAAATGTAACATGAAAAGGGAAATTTTAGTCTAAAACAGCTGTAACTTTTACAATTTGTGGCAGGGCACTTCTGATTCCTGATTCTATTCCGGCTTTCATCGTCATACTGCTCATGGAGCAACTGCTGCAATTGCCCAGAAGGCGTAATTTTAATTCCATGTGCTCAGTAAGTTCAACCAGCTCAACATCGCCACCATCAGCCATTAAAAAGGGTCGCATGCCATTTAATGCGATTTCAATTTTTTCTATTAGATCCTGATTCATTTTACGCAATATAAATTATTACGGGTTAACTGGCTGTCATTTCTTTTGGAACATTCAGAACGGCAATTTGTTGTGCAACTTTTTCGGATATATTAAAAAATGCTTTCTGAACGGGTGTACCCTCTTCAAGCACACTCGGAATTCCCTGATCGCCCCCTTCTCGAATGCTCAAAAATATAGGAACTTCACCCAGGAAAGGCACTTCAAGTTCGTTGCTCATGGTTTTTCCGCCACCGTTTCCAAAAATATAATATTTATTTTCAGGTAATTCGGCAGGTGTAAAATAAGCCATGTTTTCAACAATGCCTAAAATGGGTACGGAAACTCCGGCCAGTCCAAACATCGTTGCAGCTTTATACGTGTCGGCCAGGGCAACTGCCTGTGGAGTGGTAACGATTACCACACCGGTAAGCGGAACTATTTGCAACATCGTTAAATGGATATCGCCGGTTCCGGGAGGTAAATCCAGAATCAAGTAATCTAATTCACCCCAATCGGTATCATTCACAAACTGACGCAGCGCAGATGAAACCATTGGCCCGCGCCAAACAACGGGCTGTTCACGTTTAATCAAAAATCCAATAGATAATAATTTTATCCCATATTTTTCAACCGGAACCATTAATTGTTTATCGTCTACTTCACGCATCTTTGGCTGGCTGTCCATTACGCCAAACATCATTGGAATAGAGGGGCCGTGTATATCCGCATCTAATAAACCAACCTTGGCTCCCATCATAGAAAGGGCAACTGCAATATTGGTTGCAACGGTTGATTTTCCAACGCCACCTTTTCCACTGGCGACTGCAATAATGTTTTTCACACCGGGTAATACCAATTTATCCAGGCGATTTGTATTCACATTGGCGGTCATTTCTATTTGTACTTCCAAACCGGCATCAACCAATTTATGAATAGCCGAAATACAATCTTTCTCAATTTTATCTTTTAAAGGGCATGCCGGTGTAGTAAGAACTACTTTAAACTTGACGGTATTGTTTTCAATTTCAATGTCTTGAATCATTTTGAGGTAAACCAGATCTTTTTTCAAATCGGGTTCCTCAACGGTAGCAAGCGCTTTCAGGATATCATCTTTCGTTATACTCATGTTTTTCATTTTTCTAAGGTCCGCAAATATCGGGTTCATTTTGGAATTAGAAAGAAAAAACCGCCTAAATCACAGGAAGATTACAAAAATCATGGAATAATTAATTGAGAATTGAAAATTGAAAATGGAGAATTGAAAATGATTTAGGATATTGAAAAGTAAATCATATAAACAGGATTTAATGCGTCTCGATTTCTAATGTATTTAAAGATTCAATACCAAACTACACTTTTATTGACAACCTTAAATTCAGGGGAAAAACATACAAAGGGGTCTATCAGATATCAGGATCTTATAAATATTCTGATAATAAGAAGTTTGCAGAGATTGTCTATTACACTCAGGCCGGCGGAATAATTGGATTTATTCTCAACGACAAAAGTACCTGGGAAAGGAAGTAATTTTCAAAAATTATTTCGCGAAATTAATCGCTCGTTTCTCGCGGATCACAGTGATTTTGATCTGACCCGGATAGGTCATTTCTTTTTGAATGCGCTGGCTTAAATCAATGGATAATAAATCAGCCTGATCGTCTGTAACTTTATCGCTTTCTACCATTACACGCAACTCACGGCCAGCCTGAATGGCATATGCTTTTTCAACGCCATTATAACTCAAAGCAATATTTTCCAGGGTCTTCAAACGTTTCATGTAATTTTCGGTATCCTCACGGCGGGCACCCGGACGAGAGCCCGAAATCGCATCACAAGCCTGAATAATAGGTGAGAGAATGGAGGTCATTTCCACTTCATCATGGTGCGCACCAATGGCATTGATTACTTCGGGATGTTCTTTGTATTTTTCAGCAAGCTTCATGCCCAATAATGCATGTGGTGTTTCTGCATCGTCGTCAGGCACTTTTCCAATATCGTGTAACAGGCCAGCACGTTTTGCAAGCTTTACATTTAAACCAAACTCAGCGGCCATGGTGGCACACAGGTTGGCAACTTCTCTGGAATGTTGTAAGAGGTTTTGTCCATAACTCGAACGGTAACGCATACGCCCCACCATTCTTATTAACTCGGGATGCAAGCCATGAATAGCCAGATCAATACAGGTACGTTCCCCTATCTCAACAATTTCTTCTTCGATTTGCTTTTTGGTTTTGGCAACCACTTCTTCAATGCGTGCAGGGTGGATTCGTCCGTCGGTTACCAAACGATGCATGGCCAAACGGGCAATCTCTCTTCTGATCGGGTCGAAGCACGAAAGGATAATTGCCTCCGGAGTATCATCCACAATAAACTCAACTCCTGTTGCAGCTTCCAAAGCACGGATATTGCGCCCTTCGCGACCAATAATTCTTCCTTTGAGTTCATCATTTTCAATATTGAAAACACTCACCGAATTTTCGATGGCATGCTCGGCAGCAGTTCTCTGAATGGTGCTCAGAATAATTTTCTTGGCTTCCTTGGTAGCGGTCAAACGGGCTTCATCCGTGATATCTTTTATTTTTGACAATGCCTCTGTACGGGCTTCCTCATGTAAGGCATCCACCAATTGTTTTTTGGCTTCATCAGCGGTAAGTCCCGCAATTTTTTCAAGTGCTTTTACTTGGGTATGTAAGGCTTTATCAGCTTCTTCCCGTTTGATGGCAATGGTGGCCATTTGCTTTTCAAGAGATTGCTTGATGGAATCCAGCTCAGAGTCTTTTCGCTGGGTGTTTTCCATTTTTTGTTTTAAACTTTGTTCCTGTTGTTTAATTTTGTTTTCCTCTTTCAAAATGTTTTGATTTCTAAGATTCACTTCTTTTTCGTGATCCGCTTTTAAAATCAAAAATTTCTCTTTGGCTTCCAGGATTTTGTCTTTTTTAAGCATTTCTGCTTTCTCTTCAGCATCCTTAATAATACGTGATGCCTTGCTTTTCTGCATCACGTTGAGAAGTAAATAGGTCAAAACAGCCCCGGCACCTATGCCTAACATTACAAAAACTAATACTAAATAAATTTCCATTTGTGTTCACGTTTAAGATTAAAAAACGTTGTTATCACATGGGCATCACTTCAGGTGAACGTGGGCAAGTAACTGATCCATTTGAATCAGTTCTTTTTCTATTTCGGCATCCATCAGGTAATCCTGATTTTTATGTTTTTGCAACTCATTGGCAATCTCCAGGGCAAACATGGCTAATGCATCCTGATTATCCCTTAAGGCAAATTGCTCGCTGTATTGCTGCAATTTATCCTGTATAAGTTTTCCGGCAGCTCTAAGACTTGCCTCTTCAGAAGGTTTTACACTAATTGGATAAACCCTTCCTGCAATATTGATGTTAATAGATAGCTCGTTCAATTGTTGTCTGGCAAATGTTTTAACAACTTTAGGCATTCGTCTATTTCGCGAATATACCGGTTAATTTTCAGTTTAACATCGGTAATATCCTGTTTCGATAGCTGAATTCCATCAGCAAGTTTACTGATTTTATTTCTTTCTTCTACTATTTCTGTTCTTTTTGTTTGATTCAGGAGTATTTGTTGCAAATTCCGGTTCTCTTTACGAAGCGCTTCCATATCCCTCTCAAGCAGCTGATATTGCTCAAGAAGAGCTACTATTTTTAGCTTAATTATTTCCGCTTTTCTTAAAGATGAATTCATTTTTTCTTATCAAAAACTCAAATTGTTGTTTTCAGATATTTCGAACTTAGGGTTCAGATTTCGTTTTTGCCACAAAGTCGCGAAGGCGCTAATTTTAAAACCTTTGCGACTTAGAGCCTTAGCGGCAAGCTAGTTAATCTCATTTCCCATCTCTCATTTCTAGCTCCTTAAAACAGCTCCCGCGTCCTTCTCATAATTGGCAATCAGCTTCTTCATCACGGCATCAATCGTTTCGTCAGTCAGGGTTTTGCTGTCATCCTGCAGAATAAAGCTCAGTGCGTATGATTTTTTACCCTGCTCTATTTTATCGCCCTGATATACATCAAAAACATTGATTTGTCTGAGGAGATTGGGTTCCGTTTTAAACGCAATTTTCTCCAATTGGGTATAAGTAATCTCATTGGATATCAGCATGGCAAGGTCGCGCCGCACCATTGGGAAGACCGATACCGGTTTTAATTTAAACTTCACATTTGATGCGAGTTCAAACAGGGCATCCACATTAAAATCGGCGTACCACAGCGGTTTATCGATATCAAAAGGCTTACACATACTTTGTTTTACCAGGCCCCAAAACCCAATCACTTTTTTCTTAATGATAATCTGAGTGGCCATCTCAAATTGTTCATCAGATTCATAGGTATACGATAAATTTCCTAATCCACATTGTCTGGCAATTTGTTCTATGATGTTTTTAACACCGAAATACCCAATTTCCTGCTTGCCGTTATTCCAGCTTTCGGGTTCTTTGCGTCCCAATAAAGCCAGTGTCAGATGTTTATGCTCACTATAACTTTTCAAATTTTCGGCCTCGCCTGAAAACTGGTAGGTATTGGCAAACTCAAAAAAGCGCAAGTCCTGATTTTTGCGGTTATTGTTGTATTGAACCGATTCAAGCACAGAGAAAATCATATCCGGACGCATGATGTTCAGGTCGTTGCTGAGTGGGTTTAATAATTTTACCGCATTGTCAATTTGTTCCTGCGTGTAATAGGCAGATTTAGTTAAGGAGTTTGTGGCGATTTCAAAAAAGCCATTTGCACTTAAAAAATTTGCCAAACGATTCTTTAGGTTCAGCCCAAACTCATCTTCACTATAACTCAATGCCGATTGCATTTGAAGATTCGAGTCAATATTATTAAAACCATAAATCCGCAAAATTTCTTCGGTAATATCTACGGGCCTTTCTATATCAACCCGGTAGGGTGGTACAGTCAGCACCCATTCATCCGTTTTATTTTCACGAACCAGAATCTGCAGATCACCCAGAATTTTCTTTTGGATCTCGAAAGGAATATCTTTTCCAATCAGTGCATTTGATTTGGATGGAGAGAAAACGATACTCCGGTCGGGTATAGGCTGCGGGTAAATGTCAATAATCTGGCAGGGCACGTACCCCCCGGCTATTTTTAAAATCAGCGCTGCTGCGTGGTGCAGTGTTTCAAAGGTAATGTTCGGATCGGTACCCCGTTCAAAACGGAAACTGGCATCTGTATTCAAACCGTGGGCCTTTGCTGCTTTGCGGATGACAGCTCCTTCAAAATAAGCGCTTTCCAAAAAAATGTTCTGAGTTTCTGATGAAACACCTGAATCCATGCCGCCAAACACACCCGCCAGGGCAAGAGGCTTTTCTGCATCGCAAATCATACATTCGATGCCACTTAATTTGCGTTCAACCTTATCTAAAGTGGTAAATGTGGATCCGGCAACAGCTTTTTTAACAATAATCTGCCTGCCGGCAATCTTATCCGCATCAAAAGCATGCAAAGGCTGACCCCAGCTATGAAGGATGAAATTGGTGGCATCTACTATATTATTAATAGGAGAAAGTCCAATGGCTTTCAAGCGGTTTTGCAGCCATTCGGGTGAAGGTTTAATGCCAACATGATTGATGACCAGTCCACTGTAACGCAAACACCCACTGCCTTCTTCAATGCTAACCCCAATAGAGCTTTCAGTAGAAGCCATTTCTACCTGTTCCAGTTCTTTCCTGAGGCGTTTGATGCCCAAGGCAAAGAGGTCGCGGGCAACTCCATAATGGCTGGCAGCATCTCCCCGGTTAGCCGTGAGGCCTATTTCGAGAATCTGATCGCTGTATATATTAAAATAATTGTGGGCAGGTTTCCCAACTTCAAAGTGTTCAGGCAATATTAAAATTCCCTCATGGCTATTGCCTAAGCCCAGTTCATCTTCTGCACAAATCATTCCCGCGCTTTCTACTCCACGTATTTTTGCTTTGCTTATTGTAAATGGCTCACCTGTAGTTGGGTAAACTGTTGAACCCACCGTTGCAACCAAAACCTTTTGATTAGCGGCGACATTGGGTGCGCCACAAACAATTTGTTGCGTGACTCCTTTTTCGGTATCAACCTGACAGATACTTAATTTATCGGCATTTGGATGTTTTTCCACCGATAATACCTGACCAATCACGATCCCTTCCAGGGCTCCGGGGATATTGCAGAAGGTGGAGATATCTTCTACTTCCAATCCACAATTGGTAAGGAGATTGCCTATTTCTGCAGCGCTTTTGTCGGTTTCAATAAAATCTTTTAACCAATTATAACTAATCTTCATATATCATTCAATACGTTTAACGGGAAGGTTCCGGGGTTCAATTATTTTTTAATAACAGGTCACGAAAATAAGTTTTTAAAAAGTATTTTCTAATCTCTTTCTTAACACCGTTCTTTGCAGCCATAAAATGAGGAAAACACTTATCATTGGAGCATCAACAAATGCTGAAAGATATTCCAATAAAGCTGTGAATATGCTTTTAGAATACGGCCATCCAATTATTCCATTTGGTTTACGGGGCGGAAAAATTCAGAATCATGAGATCGTAACCGAATGGCCTAAGGCAGAAATAGTGGATACCGTGACCATATACGTGAATCCTGCTTTGCAATCCCAATACGAACAGCATATCCTTGATCTGCATCCAAAGAGAGTTGTGTTTAACCCGGGAACTGAAAATCCTGATTTTGAGAATAAGTTAAGATTGAACGGAATTGAGGCACTGGAAGCTTGTACATTGGTTTTATTACGAAGCAATCAATATTAAATTGTATCTATTATGAAATACCTGAATAAAATTTTCCTCTTTGCTCTTGTGGCAATAGTTGCCTGTCAATCGCCAAAAGAAAAGGCCTTAAACAAAATCAAAACCCTGGAAGGGAACGACAGTGCCTTCAGCAATGAATTGATGATTAGTTTAAAAACGGCTTATCTAGACTTTGCCACAGCATATCCCGATGATGAGCATGCGGCCGAGTATCTGTTTCGGGCTGCGCAAAGGGCCATTGTATTGCAGCAACCGGCAGAGGCGGTTGAACTGATGGAAAAAATACGGGTTCAATATCCAAAATCACCTTTCTGCGAAGATGCTTTATTTTTAGAAGCCTATACCAACGAAAACAACCTGAATGATTTACCAAAAGCAAAGGCTGGCTATGAGGAGTTTTTGAAAAGATATCCCAAAGGGGAACTGGCTCAGGATGCCCGCCTTGCACTGGATAATCTGGGCAAAACCCCTGAAGAAATTCTCGATGAAGCGCAATAAAAAATTTGTTTCTTAGTTTCTTTGTGCCCCCATTATTTTAGTAATTCTCCATTTTTAATTTTCCTTTTTCAATTGAAGATTTCGCTTCCCATAATCAATAACCGCTTTCAATTGATAAAGCAAATCACTTCCCAGAACGCCATCAATAGGCTTCATATTATGCATCTCATAGGTTTGATTCACATGACATAGATCCAGTACAGCCACCTCAACAGGTTTTATTTTTATTGACCCAAAGCGCATACTGCTCAACAGCGTTATTTGTGTTTCAACGGAGCTTGATCCCAGTCCGACCGAGGCAACATCGTGATTTCTTAAGTGATGGGATTGGGTAAATTGCAAAACGCGGGTTTGATCCAAAACGGTTTTGGAGGCGCCGGTATCTAATAACAAACGGGAATTTTTCCTTCCAATTTTTACCTGAACAAATAAATGGAAATTGTCGGGTTCAATTTCGGCGAATTCGATGGGAATAGTTTCTTTAATAAGCATATTTTATATTACCGAGATTACAATCATGCAATATAAGTATGCAGAATGAAATTAAAATATTTCTTCTCCGTGAACATTGTGTAAACCTTTGTGTTCATTGTGTTAAAATGAGAATTAATAATGGATGTTGAATTTACCAGGCACTTAACCTTCACGCTAAAATATAAGATTAGCCAGAAAAACTTGTTCTTACCCTGATAATTTATTTATGTCAGAAAATTCTTTTTAAACACGAAGCGCACACAGAGTTTCAATGCTGCATCATTTTTCTCTGTGGCTCTCTGTGCCTCCTCTGTGGTTCTCTGTGTAATTACTTCATGTCATAAATTTTTCTTTTCAATAGGTGATTTCTTATTTCAAAGAGGTTCACGGAGAAGTCACAGAGGTACACAAGGAATACACAAAGTTCACAAGTTGTAATTACTCCAGCATTAATTTCCTCACAACGATTCCATCAACCGTTTTAATTTTCAGAAAATAGCATTGCTTCGGCAAGATAAAGTCATCCACTTTTATTTCAATTTCGGTTTCCGGCAATGATGGTTTTGTGGTTTGTAGGAGTCTTCCCTGCAGGTCAAATAAATCAACCTGCTCAATACGTTTATTTGCGGAAACGGTAATTTGTTTTTGTGCCGGGTTTGGATAAACGATCAAGGGCTCTTCCGTGGCGACTTGCTCCGAAATACCTATGGCGAAATCTACTTCAAATACCTCGGCCAAAAACAAGGCACTTTGCCCGGTAGTATCCTTGTTTTTATATAACATGAAACTATAAAAACCCCGGTTAGCCCAATTTGGAATGCTAATATTTGCAGTAAGCATACTATCGTTATTTGGGGTCAAACTATTAACGTTAATATTAACTGAGGATGTGCCTTGCCGGAAAAATAATAAGGTTTGACTGCTTTGTGTAAAATTGGTCCTAGATCCTAAAATGGTTACATTTAAAGTTTCCCGTAAGTGTCCTACCGGGGGAGTAATGGATAGAATCTTTGGTCCATTACCGGCTGTAACGGTAAATACATTTGGCAAAATAAGGGAACCATCTACCTGATTTATTACCTGCAGATCGTAATTTCCCAAAGGGGCATTGGTTGAGATAAGTATTCGTGACGTCAATAAATTACTCGCTACAGGAGGATCTACAAAGGAAACAATGCTTGTGGTGGCTGTGCCCTGACGAATAAAGTTAACCTGATTCGTGTAGGAAGCTTGCGTAAAATGGGTGTTTAATCCGGTAATGGCAACTAACAAATTCCCGCCCTGTTCACCATTGTTTGGTGTGAGACTACTCAATGAAGGGGAAGAACCATTACTTGAAACATAAAAATAATTTGAAGAAAAAACATAGCCATCGGTACCATTATAAACTTTAAAACTATAGGCCGCATAAGTTGCGTTGGCATTAACCTGAATAATTCCTCCCATCAAGGTGTCATTTAAGATGCTCTTGTTGGTAAGTGATAATTCAGATGTTGAACTGGCACCTCTAAAAAAAGTTACGGTGTTGGTGCCTGAAATAAAATGGGTATTCACTCCTGTTATTACAACTGCCAATGACTGATTTCTCATGCCGGTATTGGGATTAATGCTTACACTTTTTGTTTGAGCAAACAATAGAATGGGTAAGCAAAAAATAAAAATAAGGAGATTTAATATTTTCATTGGTTTCATATAAAAGTGGTTCATAGCATAAAGTGATTAAAATCGCGAAATAGCAAAGAAAAAAAACTTCAACAAATGCAATGAATCAAAATTAAGGGTTATTTATACAAGAACACTCTTAAAATTTTCTTTATTTTTTGCGTCGATCAAAAATAGTTTTCCGGCTTTTTGAACCATTTGGAATATGGGAAAACGTGGAAATTCAAGGAATCGAGAGTTGGTTAACCGGTCTTTTTTGTTCTTTATTAAATATAAAAAAGTGCTGAATGCTCTTTTCATCCTGAGCCATCAAAAGCCATTTTATTTTTTTATCAGAGTCTTTTTCCGAATTGCTCAATTGTTCTAAATAAGCTTTGCCAATAACCTTCAGAAAGCCTGTAAACTGAGTGTTCTCTTCATCAAATTTAAATTGGTAAATGCATTCAAACGCAGCTTTGATCCGGTTCATATTGAATAGTACTGCACTCTTATTCAGGATGGCATCGGGCTGTGTGGGCGAGATTTTCAGGAGTTCATCATAATATTGAAGTGCCTGTTCATGATTTCCTTCCTTTTCATAAAGTCCGGCAATATTATTTAAAACATGCACCTGATATGGATTGATATGATAAGCTTTTTCAAAATCAGATTTTGCTGCCGGCAAATCATTTAATGCGTAATGGGCAACACCACTGTACCAATAAATAGGGATGGAAAAATTGTCGATGGTATAAAAAGTATTGATGCATTTTGGAGTTTCTCTCAAAATCATTTCCCAGTTATTGGAAGCATGTGCCTGTATGATTTTTAAGGAAGACCTTTCCCCGGGAATGCGACTAATTGCTATAAATAAGCTGGTACTTAATATAATTGTGATCATAATAAGATTGCCTGAACTTTCTTTAACAGTTGTTTCAGTTTTTTGGGTTCGGGTTGAACCCAGCACTTGCGCTATAATTAAACCTAATAAAAACTGGTGTTCATTGCGTTCAAGCGGAAAATCAAAAAAAGCTATAAAAAGATAAGCAATTAGAGTGAAAAACAAGGAAAGCCAGGTAAGAGATTCTTTTAATCCCAGGCTGTTTTTAAATAGCTTATAACAGTTATATAAAACGATCCCAAACATAGCCAGATAGGATGCCAATCCAATGGGACCGGACTCACTCCATACCCACAGGAAATCATTGTGAGGTCTTTGAAATGTGGTATATCCGTCGCTCACCTGATAATTGGTTTGCATAAAATCATGCAAGCCATATTTTGGGAAATAAATCTGCCAGTTTCCGCCCCCAACACCTGAATAAGGAAATTCTTTGATCATTTGCCAGGTGTTTTGCCAAAGCAAAAGCCGCTCCCTGAAGGTTTCATTATTGTATAATAAAACAAATTTTTCAGGGTGCAGAAATGAAAAGCCTGCAAAGACTAAAATGCTCAATGAAAAGGCCATTATTCCTCCCTGATATATTTTTGGAAAACGAGGCTTCATGAGTCGGCTAAAAGGAATAAAACAAACCAATGTTCCCAAAAAAATACCCGCAATTACCGCCTTGGTTTGAATAAAAAGCAGTATGGGAATCATCAGCATAAGTGTTATACCGGCCAGTAAGCGAACTGTTTTATTATCTTTCAATACGGTTTGAACCAAAAATGGAAAACAAAGCAACAGGGCAGATGAAAATAGATTTTTATGGCTGAAAACGGTACTTAACTGATACAGATTTTTGCCTTTTAATAAATGGATTCCCGCCTGGTATTGTGTCCAAATTTCAAATCCAAGAAAAACAATTGCAATCCAAACCATTCCGGTAACAGCCCGGTTCAAACCAACCGTATTTATTTTTTGGTTCAGAAATAAGTGAGTAAATAAATAGATAATAGCACAATAAAGGGCGATTTTACTGGTAAAATACAGACTTTCGGAGATACTAAAAACATTAAAAAAGCCAATTAAATAGGAGCCAAACCAAATTCCAATGGCAATAAAGAGAGGATAAGAAAAAGGAATCCATTTGATTTCATTCCGGTTTAAATGTAGAAACAGAACAGCTCCCAAACACAAGCCACTTATAGCAATTTGCCTGCTTAATAAATTGGGATCTGCGATTTTATGATACGTAATAAAGGGTATTGTTATAATACCAGTCATCAAAAAATAGTTGAACCAGGAAAATTGTTTACTTCCCATCCGGATGTTTTCTCAAATCTAAGGAATAATTCCATACACACTTTTCAACCATTGGTATTTTTCTTCAAAACCCAAAAATTGGCCTAATAGCCAATAATTTATGAAGGTGAGGGAACTTTTTAGATATCCACAGCTATGTGCAAAAGTCGTTTTTTTCCACAAAAGTGGGAGAAAGTGGTAAAAAGTGGAAATTTATTATACTTTTACAGAGAAATAGCTACAACGCAACAATGACGCAGCTTCACGGAGAATACGAATTAAAAATGGACGCCAAAGGGAG
Source organism: uncultured Chitinophaga sp. (assembly GCA_964355075.1). Lineage (GTDB taxonomy): Bacteria > Bacteroidota > Bacteroidia > UKL13-3 > UKL13-3 > B1. The sequence goes on from CAYHCF010000003.1 coordinate 113,262, forward strand.
ATTAATGATCCCTTCTGCTCTTAAAAAGCAGTTACCCGAGGCAGCTCATGATTCGTTTTTCATCAACCGGGGATTTGAGAAGTGTGTCGTATTATTTCCGAGCAATGAATGGAAACTCATTGCTGCCGAAATTGACAAGCTCAGCGATTACATTCAAAAGGAACGCACTTTTAAAAGGTATTTTTTAAGAGGGGCCAGTAAATTGGAAATGGATGCTGCTTCGCGCATATTAATTCCAAAACAATTACAGGAGTTCGCCAATCTTAGTGGAGCGTTGGTATTATTGGCTTATGGGAACAAAATTGAAATCTGGAATAAAGCAGAGTATGACAAAATGCTCAGCGAAGAGCCTTCCGATTTCAGTGCATTGGCGGAAGAGGTAATGAGTAAACGTAAAAGGGAGGACGATTCCTCTATCGCTAAAGCTGGGGAGGACAAGGATGGGAAATAAATACCACGACCCTGTTATGTTAACTGAATGTCTGGATGCATTAAATATTAATCCGGATGGAGTTTATGTAGATGTAACTTTTGGCGGAGGCGGTCATTCAAAAGCCATACTTGCCAGATTAGGTACAAAAGGAAAATTAGTTGCCTTTGATCAGGATCATGACGCCAAAGCAAACCTGCCTGTTGATAAACGCTTTCTTTTTATTGATCAGAATTTTGAATTTATCAAAAACCACCTCCAATATCAGGATTTATTACCTGTGGATGGGGTTCTTGCCGATTTGGGTGTTTCATCCCATCAATTTGATGAAACCGAACGGGGATTTTCTTTTCGTTTTGATGAGGCTGAATTGGATATGCGTATGGATAAAGACGCAAAATTAAGTGCAGCTATTTTATTAAATACTTATAGCGAACAACAATTGGCTGATGTGCTTTTTCAATATGGCGAACTAAAAAATTCCCGTGTATTGGCAAAAGACATTATTAGCTATCGGGCTGGAAAAGCGATACAAACTGCAGCCGATCTCAAAGATGCTATTTTAAAACATACTCCAAAATTTGGGGATTATAAATTTTTAGCAAAAGTGTTTCAGGCGATACGCATAGAAGTTAACCGTGAAATGGAAGTGCTCAAAAGTTTCCTGAAACAGATACCGGAAGTATTAAAGCCTCAGGGAAGATTAGTAGTGATGAGTTATCATTCACTGGAGGACAGATTGGTGAAAAATTTTATGAGCGCAGGAAATTTTAATGGCGATCAGGAAAAGGACTTTTATGGCAATGTAAAAAAACCATTGCAGGCTATTCATCGAAAAGTTATTTCAGCCGGCGAAGGTGAGTTGGAACGAAACCCCCGTGCCAGAAGTGCCAAATTACGTATTGCAGAAAAGGTATAGGTTATTATAAAATAAGATGAACCGAATTGTTACGGAAGTGGAAGAGAAACAGGAGCATGTGCGCGATGCCGATACGCTGCGTCTTACTGAAACAGTTAAGCGGTTTGCTGATTTCGACTTTAACATCAATCGGGAACAATTATTAAAGCAGGCTCCTTTTATGGCTTATTGCTGTTTTCTGGTGATTCTCTACATATATAACAGCCACCGATCAGAAAAAATTATTCGGGAAACAGATAAACTAATCAAAGAAGTGAAGGATTTGAGAAGCGAGTACATCAGTGTTTTGAGTGAATTAATGAGTGAGAGCAAGCAGTCGGAAGTTGCCAGAAAGTTAAAACCTTTTGGTATTAAAGAATTAAAAACACCACCCAGTAAGATAACGTATAGTGGCCAATAATAGCAATAATACGAACACGCGAAAGTCCATGTTTATACGAACCATCATCGTGTACTCTGGAATGTTTGTATTCGCTGTAATGGTATTGACTCACCTGTGGAAAATTGCATTTAGAGAGGGTGAAAAATGGCGTGCAATGGCCGATAGCCTGAGTACCCGTGTTTTTGAGATTGAACCCATCAGAGGAAATATTTTTGATTGCAAAGGAAATCTGTTAGCTACTTCATTACCCATCTATGATGTTCGGATTGATGCCAAAGCCACAGCTTTTGCTGACGATGAGCTATTCGATAATAATATTGATTCCCTTTCTTTTTATTTATCAAAAATATTTAACGATAAAAGTCAAAATGAGTACAAACAAGTTCTTGTAAATATAAGGCAACTGGGTTATCGCTATTTTTTATTCAAACGCAAAATATCCTATCATGAAATGCGTCTGTTAACGGGGTTGCCTATTTTTAGATTGGGCAAATACAAAGGTGGATTATTGATTACCGAAAGAAGCAGGCGTGAAAAACCATTTGATATGTTAGCAGAGAGAACCATTGGTTTTAAACAGGAGGATGGTTCTGTAAAGGTAGGTTTAGAAGGGTTTTACGATGGTTATTTGAGCGGTAGAAGTGGTAAACATGCAATGCAGCGCATTGCAGGCGGAACCTGGATCCCGATAGACGATGAATTGATCATTGACGCGCAACAAGGCAAAGATTTAATCACAACCATTGATATCAATTTGCAGGATGTTGCAGAGCATGCCTTACTCAATACACTCATCGAAAATGATGCAGATTATGGAACTGCCATATTAATGGAAGTTGCAACAGGTGAAATAAAATCTATCGCAAATCTTACGCGTGAGTCTGAAGGCATCTATAGTGAGAAATATAATTATGCAGTTGGTGAAAGTATAGAACCGGGTTCAACATTTAAGCTGGTTTCCATGTTGGCATTATTGGAGGATGGTTTTGTAAAACCAACAGATGAAGTTGATGCTGAAAATGGAATCAAGCGATTCTGCAAAGAAACCATGAATGATTCTCACAGTGGAACCGGTGTAATAACCATGCAGGAGGCATTTGAACATTCGTCAAATGTTGCAATGGCCAAACAGGTGGCGCGGTTTTATGCCAAAAGACCCGACATGATGTATGAACATTACAAGGCATTAGGATTAACCGAGAAACTAAATCTTCAAATTTATGGAGTTGGAATTCCGGTAGTGAAAAGTCCTAAAAGCAAATCATGGTCATGCACCAGCTTACCCTGGATGGCTATAGGTTACGAGCTAATGTTAACTCCTTTGCAAATGCTTACGATTTATAATGCTATTGCCAATAACGGAAAATTGATGAAGCCAATTTTGGTTAAAAGAATTGAACAGGATGGTAAGGCGCTAAAGGTGTTTGATCCAAAAATAATGAACCCGGCTATCTGCAAACCTGAGGTTGTAAAATATCTTAGAAGTATGATGGAAGGGGTTGTGTTGAGAGGCACTGCACACGAGTTAAAAAGCGATTTCTATTCGTATGCAGGTAAAACCGGAACGGCATTGATCGCTTACAATAAAAAAGGGTACCTTACGGAAGGTAAAAGTTATCGTGCCTCATTTTGCGGTTATTTTCCTGCCGAAAATCCTAAGTATTCCTGCTTTGTTTTAATCAGTCGCCCGCGTAAGGAAAACTATTATGCGGCCGCCGTTGCATTACCGGTGTTTAAGGAAATTGCCGATAAAGTATATGCCAATGCATTAAACCTGCACCTTGAATTAAAGTTCACGAATCCCAATTTCAGTGAAGATTTACCCTTGATAAAAAGTGCACAAAAAAGTGATATCAAAATGGTATTGGATCAGGTGAAACTTTCTTCTCACTACCACATTGATTCCATTGCGGAGGGTGAAACAGATTGGGTAAACGGCGGAGTTCAAGATAAATCAATCGCACTGGAACCGGTAAACCTGGAAACTGGGAGAATGCCTGATTTAAGAGGCATGGGCGCACGCGATGTGGTATATTTTCTTGAAAGAAAGGGAATCAAAGTGGAGATTAATGGATATGGAAAAGTCAAAAAGCAATCGGTAAATCCGGGTGAACCCATTCGAAAAGTAAATTATATAAAACTTCAATTGGGATAAAAAGTGAAACAATTAGCACAACTGATATCAGGTATCACCTATACGAAAGTTTTGGGTTCGTTGAATCAACCTGTTGCGTCAATGAGTTTTGATTCACGTGAGGTGAGTTCACAAATTTTATTTTTTGCAGTTAAAGGAACTCAGGTCGACGGACACGATTTTATTGAGCAGGTAATTTTAAATGGTTGTACCGCCGTGGTTCTTGAGCATTTACCATTGAACCTTTCTGAAAAGGTGTGCTATATTCAGGTTTCTGATTCTACGGAAACAATGGGATTAATGGCATCAAAGTTTTTTGATGAACCGGGTAAGGAGTTGAAAATAGTAGCGATAACAGGTACCAATGGCAAAACCACTGTAGCTACTTTGTTGTTTAATTTATTTCGTTCATTTGGTCATCATGCTGGTTTATTATCTACGGTTCAGAATCAGATTGATGAAGAAATAATTCCGGCAACGCATACCACTCCCGATTCAATCAGCATAAATAAAATGCTAAGACTCATGGTGGATAGCGGATGCGAGTATTGTTTTATGGAGGCAAGCTCACACGCCATTACACAGAACCGTATTAAAGGATTGCGTTTTTCGGGTATCATTTTTACCAATATTACACATGATCATCTGGATTATCATGTAACATTTGAAAACTATATAAAAGCCAAAAAGAAATTATTTGACGAAGTAAACAGCGATGCCTTTGCCTTAACAAATAAAGACGATCGCAATGGAATGGTGATGCTGCAAAATACCCATGCAGGACGATATACCTACAGTATGCAAAACATGGCTGATTTTAAAGCACGTATGATTGAATGTGATTTTAATGGAATGCTGTTGAATATAGATGGGGAAGAAGCGTGGTTTAAATTAATTGGACGTTTTAATGCATATAATTTATTAGCCGTATATGGTGCCGCTTACTTATTGGGTAAAACCAGACATGAAATCATTATCAAGTTGAGCAGTTTAGGCTCCGTGAAGGGACGTTTTGAATCCTTGTATTCGAAAAGAGGAATTGTTGGAATTATTGATTATGCACATACTCCCGATGCTTTACAAAATGTATTAAAAACAATTAATGAAGTAAGAACGGGTAACGAACAATTGATCAGTATTGTGGGTTGCGGTGGCAATAGAGACTCAGCCAAACGACCTGTAATGGCAGAAGTTGCAGCAAATAACAGTAGCAAAGTAATTTTTACCTCCGATAACCCAAGACTGGAAGATCCAGAAATAATTTTGGATGAAATGATGAGTGGTGTTCCTGCTTTGCATTTCAAAAAAACACTGAGAATTACGGATAGAAAGGAGGCCATAAAAACCGCAGTTAGTATGGCCGGTGCAGGAGATATCATTTTAATTGCCGGAAAGGGTCATGAAAATTATCAGGATATCAATAGAGTTAAACATCATTTTGATGATAAGGAAGTGTTGTCTGAAATGTTCGAATTATTTAATGATTAATGATAGAATTAAATCAAGCTTAGAAAAAAATAAACCTTATTATGTTATATTATTTATTCGAGTACTTCGATCATTTCTTTAACTTTCCGGGTGCAGGGATGTTTCAGTACATCTCTTTCAGGGCCGCCCTGGCAGTTATTGTTTCTCTTACCATTTCTATGGTTTATGGGAAAACGCTGATTGCCAAATTAAGAAATCTGCAGGTAAGTGATGAAATAAGAAACCTGGGACTTGAGGGAGAAGAACAAAAAAAGGGGACTCCTACCATGGGTGGCTTAATTATACTGGCTGCAATTTTGATACCCACTTTTTTATTTGCCCGCATAAACAATGTTTATATATTATTAATGATTGTATCCACAATCTGGCTTGGCCTGGTTGGTTTCATGGATGATTATATTAAAGTATTCAAAAAAAACAAGGAAGGCTTAGCCGGCAGATTTAAAATATTAGGGCAGGTTGGTTTGGGTGTAATTGTTGCCACAACTTTATATTTTAACCAATTTGTTAAAACAAAAGAATTCTTTAAACCGGATGAAGTGAATGAAGCATTTATAAAAGAAAATAATTTACTGCCCCAGATATTAAATAATCAATTGTATTTTGTAAGGGAATTAAAAGCGACAACCACAACCGTTCCGTTTTTTAAAGAGAGTGAATTAGATTATGCTGATTTACTTGCCTTCGTGGGTGACAGCTATAAAAATTATAATTATCTGATTTTTTTACTGGTAGTCATTTTCATCATCACTGCGGTATCCAATGGTGCAAATATTACAGATGGAATTGACGGATTAACGGCGGGAACTTCTGCCATTATTGTGTTTGTGTTGGCGCTATTCGCTTATGTAAGCGGCAACGTGGTATATTCAAAATATCTCAATATTATGTATATCCCCAATCTGGGTGAGATGGTAATTTTTGGGGCTGCCTTAATTGGAGCCTGCGTAGGTTTTCTCTGGTATAATTCTTACCCGGCACAGGTTTTCATGGGCGATACGGGAAGTCTGGCTCTGGGTGGCATTATCGCAACTTTTTCAATCATGGTTCGTAAAGAATTACTCATCCCCATTTTATGCGGAATATTCTTAGTAGAAAACCTGTCAGTGATGATACAGGTTTCTTATTTCAAATATACCAAAAGAAAATACGGTGAAGGGAGAAGGGTCTTTTTAATGTCGCCATTGCATCATCATTTTCAAAAGAAAGGTTTTCATGAATCAAAAATTGTTACCCGTTTCTGGATTATTGGAATCATGCTGGCCATTGTAACCATCATCACATTAAAAGTCAGATAAATAGTATTCACCATCTATGAATAAACGAATTGTAATTTTAGGTAGTGGGGAGAGCGGAACCGGAGCAGCCATTTTAGCCAGAAAAAAGGGCTTTGATGTATTTGTATCTGATAAAGGTTCTATTCCTGAGAATTATAAAGCGGAGCTCGAGCAGCATGGAATCGCTTATGAGGAAAATCAACATACTTCGGAATTGATTCTGAATGCAGATGAAATAATCAAAAGTCCGGGTATTCCTGAAAAAAACCCACTGATTCAACAATTGCGTTCAAAACAAATAGCGATCATAAGTGAAATAGAATTTGCAGGAAGATATACCAACGCCTATAAAATTTGTATAACCGGTACCAATGGTAAAACTACCACTACCTCACTGGTCTATCATTTACTTAAAAAGGCAGGACTTAATGTTGCAGTGGGCGGCAATATAGGTGTGAGTATGGCGAGGTTGGTGGCAAACGGAAACTATGATTATTATGTGTTGGAACTGAGCAGTTTTCAATTGGATAATATGTATGATTTTAAAGCGGATATAGCAGTATTATGCAATATTACGCCCGACCATTTAGACAGATACAATTACGAGTTGCAGAATTATGTGGATGCTAAATTCAGGATCATTCAAAATCAGACCAGCGATTCAATTTTCATTTACTGCGCCGATGATGAATTAACCATACAGAACCTTTCAAAGTATCAGATACCGGCTAAACAGTTCCCCTTTTCATTTCATAAAAAAATGGTACCCGGAGCCTATATATCCGACGAACAAATTCATGTCAACATTCATCAGGACCAATCAAATCAATTTACCATGTATACAGCAGAACTAGCCCTAAGGGGCAGGCATAATGCCTACAATTCAATGGCAGCAGCCATTATCGCAAATTCTCTTGCCATTCGCAAGGATGTGATTCGCGAAAGCTTAACTGATTTCCAGAATGTGGAGCACCGACTTGAGAATGTGGCAACTATCGGTGGAGTGGATTATATCAACGACTCAAAGGCAACTAATGTCAATTCGGCATGGTATGCTTTGGAGTGTATGGTGAAACCAGCCATTTGGATTGTTGGAGGTATAGACAAAGGAAATGACTATGCCCAATTACGTGAACTTGTGCAGGAAAAGGTGCGTATCATTGTTTGCTTAGGCTCTGATAATTCAAAAATTCATGAAGCATTCTCAAAAGATGTTGACATGATCCTAAATACCTCAAGTGCTCAGGAAGCTGTGCATGTAGCCTCAAAAATGGCTAAAGCGGGAGAAGTTGTTTTACTTTCACCGGCCTGTGCTTCATTTGACTTGTTTAAAAATTATGAAGACAGAGGTCGCCAGTTTAAAACAGCAGTAAAATCCATTTAACATGTCTCCTCTCCCTATCATCCTGAGCTTAGCTTGCCCTGAGTTTGTCGAAGGGAAGGGTCCCTGTCATCCTGAGCTTGTCGAAGTGTACCATTTCCCTGTCATCCTGAGCTTGTCGAAGGGTCTAGCTAATTGATAACCTGGCAACATATAAAACCCAAAGGTGACCCCGTAATGTGGTTTGTCATTATCGCTTTATCGGTATGGGGTTTGTTTGCCGTTTATAGTTCAACGGGAGCCTTAGCTTATCAAAAACAAGGAGGACGGCCTGAGTTTTATTTATTTCAGCAATTCTTTTTTCTGTTGGGAGGATTTATTATTATGCTGTTTACACATAGTATTCACTATAAATATTTTCTCAGAATTGCAAAACTGGCATTGTATGTTTCTTATTTTCTTTTGATTCTGACTTTTATTTTTGGTTCGAATATTAACGATGCCCAACGTTGGTTAAAAATTCCAATTATTGGTTTAACCTTTCAGACATCGGATATTGCAAAGGTGGCTTTGATCATGTACGTTGCCAGAGAACTGGCATTGAGGCAGGGAGATATCAAGGATTTTAAGAAAGGATTTTTACCCATACTGATACATGTTTTTTTAACCTGTGCTTTAATTGCTCCGGCAAATCTATCTACGGCATCCGTACTTTTCAGCACCTGTATTGTTATCATGTTTATGGGTCGTGTCAGTATAAAACATATCTTTTATCTGGCAGTCCCTTTATTATCTGTTTTTGCAATTGCCATTGTCCTCGTATTAAATACGCCTGACCGACAGCTGGAAAAATTTGGTCGGGGACTGACCTGGAAACATCGCATCGAGAATTTCAGAACGCCTTCAAATAATTCTGATGTTACTTACCAGAATGATCATGCAAAAATAGCGATAGCCACAGGTGGTTGGAAAGGAAAAGGTCCGGGTGGAAGTACCGAAAGGAATTATCTTCCACAAGCTTTTTCAGATTTTATTTTTGCGATAATAGCCGAAGAATATGGATTTATCGGGGCAAGTATCATGCTCTTGTTATACATGATTTTTATGTACCGTGCCTTCCGGATAATCTACCGGAGTCCTCAGGCTTTTGGCGCGTTACTGGCAGTAGGTTTGTCATTCGCCCTGGTAATGCAGGCATTGATAAATATGGCCATTGCGGTTAACCTGGTACCCAATACCGGATTAACTTTACCATTGGTAAGCAAAGGAGGCACCTCCATTATTATTACGAGTTTTGCTTTCGGGGCTATTATGAGTGTAAGCCGGTATGTGGAGCAGTCTGAACCGAACCAGGCAGAGGTCAACCCATAAATGCGCCATAATACTAGTAGATAGATTAAGAATAGAAATGATCAAAAAACTAAAAATAATTATAAGTGGCGGGGGAACAGGAGGACATATATACCCGGCAATTGCGGTAGCTCAAACGCTGCAAAAAAGGCTGAACCATGAGGTAGAAATTTTATTTGTGGGCGCAGCGGATCGTATGGAAATGGAAAAGGTTCCGAAGGCAGGTTTTCAAATTATTGGTTTATGGATTAGCGGATTTCAGCGCAGTTTTAGTGCAAAAAACCTGCTTTTTCCGGTTAAAGTTATCAGTAGTATTTTCAAGTCCTTGAATATCATCAAAACTTTCAACCCCGATTTGGCGATTGGTTTTGGAGGCTATGCAAGCGGGGCATTGCTTTACTCGGCAACTTTAAAAAACATACCGACCCTTATCCATGAGCAAAATTCATATGCAGGGATAACGAATAAAATATTAAAGAACAAAGTGGATAAAATTTGTGTAGCCTACGACCATATGGAGCGTTTTTTCCCGATATCCAAAATAATCAAAACAGGCAATCCGGTTCGGTCGGATATTTGTGAAGCAACAGCCAAAAGACAGGAAGGTATTTCCTTCTTTAAATTAAATCCTAAAAAAAGCACTTTGCTTATAATAGGTGGAAGTTTAGGAGCAAGAACTATTAATAAGAGTATTGAAGCAGGATTAGAGATATTATTGGAAGCGTCAATCAATGTTATTTGGCAAACCGGCAAGAATTTTTCAAGCAGTAAAGCATTAGCTATAATGGCGAAAAATGATTTGATTATGGAACAATTTATTTATCGCATGGATCTGGCCTATGCAGCTTCAGATATTGTAATTTCAAGAGCGGGAGCCTTATCAATAGCAGAACTTGCAATTGTAGGGAAGCCGGTCATATTAGTGCCTTCACCAAATGTTTCTGAAGACCATCAAACAAAAAATGCAAAAGCGCTGGTTGATCAGCATGCAGCTATTCTGGTGAGTGATCAGGAAGCGATGAAGTCATTGATTAGCGAAACCCTTCAGCTATTAAACAATTGGGGAAAGCAAGAGGAACTTTCACAAAATATTAGAAAATTGGCCATTCCCAATGCGGCTGAATTGATTGTTGATGAAGTTTTAAAATTGATAGAAACATAAAATATCATGGACATTAAAGATATTAAAGTTACCTATTTTCTGGGCATTGGTGGAATCGGAATGAGTGCCATTGCCAGATATTTTAAACATTCAGAAATTGAAGTTATCGGATATGACAGAACCAATACCCCCCTTACAAAAACACTCGAGGCGGAAGGCATGTTCATCCATTATTTTGATGATGTGGCTTTTGTAAAAAGTTTAAATCTGGATCCCCGGCATACATTAGTTATTATTACTCCTGCCATACCAAAAAATCATCAGGAATGGAACTATTTTAAGAAACATAATTTTACCATACAAAAAAGATCAGAGGTTTTAGGTACATTGAGTAAGGCCTGCAAAACCATTGGGGTTGCAGGCACCCATGGAAAAACAACAACCTCAACAATAATAGCACACGTTTTAACGCAAAGTCAGATAGGTTGTAATGCATTTCTTGGAGGAATATCCTCAAATTATCAAACTAATTTATTGTTACACCAAGCGGCAAACAGTTTGCCTTCTGCAGAACAATTTACAGTGGTTGAAGCCGATGAGTTTGATCGTTCATTCTTGACTTTACATCCTTTTATTTCAATTATTACGTCAACCGATGCAGATCATCTCGACATCTACGGAGCGCATGGGGCCATGCAGCAATCATTTTTAGATTATGCCAACAGGTTAGTGAAGGGAGGAACGCTTTTTATTAAATATGGTTTAGAAATTGAAAAGAAACTATCGGTTCATCACTTTACCTATGGCTTTGATCCCAAAGCGGATATTTATGCCGACTCAATTAAAATAAATGAAGCGGAACATATATTTGACTTACATATAGCAGGAAAGCATATTAAGGAGTTAAGTCTGGGTATTCCAGGGTTGCACAATGTTGAGAATGCCATTGCTGCCTCTGCAGCCTGTTTATTGGCAGGTGTAACTGAAGACGAATTGAGGCAGGCTCTCCTGTCTTTTAAAGGAGTAAAACGTCGGTTCGAATACGTTATCAAAACAAATGAGCAAATATTCATTGATGATTATGCACATCATCCGGAAGAAATAAAGGCGATAATAAGTTCAGTAAAACAAATGTATCCCAACCATAAGCTGGTAGCTGCATTTCAACCTCACTTATATACCCGGACGAGAGATTTTGCAGATGCATTTGCCGAATCTCTGTCAATGGCCGATCAATTGTTTTTGCTGGAGATATATCCTGCCCGCGAACTCCCGATAGAGGGGGTAAATTCACAAATGATTTTAAATAAGATGAGCTCAAAAGAAAAAATCCTTTGCTCTAAACAAGAGTTGATCGCCTATGTAAAACAACAAAGACCTAAGTTGTTTTTAACACTCGGTGCGGGAGATATTGATGCATTGGTTCAACCTATAAAAGAAGCACTGATTTAAAATGACTCTAAACTGGGGTAAAATAGGGTTAATTGCACGAAAAATTGGCATCCTGCTCTTCTGGACGGTGATGCTTTCGGGTTTGTTGTGGGTTTTGTATTATGTAAACAGACAGGAAGGAGAAGCAGGATGTAAGAAGGTAAGTGTTAGTATCAAACCTGCTGAATTGCAATTTTACAACAGGCAACGGGTTTTAGAAGTTATCCGCCAGGGTTTGAATAACGACGAAAAATTAATAGGGTTACCCATGGCTGAAATAAAAATACCTGAATTAGAGAAGGCCCTCATGAATCAACCCCTTATTGAAAATGCTGACGCTTACTCGGATTTATCAGGCGTTTTAAATATAGCTGTAAGGCAGCGAAGGCCTATCTTACGTGTGATTCGGTATGATGGAACCCAATATTACCTGGATCAATTTGGAATCAAAATTCCATTGTCACAACACTTTTCGGCACGGGTTCCCATCGCCAATGGTAATATTTTTGAACGTTATGAGCGGGGAGATTCAGTGTACTCTTTTGTAGGAAACCAACTGTTTAAAGTGGCTTCATATGTTGATAAAGATTCATTCTTAAAGGCACTAATTGAGCAGATATTTGTAAGAGCCGATAATGATTTAATTCTGATACCTAAAATCGGGAATCAAATAATCATTTTTGGCAATGCCGAAAATCTGGGACTCAAGTTTAGAAAACTTTTGGTATTTTATCGTGAGGGATTCAATAGAACGGGATGGAATAAATACAAAAGCATTGACGTCAGATTTGAAGGTCAGGTAATTTGTAAAAAATAAAAAAGGAGAAGTATGTCATCGGAATTAAAAATTATTGTAGGATTGGATATTGGTACCACTAAGGTTTGCGCTATTGTGGGTCAGAAAAACGAGAATGGGAAAATCGAAGTTCTTGGAATGGGTAAAGCTGAAAGCCTTGGCGTTATCAGGGGTGAAGTTCGTAATATCGAGAAAACGGTTAAGGCCATCAATGAGGCCGTTGAAAAGGCCAAACAATCCTTGCAGAAAAATAATATTAAAATAGAGATCAATAGCGTTCATGTGGGTATTGCCGGACAGCATATTAAAAGTTTGCAACACCGTAACAGTATCAGTCTGGGAAAATCTGACGATGAAATTAATAAAGAGGATGTTGACCGCCTGATTAAGGATACCTATAAATTGGCTCTGGCTCCGGGAGATGAAATAATTCATGTATTACCGCAGGAATATACCGTTGATGATATTGGTGATGTATATGATCCTATCGGAATGTCGGGGGTGCGTTTGTCTTCTAATTTTCACATTATAACTGGAAATGTAGATGCCATAAAGAATATTTATAAAAGTGTGGATCGTGCAGGTTTACAAGTCGAGGATTTGATTTTAGAGCCCTTATCTTCCTCCGATGCAGTGCTTACTTCAGAAGAACTGGAAGCTGGGGTTTGTTTAGTTGATATTGGCGGTGGAACAACGGATATTGCGATTTTTAAAAATGGCATTATTCGTCATACTGCAGTGATTCCATTCGGCGGGAACATCATTACAAAAGATATTGAAGAAGGTTGCAATGTATTGAGAAATCAGGCGGAAGCTTTGAAATTAAAATTTGGGTCAGCACTGGCAGATGAGAACAATGAAAATGAAATTGTTTGTATTCCCAGTTTTCACGGAAGACCTCCAAAAGAAGTCTCTGTGAAGAATCTTGCCCTGGTTATTCAGTCGAGAATTGAAGAAATTTTCGAATCCGTTTTATATGAAATAAAAAGTTCGGGTTTAGAAAAGAAATTAAATGCCGGAATTGTCATCACGGGTGGAGGTTCACAATTAAAACACCTGGATAAGTTGGTTGAGTACGTTACCGGAATTGATACGCGTATCGGTTATGCCAATGAGCACATAGGTAAAACGGCTATTGAAGATATTAAAAATCCAATCTTTGCAACGGGAGTGGGATTAGTCGTTAAGGGATTCAAGGCGTATGAAGAACGGGAAAAAATTGATTTGATAAAAGACGATAAAGAAAGAGATCGGGCAGAGAAAAAGATAAAAGAATCAAATCTGTTAAGTCGTTGGTACGATAAAGGCAAAAAATGGTTGTATGATGATGATGATCTGAAAGATTTTTAATCATCCTTATAAAACATAAAATTTAATCAGTCCTGCCGGTGCAGGCGAAAAATTGAAATTATAACTATGGAAAGTTCATTTAAATTTAACATGCCTAAGGAAAAATCATCCATCATTAAAGTTTTGGGTGTAGGCGGGGGTGGAGGAAATGCGGTAAATTACATGTTTTCTCAAGGCATTAAGGGTGTTGATTTTATTATCTGTAACACCGATTTGCAGGCTCTGGAGGCAAGTCCGATCCCGAATAAAATTCAGTTAGGTGCCGGTTTAACCCAGGGATTGGGTGCTGGTGCAAATCCTGAGATTGGCAAACAATCGGCCATGGAGGCCATTGAAGATATCATTGATACTCTGGGCGTAAATACCAAAATGCTGTTTATTACAGCAGGTATGGGTGGTGGAACCGGTACGGGTGCAGCCCCTATTATTGCCAAAACTGCGAGAGAAATGGATATTCTTACCGTAGCCATTGTCACCACTCCATTTTCATTTGAAGGTAAACGAAGAAAAGATTTTGCATTTGAAGGTATCGAAGCTTTAAAGCGTTCGGTTGATTGTTTGTTGATAATCAGTAATGATAAAATTAAACAGATGTATGGCAACCTGCCCTTGCGTCAGGCTTTTGCACATGCGAATGAAATATTGAATACGGCTGCAAAGGGAATTGCTGAGGTAATTACATTTCCAGGGGAGATAAATGTAGATTTCGAAGATGTGAAAACTGTAATGAAATCAAGTGGAGTAGCCTTAATGGGCTCATCTCAGGCCAGTGGCGAAAGCCGTGCAATAGATGCTGCTCAGGCTGCATTGTCCTCACCTTTATTAAATGAAAACAGAATTACAGGAGCAAAAAATATTCTTTTAAATGTAAGTTCAGCCTCCGGAAATCATGAGTTGTTAATGAGTGAATTTGAGGAGATCTCAAATTATATTCAGGAAGAAACAGGCTTTACAGCTGAAATGATAATTGGAACCAGCTATGATGAATCATTAGCAGATAAACTGGCTGTAACTATTATCGCAACAGGTTTCGAAAGTACCCCAAAAGAAAATAAAATTATTGTAGGGAATGTCGAAACACGTCAGGCCAGTCATAGCCAGGAGTCATTTTCAAATCCTTCGGAACCTTTGGTTCATCCGATCGTACAGAAAGCCATTCCGCCTGAAACTATAAAATATAACCTGGAGGATGAAAAGGAACCTGAAAAGGAAATTCCTGTTAATGAGAATGAAATTATGTTAAACCTTCGCGTTGAGGAAGAAGCGGTTGAAATGGAGATGCCCCTGGATACTTTTGCAGATGAGGAAATGATTGATCAGAATATTGAAGAAACCGTTAATCAAAAAATGGGGGACAGGACTTCTCAACCGGTGTTAGATTTGATGAGTGAAATCAATTCGCAGGAGCAGGAGCAAAAAATTGAGCGGCAAATACAGCGCATTAAAACTTTGAAAGATTTAAATATCAGTATCCATACACCGCAAGGCTTAAGGGATTTGGAAAAGGAGCCTGCATATAAAAGGAAACAAAAAAAATTAGAGGAAGTTCCACATTCCTCCACAACACAAGTTTCCCGCTTGAGCCTGTTTGACGATCATACCGGAAAACCCGAGATAAAGACTAACAATTCCTTTCTGCATGATAATGTAGATTAAAAAAAGCGCCTCAGGGCGCTTTTTTTACGTCCTTTAGACAGATAAAATGTTTAGTTTGCAAATCTGATTTCAATAATCAGACAAAGCATGAAAGATTACCTAAGCGACGGCATCAATTTTATTTCCAGGCTCAATGGAATAAGAATGTGGAATGCCGTTAAATTATTTGTTGGTTTTTACCTTTCCCGGATGCTCAAAAAGCCCATCCTTTGGGGTATGCCTGTTATAGTAGATATTGAACCTACAACCAGTTGTAACCTTCGCTGCCCGCAATGCCCCAGTGGTTTACGCGAGTTTACACGCAATACCGGTATGCTGGATGTTCATTTGTTTCAAAAAATAATAGATGAAATTCATCCTGAATTGATTTATCTAACGCTATATTTTCAGGGTGAACCCTTTTTAAATAAACAATTTCTTGAATTTGTAAAGATAGCTGCGGCCAAAAATATTTATACTGCCACGTCCAGTAATGCCCATTATTTTACCGATGAGATGGCCAAAGCCACCATCGAATCGGGTTTAGACAGGTTAACGATTTCTATTGACGGGATTGACCAGGAATCCTATCAGAAATACCGGGTAGGAGGAAGCCTTGAAAAGGTTTTGGAAGGGACACAAAACCTGTTGAAATGGAAGAAAAAATTAGGTAAAACAACTCCGCATATCATCTGGCAGTTTATTGCTTTTAAGCATAATGAGCATCAGATTCCTGAACTAAAAAAGCTGGCTAAAGAAATAGGTGTTGATGAATTGGGAATTAAAACGGCTCAAATTTACGACTATCAAACCAGCGATGCATTTATCCCTGAAAACGAACATTTAAGCAGATACCGGAAAACCGAAAAAGGATATGAAATTAAAAATAAATTGCTGAATCAGTGCTGGCGTATGTGGCGTGGAAGTGTAATTACCTGGGATGGTTTGGTAGTACCCTGCTGTTTCGATAAAGATGCCACACACCGTTTTGGAAATTTAAGCGAAGAATCCTTCAGGGCGGTATGGCAGGGGAGTGCCTATCAGAATTTTAGAAGTGCCATCTTAAAATCACGGGCTGAAATTGATATCTGTAAGAATTGTACTGAAGGAACGAAGGTTTGGAGTTAGGGTTGAGGGGGGAAGATTAAAAGTTAATCCCTAAATAGTGAACAATTCACGATTTATAAATCAAATAAATTTCGCATTTTGCAAGGGTGAACCCGCCCAAAATATTTGAAACATTAACTGAAAAGCAGCAGCAACATAAAACCGGATTGATGAAGGTTTTGGCAGATTATATACCGGTAAATGCAGTTGATTATTGCGCTGAGCTCATAATGTTCTATAAAATGCATCTTCATATCGAAGTGGAACGCAAAGGTCGCTATGGAGATTATATGCCTCATACAGGTAAAAGTTCACGCATTTCGGTCAACCATAACCTGAGCAGGTTCGAGTTTCTGATTACCTTTATTCACGAGCTGGCACATCATACCACACATTTAAAATATGGCTCCAAACCTGATGCACACGGAGCAGAATGGAAGAACGAATTTAAAATATGCATGCGACCTTTTTTCGAGTTGGATATTTTCCCTTATGATTTAAGAGCCATATTGGCCAGGCATATGCAAAATCCAAAATATTCGCAAACGGCGGATATTAAATTACTTCAGGTAATCAAAAAATATGATCACCGGAAAGTACATGTATTAACTGTTTCCCAATTACCGGATGGTAGTTTATTTCGAATGAAAGACGATGATCAGAATATCTTGAGAAGAATAAAAAAACTTAGAACGTATATTGCATGTGAAAGCATCGATGGAAAATGGAAATACCGCGTTCACGCCATGTCTGAGGTGAGTGAGGTATCGGGTTTGAAATGAGATGCAAGAAACGAGAACTGATTAAATTTGCCGAAAATAATACAGATTATGACAAAACAAGTTTATCAAATATAAATATCGTTGCTTGAATCTAAGCCAAAAATATGGAGAAGAATTTTCGTAAATCCGGACACCTTATTGGTTGACTTTCATCGAATAATTCAAACAATAATGGGCTTGACTAATTCTCAATTACTGAAGAAAAAAAATTTCGGTTGTATGTTGTTATAGAAATAGTATAATTTTCAACCCGCCTTTGGCAGAGTAAAGCAAAAGCTGCTTCCTTTTCCTTCATCACTCTCAACCCAGATTCGTCCTCCGTTCTTTTCTACAAATTCTTTACATAACATCAATCCCAAACCTGTGCCTTTTTCGTTTGCAGTTCCTTTGGTACTATTGTTTGCATGAGCTGTAAATAAGGAATCCAGTTTATCCATCTTGATGCCAACCCCATTGTCAATTACCGATATTTTTAATTCATTTTCTTCATCTTCGGTAATGATATTTACTGATCCTCTTTCAGGAGTAAATTTTAATGCATTGGATAATAAGTTTCGGAGTATCAGGTTTACCATATTTACATCCGCAAATACCATTGCATCTTCATCAACATGGTTGTTTAATTGTATTTGTTTGTGATAGGCCATACTGCTTAGCAAATGACAATTCTCCTGTGCTAAACCATAAATAGAAATCTTTACTGGATTTATGGGAATATCTTTAATTTGAGCGGAAGCCCATACTAATAAATTTTCAAATAAATCGATCGTGTTTTGAACTGTTGAGGCAACCTGTTTGCTTAAACCACTGTGTTCATCAGATTTATATTCATTTTGGCTGATCAGGTCAAAATACAATTTCATCGTAGTCAAATTGTTTCTCAGATCATGAGATATGATACTGAAGAACCGGTCCTTTACCTGAATTAACTGAGTGAGTTTTTCTTTTTGATCTTCAACTTCTCTGTTTTTTATTTCGAGCTCTGCAAGTCCTTTCTTTAATGCCGTATTTATTTTTCTATTTTGTGAAATAAAGTATATAAAGATCAGGACCAGGAAAAGTAGCATAACAGATAGTGCAATAAAGAAATTTTTTGTTTGGCGGGTCTGCTTCAATTCAAGGTCATTCAATTCCCCATTTTTTTTATAGAGTTCAATCTGTACCTGCTTTTTTTCTGTTTCATATAACAACTGCATATCGGAAGTAAGTTTTATGATAGAATCATTAAACATAGAATCTCTCAATTCGGTGCTCAAAGCTTTAAATGTTCTTGATTTTCCTTTATCATTTAAAGATTGATAGATTTCAGATAAACCCGAATAGGCTTCATCCAATTCAATTTTTAATCCGCTTTGTTTAGCTATTGAAATGGACTGTCGGAACTCCGTGTTTGCTGATTCATAATCTTTTAAATATAAGTCGCATTTAGCCATACCATTTAAACTTTGCACCTGGATGGGTTTAGCATTAAAACCGTTTGCGATGGTAAGGCATCTTTGGTATTGGTTTCTTGCTGATTGATAAGCTCCAAGATCAAAATCAATATTGGCCAGATTAATTAAGGTGGTTGCTTCTCCAGCCTGATTATTCAATTCTTTGTATAACAGGAGGGCTTTCGAATAAAAGTATTTAGCTTTAATAAGATTTTTTTGACGATGATAGATAGATCCAACCTGCTCATACATGTTTAATTGCCGGAATCTTTCCTTCCTTTCCTCAAAAAGTTTTAATGCTTTTAAATCGAACTCAATGGCTTTGTTGAAATTGTTTTGCCGGGCATATACCTCTGCGAGTGAAATATAAGAATTTAAGCTACCTACTGCCTGATTATTGGGTTCGTAATAACGCAGCGCATCGAGATATTTTTGTACGGCACCCGGCAAGTTTCCCTGAGAATAAAAAATATTGCCGCTTATATAAGAAAGATCAGCCTTATATCCGTGCAATTGCTGAGCTTCAGCAACCAAAAACGCTTTTTGAATCTGCTCTTTGGCTTCAGTGAAATTGCCGACATTCATTTTTTGAATGGCTAATTGTTTCAGGCATTCGCAATAAGTAGGATAATCTTTTTCAACTTCACTTAATTTGGCAGCCTGTTCAAATAAAATAGCAGCCTGAGCAGGCTGGGTATTGTTTTTCAGCTTAGCCAACTGAAATAACTGGCGCAGGTTCTCTTTTGGTAATAAGGTATCAGGTTGTTGTGCCTTTACTGAAGCAAAGCTTATTAAGTTGAGACAAAAAAAAATATGAAATGGTTTTATTGCCACAAATTTAGCTGGTTTTATTTTCAATCAATTTAAAACCAGAACCATGAATATTAATTATTTCAATACCCGGTTCAGCTTTCAATAAATTTCTAAGTTTGTTTATATATACATCTAAATTTCGGGCAGTATAAAAATCATCATGACCCCAGATGCTCAGTAATAAGCTGTTCCGGGTGAGTAATTGATTTTTATTTTTGATAAAAAGTTTTAAAAGTTCACCTTCTGTGCTGCTGATTTTCTTTTCGGTATCTTTAAAATAAACTAAATGGTTAGGTAGATCAATTTTTATGTGTCCGATTTCATAAATCTCTTCTTTTAATTTGATTTCAGGTTTGATTACAGAAGTTCGTTTTAATACTGCTTTTATCCTTGCAACCAATTCCTGTGAACTAAAGGGTTTGGTAATATATTCATCCGCACCTAATCCGAATCCTTTTAATTTATCTTCTTCAGAAGTATTTGCCGTTAAAAAGATGATGGGAGTGAAGGCATCATCTTCTCTGATTAATTTGGCCAATTCATAACCGTTCTTCTTGGGCATATTAATATCGAGCAAACACAAATCAAAGCGCTCTTTTTGAAAAACATTCCATCCTTCTTCGCCGTCTTTGCAAAGGTGGGTTGTGTAACCCGCAATCTTTAAATTCTCTTTTAACAATGCTGAAAGGGCTGATTCATCTTCAACAATTAAAATGTGTGGTGTAGATTCTGAAGCCATATTTTATATATTTACCATACAAATTTAATTTATTAATGAGTATTTTGTTTGTTTTACCGGTAAATAGGTTACCTGAATACTTAATATTATGATATATTTTGGCTCTTTATACTATTTTCGCACACATTATCAGAAGATTATTAAACTAGTCAGTAGTTATTATTAAGTAAACCTTTAGAATATTTAAAGAAATTATTAAGAACCCGATGCGTATTCCAAACATAATACAACTTTTTCGAATCCCTTTTTCTTTGAGTCTCACTCCAATATTTCTATTCGCAGTAAGCATGGCTGATACCCACGATTTGTATAATATAGGTTTATTATTTATTGCCCTGCATTTTTTTATTTATCCTGCCGGTTTCGCTTTCAATAGTTACATGGATCAGGATGAAGGCAGCATTGGGGGCTTAAAAAACCCACCAAAAGCCGGTAGGGGAGATTTTTATCTTTCCCTTTTATTTGAAGGTATCGGACTCGGTATTTGTTATTTTATGAATCCTTTTTTGGCTGAAGCTGTTTTGCTTTATGTCCTTGTTTCATTGGCATATAGCTGGCATGGGATCCGGCTTAAGCGGTATCCGATATTCGGGTTTTGTACCATCGTATTTTTCCAGGGCTTTTATGTTTTCAGTCTGGTATATATTTTTACTCAAAACCAGGTGATATTAGATTGTATTTTTCAAACGAATTTTATTTTACCTGCCATCATCAGTTCCATCCTCATTGCTGGTATTTTCCCTCTAACTCAGGTATATCAGCATAAAGCTGATGCCAAAGTGGGTGAAAAATCTTTTAGCATGTTGCTTGGCATTAAAGGCACTTTTCAATTTAGTGGTATTTGTTTCATCTTAACAGGAATGATATCAGCTTTTCATTTTATTGAAAGCAACCAATCCCATTTATTTTATGTATTTCTATTATTTATATTTCCCATAATCACTTTTTTCTTATGGTGGGCTGCCAAGGTTTGGGAGCGTTATTCTGAAGCAAATTACAGGCAAACCATGACGATGCTAAAAATTACTACGATTTGCCTGAACTCCTATTTTTTAGGAGTGAGCATTATTAAGAACTTAAATGAATTGCCTTTTTAAGAGTTCTGTTTAAAGCCAATACTGCGTTTTTCCTGAACTGCATTCGGATCTACACTAAATTCCAATACATCTTCCAAATGCAAAATCCTGATCATATCCGAAGTTCGGTTTGCCGGATCTAATTTGGCTAAGCGTAAATGTTGATTTTTGATGGTTTCTTCAACAATTTTTCTCACGTTTCTTGCATTACCGAAATTTCGGTTGCGGTTCTCATAAAGAAATCTCAGATAGGTTTTCAGATGCTCTGAAGCTTTCTCGTCGGGTATTATCGAATTTCCTGAAAGCATCTTTAACGCGATATCAAATAACTGATCAGAATCATAATCGTTAAAATGAAGTTCTCTGTCAAACCGGGAGCGAAGTCCGGGATTGCTTTCCAGAAACTGTTTCATATTTTCGGTATATCCTGCCACGATTACAATAAAATCTCCACGGTTATCTTCCATTCGCTTCAGTATGGTTTCAATGGCCTCTTTTCCGAAATCATTTTCACCCCCTTCACTCAAAGCGTAGGCCTCGTCAATAAAGAGCACACCTCCCTGGGCTTTATTTAAAACTTCTGTGGTTTTTAATGCTGTTTGTCCAACAAAGCCACCCACCAAAGCCTGGCGATCACACTCTACTAAATTGCCTCGTTCCAAGATGCCCAGTGATTTATAAATTTGTGCAAGAATGCGTGCTACTGTTGTTTTGCCTGTGCCGGGATTGCCGGTAAAAACGGCATGTAAAGAAAAACTCTGACGAACATCCTTTCCTATTTCCTTATAAAACCTAACCAGCTTTACCAATTCATCAATTTCATTTTTAACCGATGTGAGTCCGATTAAATTATGCAGGGAAGCTAATGCTGATTTCAATAAATCCTCGTCAATCGGGATATCGGCTATGTTTTTCACCTTTCCTTCAAAAATCTTTTCGATGTCGAACTGATCTATGGTTGAAAGCTCCAGATTACTGAGTTCATTTGGGTTGGCAGATTGCATTAAGCGCAGACCCATATTCATTTTGCTCTCATCAATAATTGAATTTACATAGCGGGCATTGCCAAACATCCGGTCGCGGTTTCTATAGGCTTCCACCAATTTCTTATACATAAATTCTCTGCCAATTTCGCTGAATACAACGCCCCGTTTGTGCATCGTAAATTCAGCAATTTGCATAAGCTCCTGTGGCAGGTAATCGGGGAAATCATAAAACATATTGAACCTGGATTTCATCCCCGGATTCGATTCAAGAAAACTAGTCATCTCACTTGGGTAGCCGGCTACGATTACGGCTAAATCTCCTTCCCCATCGCTCATTTCCTTCAATAATATTTCAATGGCTTCTTTACCAAAATCTTTGGAATCGTCGTTTTTGCGCGCCAGTGAATAGGCTTCATCTATAAATAAAATACCGCCGCGGGCTTTTTTAATCACCTCTTTGGTTTTAGGTGCAGTTTGGCCAATATATTCAGCAACCAGGTCACTCCGGTCAACCTCTAAAACATGTCCTTTAGAAAGCAAACCCAATTGCTGGTATATTTTCCCCAGCATTTTGGCTACGGTAGTTTTTCCGGTTCCCGGATTGCCTGTAAAAACTGCATGAAGGTTTATTTTTTCACTATCATCAAAACCTTTTTCCTTTCTTATTTTCAAAAAATTCAGATAAGTGGTATACTCCTTTACCTTTTTCTTTATGGATTCAAGTCCGATTAAACTATCCAACTCCTTCAAAACTTCTTCCATATTGGACTCTTCGGAAGTTGAAATTACGATATCCCTGGCTTTGATTTTTTGGGGTTCAGATTTGAGTTCCGACATAAAGGAATCGCCGACTTCAAACGGAACATTGGCAATGATCTGATCCATAAAAACCACACTGATTGAATAAGCGTCAATTCCCCAGGTACCTTTTAATTCACTACCCCAGCCAACGGAACATTCAAAAGTTTTTTCTGCGGGTTCAATAAAAATGAGTTTATCAATTGAACCTTTTAACTGACCGGTATGCGTATTGAAATAAAACTGCAATTCACAAGGCCAGATTACAGGTTCCTCAACAATATTCAATGCCAGCATTTCAAGCCACACATAACGAGTGCTTTCATTTTCAAAAACCGAATAATATTTGCGGTCCTTTTTAGGCAAATTAGTTTCAGGGGCTTCGTATAACCGGAGCTTTTGGATCGTAAAAAATGGATTAACGGTTTCAGTTACCACACCCAGATCCATCACATAAAAAACTTTTTCGGAAACATAAATTCCATCAATCCAGGCTTCCCAGCGATAGGTTCCTTTCTTCCAGAAATTACCGGGAGTTTTTACACCCCAACCTTCTCTTATGAAAACAATATTTTCATCTTTGCGAATATTTCTTTCCGCCGAAAGGTTGCATATTTCGACGCCATCTTCCAGGTTTACGCATTTTAAACTGGTTCGAACATTCCAGTCTTCCTCATCAAATAATTTGTTGAAGAATGAAAGTTCACAGTAGATAAAAGTGCATTCGATCTCATTATACACCAGGCGGTATTTCTTTTCATTATTGGCTAACCATTCGGTTGAACCAAAAATTTTCAGGTCTCTGAACTTATAATTTAGTGGAAGATCCTTTGCCATAACTTTGAAAATACTATCAATTAAACAACTTTTTTATGAGAAATAATATAAGAAATACCCTTAAAATCCTTAATAATTTCTTTTTTACAGTAATAGACTAAAAATTAACCAATTAGGATGTACACATAATGACATGTTTACAAATTTATTACCTTACCTGAAAAAGTTTTTTGAAAGGCTTGATATTTCCAAAAGGAATAATACATTTGCAGTCCTTTAGAATTCGGCACGGAGAGATGGGTGAGTGGCTGAAACCACCGGTTTGCTAAACCGACATACGCTGCAAAGTGTATCGAGGGTTCGAATCCCTCTCCCTCCGCCCTTGTCCACCGAAGCCCAAGCGAAGTTGGACTCTAACATCCAAATATTGCCAAAGCTCTATTTGAGGCACAATCTTAAATGAATGTGGAAGTAAAAAACTAAAGGAATCGGGGTGTAGCGTAGCCTGGTATCGCGCCACATTTGGGATGTGGAGGCCGTAGGTTCGAATCCTGCCACCCCGACAAAAAGCTCAGTCTCTATAAAAAGAGGTTGGGCTTTTTATTTTTTTTCCCCACCCGGAGGCCGTAGGTTCTCTCGTCTGAGGACGAGACTGCCACCCCGACAAGAAGCTCAGTCTCCATAAAAAGAGATTGGGCTTTTTAATTTTTTTCCACCCTGAGGCCGTAGGTTCTCTCGTCTGAGGACGAGACTGCCACCCCGACAAGAAGCTCA